>NZ_CAESCG010000003.1:0-740000 GCF_903166565.1 Pseudomonas sp. Marseille-P9899
GGCCATCGCGAGCAAGCTCGCTCCTACAACGGATTGCGCAAAATCCTGTAGGAGCGAGCTTGCTCGCGAAGCGCCCGTTATTCCGTAGCCGTGCTACCGACGAAAAATGGCCACCCCCGCAGCAAATTTATTTTTCAGGCGGCTTCGATGCTGATCCAGTAGCGGGTCAGGTAACGCACCTTGACCGGCAGCGCCGCACCGAGGTTTTCCAGCAGGGTGTCGGTGTCATCGACGGGGAAGGCGCCGGACAGGCGCAGGTCCGCCACCGCCTCGGCGCAGCGCACCACGCCGGACCGGTAGCGGCGCAGTTCGGCGACGAAGTCGGCCAGGCGCCACTCGATCACCGTGAGCATGCCCTGGGTCCAGGCGTCGGCCCCCGGCGCGGCGGCGCTCACCAGGGCCATGTACTGATGGTCGAAACGCACGCTCTGTCCGGCGTCCAGACGCAGGGCTTGTTGCGGTTGACCATGGGTGCGGATTTCCACCGCATGCTGCTGCACGCTGACCCGGCTGACGCCATCATCGCTGCGCACGCAGAAGCGGGTGCCGAGGGCGAGAACACGGCCTTCGGCGGTCTGCACGATGAACGGTCGGCCGCGTGGATCGCTGGCGGTCTGCACGCTGATTTCGCCGCGGTGCAGGCGCAGCAGGCGCTGTTGGTCGTCGTAGTCGATGTCCAGCGCGCTGTCGGTGTTGACCTGCAACTGGCTGCCGTCGGCCAGTTCGATCCGCCGCCGCTCGCCCTTGCCGGTGCGCACGCCGGCAAACAGGGCCTGGGCGGGAGCGCTGTCGTGCGCGACCCAGCCACTGGCACCGGCGGCCAACAGCAACGCCAGGGTCTTGAGCACCGCACGGCGGCGGGCGCGCACGCCGGCGAGGGTCGGCAAGGCGACTTCTACCGGCAATCGACCCATCTGCGCCTGGACCTTTTCCACCCGCGCCCAGGCGCGAGCGTTGGCCGGGTTCTGTCCCAGCCAGTCCTGCCAGGAACTGAGCAAGGCGTCGTTGGGCGTCCCGGCGTTGAGCCGCACGTACCAGTTGGCGGCGGCTTCGAGGGTGTGCAGTTCCAGTGGCGGGGCCATGTCAGTCGTCCGTGAGCAGCAGGCAGTGGGTCATGGCGCGGGCCAGATGTTTCTTCACGGTGTTCAGCGACACCCCGACGCGCTCGGCGGCGGCGCTGTAGCTCAGGCCTTCGAGCTGCACTGCGAGGAAAATCCGCCGGGTGCGCTCGCCGAGGCCGTCCAGCAGGGTGTCCACCGCCACCAGGGTTTCCAGGATCAGCACGCGGGTTTCCGGCGATTCGACCACCCGTTCCGGCCGCGCCGCCAGCTCGGCGAGGTACGCCTGTTCGACGGCGCGTCGGCGAAACTTGTCGATCATCAGGGCGTGGGCGATGGAGCCGAGGTAACTGCGCGGCTCGCGGATGCTCTGGGCATTGCGTGCGTTGAGCACGCGGATGAAGGTGTCCTGCGCCAGGTCGGCGGCATCGCTGGCATTGCCCAGGCGGGCGCGGAGCCAGTTTTTCAACCAGCCATTGTGTTCGCTGTAGAGGGCATGCAGGGCGGCGTGTTCGGAAGTGGACATGGCGAAGGAGAGAGGTAATTGATAATTAGTCGCAATATTGTGGTCTGTTGGTCGATTCTGCAAGCGGGCGCGCTTGACCCCGGTCGTACTCGGGCCAAGACTGCTTGACTGTTCCTTCGCATCGACTCGATTCAGGAGAACTCATGAGCAAGGCCATTTACGTTCAACCCGGCGGTGGTTACGACAAGGTCGGCGTCGGCAACAGCGACGCCGCAGCCCCGGCAGCGGGCGAGATCACCGTGCGCCTGCACGCCAACTCCCTCAACTACCACGACTTCGCAGTGGTCAGCGGCGCGTGGGGCCCGACCGCGCCGCGCATTCCCATGGCCGACGGCGCCGGCGAGGTGATCGCGGTGGGCGCGGGTGTCAGCGAGTTTGCCGTGGGCGATTCGGTGGTCAGCACCTTCTTCCCCGACTGGCTGGATGGCGAGCCGCTGGTGGAAGGTTTCGCCACGGTGCCGGGCGACGGCATCGACGGCTATGCGCGGGAAGTGGTGACCGCGCGGGCGACCTCGTTCACCCGCGCGCCCAAAGGCTTCAGCCACGCCGAGGCCTCGACCCTGACCACCGCCGGCCTGACCGCCTGGCGCGCGCTGATGGCCGATGATTCCCTCAAACCGGGCGACACGGTGCTGGTGCAAGGCACGGGCGGGGTGTCGATCTTCGCCCTGCAGTTCGCCAAGCTGGCCGGCGCGACGGTGATCGCCACCTCGTCCAGCGACGAAAAGCTGGAGCGCCTCAGGGCCCTTGGCGCCGACGAGGTCATCAACTACCGCAGCACGCCGAACTGGGGCGAGAAGGTGCGGGCGCTGACTGACAATCGCGGCGTCGATCATGTGATCGAAGTGGGCGGCCCGGCGACCCTGGAACAATCGATGACCGCCGTACGCATCGGCGGGCATATCTCGCTGATCGGCATCCTCACCGGGGTGGCGGGGCAGTTGCCGCTGGTCCAGGCGCTGGTGCGGCAGATCCGCCTGCAGGGCGTGCTGGTGGGCAGTCGTGCGCAGCAGCAGGCGATGATCCGCGCCATCGACGCCAACGGCCTGCGTCCGGTGATCGACAAGGCGTTCGAGCTGGAGCAGATCGTCGAGGCGTTCCGCTATCAGGAGAGCAACCAGCACTTCGGCAAGATCTGCCTGAATTTCTGAAGGCAGCCGGCCCGGGCGCAGGCCGACGTGCCTGTTACCGGGCGTCCTGCTCGAGGGCGTGCAATACGTCCCGGGCGAAAGCGGTCAGCTCGCGGTAGTCACCCTTGTCGTGGTGGCGGTCCAGGAAGAACCCGCGTAGCCCGAAGGCCCGCGGGCCGTCCCGGTCGCAACGCTGGGAGTCGCCCACCATCCAGCTGGTTTCACCGAGGGATGCCAGCCGTTCGCAGGTGGCCTGGTAGATCGCCTCGTCCGGTTTCATCACGCCCAATTCGCAACTGAACGCGTAGGCATCCAGCGTCGGATACAGGCGCTGGACCGCTTCGCAGTAAGGGCTGGCGAGGTTCGAGCAGACCGCCACGCGAATGCCCTGATCCTGCAGCAGCGCGACAGCCTGCACTCCATCGGCGTAGGCCTCGATGCTGGCCAGTTCATCGCTCAGCAACTGCTGCAGCGCGCTCAGCTGTTCACGGCTGACGTCGATCCCGAGGGTGTTGGCGGCTTCTTCCAGGGATAACGGAGTCTGCATCAGCCAGCGCGTGTCATCCGCCAGGGGCTTGCGGCCTTGCGCCTGGCCCAGCTTCAACAGGCGGCGATACGGATGTCGGGGGCGGCGGATATGCAGCAGGGTGCCAAAGGCATCGAAGATCACGGCGGGGTGCGGCATCGGCAGGTTCCGTGCGACAGGGAAGATGGCATTTGAACATCTTGTCGCGTTGCTGTGCAGCCGCGCCGGCAACAATCCGAATGAACCCCGACGCGTCTGGCACGCCTAACGTGAACAGCCAAACGGGAGACGTCTTATGGAACACGGCTACTTGTGGATCACCCTGGCGGTGCTGCTGGCGCTGCTGGAAATCTGGGCCATCAAGCGCATCATCGGCAGCACCGTGCGGGCCGAAAGCAAGATGATGTGGGTCCTCTTCGTGGTGTTCGTGCCGGTCATCGGACTGTTGGTCTGGGGCGTCAACGGCCCCAAATCCCGACCCGACGTGCCGCTGTCCAAGGAAGGCTGAGCGCCCTCCAGGCAGGCGAACCGCGTCAGGCCATCAACCGTTCCGACAACAGCACCACGGCGATGGCGATCATCGCCGCGCCGGATAGCCGGCTGACGTTTCGCGCCGCTGAAGGGCGGGTTTGCAGAACACTGCGCGCGCCGAAACCCACCATCAGGTAAATGATTGCGCAACTCACGGCGTGCAGCAGGCCGAGGGCGATGATCTGCACGGGCAGCGGCCAGTTGGACAGGGGATCGGTGAACTGTGGCAGCAACGCCAGGAACAGCAGGAACACCTTGGGATTCAGCCCGCTGACGCAAAAGCCCTTGATCGCCCAGCTCGACCAGGAGTCCGCCTTTTGCTCGCCGGCCTGCGGCGTCGACGGTTTCCACAGCATGTTGATGCCCATCCACAGCAGATACAGCGCGCCGGCGATGGTCATCACTGACAGCGCCAGCGGATTGCTCGCCAACAAGGCACCGGCCCCCGCCGCGACGATCACTGTCGCCAGCAAATGCCCGGAGAGCAGACCCGCCACCGCCGGCACCACCCAGCGCCCGCGAATGCCGGCGGAGATGGCGTAGGCCCAGTCCACACCGGGGGTAATCACGAACAACAACGACACCGCCCAGAACGCGGCCAGCACACTGACAGTCATTTGAGGCTCCAGCTTTTTCTTATGATAGGAAAGGCGAGCCGTGAGCCTCGCCGGGTTACCAGAAGAATAAGGAAGCTTGGTCAGGATTATCTTTCGTATATCCTGACGGTTCGCCAGTTGAGTGGAAGAACCTTCCAGATGGACCGCATTGACCGAAATATTCTTGCCGAGCTGCAACGTGATGGTCGGCAATCGCTTACCGAACTGGCCGATCGCGTCGGCTTGAGCTTGTCGCCATGCCACCGCCGGGTGCGGGCGCTGGAAGAGTCCGGGGTTATCCAGGGCTACCGCGCGTACCTGTCGCCCACCGAGCTGGGTTTGAGTTTCGCCGCGATCGTCTTCGTCACCTTGCGCGAGGGCCACCAGCAGGCGGTTCAGGATTTCGAAGCCGCCCTGCCGGAGATCCCGCAAATCCTCGAAGCGCAGCGCCTGTTCGGCGACCCGGATTACCTGCTGCGCATCGTCACCCGCGACCTGCCAGCGTTCCAGCAGCTCTACGACGAGCACCTGGCGCGGCTGCCCAATGTGCAGCGGCTGAGTTCGACGCTGGTGATGAAGCAGGTGATTCGGGATCGGCCGTTGCCGGTGTGAAAGGGAGGCGTACAGGTTAATGCCAGTCAGTTAGCGTTTTGGCGCCTATGTTGGGGCTGCTTTGCAGCCCTTCGCGAGCAAGCTCGCTCCCACAGGATCCTGGTCAAGGTGCAGGTTATGTGGGAGCGAGCTTGCTCGCGAAGGGCCGCAAAGCGGCCCCAATTGGTTTAACTGACTGGCATTAGGCGTACAGGTGGTGTTGCGTTCAAGGCCGGCCTTTTCGAACGCAGCGTGTTGTCAGCGGCAAAAGTGACACCACTGGCGACACTAACCCATCCCGGCGTAATGGACGTTTTCCGCGATGCCTATGTGGTCGAGTTCCTCGGCCTTCGCGGCGGGCATGTCGAGAGTGACCTGCATCGGGGATTGCTGCTGCGGCGCATTGAGCATCGCGCCAATCGAGCCTTTAGCGGCAATCCCTTTATGGCTGCTCCAGCCTCACACCTTGATCCCACACCAACCCAAACCGCCCCAGATACTTGCGCAACCGGTCCGCATCATTGGGCGTCTGTTTTGCCTGTCGTGAGACGGCGAACAACCGCCGTCCGGCCTCGGAAAGGCTGCGGGCCTGCTGGCACACCTCGATCACCGCCTGCAGTTGCACGCGATCGAACAGGTCGAGGTTGTCCAAGTCATCCCCCAGCAAGTCCCGCAACGGCTCGCGGGCGGGAGCGGAGCCCCAGGCGTGGCGCAGGCGGTCGATTTCTTCTTCGACCAGCGCTTGGTCGATCCGGCCACTGTCAGCTAGGGTCGCCATGCGCGTGATGGACGCGGACAGTTCGCGGAAGTTGCCGGCCCAGCGCGCTTCCGGCGAATGAGCGGACGCCAGGTAGTGGCGCCGCGCTTCAAGGTTGAACCGCACCAGTCGGCCCTGTTCCTGGGCATGCCGTTGCAGTTCGAAGTCGATGTTCGGTTCGATGTCTTCGCGCCGGCCCGCGAGCCCCGGCAGTTCGAATGTCCACAGGTTGATGCGGGCGTACAGGTCTTCGCGGAACAGGCCTTCGGCGACCCGTTCGCGCAGGTCGCGGTGGGTGCCGGCGATCAACTGGAAGTCGCTGCTGACTTCGCGGTCAGAACCCAGCGGGAAGAAGCGTTTTTCCTCGATGGCCTTGAGCAGCATGGCTTGTTCGTCCGCGCCCAGTTCGCCGATCTCGTCGAGGAACAACATGCCGCCATCCGCCGCGCGCAGCAGCCCTTCGCGGGCGTTCTGCGCGCCAGTGAAGGCGCCTTTGATATGGCCGAACAGCGCCGACATCGCGCCATCGCCGCGCAGCGTGGCGCAGTTGACCTCGACAAAGCGGCCCTGGAACTGATGCCGCGCCCGCTTGAGTTCGTAGATGCGCCGGGCCAGGAATGATTTGCCCGCGCCGGTCGGGCCGATCAGCAGCATGGGCGCGCGGGAGCGTCCGGCGACCCGCTCGATCTGCTCGATGGAGCGGTTGAACGCGGCGTTGCGCGTGGCGATGCCGGACTTGAGAAACAGCAGGCTTTCTTCGTGCTCGCGCCGAAAGCGCGAGGCGATGCGGTCGTAGCGCGACAGGTCGAGGTCGATGATCGCCATCCGGCCTTCGGGCTTCTGCTCTTCTTCCCGGCGCCGCGCGGGTGAGGTCTGCACCAGGCGGCCCGGCAGGTAACGCGCTTCGGTCAGCAGGAACCAGCAGATCTGCGCCACATGGGTGCCGGTGGTGATGTGCACGACGTAGTCTTCGTGCTCGGTGTCCACGGGGTAGGCGCTGACGAAATCATGCAGTGCGCCATACACCTCTTCGAAATCCCACGGGTCGCGCAGCCGCATCGGTTGCAGGCGGACTTCGGTCTGCGGCGACACTTCCCGCACATCGGCGGCAATGCGTTCGGCCAGGCCGGTGTCACGGGCGTCCATGCCGTGGATCAGCTCCAGGCGGTCGACCTGCAGTTCCGCCTGCTGGCACAGCCCCACGGTCGGCCGCCATTTCCCCCAGCGCGCGGCGCCCTTGCCGACACGGTCGAGGGTGGAGCCGAGGAATCCGATGGCGACTGTTTTCTTCGCTTTCATGAGTTATCCATAAAGATAAATAGCGATAGCAAAATATAAGAAAACATAGCTGCTTACTACGCTGGATTCGGCCTTTCTGTGTGGCGTACTTGTTTAAATTCTATTTAAATCAATAAGTTAATAATTTTTTGGCGCGCGAAAAATAAAGCTGGCACACCGCTCGCAATATCCTTCTCGACCATCGCTGATGCAGCCCACGGGTCGAGGTTCACAACCTCGCCGGTGCCCGAGCCCACCCTGGTGTCGGTGTCGTGCATGCCGCTGTATCGAAGTGGGGTCAATGCGATAGCTCAGTTGGTAGAGCAGTCACCTTCGGGTGATCGGCCGCAGGTTCGACTCCTGCTCGCAGTTCGATAGCTCAGTCGGTTAGAGCGGCCATCCCGGATGGCTTGTCGCGGGTTCGATTCCCGCTCGAACACTGCCCTGTTAAGGCAGCTACTCATCACTGCAACACCCGCCGGTGTGGCGCAGGGAAAAGCGTCGCCAGCCCATGTGGCCGGCAACGTCAGACCCAATGCCAGCGCCGACCCGCCCGGTCCGCTGATCGGGCCCGCGACAAGACAGGCTTCGGCTGGAGGATCCGGCCACAGGGACAGGATGTCCGTATGCCCCGTCTCTTGCGGGCTTCATCGGCGATACCCGGCGGGCCGGCGAACACCGGCACCCTGGATGACGAAATCAGAGAAGGAAAACAGATTATGAAAATGCTCAAGCGCTTTACCGTGAAGAAGAACGAACGTGGCCTGCTGTACTCGGAGGGCGACTTTCTCGCCATCCTCGAGCCGGGCACCCACCGCCATTTCGACTTTCACAACCGCCTGAGCGTGGAGACGTTCAGCCTCAATGCGCCGCTGTTCGAGCACCGTCTGGCCGGTTACCTGCGCCAGTCCGAGCCGGCGCTGGTGGAGCAGTACTTCACCCGCATGGATGTCGGCAGCGACGAGGTCGGTCTGCGTTACGAAGAGGACTGGCTGGTGGAAATCCTCCCGCCCGGCAGCCGCCAGTTGTATTGGAAAGGCCAGGCCGGACAGCGTCTGGAACGGCAGGATTTCAGCCAGGATTACCGGCTGGATGCCGCGCTGGTGGCACGGCTGAGCCAGTCGAACCTGCGGGGTCGGACCCTGGCAGGATTGGACGCGGTGTTGATGGTGCAGGTGCCGGCGTACCAGGTCGGCGTGCTGAAAGTCGACGGCGTGGTGCTGGAACTGCTGCCCGCGGGGCAGTACGGTTTTTGGCGTTACAACCGTCAGGTCAGCGTGGAACTGATCGACACCCGGATTCAGGCGCTGGAAGTCAGCGGCCAGGAAATCCTCACCCGCGACAAGGTGAGCCTGCGCCTTAACCTGATCGCCAACTGGCGTTACGGCGATGTACTGACGGCTTTCTCGCAACTGAGCAAGCCACAGGAACACCTGTACCGCGAGCTGCAATTCGGCCTGCGGGCGGCGGTGGGAACCCGTAGCCTCGACGAGTTGCTGGAGAACAAGCAACTGATCGACGAGGCGGTGAACGCCCACCTCGCGGCGCGGTTGGCGGACAGCGGAATCGAGGTCACCGGGTTGGGCGTGCGCGACATCATCTTGCCTGGCGAGATGAAGACCCTGCTGGCCCAGGTGGTGGAGGCGGAAAAGTCGGCCCAGGCCAACGTGATCCGCCGCCGCGAAGAAACCTCGGCGACCCGCTCGCTGTTGAACACGGCGAAGGTGATGGAAGACAACCCTGTCGCCCTGCGTCTCAAGGAGCTGGAAACCCTGGAACGGGTGGCCGAGCGGATCGACCGGATTTCGGTGTTCGGCGGCCTGGATCAGGTATTGAATGGATTGGTAACGCTGAAGCAGGCCTGAGCCAGGCCTGCCGGCAATGACGGAACACGATGATGAAAGACGCAACCTATCAACTGCTGG
Source organism: Pseudomonas sp. Marseille-P9899 (assembly GCF_903166565.1). Lineage (NCBI taxonomy): Bacteria > Pseudomonadati > Pseudomonadota > Gammaproteobacteria > Pseudomonadales > Pseudomonadaceae > Pseudomonas > Pseudomonas sp. Marseille-P9899. Next base: position 8,919 of record NZ_CAESCG010000003.1, read on the forward strand.
AAGTCGCCAACGGCAAGCCGGTGAAAGCCTGGATCGAAGGCGTGCCGCTGGAGCCCGATGCGCGCCAGCAACTGCTGAACACGGCGCGCATGCCGTTTATCTTCAAACACATGGCGGTGATGCCGGACGTGCACCTGGGCAAGGGCTCGACCATTGGCAGCGTGATCCCCACCAAGGGCGCGATCATCCCCGCGGCGGTGGGCGTGGATATCGGCTGCGGCATGATCGCCGCGCGCACCTCGCTGGTGGCGGCGGACCTGCCGGATAACCTGTTCGGCCTGCGCAGCGCCATCGAGAAGGCCGTGCCCCACGGCAAGACCTTCGGGCGCCGCGACCAGGGCGCCTGGGAGCACGTGCCGAACGCGGCCGACCAGGCCTGGTCGGCGATGGCCGGGCGCTTCAAGGCGATCACCGACAAGTACCCGAAGCTGGAGAAGACCAACAACCGTGCCCACCTGGGCACGCTCGGCGGAGGCAACCACTTCATCGAGGTCTGCCTGGATGAAGTGAATCGGGTCTGGTTCATGCTGCACAGCGGTTCGCGCGGAGTGGGCAATGCCATCGGCAACCTGTTCATCGAGCTGGCCCAGGCGGATATGCGTCAGCACATCGCCAACTTGCCGGACCGCAGCCTGGCCTATTTCGAGGAAGGCAGCCGGCATTACGACGACTATGTCGAGGCGGTGGGCTGGGCCCAGGACTTCGCCCGGCAGAACCGCGAGTTGATGATGCAGGCGGTGATTGCTACGGCGCGACAGGTGATCCGCAAGCCGTTCGAGGCCAACCTCGAAGCGGTGAACTGTCACCACAACTATGTGCAGAAAGAGCAGCACTTCGGCGAAGAAATACTGGTGACCCGCAAGGGCGCGGTGTCGGCGCAGAAGGGTCAGCTCGGGATCATTCCGGGCTCGATGGGGGCGAAGAGTTTCATCGTCCGCGGGCTGGGCAACGAAGAGGCGTTCTGCTCCTGCAGTCATGGCGCCGGCCGCACCATGAGCCGGACCCAGGCGAAGAAGCAGTTCACCGTCGAGGACCAGAAACGCGCCACCGCCCACGTCGAATGCCGCAAGGACAAGGACGTGATCGACGAGATCCCGATGGCCTACAAGGACATCGACGCGGTGATGCATGCCCAGCGTGAGCTGGTGGAAGTGGTGCACACGCTGCGGCAGGTGGTGTGTGTGAAGGGGTAGGGAGAACACCGAGATGAACAGAGAAGAGCGACATCCATTGCCCGCCGCGATGCGCGAGCGGGTGCTGGAAGAACTGCGGCGGGTCGAGCGCGAGCAGCAGGTGCGTGTGTTGTATGCCTGCGAGTCTGGCAGCCGCGCCTGGGGCTTCGCGTCGCCGGACAGCGATTACGATGTGCGCTTCGTCTATGTGCATCAGCCGGACTGGTATCTGCGCGTGGAAGAGCCGCGCGATGTGCTGGAGCGTCCGCTGACCGACGAACTCGACCTCAGTGGCTGGGAACTGCGCAAAGCTCTGCGCTTGTTGCGCAAGTCCAACCCGACCTTGCTGGAGTGGCTGGATTCGCCGCTGGTCTATCGCCAGGACGAAGCCGCGAGCAGGCGCTTGCGCGAGCTGGCGCTGGAGTTCCATTCGCCAGCGGCGGTGCGGGCGCACTATCTGGCAATGGCGCGGAACAACTACCGCGCGTTTCTGCGCGGCGATGAAGTGCGTTACAAGAAGTACTTCTACGTCTTGCGACCGCTGTTGGCGGTGCGCTGGATAGACCAGGGACTGGGCGTACCGCCGATGGTATTTGAGGAACTGCTGGCGGCAACCCTCGATGACCCGGTCCAGCGCGCGGAGATCAATGAACTGCTGCGCCTCAAGCGGCAGGTCGGAGAGGCCGCGTATGGCCCGGTCCGCCCGGTGTTGCAGCATCTGGTGGAAACCGAGCTGCTCCGAGCCGAGAGCATGAGCGCTCCGCGCACGCATACGGGAGACGTGTCGAAGCTGGATGCGTTTCTGCGGGAGTGTGTGAGCGCAATGGCCGTTTGATCGGAAAGGCACGGGTTTGCACCGGTGCCTTTTTCGTCTGTCACGGGCTGCGGCTTATCCGAGCATCCACTTGAAACTCCATAAGGCCCCCATACCCACCGCCAGCGTCAGCAGGGTATTGCGCGTTTTCCAGGCCACGGCCGCGGCGATGATGGCCGCAGGAATTTGCGCATTGGCGAGTACGAAATCGCCGTGTCCTTCGGGGTACATCACTGCGGGCAGCACCAGGGCAGCCAGGACGCTCGCCGGCACATAGGCCAGCGCCCGGCTCACCAGCGGCGGTATGCGCAGTTGTCCATACAGCTCGATAAACGACAGGCGCATGGCGAACGTGCCAACGCCCACCGCCACGAACAGTCCCCACAACGCCAGGTCGCTCATGGATGTTCCCCTTTTGCCTGGAGCGTCATGTCGGGTGATTTGCGGCGCAGCCGTTCGATCAGCAGGCCGGCGCTGATACCGCCGAGGGAGGCGGTGACCAGCCCGAGGTTGTAGGGCAGGTCCACCGCCAGCACCGCGAGCACGCCGCCGGTGATCGCCGCGCCAAGGCTTGGCAGGCTGCGTATGCCGGGCACTAGTAGCGCGAGGAACGACAGCGGAATGGCAAAGCCCAGCGACCAGCTTTCCGGAATGCTCGCGCCCAGGTAGACCCCCGCGATGACCGACAGATTCCACGCCAGCCACATGGCCACGGCGGTACCGGCGTAGTAGTGGTGAGCGAACCTGCCGAGTTCGCCGCTGCTCAGCTTGAGGGTGCAGAGTGCGTAGGACTGGTCGGAGAGCATGTAGGACAGCGGCCACTTCCAGCGGCGTGGCAGCGTGTGTTGATGCGGAGCGAGCGAGGCGCTGTACATGATGAAGCGCAGGTTGATGATCAGCGCCGTCACGACAATGGCCAACGGCAGCACGCCATTGTGGATAAGTTGCAGCGCGACCATCTGGGCGGAGCCGGAGTAGAACAGCAGGGTCATGCCGATGGCCATGCCGGGCGACATGCCCATCTTGATCGCCATGACGCCGGTGACCAGGCCAAAGGGAATGACGCCGGGGATCAGCGGGATCAGTGCGCGGGTACCTTGCAGGAAGGCTTCCCGACCTGTGCGCAGCGGCATGTCAGGTCCTCGTTGTTATTGTCATATGGCGATACAGTGTAGGGCCCCGGCCCGCCGCGCTGAACCGACTTATTGTTCGAGAAACCAGGCACTTTTTGTTATGACCAAGCGCTCGCAGCCTGACCAGTCCCTGATTGCCATGCCGTCGTTCAAAGCCATGCGTTCCTTTGTGGCCGCGGCCAAGTACCGCAATTTCACCCGTGCCGCCGAAGCGCTATGTGTCACCCAGGCCGCGATCAGCCGGCAGATTCGCGATCTGGAAACCCATCTCGGGACGGAGTTGTTCGTCCGTTCGGGCCGCGAAGTGATGCTCACGCCATCGGGTGCGGCGTTGTTCGATGCGGCGCAACTGTCGTTGCTCAATATCTTCCAGGCCACCGAGCGTATTCGACGGCAGAAGAGCGACAAGCGCACTTTGACGCTGTGCTGCTCGCCGGCGATGTCGACGCTCTGGCTGTCACGCCGGATGCACAGCTTCTTCAGCGCGAACCCCGATCTGGACGTGAACATCATCACTACTCAGCATTTCCTGGCGCTGGAGCCGGGAGTCGATCCGGACATTTTCGTCACCAAGATTTTCGATCTGCGCCCTGGCTACCTGCGTACGCCGCTGTTTCACGAGGTGGTGTATCCGGTGTGTTCGCCCGGTTACCTGAATGCCCATCCCGAGTTGAAAACGCTGGAGGGTATTCGTAACAGCGTGCTGCTGGACCTCAACCCCTATGGTCGCGCCCAGTTGGCCGAGCATGTCGACTGGGATGCCTGGTTTGCCTTGCAGGCGCGGGACTGGCCGCTCGCCGCCTCAGAGCATTCGCATTACTTCACTAGCAATGACTACGGTCTGGTGGTGCAGATGGCGCTCGATGGGCAAGGCGTGGCGCTGGGCTGGGATCACCTGGTGCGGGATCTGGTGCGCGAAGGGCGTCTGATACGGCCAGTAGCCGAGGAGCTGACCCTCAGCGAGGCGTTGCAGTATCTGATCATCAAGGAAGAAAAGGCTGACGACCCGGCGTGCTTGCGGTTGAAGGCCTGGCTGATCGCACAGTTCGCCTGACGGGCGAATTGGCAAGGAAACCGCCCGGCCAGGCGGGCGGTTTTCCGAGGCTCAGAAGTGCGCCTTGACCAACAAGCTGATAGCGCTCTGGTTGGTGCCGCCGAGGATTTCCTCACCCAGGTAGCTGTTGTCGCTGATCCCGTACTTGTCGCTCCAGTAGTCGTACTCCACGCCCACGTAGAACTTCTCGCCCCAGCCCATGGCCTTGGCCAGGTCGTATTTGATCTGCGGGTTGAAGTGGAAGTTGGCGTGATAGCTCTTGTCGTTGTCGACGACCCAGTCGATGAAGCCGTCGATCACTACGTTGGAGTTGCCGACCGGAACGGTGTAGCTCCACACCGGGGTGATCTGCCAGACGTTCTTGCCGTCGCGCTTGCCATCAGGGGTACGCAGGTAGGTGTTGAGCTGGAAGTAATCGAAACCGGGAATGTTCAGGTCCACGGCCGGGCCGATCAGGTAGGCGTCGACATCGTCTTCGCCGAACTCGTAGGTCGCGGCGATCAGCACGTCCTTGATCGGGCCGAACGACAGGTTGGCGCCGCTGATCTTGCCGAGGGACAGGCGCGGGCTGATCTCGCCATAGAAGCTGTGGCCGTCGCCGGCACCGTTGGTGGCTTCGGTGTTGTATTTGATGCCGTCGACGAAGACGAACAGGTCACCAAAGCTCCAGCCGCTGGCGTGTTCGAAGGTCACGGTCTGCTGCTTGGGCGGGTCGATCTTGAAGTCGACGCCATTGAGGTAGGTGAGGCTGTTGTCCTGCCACAGCAGAAGGTCGCCGGCCATGGCCTGACCGGTTGCCAGCAGACCGCTCGCCAGCAGCAGGGAAGTGGTGGTGCGAGTCATCGAAAGCTCCTGATTTTTGTGTTGTTCAAGCGTTGAACCTGTCGTGTTGGTCAGGCTTTTAATGAGAGAGCAAGAACGGCGCCAATTCCTGTCTTTCCGGACAGAATTGCGGTTTTTTCCGGTGTTTTTTCGTTATTGGCGCTGAGTGGGGCGATGGTGCTGTCACAACAGCGCGCAACGGCCTGGTTGCGCGCTATTGCTCGGGACGGGGTTGCTTCAGGATGGCGCGTTGCTGCGCCATCGCGGGGCTCAGGCCTTGGCTTCCTCGCGGCGGTAGGCGTAGGTGTCGGCGAAGCGCGAGAGCATGTAGGCGCTGCAGGATACCGCCGGGTACTTGGGCAGGTTATCGTTGCCCGAGCAGTTGGGAAGGCAACTGATTTCGGTGTCCGGGTGCGGCTCGGCGAAGAACGGCATCGAGTAGCGATCGACGCCCAGCGGGCTGATCACCCGGTGCGGAGTGGAGGTGTAACGGTCGTTGCTCCAGCGCGCCATCATGTCGCCAATGTTGACCACGTAGGTGCCCTCGATCGGCGGGGCGTCGATCCATTCGCCCGCCAGGTTCTGCACCTGCAAACCACCGGCATTGTCCTGATAGAGCAAGGTCACGCAGCCATAATCGGTGTGCGCGCCGGCGCCTTGCTGGTCGGCGCTGCTGGCGGTCTGGCGCGGCGGGTAGTGGATCATGCGGAACACGCTGATCGGGTCGGCGAAGCGTTGGTCGAAGAAGTCCTCCTCGATGCCCAGCGCCTCGGCCATGGCGCGCAACAGGGTCAGCGACAGTTCGTGCATGTCCTGGTAGTGCTGCTGCAACAGCGTCTCCCAACCGGAAATGTCCGGGTGACGGTTGGGGCCGCGCAGCGGTTTTTCCGCGAGCACGTCGGGATGCTCGGCGCTCATGTGGAAACCCATGTCGAAGGTTTCCTTGAGATCGCTCGGCCGGCTCGGGTCGAGTTGCTCGGTGGCGATGGCGCCGTAGCCGCGATGGTGGGCGCTGCGGGTGATGTCGATACGCAGTTTTTCTTCCGTCGGCCGGGCGAAGAAATCTACTGCGGTGGCGTTCAGTTCGGCGATGCGCGTGGCCGGGATCGGGTGCCCCTTGATGTAGTAGAAACCCCATTGGCGGCAGGCGGCGTCGATCTGCCGGGCCACGGCCTGGCGGGCGGCGGGGTCGTCCTGGTACAGCGGGGCGATATCGATGATCGGCAGGGTGTTCATGGTTGGCTCCAAGAAGTGCGGACCCCGGTGTCGGTGGGCGGGTCCGTGGTGCTGCGAGTCTTCTCGTACCCATGCAGCGAAGAGATCGGCGGGGCCGATCTTTTGCGCGGTTCTCCGGTGGGAGGGACGGCGGCACAGCCTTGAGGCGACGCACGATAGGCGCGGCGCGGTTGTAAAACGGACGGGAGCGACTGGCGTTCCCGTCCGGCGTTTGCAGCGGCGCTTACTTCGGCAGTTGCGCGGCGATGCCTTTGACGTAGTAGTTCATGCCCGCCAGCTCGGCGTTGCTGGCCACGGCGCCCTCCGCGATCTTGACCGCGCCGCTCTGGTCCAGGATCGGGCCGGTGAACGGGTGGAACGAGCCGTCCTTGATGCTGGCGATGATCTGCTCGGCTTCGCTTTTCACGTCGGCCGGGACCAGGTCGCTGATCGGCAGCTCGACCGTGCCTTCAGCCAGGCCGCCCCAGTAATCCTGGGATTTCCAGGTGCCGTCGATGACCGCCTGGGTGCTCTTGATGTAGTGCGGGCCCCAGTTGTTGACGATGGAGGTCAGCACGGCTTTCGGCCCGAAGTGCGCCATGTCCGAGGCGTAACCCACGGCATAGACACCACGGCGTTCGGCGGTCTGGATCGGTGCCGGGCTGTCGGTGTGCTGGAAGACCACGTCGACGCCCTGGTCGATTAGCGCGTTGGCAGCGTCAGCTTCCTTGCCCGGATCGAACCAGGAGTTGACCCACACCACCTTGATTTCGGTGCCGGGGTTGTACTTGTCCAGGGCCAGCTGGATGGCGTTGATATCGCGCAGCACTTCCGGGATCGGGAAGGAGGCGACGTAGCCGATCTTCTTGCTTTTGGTCATCTTCGCGGCGAGGAAACCGCCGACGTAGCGGCCCTCGTAGGACGTCGCCAGGTAGGTGCCGAGGTTCTTGTCCTGCTTGTAGCCGGTGGCGTGTTCGAAGGTCACTTTCGGGAACTGCTTGGCGACCTTGGCGGTGGGGTTCATGTAGCCGAACGAGGTGGCGAACACCAGGTCGTAGCCGCCCTTGGCCATGTTGCGGATCACCCGCTCGGCGTCAGCGCCTTCCGGCACGTTCTCGACGAAGCTGGTGTCGATCTTGTCGCCGAACTGCTTGATCAGCGCCTGGCGGCCCTGCTCGTGCTGATAGGTCCAGCCGTGGTCGCCGATCGGGCCGATGTAGACGAAGCCGACCTTCAATGGATCAGCGGCGGAGGCGGACAACGCGGTGCTCAGGCCGATGGCGGCGGCGAGGGTGCGCAGCAGGTTTTTGCTTTTCTTCTGATGCATCTGGGGTTGGCTCCTGTAGGTCTTTTATAGTGGCCGTGTCGGGCTTTTCCCTTACTGCAAAAAGCTGACCAAGCGGGCAAAAACCGGGTTTTTGCGGGGTGTGGCGGTTGGGATGTATCGGATCGGTTCTGGGATGGTGCGTGATGCTTTTCAGGTCGCCTTTTGCTGGTGCATCAGTGCTCCGCCTTCCACGGCTGCCCAAGGGAAACTGGCGCATACAGCCGGGTCTTGATCGCATCCCGCGACAGCACCACCAACACCAGGATGGTCGCCACATACGGCAGCATCGCCAGCAGGTTGGCCGGGAAGCTCACGCCGATGCCTTGGGCCACCAGGTGAAGGATGCTGGCCAGTCCAAACAGGTACGCGCCGAGCAGCACGCGGAACACGCGCCAGCTGGCGAAGACCACCAGCGCCAGGGCAATCCAGCCGCGTCCGGCGGTCATGTTTTCTGCCCACATCGGCGTGTAGGCCAGCGACAGGTAACCACCGGCCAGACCGGCCATGGCCCCACCGAACAACACCGCCAGGGTCCGCACCCGCAGCACCGGCAAGCCCATGGCGCTGGCGGCGTCGGGGTTCTCGCCGACGGCCTGGAGGATCAAGCCGATACGGCTTTTCAGCAGCACCCAGGCGATCAGTCCGAACAGGACGAAGGACAGGTAAACCAGCACATCCTGGTTGAACAGCATGTGGCCGATGATTGGCAGGTCGGACAGCAGCGGGATGGCTACCGGCTCGAAGCCGGTCAGCGGCTTGCCGACCCACGCCGCACCGACGAAGGACGACAGGCCGACACCGAAGATGGTCAGCGCCAGGCCAGTGGCAACCTGATTGGCCTGACAGCCGAGCGCCACCAGGGCGAATAGCGACGACAGCAGCATGCCGGCCAAGCAGGCCATTAGCACGCCAAGCCACAGATTGCCGGTGGCGAAGGCAGCGATAAAGCCGATCACCGCGCCGAACAGCATCATGCCTTCCTGGCCGAGGTTGAGTACGCCGCTCTTCTCGCACACCAGTTCGCCGAGGGCGACCAGCAGCAGCGGGGTGCCGCAGCGCACCATGGCGTAGAGAATGTTGCCAAACAGATCGAGATCCATAGTCGAAGCCTCAGGCTGCGCGCAGGCGGCGGCAGCCAAGCGAAAGAGTGAGTGGGGGCGTCAGGCGCTGGCCGTTTCAGCGAGCGCGGCGCGGCGACGGCGGTTCAGCTTCAGCCGTGGCGTGTAGAGGATCAGCACGTCGCAGGCGAGCAGGTAGAACAGCATCATTCCCTGGAACAGCCCGGTCAGTGATTGCGGCAGATTGAGGGTCATCTGCGCGTTCTCGCCGCCGAGGTAGAGCAGCGCCATGAGCAGGCCCGCAGCGAGGATGCCGAACGGATTGAGGCGACCGAGAAACGCCACGGTGATCGCCGCGTAGCCGTAGCCGGGCGACACCTGCGGCACCAGTTGGCCAATCGGCCCGGTGACTTCACTGACCCCGGCCAAGCCCGCCAGGCCACCGCTGATCAGCAGGGCCAGCCACACCAGACGCTTCTCGCGGAAACCGACGAAACCGGCAGCGCGCTGGTCCAGGCCGAGCACCTTGATCTGAAAGCCGAGGAAGCTCTTGTGCAGCAGCACCCACACCGCGACCAGCGCCAACAGCACGAAGTACAGGCCGATGTGTACGCGGCCGTCTTCGAACAGTGCCGGCAGGCGGCTGGCGTCGCCGAACATCGCCGACTGCGGGAAGCTGAAGCCGTCGGGGTCCTTGAGCGGGCCGTGGACGAAGAACAGCAGCAGGTTCAGGGCGATGTAGTTGAGCATGATGGTGGTGAGGATTTCGTTGGCGTTGAACCGCGTGCGCAGCCACGCCGCGAGCCCGCCCCACAAGGCGCCGGCGAGGCTGCCGGCGGCGAGCACCCAGAGCAGCGCCCAGCGGCTTTCCCAATCGATGAGGTGGATGGCCAGGGCGCTGCCGGCCAGTGCGCCCATCAGCAACTGGCCTTCGGCGCCGATGTTCCAGATGCGCGCCTGATACGCCACGGACAAGCCGAAGGCACAGAGCAGGATCGGCAGCGCCTTGAGCAGCAACTCGGAGATGCCGTAGAAGTCGCTGATCGGTTCGATCAGCAGGGTATGGAAAGTCTGCAGCGGATCGTGGCCCAGCGCGGCGAACAAGATCGCCCCGCTGATCAGGGTCAGCAGCCCGGCGAGCAACGGCGAAAGCAGAAGCATGGCGCGCGACTGCTGGGTACGGGGTTCGAGGGATAACAGCATGGTGGGCTCTCGTCAGGCGGCGTCTTGCGGGGCATCGAACTGGCCGGCCATCCAGCCGCCGACCTCCACGGGATGGGTGTCGGCGGTGGCCTTGAGCGGCGACAGGCGTCCGCTGCACAGGGCGCCGATCCGGTCGCTGATCTGGAACAGTTCATCGAGGTCTTCCGAGATCACCAGGATCGCCGCCCCGGCATCGCGCAGGGCAATCAGCGCGCGGTGGATCGCGGCGGCGGCTCCCACGTCGACGCCCCAGGTCGGGTGCGCGGCGACCAGTAACTTGGGATTCTGCAGGATCTCGCGACCGAGGATGAATTTCTGCAGGTTGCCACCGGACAGACTGCGCGCCGCAGTGTGAGCGTCCGGGGTTTTCACTGCGAAGCGCTGGATGATCTCTTCGGCCAGCGCCAGCACCTTGCCCGAGCGGATCAGGCCGCGGCTGACCAGCCCTTGTTGAAAGGCGGTGAGCAGGGCGTTGTCGGCCAGGCTCATGTCAGGCACGGCGCCGTGACCGAGGCGTTCGGCGGGAACGAACGCCAGGCCCAGGGCTCGGCGGGCGTCCGGGTACAGGTTAGCCATCGGCTGGTTGTCGAGGGTGACGCGCTCGCGTTCGTTGGCGGGCAGGCGCGTCTCGCCGCTGAGCAGCGCGAGCAGTTCGTCCTGGCCATTGCCGGCGACCCCGGCGATACCAACGATCTCGCCGCTGCGCACTTCCAGGCGCAGGTGCTCGAAGGACGTGCCGAACGGATCCTTGTTGCGCCAGCTCAGGTCGTCCACCCGCAGGCGCGGCAGGCCGCCGGCGGTCTTCGGGTAACTGGCCTCCAGCCCCTCCGCGTCACCGACCATCAGCCGCGCCAGTTCCAGGTCGCTGCAGCGGGCCGGCACGCAGTCGCCCGACACCCGGCCGCCGCGCAACACCGTGGCGCTGTGGCACAGAGCGCGGACTTCGCCGAGCTTGTGGCTGATGAACAGAATGCTGCAGCCCTCGGCGGCGAGGGCGCGCAGGGTGATGAACAGCTCATCGACCTCTTGCGGGGTGAGCACCGAGGTGGGCTCGTCGAGGATCAGCAGCTTGATGTCCTGCATCAGGCAGCGAACGATCTCCACCCGCTGGCGCTCGCCGATCGACAGGCTGTGCACCAGCCGTTCCGGCTCCAGACCCATGCCGTAACGCTGCGACACCTCACGGATGCGCGGCGCCAGTTGCTTCGGCGTACCGGCTTCGCGGCCCAGCGCCAAGGCGATGTTCTCCGCCACGGTCAGCGTCTCGAACAGCGAAAAATGCTGGAATACCATGCCGATGCCGAGACCGCGGGCTTGCGCCGGATCACGGACCTGAACCGGCCGGCCCTCCCAGAACACCTCGCCGGAGTCTGGCGCTGTGACACCGTAGATGATCTTCATCAGCGTGCTCTTGCCGGCACCGTTCTCGCCGAGCAAGGCATGGATTTCACCGGCGTCGATACGCAGATCAATGCGGTCGTTGGCCAGCGTGCCAGGGTAGCGTTTGGTGATGGCACGCAACTCCAGGCGCAGGGGGGATTCGGACATGGGACTGCTCGGTGGTGATTGTTTTGAACAGCTTCAAAGCAAAAACATGGCCAAGTGGTCAGATTATTTGTCGAGGCCCGTGTCAGAGGGCTTCGCGGAGGGGTGTCAGAAGATTCTTCTACGAGGAGGCGGGGCGGGTGTCTGGTTTTGGGGCGGGAGTGCGCTTCATGCTGGTGCGAAGCTGATACCTTTTGAACGGTGCCAATACCTTGCACACCAGCAGACAACTCGGGGGCTTTAACCATGACCACCCTTCGCAACATCGCACTGGCGATACTGCTCGGCATGCCGGTTCTTTCGCATGCCGAGTCGAGCGTCGAGGTCGGGTTTTCTCCGGAAGGCTCGGCGCGAAAACTGGTACTGGAAACCATCGGCAGCGCGAAGCACAGCATCCAGATGCTGGCCTACGCGTTTCAAGCCACCGACATAACGCAGGCGCTGGTGGATGCAAAGAACCGCGGCGTGGTGGTGCGCATCGTGGTCGACAAGAAACGAAACCTCGGTAAAACCAGCAAGGTCGCCATGAACTTCGTGACTTCAAATGGAATCGAATTGCGCACCAACGACCAGTTTCACCTCCACCACGACAAGACAATCATCGTTGATGGCCATACCGTCGAGACGGGGTCGTTCAACTATGCGGCGTCTGCCGAGGTTTCCAATTCGGAGAACGTGGTGGTGATTCGGGGGATGCCGGAGGTAGCGCGGAAATACAGTGCTCATTGGCAGTCGCGTTGGGATCTGGGGGAGCGGTATTCGGGGCGTTGAGTGGGCAGCACCCAGAAAAATCAGAATTTTCAGGCACAAAAAAGGCACTTGCGAGATTCGCGAAGTGCCTGATTTGTTTTGCGTTTGGTGGAGCCGGGGGGATTTGAACCCCCGTCCGCCAATGTTCCGCTGTCGGTACTACATGCTTAGCCGTGTCTACTGAGTTAATCCGCAGCCGCCCGACGGGCAGGGTGCTTTGGACGAGTTGTGTAAGTTTTAGCCGATTCGTCCACAACGTACTGCACGGCGATCCTGTTCTGTATGACAATCACTTCGGGTTTACAGGCATCCCCTAGTGATTGCTGGAGCCGAAGCTACCAGAAGAGCGGGCTCGGCTGCTTACGCAGCGAGAGCGTAGCCCTCGTAGTTTTCGTCATTGGCAACTATAGAAAGTTGCAACAGTGGATTTACGAGTTCTGTTACCAACTCGGCATGCACCTAGAGTTTCACTACCGGCGTCGAATCCTAATCGGCCCCAATTGTTGCTCTCTAGCTGAGCGCCTTTATCAAGCGCGTGAGGCGGAGTATACGCCATCATCCGGGCGACGTACACCATCGCCCGGACGCGCTGGCTCACTGGTTACCGCCGCCTTTGGTGCTGTCTTCCAGATCCTTCAGGGCCTTCGTGGTGAGGGCGATGCAGTCCTTGTCGTTGCCTGCCGCCTGGGCGGCGCGGGCGTCGTCGGTTTGTTCCTTGACTGACTTGACGAGGTCTTCCGAGGTCGCGCTGAGCGTGGTCACTTGGTCGTCGATTTTCTGCAGGTTCGCGGCACACAGGTCGTCCGCGGCAAACACAGGGGAGGCAAGCAGTGCGGCGCTCATGAACAGTCCGGTAATCACAGTACGCTTCATGTGAATCTCCTTGGCTGGGAAGGCCTCGGGAAGATGGGGCCTATCAGGATGGACTTCGCCGCTTGCCAGGGGTTCAGATGAATCTCGCGGCGGGCCGTTGACCGGTAACGGCCCGCCGCGATTGGCTCAGATCGCGCGAGCGCGGGTCACCCGGTCTACCAGATAGACCAGCCCGTGATAGTCGATCCCGCCATGGTTGGACAGGCCGATCTCACAGGTCCGGCTGGTGGAAATGCCTTCGCTGCAATACTGCACGGCATCCTTCAGGCTGCGCAGCGAGTGGGCGTTCAGTTCCGGTGTGGTGAAGCCCTTGTCGCCAGCAAACCCACAGCAATGAATACCTTCCGGAATCACCACGTCCTTGCTGCACATCCGCGCGAGGTCGATCAGTGCCTGGCTCTCGCCCAGGTGCTGGGTGCTGCAGGTCACATGCACGGCGATCGGGGCGTCCTGCGGCGTGAACTCAAGCTTGTCCAGCAGATGGGTGCGGATGAAGCGCACCGGGTCGTACATGTCCAGGCGAGTGTCGGCTAGGTCCTGCACCAGGCGCAGGGTGCACGGGCTGGTGTCGCAGTAGATCGGATCGAGGCCGCCACGGCTGGCATGCAGCAGGGCGCTGATCAGTTCCTGACGCTTGTGCTCGGCCTGTTCGGCGTAGCCTTTGGAGGCGAACGGCTGGCCGCAGCAGAGGCTGTCCTGGTTGTCTGGGAAGATCACCTGGTAGCCGGCTTTTTCCAGCAGGCCGCGGGTCTTGTCCAGCAGCGAGGTCTGTTCGCGATCCGCCGCCGCCGGGCCCATCACCCGCGACACGCATGCCGCCAGGTACACCACGCGAGGCCGGGCGTCATGGCTGGCGACACTCACCAGCGGATTCTTCAGCGGTTGCGGCATCGCCGGCGTCCACTGTGGCAGGCGGCCGTTGCTGACCTTGCTCAACGAGCGGCTGATGCGGCTCAGGCGCGGCGCGCCGAGCAGGCGGCGAGCGCCATTGGCGACCCGCAGGGTCAGCCGCGCGCCACTGAGGGCGGTGTGGAAATTCTCCGCCAGCCAGTCGGCGGTCTTGCCGTGATGGGCCACTTCACCGCGCAGTTTCTTCACCAGCTCGCCGGTGTTGATCCCGACCGGGCAACGCTGGGCGCAGAGCCCGGTGGCGGCGCAGGTATCGATGCCCTGGTACTGATAGTCGCGCTCCAGCGCCGCGGTATCTTCGCCGGCGCGCTTGCGCGCCTGAATGTCCCGCCACATGACGATGCGCTGACGCGGACTCAGGGTCAGCCCTTTGGACGGACAGACCGGTTCACAGAAACCGCACTCGATGCACTTGTCGACGATCTCGTCGGCGGCCGGCAACGGTTTCAGATTTTTCAGATGGATATCCGGGTCTTCGCTGAGCACCACATCCGGGTTGAGGATGCCGTTGGGGTCGAGCAGGCGCTTGAGCTTCCACATCAATTGGTAAGCGTCGTTGCCCCACTCCAGCTCCACGAACGGTGCCATGTTGCGCCCGGTGCCGTGCTCGGCCTTGAGCGAGCCGCCGAACTCCACGGCCACCAGTTGCGCCACGTCATCCATGAAGCCCTGGTAGCGCGCGACTTCCACGGCGCTGTTGAAACCCTGGGTGAAGACGAAGTGCAGGTTGCCTTCCAGCGCGTGGCCGAAAATGATCGCCTCGTCGTAACGGTGCTTGTCGAACAACTGGATCAGCCGGTTGACGCCCTCGGCCAACTGTTCGACGGGGAAGGTGACGTCTTCGATGATTACCGTGGTCCCGGTCTGACGCACTGCACCGACAGCGGGGAAGGTGTCTTTGCGAATTTTCCACAGCAGGTTGTACACCGCCGGGTCTTCGCTGAAGTCGACTTTCTGTTCCAGCGGGAACTCGGCGATAGAGGCCATGATCAGCCCCAGTTGCTCATGTAGCAGGCTCTGGCTGGCGGCGCGGGATTCGATCAGCAGGGCGCAGGCGTTGTCCGACAGCCCTTTCACCCATTCCGGCATGCCCGGTTTGTTTTGCACCGAGCGCAGGCTGCGACGGTCGAGCAATTCCACTGCCGAGACTGGCTGTTGCTTGAGCACGGTGACGGCCTTGCAGCAGCTTTCCACGGTCGGGAAGACGATCAGCGCAGACGCCTTGTGCGGGTGATCGACGACGGTGTCGTAGGTCACGGCGCTGATGAAGCCCAGCGTGCCTTCGGAGCCGACCAGCAGATGCTGCAGGATGTCGAGCGGCTGGTCGTAGTCCACCAACGCATTGAGGGACAGACCTGTGGTGTTCTTCAGTCGGTATTTATGCCGGATGCGGTCAGCCAGTTCGGTGTTGGCACGGGTCTCGCGGCCGAGGCGGGCGAGTTCGTTCAACAGGTCGGCGTGGCTGTTTTCGAAGGCGGCGACGCTGGCCGGATCTTCGCTGTCCAGGCGCGTGCCGTCGGCCAGCACCAGGCGCAGGCCAGCCAGGGTGTGATAGGTGTTCTGTGCGGTGCCGCAGCACATGCCGCTGGCGTTGTTGGCGACGATGCCGCCGATCTTGCAGGCGTTGATCGAGGCCGGGTCCGGGCCGATCTTGCGGCCGAACGGTGCCAGCCAGGCGTTGGCCTGGGCGCCGATGACCCCCGGTTGCAGGCGGATCTGCTCGCCCTGGCCGCGAATCTCGCGGCCGTTCCAGTTGTCGCCGAGAACGATCAGCACCGAATCGCTGATGGCCTGGCCGGACAGGCTGGTGCCGGCGGCGCGGAAGGTGACCGGGACGCGGTCGCGCTGGGCCAGGTGGATCAGGCCGACCACTTCGTCCTCGGATTCGACGCGCACCACCAGCTTGGGGATCAGCCGGTAGAAGCTGGCATCGGTGCCGAAGGCCAGGGTGGAGGTGGGGTCGTCGAAGCGGCGGTCGGCGGGAATCAGTCGCTCGGCGTCGCGCAGGAACGAGGCGGGCAGGCTCATGCAGTCTCCTCGCGGAGCCGCGGCGTCTGGCGCGCCGCGTGCCCCGGTCAATCAGGCGGTGTGGGGTGTGGGCGCGCTATCAGGCACCCAGTTCGCGGACCAGCGAGTCGCGAGTGATTTCGCTGATGGACTTGGCGCCCGTGAGCACCATGGCCACGCGCATTTCTTTCTCGAACAGGTCCAGCAGGTTGCGTACGCCAGCCTCGCCGTGGGTGGCCAGGGCATAGAGGAAGGCGCGGCCGATCATCACGGTGTCGGCACCGAGGGCGATCATGCGCACCACGTCCAGGCCGCTGCGGATACCGGAGTCGGCGAGGATGGTGATGTCACCCTTCACCGCGTCGGCGATGGCCGGCAGGGCGCGGGCGCTGGACAGCACGCCGTCGAGCTGGCGACCACCATGGTTCGACACGACGATGCCGTCGGCGCCGAATTTCACCGCGTCGCGGGCGTCGTCCGGATCGAGGATGCCTTTGATGATCATAGGGCCGTCCCAGAATTCGCGGATCCACTCCAGGTCTTTCCAAGAGATCGACGGGTCGAAGTTGTTACCCAGCCAACCGATGTAGTCGGCCAGACCGGTGGGGTTGCCACGGTATTTGGAGATGTTGCCCAGGTCATGCGGACGACCCAGCAGGCCGACATCGAGCGCCCATTGTGGGTGAGTCATGGCTTGCCAGACGCGGCGCAGCGGTGCGTTCGGGCCGCTCATGCCGGAGTGGGCATCGCGGTAGCGGGCGCCGGGAACCGGCATGTCGACGGTGAACACCAGGGTCTTCACGCCGGCAGCCTTGGCACGCTCCAGGGCGTTGCGCATGAAGCCGCGGTCCTTGAGCACGTAAAGCTGGAACCACATCGGCCGGTCGATGGCCGGGGCAACTTCTTCGATCGGGCAGACCGAGACCGTCGACATGGTGAAGGGAATGCCCTTGGCGGCGGCCGCGCGGGCAGCCTGGACTTCGCCGCGGCGAGCGTACATGCCGGTCAGGCCGACCGGGGCCAGCACGACCGGCATGTTCAGGGTTTCATCGAACAGCCGGGTTTGCAGGCTGAGTTCGGACATGTTCTTCAGAACGCGCTGACGCAGGGCGATGCTGGCCAGGTCTTCGACGTTGTGGCGCAGGGTGTATTCGGCGTAGGCGCCACCGTCGGCGTAATGGAACAGGAATGGCGGCAGCTTGCTCTGGGCTGCGGCGCGATAGTCGGTGGAGGCGGAAATGATCATGGGGTCTCGCAGCGTTTGTGTGAGAAGGCGGCTGCCGGGCACGCCGTGACGCGCCCGGCCCCTGTCACTTTAGTGGTGAACCAGCATGCCGGTCAGCCAGTAGGCCTGGATCAGGGTGATCAGGCCGACGATGGTGGCGAAGAACAGGCTGTGCTTGAGGGTGAAGCGGAACAGGTCCGATTCCTTGCCAACCAGGCCGGTGGCGGCGCAGGCCACGGCGATGGATTGCGGGGAAATCATCTTGCCGGTCACGCCGCCGCTGGTGTTCGCCGCGACCAGCAGGGTGTCGTTGACCCCGATCTGGTGGGCGGTGGTGGCTTGCAGCGAGCTGAACAGGGCGTTGGACGAGGTGTCCGAACCGGTCAGGAACACGCCAAGCCAGCCGAGGAACGGCGAGAAGAACGGGAACGCAGCGCCGGTGCCGGCCAGTACCAGA
Organism: Pseudomonas sp. Marseille-P9899; assembly: GCF_903166565.1. Classification (NCBI taxonomy): domain Bacteria; kingdom Pseudomonadati; phylum Pseudomonadota; class Gammaproteobacteria; order Pseudomonadales; family Pseudomonadaceae; genus Pseudomonas; species Pseudomonas sp. Marseille-P9899. The sequence continues at coordinate 26,483 of NZ_CAESCG010000003.1, forward strand.
GCCATGGTCGACGACATGCCCGAGTAGTTGGTGACGAAGGCGAACGCCAGAACCATGCCGATGGACAGGATCGGCCAGCGCAGTTCGTAGAAGGTCTCTTTCAAAGTGGTCAGACCAGTTTTGAAATTGATCTTCAGGACGATCATCGACAGCAGCGCCGAGATGAAGATCGCGGTACCGGTGGCGGAAATCGGGTCGAGCTTGAACACCGCCGGCATGGCGGTTGGCGCGGGGACGATCGGAGCGGTCTTGATGACCAGTTGATCCAGGTGCGGGATGGCGAAGTTGAACACCCAGTTGTACATCGCGCCGCCAGAGGCGAACGCGGCCTTGAATGGCTTCAGGGTCCAGATGGTGACCAGCACGGTCAGAATCAGGAACGGCGACCAGGCCTTGAAGATTTCACCCAGGCTGTACGGCGTAGGTTGGCTACCGGTATTGACCACGGCGGCACCGACGCTGCCGGTGGCGGTCGTGAACGAGCGCTTGGGCTGCCAGACCTTCAGGAACAGGGTCAGGGAGATCAGGCTGGCGAGGGCCGAGGTGATGTCCGGCAGCTCTGGGCCAATGAAGTTCGAGGTGAAGTACTGGGTAACGGCGAAGCTCAGGCCGGCAACCAGGGCGGCAGGCCAGGTTTCCTTCACGCCGCGAAGGCCGTCCATCATGAACACCAGCCAGAACGGTACGAACAGCGACAACAGCGGCAGTTGACGACCGGTCATGGCGCCAATGTGGAACGCATCGATACCGGTGACCTGGCCCGCGACGATGATCGGGATACCCAGGGCGCCGAAGGCGACGGGTGCGGTGTTGGCGATCAGGCACAGACCGGCGGCGTACAGCGGGTTGAAGCCCAGGCCCACGAGCAGGGCGGCGGTGATGGCCACTGGCGCACCGAAGCCGGCCGCACCTTCAAGGAAGGCGCCGAAGCAGAAGCCGATCAGCAGCACTTGCAGGCGCTGGTCGTCGGTAATCGACAGCACCGAGCTGCGGATCACTTCGAACTGGCCACTCTTGACCGTCAGTTTGTACAGGAAGACCGCGGCGACGATGATCCAGGCAATGGGCCACAGACCATAGGCGAAGCCGTAACCGGCGGCAGCGAACGCCATGTCGGCAGGCATCTGGAAGGCGAAGATCGCTACCAGAATCGACAGGCCCAGCGTGATGCTGCCCGCAATGTGTCCCTTGAGACGGAACACGGCCAGCGCCAGGAAGAAGAAGACGATTGGAATGACCGCCGCCAGTGCGGACAGGCCGAGACTACCAAGCGGGCTATAGATTTGTTGCCATGTTTGCATGTTGGGTGGCCCCTAATTGTTGTTGGTCAGGCACTGGCATTGGTTAATTGGTAATACCAATTTACAATGTCGAGGCGCTAGGTTAAAAGCCTCGTTATAGGTGTGTCAATTTGTCCCGGCAAAACTTTCGTCTGATGCCGTCGGAAGGATCTGACTGAGTGGTAAGGAAACTTGCCAACTGAGTGGTGTGGCGGGTGGCCGGATAGGCCAAAATAGACGGCCCCGAACTGACTCGGGATTGTGGAGAGCACGTGATGGTTTTCGACCAGGTCCGCCAGCGCCGTTTGTCCGACGATATCGTCGAGCGGCTGGAAGGAATGATTCTTGAGGGCACCCTGACCGCCGGCGAGCGCTTGCCGGCCGAGCGGGTGCTGGCTGAACAGTTCGGTGTGTCGCGCCCGTCGTTGCGCGAGGCAATCCAGAAACTGGTGGCCAAAGGCATGCTGGTCAGCCGCCAGGGCGGTGGTAACTATGTGGTCGAATCGCTGGGGACGACTTTCAGTGATCCGTTGCTGCAACTGCTCGAAAACAATCCTGAAGCCCAGCGCGACCTGTTGGAGTTCCGCCATACCCTTGAGGCGTCATGCGCGTATTACGCGGCCATGCGCGCCACGGATGTGGATCGTGAGCGGCTCAAGGCGGCGTTCGATACCTTGCAGGACTGCTACACCCGGTGCGACGAAGTCAGTCGGGCGGAAGAGGGCGCCGCGGATGCGCGCTTCCATCTGGCGATTGCCGAGGCCAGCCATAACGCAGTGTTGCTGCACACCATTCGCGGGCTGTTCGATCTGCTCAAGCGCAACGTGGTGACCAACATCGGCGGGATGTACAAGCAGCGCACGGAAACCCGCGACATGCTGATCAGTCAGCACCGCGATCTGTATCTGGCGATTGTCGAAGGACGCGCGCAGGACGCTCGCGAAGTGTCGAGCCGACACATTCTGTATGTGCAGGAAGTGTTGGAAGAGGTGAGGCAGGAGGTTCAGCGGGTGGCGCGGGCGGAGCGACGCAAGGGCCGTTGAATGATGTGCACGGCCATCGCTGGCAAGCGGAGCGCCGCCCGGCCAGCGATGAGGGCCTGAAAGACTGAATGCAGATGAATCAGTCTTCGCGCCCTTTGTTGCGCACTGCGCGTTGCAATTCGCGATCGGAATCACGCTCGCGCTGGGTATCGCGCTTGTCGTATTCCTTCTTGCCCTTGCCCAGAGCGATCTCGCACTTGATCAAGTGCTTGCTCCAGTACATGGACAGCGCGACGCAGGTATACCCCTTCTGCTGCACGCCCACGAACAGACGCTCCAGCTCGCGGCGATTGAGCAGCAGCTTGCGGGTGCGTGTCGGGTCGGCAATGACGTGGGTGCTGGCTGCCGTCAACGGAGTGATGTGGCTGCCCATCAGCCAGGCTTCACCGTCCTTGAGCAGCACGTAGCTGTCCACCAGGTGCGCCTTGCCGGCACGCAGGCTCTTTACTTCCCAACCGGACAGGACCAGTCCGGCCTCGAATTTGTGTTCGATGAAGTAATCGTGTCGCGCTTTCTTGTTCTGCGCGATGGTCCCTGTCGGATGTTTCGTTTGTTTGGCCATAGGGGCGGCATTATAGGCAGTCGTTGCGTCGTCGGCTACGGGGGAGTGGTGAGCTTGAGCCCTCGCAATGAATCCCGGACAATGCGCGCATTTTTCGGCCACTCCGCTGTCATCAGTGATGTGGCATTTGGCCGGTTGCCGGGTGCCGCATTCTTTGTTCTAGTGGCGCCGGTTTGCTTTTTTCGCTCAGTTTTGGAAATGACGCCTGGATGACTACCCATATTCAACGGTCGGCCCTGCTGCCTTATCCCGCTCGGTCACTCTACGATCTGGTCAACGATGTTGCGCGCTATCCGGAGTTTCTGCCGTGGTGCTCGGCAAGCACGGTGCTGGAAGTCAGCGAGACGCATATGCGGGCCAAGGTCGAGGTGGCCAAGGGCGGCATCAGCCAGCATTTCGTAACCCAAAATGTGCTGGTGCCGGGGCAGTCCATTGAAATGAATCTGGAGGAAGGGCCGTTCAGTCAGTTGCACGGGCTCTGGGTGTTCAAGCCGCTGGGTGAGAAGGCCTGCAAGATCAGCCTTGATCTGTCCTTCGAGTATTCCGGGGCGCTGGTGCGCGCGACCTTGGGGCCGCTGTTCAACCAGGCGGCCAATACGCTGGTCGATGCGTTCTGTCAGCGGGCCAAGCAGCTCAATGGTTGAGAGGATAGGAAGGGTCTTCAATCAAGCCAACCGCTGAAGACAGACGTAAAAAAGCCCGAACATGTTCGGGCTTTTTTGTGGCTTCGGATTACTGCGTTTGCAGTGGTTCCTGAACCGGGACAGGCATGACTTCGATGGTATCGACGTCACGCTGGATCTTGTCTTCCAGCGAGCCAGGGCGTGCTGGCTTGTCCACTTTCACCGGTTTGACCTGTTGTTCAGGCTGGGTGACGGTGGTGTTGCTCTCGCTGCCGAGGATTTCCTGGTCGCGGCTCACGCCTGGCATGAAGTCGCCGGACAGGCTGGCCAGTTGGTCGCTCTCGTTGAAGAAAATACTGATGCGTTCCTGTTGGCGCTCGCCGCCGCCTGGCTGCAGGCTATACAGGTAGTCCCAGCGATTGGTATGGAACGTATCCTGGATCAGCGGGTTGCCCATGATAAACCGTACTTGCCGACGGGTCATTCCGGGCCGCAATTGGTCTATCATGTCCTGCGTCACGACATTGCCCTGCTGGATGTCGATTTTGTAAACCCCGGGAAACGAGCAACCGGCGAGTGCGAGCAGTCCCACGAGGGTGAGGCTGGTTAGCAAGAGCTTGGTGTTTTGCATCGGTGGGCGACTTCCACTATCTTGGCTGGACAACGTAAACCCCGATCATACCCGTATTCAGAGAAGCTGCGAAGCAGCATCGGCGAGAAAGCTGACCATGGTTGAAAATAGCGAACTGCGCAAAGCCGGTCTCAAGGTAACCCTGCCTCGAGTCAAGATCCTACAGATGCTCGACTCCACCGAGCAGCGCCATATGAGCGCTGAAGATGTCTACAAGGCATTGATGGAAGCGGGAGAAGATGTTGGCCTGGCCACGGTGTACCGTGTTCTGACCCAGTTCGAGGCGGCCGGTCTGGTCGTGCGTCACAACTTCGACGGCGGTCATGCGGTATTCGAACTGGCCGACGGTGGCCACCACGACCATATGGTCAACGTGGAATCCGGTGAGGTGATCGAGTTCTTCGATCCCGAAATCGAGAAGCGCCAGAAAGAAATTGTTGCCCAGCACGGTTACGAGCTGGTTGATCACAATCTGGTGCTGTACGTACGCAAGAAGAAGTAAGCGCTAGCGCTTGCGGCAAAAGCTTCGAAGGCGACCTCAGGGTCGCCTTCGTGCTTTCCGAGGTCAGGCTTTGCTGGTCACGACCATCTTCTTGGCGTGGGCGAGAGATTCCTTGGTCAGATCGATGCCGCCGAGCATGCGTGCGACTTCCTCGACGCGCTCGCGCTTGCCCAGGCTGGCGACCGCGGTGTGGGTTGCATCGCTGTTGCGAACCTTGTGCACGAACAGGTGGTGATGGCCTTGCGCGGCAACCTGCGGCAAGTGAGTGACGGTCAGTACCTGGCCGCGCTCGCCCAGTCGGCGCAGCAATTGCCCGACGATTTCGGCGGTAGGACCGCCGATCCCCACATCCACTTCATCGAATACCAGTGTCGGGATGCGTGAGGTCTGCGCGGTGATCACCTGAATGGCCAGGCTGATGCGTGACAGTTCGCCTCCGGACGCCACTTTTGCCAGGCCCTTGAGCGGTTGGCCGGGGTTCGCGCTGACCAGCAGCTCCACCTGTTCCAGTCCGTGTGGGTGCAGGTCATCGCCGTTGCCAGCGCGTAGTTCGATACAGAAGCGTCCTCCGGGCATCCCCAGGCGCTGAATCTCAACTTCTACCGCAGCGGCAAGCTGATTGGCCGCACTCCTGCGCAGCCCGCTGAGCTCGCTGGCCTTCTCTTGATAATGGCGGGCATACGCCTTCAGTTCTTCTTCCAGCCGCTCGATGGATTCGTCGTTGGCATTGAGGCTTTCCAGTTCTTCGCCCAGGCGCTGTTGCAGGCTGATCAATTCACTGGGGTGCACGCGATGCTTGCGCGCCAGGGTGTAGAGCGTATCCAGGCGTTCTTCCAGCTGCTGCAGGCGCGCCGGGTCAGCATCGAAGTTGTCGAGGAAACGGTTGAGCTCGCCCACCGCTTCCTCGACCTGGATCTGTGCGCTGGCAATCAGGTTGGCAGCCTCGCCCAGGGCGTGCGGTGCATTGTTAACCGCGGTCAGGCGGTTGAGGCTGACGGTCAGTGCGCTGAGCACGTTGCCCGAATCGTTTTCGCTGCAGTGGTCGATCACCTGACGGCAGATGCCGAACAGCGCCTCGGCATTGGTCAGGTTCTTGTGTTCCTGTTCCAGTTGCTCCAGTTCGTTTTCGCCGAGGCCGAGATTGTCCAGCTCTTCCAGTTGATAGCTGAGCAACTGGTGTTGCGCGCGCTGCTCGTCGCCGGAATTGCACAGTCGGTCCAGCTCCGCGCGCGTCTGGCGCCACCGCTGGGCTGCCATCTGCACCTGGCGGGCAAGATCGGTGGCGCCGGCGTATTCATCGAGCAGGCGACGGTGGGTGTCGGTTTTCAGCAGCGACTGGTGTTCGTGCTGGCTGTGGATGTCGATCAGCAATTCGCCGACCGCCTTGAGGTCGCCCAGCGGGCAGGGCGTGCCGTTGATGTAGCCGCGGCTCCGGCCCTCGGCGGTGATGACTCGGCGCAGAATGCATGGGCCGTCGTTGTCGAGGTCGCGCTCGGCCAGCCAGGTGCGTGCTTCAGGAATGTCGATCAGATCGAAGGTCGCGAGGATGTCGGCCTTGTCCGCGCCGGGGCGCACCACGCCGCTGTCGGCACGATCACCCAGCGTCAGGCCGAGCGCGTCGAGCATGATCGATTTGCCAGCACCGGTTTCGCCGGTGATGACGCTCATGCCTCGGGCGAGTTCGAGGTCGAGGTGTTCGACGATGGCGTAATTGTGGATGGACAGGTGCACCAGCATTCGGGCGGCTCCCAGAAAAATGTCTGGTTATTTATACAGTGTTTTCAAATTCCCTGACAATGCCCGCGCTTAGTCCGATTCCGTCGTCGAGGCCGCGTTTTGATCGCGGACAGTTATGTCGTCGCCACATTGATGTTCAATCACCCTTGAAGCTGCTTTTTGCGACCCCATATAGGCCGGCAGATACGCGAGTCGAGCTCGCTGACGAAATGAGAGGAGAGATTTCATGGCTGATGAACAGATGCTGGACGAACAGAATCTGAACGCCGACAAATCCGCCGACGCGGGCGCCAACGAGCTGGCTGCGCGCGTGCAGGTGCTCGAAGAGCAACTGGCGGCGGCCCAGGATCAGGCCCTGCGTACCGCGGCCGATCTGCAGAATATTCGCCGCCGCGCCGAACAGGACGTGGAAAAGGCGCACAAATTCGCTCTGGAGAAGTTCGCTGGCGACCTGCTGCCGGTGATCGACAGCCTGGAGCGCGGTCTTGAGCTGTCCAACCCGGATGACGAAAGCATTCGTCCGATGCGCGAAGGCATCGAGCTGACCCTGAAGATGTTCCAGGACACCCTCAAGCGCTTCAACCTCGAAGCCATTGATCCGCACGGCGAACCGTTCAATGCCGAGCATCACCAGGCAATGGCCCTGCAGGAAAGTGCCGAGGTCGAGCCGAACACCGTGCTCAAGGTCTTCCAGAAGGGCTATCAGCTCAATGGTCGCCTGCTGCGCCCGGCCATGGTCGTGGTCAGCAAGGCTCCAGCGCCAGTTTCGCCTTCTATCGACGAGAAGGCTTGAAATTAACCTGGCGACCCCCATCTAGGTGTCAAGCGTTTAAGTGCTACCGCAGTTGGCCAACACCACTGCGGCAACCAAATCCAAAGTTTCGGGAGAGTTAACATGGGCAAAATTATCGGTATCGACCTGGGGACTACCAACTCCTGCGTCTCCATTCTGGAAAACGGCAACGTCAAGGTGATCGAGAACGCCGAAGGCGCTCGCACCACGCCGTCGATCATCGCTTACGCCAACGATGGCGAAATCCTGGTTGGCCAGTCGGCCAAGCGCCAGGCGGTGACCAACCCGCACAACACCCTGTACGCGGTAAAACGTCTGATCGGCCGTCGCTTCGATGAAGAAGTCGTGCAGAAAGACATCCAGATGGTTCCGTACAAGATCGTCAAGGCTGACAACAGCGACGCCTGGGTCGAAGTGAACGGTCAGAAAATGGCTCCGCCGCAAATCAGCGCCGAAGTCCTGAAAAAGATGAAGAAAACCGCCGAAGACTACCTCGGCGAAGCAGTGACCGAAGCGGTCATCACTGTTCCTGCGTACTTCAACGACAGCCAGCGCCAGGCTACCAAAGACGCTGGTCGTATTGCTGGTCTGGACGTAAAACGGATCATCAACGAACCAACCGCAGCCGCTCTGGCTTACGGTATGGACAAGGCTCGCGGCGACCACACCGTCATCGTTTATGACCTGGGTGGCGGTACCTTCGACGTGTCGGTGATCGAGATCGCTGAAGTCGACGGCGAGCACCAGTTCGAAGTACTGGCAACCAACGGTGACACGTTCCTCGGTGGTGAAGACTTCGACATTCGCCTGATCGACTACCTCGTCGACGAGTTCAAGAAAGAAAGCGGCATGAACCTGAAAGGTGACCCGCTGGCGATGCAGCGTCTGAAAGAAGCTGCTGAAAAAGCCAAGATCGAGCTGTCCTCGAGCCAGCAGACCGACGTCAACCTGCCGTACATCACTGCGGATGCGACCGGTCCGAAGCACCTGAACGTGAAGATCTCCCGCGCCAAGCTGGAGTCGCTGGTCGAAGACCTGGTTCAGCGCACCATCGAGCCTTGCCGCATCGCTCTGAAAGATGCCGGTATCGACGTCAGCAAGATCGACGACGTGATCCTGGTCGGTGGCCAGACCCGCATGCCGCTGGTGCAGAAAACCGTTGCTGATTTCTTCGGCAAGGAAGCGCGTAAAGACGTCAACCCGGACGAAGCTGTTGCCATGGGTGCTGCCATCCAGGGTGCGGTTCTGGCAGGTGACGTGAAAGACGTGCTGCTGCTGGACGTCAGCCCGCTGACCCTGGGTATCGAAACCATGGGTGGCGTGATGACCGCGCTGATCGAGAAAAACACCACCATCCCGACCAAAAAGTCGCAGGTGTTCTCGACTGCCGATGACAACCAGGGCGCCGTGACCATTCACGTGCTGCAGGGTGAGCGTAAACAGGCTGCACAGAACAAGTCCCTGGGCAAGTTCGACCTGGCTGAGATTCCACCTGCTCCACGTGGCGTGCCACAAATCGAAGTGACCTTCGACATCGACGCCAACGGCATCCTGCACGTCGGCGCGAAAGACAAGGCCACCGGCAAGCAACAGTCCATCGTGATCAAGGCCAACTCCGGTCTGTCCGAGGAAGAAATCCAGCAGATGGTCCGCGACGCTGAAGTCAACGCCGAGGAAGACCGCAAGTTCGAAGAGCTGGCTGTAGCCCGTAACCAGGGTGACGCGCTGGTTCACTCGACTCGCAAGATGGTCGCTGACGCCGGTGACAAGGTGACTGCTGACGAGAAGTCCGCGATCGAAGCCGCTGTTGTTGCTCTGGAAGCTGCTGTCAAAGGCGACGACAAGGCTGCTATCGATGCCAAGGTCGAAGAGCTGTCGAAAGTCTCCGCTCCGGTTGCTCAGAAGATGTACGCCGAGCAGGCCGAGAAGCCGGAAGCGGGTGCTCAGGCACAGCAGGCTGACGAAGCCAAGCACGACGACGTCGTCGACGCGGAGTTCGAAGAAGTCAAAGACAACAAGTAATTGCTGCTTGTTGTCGGCCGGTTGACTGATGTTTGACGTTGACTGGTAGGATATCGCCGCGCGGGGGCTTGCTCCCGCGTTGGCGTGTCTGGAATACCCGAATTTTTACAGCACTGGTTCACATGCCGGTGCTGTCGGCACAGCGCTCAATGCGCAGAGGTTTGCCGAACGTCCTCAAGAGTGCATAGAACCATGGCGAAGCGTGACTATTACGAGGTTCTGGGAGTCGAGCGAGGCGCAAGCGAGGCCGATCTGAAAAAGGCCTATCGCCGTCTGGCGATGAAGCATCACCCGGACCGTAATCCCGACGACAAAGAGTCGGAAGAGAAATTCAAGGAAGCCAACGAGGCATACGAAGTCCTGTCCGATGCCAGCAAGCGCGCGGCCTACGACCAGTATGGCCATGCCGGTGTCGACCCAAGCATGGGTGGCGGCGGTGCGGGCTTCGGTGGCGCCAACTTCTCCGACATCTTTGGCGATGTCTTCAGTGATTTCTTTGGTGGTGGCCGCGGCGGCTCGCGTGGCGGCGCCCAGCGTGGCAGTGACCTGCGTTACACGCTGGAACTGAACCTTGAAGAAGCGGTGCGCGGTACCACGGTCAATATCCGTGTTCCGACGCTGGTCAACTGCAATCCGTGCGACGGTTCCGGCGCGAAGAAAGGTTCTTCGCCGGCGACCTGCCCGACCTGCGGTGGCATTGGTCAGGTGCGCATGCAGCAAGGCTTCTTCTCTGTGCAGCAGACCTGTCCGCGCTGCCAGGGCCAAGGCAAGATCATCACCGACCCGTGCGACTCCTGCCACGGCGAAGGTCGCATCGAAGAGTACAAGACGCTGTCGGTCAAGGTGCCGGCTGGTGTCGATACCGGCGACCGCATTCGTCTTTCCGGCGAGGGCGAGGCGGGTACTCAGGGTGGTCCGACCGGTGACCTGTACGTCGTGATCAATGTGCGTGAGCACCCGATCTTCCGGCGCGACGGCAAGCACCTGTACTGCGAAGTGCCAATCAGCTACACCGACGCTGCGCTGGGTGGCGAGTTGGAAGTGCCGACCCTTGATGGTCGGGTCAAGCTGAAGATCCCGGAAGGGACCCAGACCGGCAAGCAGTTCCGTCTGCGCGGCAAGGGTGTCGCTCCGGTGCGCGGCGGCGGTGCCGGTGACCTGGTGTGTCGGGTGGCGGTAGAAACCCCGGTTAATCTCAGTCGTCGTCAGCGTGAGCTTCTCGAAGAACTGCGTGCTTCACTGGAAGGCGATAGTTCCCATTCTCCCAAGGCCAATGGCTGGTTCGAGGGTGTAAAGCGCTTCTTCGGCGATCTGTAAAAAGGAAAAGGCATGCGACGTATAGCGGTAGTGGGCGCGGCAGGGCGCATGGGCAAAACCCTGATCGAGGCGATTCAGCAGACTCAGGGTGCCGGCCTCACGGCGGCGGTTGATCGTCCCGACAGCACGCTGGTGGGTGCTGATGCTGGTGAGCTGGCTGCGCTGGGGCGCATTGGTGTGCCGCTTTCCGGCGACCTCGCGCGAGTGGTGGATGAGTTCGATGTGCTTATCGACTTTACTCACCCTTCGGTCACGCTGAAGAACCTGGCTTTCTGCCGCAAGGCGGGTAAGGCCATGGTTATCGGCACCACCGGTTTCAGTGTCGAGGAAAAGCAACTGCTGGCCGAAGCCGGTAAAGAGATTCCGATCGTCTTTGCCGCCAACTTCAGCATTGGCGTCAACCTGTGCCTGAAGCTGCTCGACACCGCTGCTCGTGTGCTGGGTGATGAGGTTGATATCGAGATCCTCGAAGCTCACCACCGCCACAAGGTCGATGCGCCGTCCGGTACCGCGCTGCGCATGGGCGAAGTGGTTGCCCAGGCGCTGGGTCGCAATCTGCAGGAAGTGGCTGTCTACGGTCGTGAAGGCCAGACCGGCGCACGTGATCGCCAGACCATCGGTTTCGCCACTGTGCGTGCCGGTGATGTAGTGGGTGATCACACGGTGCTGTTTGCCGCGGAAGGCGAGCGTGTCGAGATCACTCACAAGGCATCCAGTCGCATGACCTTCGCCAAGGGTGCGGTGCGTGCTGCGCTCTGGCTCGATGGCCGTGAGCCAGGTCTGTACGACATGCAGGATGTGCTCGACCTGCATTGATTTATCGCCTCATCTCTCTCGGAAACGGGCTGGTCAGTGACGGTCAGCTCGTTTTCGCAGCCCTTGTGATGCGACTTGTCGCATTCCTGAGCCTTTCAGGCACATCAGTGGTAGACCAAAAAAGCACATTTCTGTAAGCTACAGCTTTAGTGTGTCCACTAAAAGCGCGCAGATAATTCGACGAAGAAAGCGGGGTGACGTGTCTATACGTCATTCCGCTTTTTTGCAACCTGCGATCGCCCCTTCAGGCTATTTACGGAGGTCTTCTTGACTAAGCCAGCCATACTCGCCCTTGCCGATGGCAGCATTTTTCGCGGTGAAGCCATTGGAGCCGACGGTCAGACCGTTGGCGAGGTGGTGTTCAACACCGCAATGACCGGCTATCAGGAAATCCTGACTGACCCTTCGTACTCGCAACAGATCGTTACCCTGACTTACCCACACATCGGCAACACCGGTACTACTCCGGAAGATGCCGAGTCTGACCGCGTATGGTCGGCCGGCCTGGTTATCCGCGATCTGCCGCTGATTGCCAGCAACTGGCGTAACACGCTGTCCCTGAGCGACTACCTCAAGGCCAACAATGTCGTGGCGATCGCCGGTATCGATACTCGCCGCCTGACTCGCATCCTGCGTGAAAAGGGCGCGCAGAATGGCTGCATCCTGGCGGGTGACAACATCAGCGAAGAAGCCGCCATTGCCGCCGCTCGCGGCTTCCCGGGCCTGAAGGGCATGGACCTGGCCAAAGTGGTCAGCACCAAGACTTCCTACGAATGGCGTTCCAGTGTCTGGGAGCTGAAAAGCGACAGCCACCCGACCATCGAAGCTGCCGATCTGCCGTACCACGTCGTTGCCTACGACTACGGCGTCAAACTGAACATCCTGCGCATGCTGGTTGCTCGCGGCTGCCGCCTGACCGTGGTGCCGGCGCAAACCCCGGCCAGCGAAGTGCTGGCGCTCAAACCTGATGGCGTGTTCCTGTCCAACGGCCCTGGCGACCCAGAGCCTTGCGACTACGCTATCCAGGCCATCAAGGAAATCCTCGAGACCGAGATTCCGGTGTTCGGTATTTGCCTTGGTCACCAACTGCTGGCCCTGGCCTCCGGCGCCAAGACCGTCAAGATGGGTCACGGTCACCACGGTGCCAACCACCCGGTCCAGGACCTGGATACCGGCGTTGTAATGATCACCAGCCAGAACCACGGTTTCGCGGTCGACGAGGCCACGCTGCCGGCCAACGTTCGTGCGATCCACAAGTCGCTGTTCGACGGTACCCTGCAAGGTATCGAGCGTACCGACAAGAGCGCGTTCAGCTTCCAGGGCCACCCTGAAGCGAGCCCTGGCCCGACCGACGTCGCGCCACTGTTCGATCGCTTCATCGATGCCATGGCCAAGCGCCGCTAAGCATCCCTGCGAGAAGGCCCTGAACCGGCTTCGGCCTGGTTCGGGCGCGCCTGACCAAGATTGTTCAAGACGGCTTGCCGACTGACCTGCGGATTTGAGTGACAACCATGCCAAAACGTACAGACATTAAAAGCATCCTGATTCTCGGCGCTGGCCCGATCGTGATCGGCCAGGCCTGCGAATTCGACTACTCCGGCGCCCAGGCTTGCAAAGCCCTGCGCGAGGAAGGCTATCGCGTCATCCTGGTGAACTCCAACCCGGCCACCATCATGACCGACCCGGCCATGGCCGACGCCACCTACATCGAGCCGATCAAGTGGCAGACGGTTGCCAAGATCATCGAGGCAGAGCGTCCGGATGCGCTGCTGCCAACCATGGGTGGCCAGACCGCTCTGAACTGCGCCCTGGACCTGGAGCGCGAAGGCGTCCTGGAAAAATTCGGCGTGGAAATGATCGGCGCCAATGCCGACACCATCGACAAAGCCGAAGACCGCTCGCGCTTCGACAAGGCCATGAAGTCGATCGGCCTGGATTGCCCGCGCTCGGGTATCGCTCACACCATGGACGAGGCCAATGCGGTCCTCGACAAGCTGGGCTTCCCTTGCATCATTCGTCCATCCTTCACCATGGGCGGCACCGGCGGCGGCATCGCCTACAACCGTGAAGAATTCGAAGAAATCTGCGCCCGTGGTCTGGACTTGTCGCCGACCAAGGAACTGCTGATCGACGAATCGCTGATCGGCTGGAAAGAGTACGAGATGGAAGTGGTCCGCGACAAAAAGGACAACTGCATCATCGTCTGCTCCATCGAGAACTTCGATCCGATGGGTGTGCACACCGGCGACTCGATCACCGTCGCACCGGCTCAGACCCTGACCGACAAGGAATACCAGATCATGCGCAACGCCTCCTTGGCGGTGCTGCGTGAAATCGGCGTCGAAACCGGTGGTTCCAACGTTCAGTTCGGCATCTGCCCGGACACCGGCCGCATGGTCGTGATCGAGATGAACCCGCGCGTATCGCGTTCTTCCGCCCTGGCTTCGAAAGCCACCGGTTTCCCGATCGCCAAGATCGCGGCCAAGCTGGCGGTCGGCTACACCCTCGACGAACTGCAGAACGACATCACTGGGGGTCGTACCCCGGCGTCCTTCGAACCGTCGATCGACTACGTCGTTACCAAGCTGCCGCGCTTTGCATTCGAGAAATTCCCGAAAGCCGACGCCCGCCTGACCACCCAGATGAAATCCGTGGGTGAGGTCATGGCCATCGGCCGTACCTTCCAGGAATCCCTGCAGAAAGCCCTGCGCGGTCTGGAAGTTGGCGTCTGCGGCCTCGACCCGAAAGTCGACCTGGCCAGTCCGGAAGCGGCGAGCATCCTCAAGCGTGAACTGACCGTGCCGGGCGCCGAGCGTATCTGGTACGTGGCTGATGCTTTCCGCGCCGGCATGACCCGCGACGAAATCTTCGCGCTGACCAGCATCGACCACTGGTTCCTGATCCAGATCGAAGACCTGATCAAGGACGAAGAGAAGGTCAAGACCCTCGGTCTGTCGACCATCGACAAGGACCTGATGCTGCGCCTGAAGCGCAAGGGCTTCTCCGACCAGCGTCTGGCCAAGCTGCTGGGCATCACCGACAAGAATCTGCGTCGTCATCGCCACAAGCTGGAAGTGTTCCCGGTCTACAAGCGCGTCGACACCTGCGCCGCCGAGTTCGCGACCGACACCGCCTACCTGTACTCGACCTATGAGGAAGAGTGTGAGGCCAACCCGTCGACTCGCGACAAGATCATGATCCTGGGTGGCGGTCCAAACCGTATCGGCCAGGGCATCGAGTTCGACTACTGCTGCGTACACGCGGCACTGGCCCTGCGTGAAGACGGTTACGAGACCATCATGGTCAACTGCAACCCGGAAACCGTCTCCACCGACTACGACACCTCTGATCGCCTGTACTTCGAGCCGCTGACGCTGGAAGACGTGCTGGAAGTGGTTCGCGTCGAGAAGCCGAAAGGCGTGATCGTCCACTACGGCGGTCAGACTCCGCTGAAACTGGCTCGCGCGCTGGAAGAGGCCGGTGTGCCAATCATTGGTACCAGCCCTGACGCCATCGACCGCGCGGAAGACCGTGAGCGCTTCCAGCAGATGGTTCAGCGCCTGAACCTGCTGCAGCCGCCAAACGCCACCGTGCGTAGCGAAGACGAAGCCATTCGCGCCGCTGGCGTTATCGGTTATCCGCTGGTAGTTCGCCCGTCCTACGTACTGGGCGGTCGTGCCATGGAAATCGTCTACGAACTGGACGAGCTCAAGCGCTACCTGCGCGAAGCGGTACAGGTTTCGAACGATAGCCCGGTCCTGCTCGACCACTTCCTCAACTGCGCCATCGAGATGGACGTGGATGCGGTGTGCGACGGCACCGACGTGGTTATCGGCGCAATCATGCAGCACATTGAGCAGGCCGGCGTTCACTCCGGTGATTCCGCGTGCTCGCTGCCGCCATACTCGCTGCCAGCCCATGTTCAGGACGAAGTCCGCGAACAGGTCAAGAAGATGGCCCTGGAGCTTGGCGTTGTTGGTCTGATGAACGTCCAGCTGGCGTTGCAGGGCGATAAGATCTACGTGATCGAGGTCAACCCGCGCGCTTCCCGTACCGTGCCGTTCGTGTCGAAGTGCATCGGCACTTCGCTGGCGATGATCGCCGCGCGCGTCATGGCGGGCAAATCGCTGAAAGAGCTGGGCTTCACCAAGGAAATCATTCCGAACTTCTACAGCGTCAAGGAAGCGGTGTTCCCATTCGCCAAGTTCCCGGGTGTTGACCCGATCCTCGGCCCTGAGATGAAATCCACTGGTGAAGTGATGGGCGTCGGCGACAGCTTCGGTGAAGCCTTCGCCAAAGCGCAGATGGGCGCCAGCGAAGTGCTGCCGACCGGCGGTACTGCGTTTATCAGCGTACGTGACGACGACAAGCCACAAGTGGCTGGCGTTGCCCGTGACCTGATCGCTCTGGGCTTCGAAGTGGTTGCTACTGCCGGTACCGCCAAGATCATCGAAGCGGCTGGCCTGAAAGTGCGTCGCGTGAACAAGGTGACCGAAGGTCGTCCGCACGTGGTCGACATGATCAAGAACGACGAAGTGTCGCTGATCATCAATACCACGGAAGGTCGTCAGTCGATTGCCGACTCCTACTCGATTCGCCGCAATGCGTTGCAGCACAAGATCTACTGCACCACTACCATTGCGGCCGGTGAAGCTATCTGTGAAGCGCTGAAATTCGGTCCGGAAAAGACCGTTCGCCGCTTGCAGGATCTGCATGCAGGACTTAAAGCATGAGCATTACCAAATACCCGATGACCGTCCAGGGCGCTCGCGCCCTGGAAGAAGAGCACCTGTTCCTGAGCAAGACCGAGCGCCCGCGCCTGAGTCAGGCGATTGGCGAAGCGCGCGAGCTGGGTGACCTCAAGGAAAACGCTGAATACCATGCCGCCCGCGAGGAGCAAGGCATGGTCGAGGCACGTATCCGTGATATCGAAGGCCGTTTGCAGAACTCGGTCGTGATCGACGTGACCACCATTGCCCACACTGGCAAGGTCATTTTCGGCACTACCGTGTTGCTGGAAAATGCCGAGACTGGCGATCAGGTGACTTACCAGATCGTTGGCGAGGACGAAGCCGACATCAAGAAGGGCAAGCTGTCGGCGGGTGCGCCGATTGCCCGTGCCATCATCGGCAAGGAAGAAGGGGACGTGGTGGTCGTCAAGACACCTAGCGGCGTGCTCGAGTACGAGATTGTCGAAGTCAAACACATCTGACCGGTCCCGTGGCTTCGCTGCCACGGCCGTGATCTGGCAACTGGCCCAGGTACTCTGGGTCGGTGGCCTGTGGATCCTTCATCTGGGGTTGTTGCCCGCGCTGAATCAGGTCGGCCTCGCGCCGTTGCTGGTCGAAGATGTCAGTCGTGTGGTGGCGTCATTGCTGGTGGCTTTCGCGGCTGTCGGTAGCGGCGTGCAGGTGTTGGTGCTGGTCCGGGCCGAGGGCATGACCAGTCTATGGCGGGATGCGCGTGGGCAGTTGCTGCTTATGGCGGTGCTGGCGTGTGCTGTCTACTTCGTATTGAGCACGGTGTTCGCGGGGCAACTGCGCTGGCAGTTGTTCTGTTACCTGGTGCTGGGCCTTACCGGTCTGTTGCTGGTGCTGCAACCGGTGCCGGGCAGGGCGCGCAAAGCGCGCCACTGATCGGAGCGAACATCACTTGTAGCGGTGAATGTTCGACAGTTGCTTGTTTGGCTGTGGGTTGCGGCGATAGATCAGTGCCTTCTTCCCGATGGTCTGCACCAGTTCGGCGCGGCCAGCCTTGCACAGCGCAGCGATTGCTGCGGCACGCTCTTCGCGGTCTTCCGAGCGGATCTCGACCTTGATCAGTTCGTGATCGGCCAGAGCGCGTTCCAGTTCGGCAAGAACGCCCTCAGTCAGTCCATTGCCTGCCACAATCAGAACTGGTTTCAGATCGTGGCCAATGGATTTGTACTGTTTCTTCTGCTCGTTATTGAGCGGCATAATCTGACCCTTTGTCTGATTCTGTAAAAATGGCGGCCATTTTACCCGAGGGCCCGTGGATCCGCCCAGTTAATCACGACCCTAATCATCGAGGTGCCCAGTGGCGCGTTCCAAGACAAGCCTTGGCTGGCTGAAAGAACATTTCAACGATCCTTACGTCAAAATGGCGCAAAAGGATGGTTATCGCTCGCGTGCGAGCTACAAACTGCTGGAAATTCAGGAAAAGTACAAAATCATCCGCCCAGGCATGAGCGTTGTTGACCTGGGCGCCGCGCCGGGTGGCTGGTCGCAGGTGACCAGTCGTCTGATCGGCGGTCAGGGGCGTCTGATCGCGTCGGATATCCTGGAGATGGACAGCATCCCTGATGTCACCTTCATTCAGGGCGACTTCACGCAGGATGACGTCCTGGCGAAAATTCTTGAGGCCGTCGGTAATTCGCATGTGGACCTTGTGATTTCCGATATGGCCCCCAATATGAGTGGTACGCCAGCCGTCGATATCCCCAAGGCAATGTTTCTCTGTGAGCTAGCCATTGATCTGGCTACTCGCGTGCTCAAGCCTGGTGGTGATTTCCTGATCAAGATTTTCCAGGGGGAAGGCTTTGATGTTTACCTCAAGGAAACTCGCAAGAAGTTCGACAAGGTGCAGATGCTGAAGCCCGATTCTTCGCGTGATCGCTCACGAGAGCAGTACCTGCTGGCGAGAGGGTATCGCGGGGAGTAAAAGCATCACCGGCGGCTTCTTGAGGCAGTGATAGTTTTTTCCAATCAGTCCGTGTGTCTGATATGGATGAACATCGTGTAGTCTAGATTCACAAAGGGTTACAGACGGCGCCAACTGCTGTTGTAGGTAATGTAGTAAGTTACGCCGGTGATTATCATGCGAGGCACGGTTGCGCCTAAACCTGCTTCAGAGGGTAGCTAATTGAACGATATGGCAAAGAATTTGATCCTGTGGTTGATCATCGCGGCTGTCCTGGTGACAGTGATGAACAACTTCTCCAGCCCGAATGAGCCGCAAACCCTCAACTATTCCGACTTCATCCAGCAAGTCAAGGATGGCAAGGTCGAGCGCGTTGCGGTCGACGGCTACGTCATTACTGGTAAACGTACTGACGGTGACACCTTCAAGACCGTCCGTCCGGCCATTCAGGACAACGGTCTGATCGGCGACCTGGTCGACAACCATGTTGTGGTCGAAGGCAAGCAGCCAGAGCAGCAAAGCATCTGGACGCAGCTACTGGTAGCCAGCTTCCCGATCCTCGTGATCATCGCGGTCTTCATGTTCTTCATGCGGCAGATGCAAGGTGGCGCCGGTGGTAAGGGCGGCCCGATGAGCTTTGGCAAGAGCAAGGCGCGACTGCTGTCCGAGGATCAGGTCAAAACCACACTGGCCGACGTGGCGGGTTGTGATGAGGCGAAGGAAGAAGTCGGCGAGCTCGTCGAGTTCCTGCGTGATCCGGGCAAGTTCCAGCGCCTGGGCGGTCGTATTCCTCGCGGCGTCTTGATGGTTGGTCCTCCTGGTACCGGTAAGACATTGCTGGCCAAGGCCATCGCTGGCGAGGCGAAGGTTCCGTTCTTCACCATTTCCGGTTCCGACTTCGTCGAAATGTTCGTGGGTGTGGGTGCCAGTCGCGTACGTGACATGTTCGAGCAGGCCAAGAAGCATGCGCCGTGCATCATTTTCATCGACGAAATCGATGCCGTAGGTCGCCATCGTGGTGCTGGCATGGGTGGCGGTCACGACGAGCGTGAACAGACCCTCAACCAGTTGCTGGTAGAGATGGATGGCTTCGAGATGAACGATGGCATCATCGTGATCGCAGCTACCAACCGTCCAGACGTGCTTGACCCTGCCTTGCTGCGTCCCGGCCGTTTCGACCGCCAGGTGGTTGTTGGTTTGCCAGACATTCGTGGTCGTGAGCAGATCCTCAAGGTTCACATGCGCAAGGTGCCGATTGGCGAGAACGTCAATCCTGCAGTCATTGCCCGCGGTACTCCTGGTTTCTCGGGTGCTGACCTGGCCAACCTGGTCAACGAGGCTTCTCTTTTCGCAGCGCGTGGCGGCAAGCGCGTTGTCGAGATGAAAGAGTTCGAGCTGGCCAAAGACAAGATCATGATGGGCGCTGAGCGCAAAACCATGGTCATGTCGGAAAAAGAGAAGCAGAACACCGCTTACCACGAAGCGGGCCACGCGATCGTTGGTCGCGTCGTTCCGGAGCATGATCCGGTTTACAAGGTATCCATCATCCCTCGCGGTCGTGCGTTGGGTGTGACCATGTTCCTGCCGGAAGAAGATCGCTACAGCCTCTCCAAACGTGCGCTGATCAGTCAGATCTGCTCGCTGTACGGTGGCCGTATCGCTGAGGAAATGACCCTTGGCTTTGATGGTGTGACCACAGGCGCTTCCAATGACATCATGCGGGCCAGTCAGATCGCTCGTAACATGGTTACCAAGTGGGGGCTGTCGGAGAAGCTTGGTCCGCTCATGTACGCCGAGGAAGAGGGCGAAGTGTTCCTGGGGCGCGGCTCCAGTTCTGGGCACGCCAGTGTTTCCGGCGAGACTGCGAAGCTGATCGATTCCGAGGTTCGCAGCATCATTGACCAGTGCTATGCCACGGCCAAGCAGATCCTCACCGACAACCGTGACAAGCTCGACGCAATGGCCGACGCACTCATGAAGTACGAAACCATTGATGCCGACCAGATCGAAGACATCATGGCTGGCCGCCCACCGCGCGAACCGCGTGACTGGGATGGTGACTCGGGTACATCTGGAACGACGGCTTCCCAGGGTGATCGTCCAGAGTCCCCGATTGGTGGGCCGGCAGCGCAACACTAAGGGCTGACATGACTTCACAGCAGTACCCAACCCGGTTGCCTTGCGGCAACCGGGTTCTTGACCTTTCGCATACCCATGTAATGGGTATTCTCAATATCACTCCGGATTCCTTTTCAGATGGCGGCCGCTTCACTCAGCGTGACGCGGCGCTGCGCCATGCCGAGGAGATGGTGGCTGCCGGCGCTACGTTGATCGATGTGGGCGGGGAGTCCACCCGGCCAGGGGCGCGCGTTGTCACTGCTCTTGAGGAGCTTGAGCGCGTTGCGCCTATCGTCGAGGCTCTGAATCGTGAGCTGGATGTGATCATCTCGGTGGACACTTCGACGCCGTCGGTTATTCGTGAGTCGGCGCGCCTCGGGGCAGGGCTGATCAATGACGTCCGCTCGCTCAGTCGTGACGGAGCCCTGGATGCTGCTGCGGCTACCGGCTTGCCTGTGTGCCTCATGCATATGCGCGGTGAGCCCGGAAACATGCAGGACGCCCCAAGCTACGGTGACGTGACTGCCGAGGTTGCGACGTATCTTGAAGAGCGGATGGCTGCCTGCAGTTCTGTTGGAATCGAGGCAGAACGCATAATTCTTGACCCAGGTTTCGGCTTTGCCAAAACGCTGGAGCATAATCTCAGCCTGTTCAAGCATATGGACAGCCTGCAGCGCTTGGGGCGCCCTTTGCTGGTGGGTGTCTCGCGCAAGAGTATGATCGGCCTGACCCTTGATCGGGCGGTAGATGGACGGCTATATGGCAGCTTGGCGCTGGCCGCATTGGCGATCACCAAAGGAGCGAAGATCCTTCGTGTTCACGATGTTGCTGAAACCGTCGACATCGTACGGATGATCGCTGCGGTACAAGCCGCCGAATAAGAGTGACGGAGCATTTATGAGTAGAAAATATTTTGGTACCGACGGCATTCGCGGTCGTGTTGGTGAGTTCCCTATTACCCCTGATTTCATGCTCAAGCTGGGTTGGGCGGCGGGTATGGCCTTCCGCAAGCAGGGTCACTGCCGTGTATTGGTAGGCAAGGACACCCGTATTTCCGGGTATATGTTCGAGTCTGCCCTGGAGGCCGGGCTTTCGGCTGCCGGGGCTGATGTGCTGCTGTTGGGGCCGATGCCGACTCCGGCTATCGCCTACCTGACGCGGACCTTCCATGCTGAGGCGGGCATCGTCATCAGTGCCTCCCACAATCCGCATGACGACAACGGCATCAAGTTTTTCTCCGGGCAAGGTACCAAGTTGCCTGACGAAGTCGAACTGATGATCGAAGAGCTGCTTGACCAACCGATGACAGTGGTCGAGTCGAGCAAGTTGGGCAAGGTCTCCCGAATCAACGATGCGGCCGGTCGCTATATCGAATTCTGCAAGAGCAGTGTCCCCAGCAGCACCGATTTCTCTGGCCTGAAGCTGGCTATCGACTGTGCTCATGGCGCGACCTACAAGGTAGCTCCAAGCGTGTTTCGTGAGCTGGGTGCCGAAGTTACCGTGCTGTCTGCGCAGCCGGATGGTCTGAACATCAATGAAAACTGTGGCTCGACTCATATCGAGTCGCTGCAGGCGGCAGTGCTGGTTGGTCATGCCGATCTGGGTATCGCCTTCGATGGTGACGGTGACCGCGTGCTGATGGTTGATCACACGGGCGCCATTGTTGATGGTGACGAACTCTTGTTCATCATCGCGCGTGACCTCCATGACCGCGGCAAGCTTCAAGGTGGCGTGGTGGGTACGCTCATGAGCAACCTGGGGCTGGAGCTTGCGCTGAAAGACCTGTCGATTCCCTTCGTGCGAGCGAAGGTGGGTGACCGTTACGTCATGGCAGAGCTGCTGGCGCGCGAGTGGATCATTGGCGGGGAAAACTCCGGCCATGTGGTTTGCTGTAGCCACACCACCACTGGAGACGCGATCATCGCTGCTCTGCAGGTGCTGATGGCGCTCAAGCGCCGTGGAGAGACCCTTGCGCAAGCTCGCCAGGCTGTCCGCAAGTGCCCGCAAGTGCTGATCAATGTCCGCTTCGGGGCAAGCAAGGTCGATCCGCTTGAGCACCCTTCGGTGAAGGAAGCGTGTGAGCGTATTACCAAGGATATGGCCGGGCGTGGTCGGGTGTTGCTGCGCAAGTCCGGAACAGAGCCTCTCGTGCGTGTAATGGTCGAAGGTGACGACGAAAGTCAGGTTCGCGGCCATGCCGAAGCACTGGCAAAACTGGTAAGTGAAGTTTGCGTTTGATTTACGCTTGCCAGTAGTGATCGGGTTGGGTAACATCTGCGCCCACTTTGACCGACGAGGTACAGCATGCGTCGCCCTATGGTAGCTGGTAACTGGAAGATGCACGGTACCCGCGCCAGCGTCGCTGAGCTGATCAAAAGCTTGAGTAATCAGGCCCTGCCAAGCGGTGTTGATGTCGCGGTGTTTCCACCCAGCCTGTTCATTGCACAGGTGATCGACGGGCTTGAAGGCAAGTTGATCGCTGTAGGTGCTCAGGACTCCGCGGTCGAACCCCAGCAAGGGGCTTTGACGGGAGAGGTGGCTCCGAGTCAGTTGGTTGATGTCGGTTGTGAGTGGGTGTTGATCGGTCACTCCGAGCGGCGTCAGATTCTGGAAGAGCAAGACTCGACCCTGATTCGGAAGTTCGCAGCGGCACAGTCCTGTGGATTGAAGGTTGTGTTCTGTGTAGGGGAAACCCTCGAAGAGCGCGAAGCAGGCAAGACGCTTGAAGTTGTTGGGCAGCAGCTGGACAGCATCATCGATACGTTGGGTGTTGCGGTCTTTGCAAGTGCGATTATTGCCTATGAGCCAGTTTGGGCCATCGGTACTGGCCTCACAGCTACTCCGCAGCAAGCGCAGGATGTGCATAAAGCCATTCGCGAGCAGTTGGCGGTAAAGGATTCAGAAGTTGCGCAGAATGCGCGGCTTCTATACGGCGGCAGCGTGAAGGCGGCCAATGCGGCTGAGCTGTTCGGCATGCCGGATATTGATGGGGGGCTCATTGGTGGGGCTTCCCTGAACGCAGACGAATTCGGTGCAATTTGTCGCGCCGCAGGAAACTGAAAAATGCTGGAAACAGTTATTGTCGTTCTTCATCTGTTGGGCGCACTGGGTTTGGTAGTGCTGGTTCTGCTGCAACAGGGTAAAGGTGCGGAAGCAGGTGCATCTTTCGGCGCAGGTGCTTCAAATACTGTGTTCGGAAGCCAAGGTTCTGCTACCTTCCTGAGTAAGTTTACTGCTATACTAGCTGCCTCTTTCTTCTTAACTGCTCTTGGGTTAGGATACTTTGCTAAAGAGAAAGCTCATGAGCTGACTCAAGTAGGGTTGCCAGATCCAGCGGTATTAGAAGTTAAGCAAGCCAAACCGGCAGCAGATGATGTACCGGTGCTCCAGGAGCAACAGAAGAACGAAGCCGGCAACACTGGCGATGTTCCTCCTGATCAAGAGCAGAAGTAACGGGTTTCAAAGTAGTATTGCCGAGGTGGTGGAATTGGTAGACACGCAACCTTGAGGTGGTTGTGCCCATAGGGTGTAGGGGTTCGAGTCCCCTTCTCGGTACCATTTGAAGCATGAGAGCCCGCTTTGAGCGGGCTTTCTTGTAGGTGGAGGTTGGATTGACCCTTCCGGGGGTTCGGTCGTATACTTTCGCCCCAGCTTTGTCGCGGGGTGGAGCAGTCTGGTAGCTCGTCGGGCTCATAACCCGAAGGTCGTTGGTTCAAATCCAGCCCCCGCAACCAGTTTCAGCGGAGCCCCTTTTCAAGGGGCTTTTTGTTAGCTGAACAGTTCTCAGCGCCGATGTTCAACGGCGCATTTCATGGATGGGCGCTTGCCCATTTTTTATTTGCACAGCATGCACGAGGGGGTTCAGGTGTCGAGCAAGCTAGAACAGTTGCAGGCCTTGTTGGCCCCGGTGGTCGAGGCGCTCGGCTATCAATGCTGGGGAATCGAGTTCATTTCTCAAGGCAAACATTCGGTACTGCGTATCTATATCGACAAAGAGGGCGGCATTCTGGTCGAAGATTGCGAAGCCGTCAGTCGCCAGATCAGTGGCGTTCTGGATGTTGAAGATCCAATCAGCTCCGAATACACCCTTGAAGTGTCCTCTCCTGGCATGGATCGCCCGCTGTTCACACTTGAACAGTTTGCCTCGCATGCCGGCGAACAAGTGAAGATCAAGCTGCGTACGCCCTTCGAAGGTCGTCGTAACTTTCAAGGCCTGCTCCGCGGTGTGGAGGAACAGGATGTCGTGGTCCAGGTGGACAGTCACGAATTCCTGTTGCCGATCGACTCGATCGACAAGGCCAACATTATTCCCAGTTTTGACTGAGACATGCCGGATCCGCTCCAAAAAAGCGGACCTAATGGCTTGCGAAAGGCGAGGCGTACGATGAGCAAAGAAGTACTGCTGGTTGTTGAGTCGGTATCCAATGAAAAGGGCGTACCGGCCGGCGTGATTTTTGAAGCGCTGGAAGTGGCTCTGGCCACCGCAACTAAAAAACGTTTTGAAGACGAAGTTGACCTGCGTGTGGAAATCAACCGCCACACCGGTAACTACGAAACCTTCCGCCGCTGGACTGTGGTCGAAGACGAAGACCTGGACGATCCTGCGATCGAACTGGCCGTCGACCAGGCCCAGGCGAAAAAACCGGGCGCTGTCGCTGGCGAGATCATCGAAGAGAAGATCGAATCCATCGAGTTCGGCCGTATCGCTGCCCAGACCGCCAAGCAAGTCATTGTGCAGAAGGTTCGCGAGGCAGAACGTGCTCAGGTGGTCGATGCCTATCGTGAGCGTGTAGGTGAAATCATCTCCGGCACGGTCAAGAAAGTTACCCGCGACAACGTCATCGTTGATCTGGGTAACAATGCCGAAGCACTGCTGGCACGTGAAGACATCATTTCTCGCGAGACTTTCCGGGTAGGCGTTCGAGTTCGTGCGCTGCTCAAGGAAATCCGCACTGAGAACCGCGGTCCGCAACTGATCCTGTCGCGTACCGCGCCACAGATGCTGATCGAGCTGTTCCGCATCGAAGTACCGGAAATCGCCGAGGGCCTGATCGAAGTGATGGCTGCTTCGCGTGATCCGGGTTCTCGAGCAAAGATCGCCGTTCGCTCCAAGGACAAACGCATTGACCCACAAGGCGCCTGCATCGGCATGCGCGGCTCCCGGGTTCAAGCGGTTTCCGGAGAGCTGGGTGGTGAGCGCGTGGATATTGTGCTCTGGGACGACAACCCAGCACAGTTCGTCATCAACGCTATGTCGCCGGCTGAAGTCGCGGCGATCATCGTTGACGAAGATGCCCACGCGATGGATATCGCTGTTGCCGCTGACAACCTGGCGCAGGCGATCGGTCGCGGCGGTCAGAACGTTCGCCTGGCCAGTCAACTGACCGGCTGGACCCTGAACGTGATGACCGAATCGGACATCCAGGCCAAGCAGCAAGCGGAAACCGGCGACATCCTGCGCAACTTCATCGAAGAGCTGGAAGTCGACGAAGAACTGGCCCAGGTGCTGGTCGACGAAGGCTTTACCAGCCTCGAAGAAATTGCCTATGTACCGCTGGAAGAAATGCTCAACATCGATGGCTTCGACGAGGAGATCGTCAACGAACTCCGCGCTCGTGCCAAGGACCGTCTGTTGACCAAAGCCATCGCTACCGAGGAAAAACTGGCAGACGCCCATCCGGCCGAAGACCTGCTCTCTCTTGAGGGTATGGACAAGGATCTGGCGGCGGAACTGGCGGTGCGCGGCGTGGTTACCCGCGAAGACCTGGCCGAGCAGTCGATTGACGATCTGCTCGACATCGACGGCATCGACGAAGAGCGTGCCGGCAAGTTGATCATGGCCGCCCGAGCCCACTGGTTCGAGTAAGCAGGCTGGCCTGAGGAGAGAAGTGCATGACGCAAGTCACGGTGAAAGAATTGGCCCAAGAGGTCGCTGCACCGGTAGAGCGCCTGCTGCAGCAGATGCGTGAGGCAGGTCTGCCGCACACCGATGCCGGTCAGCTGGTGAGCGACAGTGAGAAGCAGGCTCTGCTGACCCATTTGAAAAGCAGCCATAAGGCAAAGGTGGAAGAGCCGCGCAAGATTACCTTGCAGCGCAAGACCACCAGCACCCTGCGTGTTGCCGGTAGCAAGAGCATCAGCGTAGAAGTACGCAAGAAGAAAGTTTTCGTACAGCGCAGCCCGGAAGAAGTCCAGGCTGAGCAGAAGCGTGAGCTGGAAGAGCGCCGCGCGGCCGAAAATGCTGTCCGCGAGAAGTCCGAAGCCGAAGCGCGTCAGCGCACCGAGGAAGAGACTCGTCGCCAAGCGCCAGCAGCACCGGCTGCCGCGCCTGTAGCCGCTCCGGTTGCGCAGGCTGAGGCCTCGGCTGCCGTCGAGCCCGCTGCAGCCCCGGCTCCAGCTGCTGACCGCAAGAAAGATGAAAGCCGTCGCAACGACCGTGCCCGTGACGATGATCGTCGCGGTGGCGAGCGTCGCAACGAAGCGCCGCGCGTATCGGTCAAGGTCAAGGAGAAAGAGAAAGCTCCTACTCCTCGCGCCGCTCCACGTACTACCGAGGAAGAAAGCGATGGTTTCCGTCGCGGCGGTCGTGGCAAGTCCAAGCCGAAGAAACGCAACGCTCACGGTTTCCAGAGCCCTACCGGTCCGGTCATCCGCGACGTAAGCATCGGCGAGACCATTACGGTTTCCGACCTTGCACAGCAGATGTCGGTCAAGGGCGCTGAAGTCGTCAAGTTCATGTTCAAGATGGGCACTCCGGTCACCATCAACCAGGTGCTCGATCAGGAGACCGCTCAACTGGTCGCCGAAGAGCTGGGCCACAAGGTCACCCTGGTCAGCGACACTGCCCTGGAAGATTCCCTGGCCGAATCGCTGAAGTTCGAAGGTGAGACCTTTGCCCGTGCGCCGGTCGTGACCGTAATGGGCCACGTTGACCACGGTAAGACCTCGCTGCTCGACTACATCCGTCGTGCCAAGGTTGCTGCTGGCGAAGCCGGTGGTATCACCCAGCACATCGGCGCCTACCACGTGGAAACCGACCGCGGCATGGTCACCTTCCTCGACACCCCTGGTCACGCCGCGTTTACCGCCATGCGTGCCCGTGGTGCCAAGGCGACCGACATCGTGATCCTGGTGGTCGCGGCTGACGACGGTGTGATGCCTCAGACCCGCGAAGCGGTTCAGCACGCCAAGGCTGCTGGTGTTCCACTGGTTGTTGCAGTGAACAAGATCGACAAGCCGGGCGCTGACCTCGATCGCATCCGCAACGAGCTGTCCGTCGAAGGCGTTACCTCCGAGGACTGGGGTGGTGACACTCCATTCGTCAAGGTTTCGGCGAAGATGGGTACCGGTGTTGACGAACTGCTCGAAGCCGTTCTGCTGCAAGCCGAGATCCTCGAGCTCAAAGCCACTCCATCCGCGCCAGGTCGTGGTGTCGTGGTCGAGTCTCGCCTGGACAAGGGCCGTGGCCCGGTAGCGACCGTTCTGGTTCAGGACGGCACCCTGCGTCAAGGCGACATGGTTCTGTGCGGCTCCAACTACGGCCGTGTACGAGCGATGCTCGACGAGAACGGCAAGCCCGTCAAAGAAGCCGGTCCGTCTATCCCGGTCGAGATCCTCGGCCTGGACGGTACCCCGGACGCTGGCGACGAGCTGTCGGTAGTGGCTGACGAGAAGAAAGCCCGCGAAGTTGCACTGTTCCGCCAAGGCAAGTTCCGCGAAGTCAAACTGGCTCGCGCTCATGCTGGCAAGCTGGAAAACATCTTCGAGAACATGGGCCAGGAAGAGAAGAAGACCCTCAACATCGTCCTCAAGGCCGACGTTCGTGGTTCTCTCGAAGCTCTGCAAGGTTCGCTCGGCGGCCTGGGCAACGACGAAGTGCAAGTGCGCGTGATCGGTGGCGGTGTCGGTGGTATCACCGAGAGCGACGCCAACCTGGCACTGGCTTCGAACGCAGTACTGTTCGGCTTCAACGTTCGCGCCGATGCCGGTGCGCGCAAGATCGTCGAGCAGGAAGGTCTGGATATGCGTTACTACAACGTGATCTACGACATCATCGAAGACGTCAAGAAAGCCCTGACCGGTATGCTCGGCAGCGATGTTCGCGAGAACATCCTGGGTATCGCCGAAGTGCGCGACGTGTTCCGTTCGCCGAAGTTCGGCGCCATCGCCGGTTGCATGGTTGTGGAAGGTACGGTTCACCGTAACCGCCCGATCCGTGTACTGCGCGAAGACGTGGTTATCTTCGAAGGCGAGCTGGAATCCCTGCGCCGCTTCAAGGACGATGCGTCCGAAGTACGTGCCGGCATGGAATGCGGTATCGGCGTCAAGAGCTACAACGACGTCAAGGTCGGCGACAAGATCGAAGTCTTCGAGAAAGTCCAGGTGGCTCGTACGCTCTGATTCACGAGCTTGGAAGCGACGGGCGGGTGGCTGTGAAGCCACGCTTGTCGCTGAACGCAACGCCCGGTCCGGCTGATGCCTGGCCGGGCGTTTGCCGCTTTAGTTACAGGTAGCAAGACATGGCAAAAGAATATAGCCGTACCCAACGCATCGGCGATCAAATGCAGCGTGAGCTGGCTCAGTTGATCCGTCGTGAAGTCAAAGACCCGCGCGTCGGCCTGGTGACCATCACCGCCGTCGATGTCAGCCGCGATGTCGGCCATGCCAAGGTGTTCATCACCGTCATGGGCCAGGACAGCGCCGAAGACATCAAGCAGAGTCTGAAAGTCCTGAACTCCGCCTCCGGTTTCCTGCGCATGCAGCTCGGCCGTGAAATGAAGCTGCGCAGCGTGCCGCAACTGCATTTCCACTATGACGAGAGCGTCACCCGCGGCGCCCATCTGTCCGCGCTGATCGAGCGTGCCGTCGCCGAGGACAGCCAGCACCAGAGCACCGACGTTCCGGATAGCAAGGAGTGATCCGTGGCTCAGGTCAAACGTATCCGTCGTAACGTCAGTGGCATCATCCTGCTCGACAAGCCGCTGGGGTTCACCTCCAACGCCGCGTTGCAGAAGGTCCGCTGGCTGCTCAATGCTGAAAAGGCCGGACATACCGGCAGTCTTGATCCGCTGGCTAGTGGCGTATTGCCGCTGTGCTTCGGCGAGGCAACCAAGTTCTCGCAATACCTGCTCGACTCCGACAAGGGCTACGAGACGGTCATGCAACTGGGGCAGACCACCACCACCGGCGATGCCGAGGGTGAAGTCCTGCAGACCCGCGATGTGACCGTTGGTCGCGCCGACATTGAAGCGGTGTTGCCACAATTTCGTGGTCCAATCAGCCAGATACCTCCGATGTACTCGGCCCTCAAGCGTGATGGCCAGCCGTTGTACAAACTGGCGCGTGCAGGTGAAGTAGTGGAGCGTGAAGCACGTTCTGTTACTATTACCCGCTTGGAACTGCTGGAGTGCGAAGGCACCCGGGTTCGTCTCTCGGTCGGTTGCACCAAGGGCACGTATATCCGCACCCTGGTCGAAGATATCGGCGAGGTGTTGGGATGTGGTGCTTATGTCGCCGAACTGCGTCGCACCCATGCCGGACCGTTCGAGCTGGCCCAGACCGTGACCCTCGAAGAGCTCGAGCAGGTTCACGCCGATGGCGGCAATGAAGCGATCGATCGCTTCCTGATGCCTTCGGACAGCGGTTTGCTGGACTGGCCGTTGCTGCAGTTCTCCGAGCACAGTGCGTTTTACTGGCTGCATGGTCAGCCGGTACGTTCGCCGGACGCGCCGAAATTCGGCATGGTCCGCGTACAGGATCACAACGGTCGCTTCATCGGGATCGGTGAAGTGAGCGAAGACGGGCGCATCGCGCCGCGTCGACTGATTCGGTCGGAATGACCGAAACCGTCAGTGTCGGGCTCAGGTTCGGCACGGATGGATTAGAGGGTGGCTGTTAATAGGCATGGTCACACCTCACTTTTATGAATACAGGGAGCAGTCCCTGGCCTATTGGAAGCCTTTACCGGTTTCCCTTGATTTGGAGAAAGCCAGATGGCACTCAGCGTTGAAGAAAAAGCACAGATCGTTGGCGACTACCAGCAAGCTGCTGGTGACACCGGTAGCCCGGAAGTTCAGGTTGCTCTGCTGACCGCCAACATCAACAAGCTGCAAGGCCACTTCAAGGCCAACGGCAAAGACCACCACTCCCGTCGTGGTCTGATCCGCATGGTAAACCAGCGCCGCAAGCTGCTGGACTACCTGAAAGGTAAAGACGCCACTCGTTACAGCGCCCTGATCGGTCGTCTGGGTCTGCGTCGCTAATAGCGGCCTGGCCAGTGGTGTGCGCGGCGTGCTGCGGTCTTCAGCCAAGAGCTTTCGCTCCATGGCTGACGAGCGCGCCGCGCGTATCTATGAGGTTGGCAGTCTGTCTTGCCCGAGCGGTTTTCCGCGACGGCCGGGCAGGCTCCCAACCTTTAGTTTTATCTGGACGGTCAATGGGGCCGATTCCCCGTTCTGCCCAAGAATTCGCAAGAAACCAGTTCCCCCAGAGCCACTAAGATAAGGTAGGAAACCGTGAACCCGGTAATCAAGAAATTTCAGTTCGGTCAGTCGACCGTAACCCTCGAGACTGGCCGTATCGCCCGTCAGGCATCCGGTGCCGTATTGGTCACCGTTGATAATGACGTCACCGTGCTGGTGACCGTGGTTGGCGCCAAGCACGCCGATCCGAGCAAGGGCTTCTTCCCGCTGTCCGTGCATTATCAGGAAAAGACCTACGCCGCCGGCAAGATCCCTGGTGGTTTCTTCAAGCGTGAAGGCCGCCCTTCCGAGAAAGAAACCCTGACTTCGCGTCTGATCGACCGTCCGATCCGTCCGCTGTTCCCAGAAGGCTTCATGAACGAAGTGCAGGTTGTCTGCACCGTCGTTTCCACCAGCAAGAAGACCGATCCGGACATCGCTGCGATGATCGGTACCTCGGCTGCCCTGGCCATCTCCGGCATCCCGTTCGAAGGCCCTATCGGTGCCGCGCGCGTTGCCTTCCACGAGAGCACCGGCTACCTGCTGAACCCGACCTACGAGCAACTGGCTGCCTCCAGCCTGGACATGGTCGTTGCCGGTACTTCCGACGCCGTTCTGATGGTTGAATCGGAAGCCAAAGAGCTGACCGAAGACCAGATGCTGGGCGCCGTGCTGTTTGCCCACGACGAATTCCAGGCAGTCATCCAGGCTGTCAAAGAGCTGGCCGCCGAAGCTGCCAAGCCAACTTGGGACTGGAAACCAGCCGTTGCCAACACCGAACTGCTGAACGCCATCCGCGCTGAGTTCGGCGAAGCCGTTTCCCAGGGCTACACCATCACCGTCAAGGCCGACCGTTACGCTCGTCTGGGCGAACTGCGCGATCAGGCGATCGCCAAGTTCTCCGGTGAAGAAGGTCAGGCTTCGGCTGGCGAAGTCAAAGAAATCTTCGGCGAAATCGAATACCGCACCGTTCGCGAAAACATCGTAAACGGCAAGCCACGTATCGACGGTCGCGACACCAAGACCGTACGTCCGCTGAACATCGAAGTCGGTGTTCTGCCGAAGACTCACGGTTCCGCTCTGTTCACCCGTGGCGAGACCCAGGCGCTGGTTGTTGCGACCCTCGGTACTGCCCGTGACGCACAGCTGCTGGACACCCTCGAAGGCGAGCGTAAAGACCCCTTCATGCTGCACTACAACTTCCCTCCGTTCTCGGTGGGCGAGTGTGGTCGCATGGGCGGTGCTGGTCGTCGTGAAATCGGTCACGGCCGTCTGGCCCGTCGTTCGGTTCAGGCCATGCTGCCAGCCGCCGACGCATTCCCGTACACCATCCGCGTTGTGTCGGAAATCACCGAATCCAACGGTTCCAGCTCGATGGCATCGGTTTGCGGTGCTTCCCTGGCACTGATGGACGCCGGTGTACCGATGAAGGCTCCGGTTGCCGGTATCGCCATGGGTCTGGTTAAAGAAGGCGAGAAGTTCGCCATTCTGACCGACATCCTCGGTGACGAAGACCACCTGGGCGACATGGACTTCAAGGTTGCCGGTACCTCCAAGGGTGTTACCGCGCTGCAGATGGACATCAAGATCAACGGCATCACCGAAGAGATCATGGAGATCGCTCTGGGCCAAGCCCTGGAAGCGCGCCTGAACATCCTCGGTCAGATGAACCAGATCATCGGTCAGTCCCGTAGCGAGCTGTCGGAAAACGCTCCGACCATGATCGCGATGAAGATCGACACCGACAAGATCCGTGACGTCATCGGTAAAGGCGGCGCGACCATCCGTGGTATCTGTGAAGAAACCAAGGCTTCGATCGACATCGAAGACGACGGCTCGATCAAGATCTTCGGCGAAACCAAAGATGCAGCAGAAGCAGCGCGTCAGCGCGTTCTGAGCATCACTGCCGAAGCCGAGATCGGCAAGATCTACGTCGGCAAGGTAGAGCGCATCGTCGACTTCGGCGCCTTCGTCAACATCCTGCCGGGCAAGGACGGTCTGGTTCACATCTCCATGCTGAGCGACGCTCGCGTAGAGAAAGTGACCGACATCCTGAAAGAAGGTCAGGAAGTTGAGGTTCTGGTGCTGGACGTGGACAACCGCGGCCGCATCAAGCTGTCGATCAAAGACGTTGCTGCAGCGAAGGCTTCGGGCGTTTAACTCCCGGCTTTCGAAAAAGGACCCTCCGGGGTCCTTTTTTTATGCGCGCGAATTGATGGGACAACTTGCATCTTGCATGCGCAATAACTCGGCAACTTGCAATTTGCACGATCCCGGTATTTTCGTGTTTACGTAAGTTGCTGTTTTTAAACGATTTTTAAGATATCAAAAACTGGCACAGCGTCTGCAATGTAAGGATTACACCTGCCACCAGGACCTTTCGGTGGCAGATTTCTCGAAAAACAGGAGTGT
Source organism: Pseudomonas sp. Marseille-P9899 (assembly GCF_903166565.1). Classification (NCBI taxonomy): domain Bacteria; kingdom Pseudomonadati; phylum Pseudomonadota; class Gammaproteobacteria; order Pseudomonadales; family Pseudomonadaceae; genus Pseudomonas; species Pseudomonas sp. Marseille-P9899. Next base: position 59,459 of record NZ_CAESCG010000003.1, read on the forward strand.
CTCGTATGAAGAAGTTCGCTATTGCTGCTGCCACCGCTACTGCCCTGACTCTGACCATGGCCAATGTAGCGTTCGCCCAACAGCCAACCACCCAGGCGCCACTGACTCTTGCGGCCGGTGAAGTGACCAAGGCCAAGGAAGCCACTTCCGATACCTGGATCACCACCAAGGTAAAAGCTGATCTGGTTACCGAGAAAGGCATTCCTGGTACCGACATTAAAGTCGAAACCAACAAAGGCGTAGTGTCGCTGTCGTCCGACGTGGCAGTGTCCTCGTCGCAGAAAGACATGGCAGTTGCCATCGCCAAGAAAATCAAAGGCGTACAGGCCGTATCGGCTGATGGCCTGAAAACCAACTGATTGGTTCGTCCCGCTCGCTGATCCTGACGGTTCATGCGACAGCCCAAAAGGATTTGGGCGCACGGAGCCCCGGCAATGCCGGGGCTCTTTTTTGTCGGTCGAAAACTACTCGGCGTCGAGGTGCAGAGGTGAGATCACCCGGCCATCGGACTCGGCCTGGCCCAGGCTGGCATCGACGAAGTAGACCCGCTCGTCTTCCAGCTTGCCCTTGTCCACCAGGTAATCCTTGATGCTGCTGGCCCTTGCCTGGCCGAGCTGACGCAGCAGTACAGCGCTTTCCGCCCAGGTCTTGAGCACGGCATCACGCATCTGGCCGACACGCTGCTCGGTGTCCAGTTGCTCCCATTCCACTGGCGGTTGCTGTTTGAGACGGGTGCGGTAGATGCCTTCGAGCATCGCCGGCTTGTCGCCTTCCGGCACCTGCAGCATCGAAGCCTGGGCCGGGACCTTGTCGCCGCGGCGCTGGAGGATCTTGTAGTAGGTGCTCTGGTATTCACGCTCCAGCCGTTGCTGGGCAATCAACGGGCCGTCGCTGCTCTGGGCGCTGGTGCCTTCGATTTCCAGGCGCAGGGCGGGGCGTTCCTTCAGGGCAGCGGACAGCTTGTCCAGAGCGCCCTGGGCATCAGTGCTCAGATCGCTGGAACCCGGGGCGAAAGCAACGTTGCCGAGGTCTTCCGCACCGCCACCGGCGATCAGCCCACCGATGAATTTGAACGGTGCCTGTGCCGCGCGCAGCACCAGATTGCGCAAGGTCTGCCAAACGATCGGCATGACGCTGAACTGCGGGTTGTTCAGGTCCCCGGTCACCGGCAATTCGATGGAAATCTTGCCCTCGGTGTCCTTGAGCAGTGCCACCGCCAGGCGGATCGGCAGGTCCACGGCGTCCGGGCTGTCGACCTTCTCGCCCAGTTGCAACTGCTCCACCACCACCTTGTTCTCGGCCTTGAGCTGGCCGTTGGTAATCACATAGTGCAGGTCGAGATTCAGCCGGCCCTTGCGGATGCGGAAGCCGGCGAACTTGCCGGAGTAGGGCGTCAGTGTGGTCAGCTCGACCCGGCGGAAGCTGGTGGCGATATCCAGGCTCGCCATCGGGTTGAACGGGTTGAGCGCGCCTTTGATGATCACCGGCGCGTAACGGTCGACCTTGCCTTTGACGTCGACCTTGGCCGGTTTCGGCTGGCGATTGTCGATGGTGCCGATCTGGCCGTTGAGCTGCTGGACCGCCGTGGCGAAGTTGGGCGTGAGGCTGAAGTCGGCGAAGTTGGCCGAGCCGTCGTTGATGTCGATCTGACCAATATGCACGCCCAGAGGCTTGTCGTTTCCTGGTGCGGCCTTTGCCTGGTTTTTCGCGCCGCTGTCGGCGGGCTGCGGAATCAGCAAATCGTCGACGTTGGTGGTGCGGTCTTCGTTGATCATGAAACGCGCGTAGGGCTGGAGCAGATTCACCTTGGCGATGCTCAGGGCATCACCGTGGCGGTATTCGATGCCGTCCAGATCGAGTTGCTGCCATTTGACGAAGTCGCGGTTCTTGATGGTGTCCAGGGTATGCAACTGGTTGACCCGCGCCTTGCCCGCAATGGCAAAGGCCAGCGGCTCGGTGCTCTTGAGGTCGACATTAAGGTCGCTGCCGAGCATGCCGCTACGCAGTTCGAGGCGAATGAACGGGCTGATGTAGGCCTGGGCAATACGCAGGTCGATGTCTTGGGTGCTGACCTTGAGCTTTGCCGTGACCGGCGCCAGGTTGACCTCGCCGGACGCCTGCAGCTTGCCCTGCTTGCCGACGCCGCTGTCGAGCTTGAGGGTAAAGGGCGATTTGTTCAGGCTGTCGAAATTCTGCAGGTCCAGGTTGATCGGGCCGACATCCAGGGCAACCGCTTCCTTTTGTGTGCGATCGGCCAGATGCACCTGATAGTTGCGCAACTGGGTGTCGCGCAGCAGCACTTGCCATGGCTTGCTGGGCGCGTCCTGCGCGGCTTTTTCTTTGGCCGAAGGCTCAGCGGTGGCCGGCTCGGCTTTTTCCTCGGGCGTGGCCTTGGCCGGTTGGCTGGCGAACAGTTTCTGCCAGTCCAGTTGCCCGTCGGCCTCAAGGGCTGCCCAGGTTTCCAGTTGTTCGCTGCGGATCTTGCCGACGGTCACCAACTGTTTGGCCAGGTCGACCGAGCTTTCCGTCACGTCCAGTTTGGCCAGACGCACCAGCGGCCGGCCATCGGGAGCCTTGATCGCGAAGGACGCGATACTCAGCGCGGTGTTGTCCAGCAGGAGTTCGGTTTCCTTGGCCAGGCTGATGCTGTAGTCGCTCTGCAGGTTGTACACACCGTTTTCCAGCACCAGCGGAACGGCGTCACGCACATAAGGCCAGAACGCCTTCATTTTTCCGTCGGTGATTTTCAGTGTGCCCTTGGAAGCGATCGGCGACAGGCTGAAGGTGCCGCTCCAGTCGATGCGCCCACCGTTCGGGCCGGCCGCCACCAGGGTCATGTCGGTGTTGTCGTCGGGCAGGGTGCTGAGGTTTTTCAGCTCCAGGTTCATTGCGTCGTAAAGGAACTCGATCGGCTCGCTTGGGCGGTCATCCTGGAAGTGCAGGTAGCCGTCGCTCAGGCGGATGCTGCCGATGCGCAGCGGAAACGGATCGCTGGCCGGCGCTTCGGGTTTCGCCTCGCTTGGCGGGAGTTTGAACAGTTGGGTCAGGTTCAGGCTGCCGTCCTTGGCGAACAGCAGCTCGGTGCGCGGTTTGACCAGTTCGACGCTGTCCAGGTGCAGGGCGCCGCTCCACAGGCTGTCCAGTTGCAGATTGGCGTACAGGCGTTCGAAGCCGACCTGTTCCTTGCCCGGTTCACCGATCTGCAGGCCCCAGACCGTCAGCTCCAGGCTGAACGGATTGAGTTCGATGCGCTGCAACTGTGCCGGTACGGTGGCGTACTGGGCCAGTTGTTGATTGGCAATACGAAGGGCGATGCCGGGAAGGATGAAGAAGCCAAGAAGGCTGTACAAGGCCAGGGCGGCCAGCAGGGCGCCGAGGGCGCGGGTCAATCCTTTGGACATGTGCGGCATCTGCGTAGGAAGCGGGACGCTTAGAGTATGGCACGTTAATCGAGTTCCGGCGGTTGCCGGGAAAACCCGACAACCCACGGTCCGTGCGACCTACAGATGCAGCACCAGGGTCTTCAGCGGCGGGCGGCCATCTTGCGACGGGAAGTCCGCGGCCGGGCTGATCACCTGCCACTCGCGCACCGGGCGACCGGCTTTCTCCGCGCAGCGCAGCACCTGTTCGCGCCAGTCGTCCATGTCGACCCGGGCCAGGTTGTTGTTGCAGATCAGCACACCGTCTTCGGCGGTGGTCAGCAAGGCCGGTTTGAGCAGGCTTTGGTAATCGCGCAGCAGGTCAACCGTGCCGAACGCGCTTTTGGCCCAGGCCGGCGGATCGAGAAATACCAGGTCGAACTGCCGGGCTTCCAGGCGCACATAGGACGGCAGCTTCTGCCCGCGCCGCTGACTGATGGGCAGCCCGGCCAGTTGGCGGATTGCCGGGAAGTAGTCGGACTGGATGAAGTCCATCGGTGCCAGTTGCGGGTTGAGCGCACCGTTCTCGCGACCGACAGCCAGGTTGCCTTCGGCGAAATCGAGGTTGCACACCTCGCTGGCACCGCCGGCTGCCGCGCTCAGGCCGACGCCACAGGTATAGGAAAAGAGATTGAGCACACTTTTGCCGGCGCTGTGCTGCTTGACCCAGCCACGGGCATTGCGCAGGTCGAGGAACAGCAGGGGATCCTGCCCGGCATGACGGCCGCGCACTCGGTAATTCAGCCCCCACTCATGGCCGACAGTGTCCGCCAACGCTTCCTCGGTCGCCTGGTACACCGTGTCCTGACGGTCGATGCGGCTGTTGCCCCGCGAGCGGTCGTTGTAGACCAGTTGCAGCGGTTGTCCAACGCTTTGCTCGATGCTGGCGTGCAGGTCCAGCAGGGCGTCGCGTTCCAGTGTCTGGTGAAAGCTCTGCACCATGAGTTGCGGGCCGTAGCGGTCGGCGGTCAGGCCGGGCACGCCTTCCTGGCTGCCATGGAACAGGCGGTAACAGTCGGTGCCCTGGGCATGCAGTTCAGCGAGAAGGGGTTGGCGGCTATCGAGGGCGGCGCGCAGCGCCTGATTCAAGGAGGACATGCACGTGGCCTTGGTTGCGGGCGTGCAGTTTACCGTCGGGGCGGAGGAGGGGCCAGCGCGGCCCCTCCCGTGTCGATCAGCGTTCGATTGCCAGGGCAACGCCCTGGCCGCCGCCGATGCACAGGGTCGCCAGACCTTTTTTCGCATCGCGCTTGATCATTTCGTGGAGCAGGGTGACCAGCACGCGGCAGCCCGACGCGCCGATCGGGTGGCCGATGGCGATGGGGCCACCATTGACGTTGACCTTGCTCGCATCCCAACCGAGCTCCTTGCCCACCGACAGGGCCTGGGCGGCGAAGGCTTCGTTGGCTTCGATCAGGTCGAGCTGGTCAAGGGTCCAGCCGGCCTTGTCCAGGCAGCGACGGGTAGCACTGACCGGGCCGATGCCCATGATCGCCGGGTCGACGCCGGCATTGGCGTAGGCCTTGATCCGCGCCAGCACTGGCAGCTCCAGTTCTTGCGCCTTGGCCGCGCTCATCAGCATCACGGCGGCGGCGCCGTCATTGAGCGACGAAGCGTTGCCGGCGGTAACGCTGCCGTCTTTCTTGAAGGCTGGCTTGAGCTTGCCGAGGGATTCGGCGGTGGTGCCGGCCCGGGGCTGTTCGTCGGTGACGAAGGTGATCGGGTCGCCCTTGCGCTGGGGGATCAGGATCGGGGTGATTTCGTCGACGAAGCGCTTGGCTTCGATGGCGGCCGCAGCTTTCTGCTGGGAAGCGGCGGCGAAGGCATCCTGTTCTTCACGGCTGATGCCGTACTTCTCCACCAGGTTCTCGGCGGTGATACCCATGTGGTAATCGTTGAAGGCGTCCCACAGGCCGTCGCTGATCATGGTGTCGACCAGGCTGGCGTGGCCCATGCGCAGACCGGTGCGGGCGCCGGGCATGACGTAGTTGGACAGGCTCATGTTTTCCTGGCCGCCGGCGATGATGATGTCGGCGTCGCCGCAGCGGATGGCCTGGGCGGCGAGGTGCAGCGCCTTGAGGCCGGAGCCGCAGACCTTGTTCAGGGTCAGGGCCGGAACAGCGTGAGGCAGGCCGGCCTTGATCGCGGCCTGGCGTGCCGGGTTTTGTCCGGCGCCGGCGGTCAGTACCTGGCCAAGAATGACTTCGTCGACGAGCTCGCCGTCCAGACCGGTCTGGGCCAGCAACTGGCGGATCACGGCGGCGCCCAGATCAACGGCTGGAATGTTGGCCAGCGCGCCCTGGAAACTGCCGACAGCAGTACGGGTGGCGGCGACGATTACGACATCTTGCATGCGCGGGTCCTCATTGTTGTTGGATTTGGCGTGGGAACGCTGAAGCTTCTGTGGCTTCGATCGGGCGACATAGTGGCATAGATGGCGGTGGATTGGAGATGTCCGCTGCCGAGGCCCTCAAGCGTAGCGCCGGGCTTAACTGATCCCCATTCGCCGTCGTGCCCGGTGCGCCGATCCATCGCGCATCGCCCAGCGCAGCACCGGGGCCACCGTATTGATGCCCAGTCCGACCGCTCGCTGTTTCAGCGCTCCTTGCCTGAGCGAGAGCATGTCCGCGGCCCAGTCCGGCAGCAGCCCAATTCCGGCCTGCATCATCAGGCTGCCGACCGGCTTGGCCAGGCGGCTCGGCGCCGGGGCGTCGAGCAGGACACGGAGCACTTCGCGGCTGCGTTCATCACACTGGAGTTGCGGGCGCATGCGCCGCAGGTAGTCCGCGACCTCCTGGCGGGAACGCGGTACGTCGCGAGCACCGAGGCGTTCGGCGATCAGCGCTATTTCGGTGTAATAGGCGTCCTGCGCGGCGTCGCTCAAGTGCGGGTTGCGGTAGCGCAGGTGAGCGGCGAGGAAGCTGCTCACTTCGGCGACATGCACCCAGGTCAGCAGGCCCGGGTCACTGGCAGCATAAGGGCGACCATCCGCAGCGGTGCCGACGACCTGCAGGTGGATGGTGCGGACCCGCTCGATCAGCCAGTTGGCGTCGCGGGTCGAGCCGAAGGTGGTGCCGGAGATGAACTGGCTGGTGCGGCGCAGACGGCCGAGCATGTCCTCGCGGAAGTTGGAGTGGTCCCACACCCCGGCCAGCGCCAGCGGGTGCAGGACCTGCAGCATCAGGGCGCTGATGCCACCGACCAGCATGCTGGGAAAGTCGCCCTGCACTTGCCAGCACACGCTTTGCGGGCCGAACAGGCCGGGGTCGCCCTTGGGGTTTTCAAGGTCGAGCTGGCCGAGGGCGAGACCGGTGAGGCTCATGACTTGGGTTTCGATACGGCGGCGAAGGGGTTCCATGGGGGCCTTGATGTCGGTTTCCGAAGCGTTGGGGGCGCTGTGCAACGTTATCGCGAGCAAGCCCCCAATCCTGGCAAACGTTCTATCAGGTATTCAGCCGCTTATCGATCAACCCCTGCACCACGCTCGGGTCGGCCAGGGTCGAGGTGTCGCCGAGGTTGTCCAGCTCGTTGCAGGCGATCTTGCGCAGGATCCGCCGCATGATCTTGCCCGAGCGGGTCTTGGGCAATGCCGGCGCCCACTGGATCAGCTCCGGTTTGGCGAAGCTGCCGATTTCCTTGCTGACCAGCGCCAGCAGCTCTTTTTTCAGCGCGTCGTCTGGCTCGACGCCATTCATCGGGGTGACGAAGGCGTAGATGCCCTGGCCCTTGAGGTCGTGGGGATAACCGACGACGGCTGCTTCGGCGATGCTGTCGTGCAGCACCAGCGCGCTTTCAACTTCAGCGGTGCCGATGCGGTGGCCGGACACATTGATCACGTCGTCGATGCGCCCGGTTATCCACAGGTCGCCCTGTTCGTCGCGGCGGGCGCCGTCGCCGGTGAAGTAATAACCGGGGAAGGGTTTGAAGTAGGTGTCGATCATCCGCTGGTGATCGCCGTAGACGCTGCGGATCTGCGCCGGCCAACTGGCCTTGATCGCCAGAATGCCGGCGCCGGGGCCTTCGATGACCTGGCCTTTCTCGTCCAGCAGCACCGGCTGGACGCCGAACATCGGCTTGGTCGCGCAGCCGGGCTTGATGTGTCGGGCGCTGACCAGCGGGGTCAGCATTGTGGCGCCGGTTTCGGTCTGCCACCAGGTGTCGACGATGGGACAGCGCTGCTCGCCGACGACGTTGAAGTACCACTCCCAGGCTTCCGGGTTGATCGGTTCGCCGACGCTGCCGAGCAGGCGCAGGCTCTTGCGCGACGTGTTTTTCAGTGGGCCTTCGCCTTCGCGCATCAGGGCGCGCAGGGCAGTGGGCGCGGTGTAGAAGATGTTCACCTTGTGTTTGTCCACGACCTGCCAGAAGCGCGAGGCGTCCGGGTAGTTCGGCACGCCTTCGAACATCACGCTGGTGGCGCCGTTGGCCAGCGGCCCGTAGACGATATAGCTGTGGCCAGTCACCCAGCCGACGTCGGCGCTGCACCAGAAAACTTCGCCTTCACGGTAGTCGAACACCACCTTGAAGGTCATGGTGGCCTGCAGCAGATAACCGGCAGTGCTGTGCAGCACGCCCTTGGGTTTGCCGGTGCTGCCGGAGGTGTAGAGGATGAACAGCGGGTCTTCGGCGTCCATCGGTTCGGGCGGGCAGTCGTCGCTGACCTGGGCGATGGCATCGTGGTACCAAAGGTCGCGTTTGTCGTTCCATTCGACTTTGCCACCGGTACGCTTGACCACCACCACGCTGCTTACGTTCGGGCAGCTTGTCAGGGCCTTGTCGACGTTCTGCTTGAGGGCGACGGTCTTGCCGCCGCGTACGCCTTCATCGGCGGTGATCACCGTCCGGCAGTCGGCATCGAGGATGCGGTCGCGCAGGGCATCGGGGGAAAAGCCGCCGAACACCACCGAGTGAATCGCGCCGATGCGCGTGCAGGCGAGCATGGCGAAAGCCGCCTCCGGGATCATCGGCATGTAGATGCACACCCGGTCGCCTTTTTTCACTCCGCGCTGCTTGAGTACGTTGGCCAGCCGACAGACTTGCTGGTGCACCTGGCGATAGCTGAGGGTGGCGGAACGGCTCGGGTCGTCGCCCTCCCAGATGATCGCTGGGTGGTCGCCGGGTTTGGCCAGGTGACGGTCGAGGCAGTTGTAGCTGACGTTGAGTTTCGCGTCCTTGAACCAGACGGCTTTGCCGGTGCGGATGTCGCACTCCTGGATCGCGCTCCAGGGGCTGATCCAGTCCAGGCGTTTGGCCTGCTCGGTCCAGAATTGATCGGGCTGTTCTATCGATTGGCGGTAGAGGCGTTCGTAGTCGGCCTGGCTGATTTCGGCGGCGCGACTGACGGCGTCGGCTTTGGGGAAGGTACTGATCTCGAACATGGCACAACCTGTCCTGTTGTTATGGGACGGCGTTACCTTCATCAGCGGCGACGCTCCTGCTGCACGCGGGGGAGCGGGTCTTCGCCGTGATGTTCGAAGGCTGCCGGGTCAGGACAGTGTAGTCGCTGCCCCCGGCCATGTTCGGGGGCAGCGCCTGGCGGTCAGCCGCGGTGACGGCCGCGGAAGTAGTTGATCAGGCCTTGGGTCGAGGCGTCTTCGGCAGGTTCTTCGATGCCGCCGGTCAGGCGCTGGTAGACGCCTTTGCCGAGTTCCTTGCCCAGTTCCACGCCCCATTGGTCGAAGGCGTTGATACCCCAGATCACGCTCTGCACGAAGACCTTGTGTTCGTACATGGCCACCAGCGCGCCGAGACGACGCGGGCTGATCCGCTCCACCACCAGGGTGTTGCTCGGGCGGTTGCCCGGGATCACCTTGTGCGGCGCCAGCTTCTGCACTTCGGCCTCGGCCATGCCCTTCTCGCGCAGCTCGGCTTCGGCCTCGGCGCGGGTCTTGCCGAGCATCAGCGCCTGGCTTTGCGACAGGCAGTTGGCGTACAGCCACTGATGATGGTCGGCAACCGGGTTGAAACTGACCACCGGAACGATGAAGTCGGCCGGAATCAACTGGGTGCCCTGGTGCAGCAACTGGTGATAGGCGTGCTGGCCGTTGCAGCCCACGCCGCCCCAGATGACCGGGCCGGTGTCGTGGTTGACCGGCGTGCCGTCCTGACGGACGGATTTACCGTTGGATTCCATGTCTAGTTGTTGCAGGTGCTTGGTGATGTTGCGCAGGTAATGGTCGTACGGCAGGATCGCATGAGCCTGCGCGCCCCAGAAATTACCGTACCAGACACCGAGCAGGGCCAGCAGCACTGGCATGTTCTGCTCGAACGGCGCGTTCTGGAAATGCTGGTCCATGGTGTAGGCACCTGACAGCAGTTCCTTGAAGTTGGCGGTGCCGATGGCCAGGGCGATCGGCAGACCGATGGCCGACCACAGGGAGTAGCGCCCGCCCACCCAGTCCCACATCGGGAAGATGTTCTCTTCGCGGATACCGAAGGCCACCGCGGCGGCCTTGTTGCTGGAAACGGCGATGAAGTGGCGATACAGCTCGGCTTCCGAGCCGCCCTGGGCCAGGTACCAGGCGCGAGCGGCCTGGGCGTTCTTCAGGGTTTCCAGGGTGTTGAAGGACTTCGAGGAAACAATGAACAGGGTGGTTTCGGCGCGCAGCTTGGCCGACAGCTCGTGGAATTCACTGCCATCGATGTTTGCCAGGTAATGGCACCGTACGCCGCGTTGGGCATAGGGCAGCAGGGCTTCGGAGACCAGCTCCGGGCCGAGGAACGAGCCGCCGATACCGATGTTCACCACGTCGGTGATGGGCTTCTCGCTGTAGCCGCGCCACAGCCCGTCGTGGATCTTGCCAACCAGCTCGGTGACCTGGTTCAGCACTTTGTGTACTTCCGGCATCACGTTGACGCCGTTGACGCTCAGCTTGTCGCCGACCGGGCGACGCAGCGCGGTGTGCAGGGCCGGGCGACCTTCGGAGGCGTTGAGGATCTCGCCGGCGAACAGGGCGTCGATCGCCTCTTTCAAGCCGACTTCATTGGCCAGACCGACCAGCTTGGTGCGGGTCTCGGCGTTGATCAGGTTTTTCGAGTAGTCGAGGAAAAGCCCGCAACTGCTCAGGGAGAATTGGTTGAAACGTTGCGGTTCGGCATTGAATGCCTCGCGCATGCTGAAATCCTGCATGGCTTCGCGGTGTTGCTGGAGTGCCTGCCAGGCTGGCAGAGCGGTGACATCATGAGGAGTGCGGTAATACGCCATCGCTGCAGGTTTCCTTGGTTGCTTGAACTGCCTTGGACACTGTGTACCCGGGACCGTTTGCCGGCCCCCGCGGATTATTTCGCGGCGGGCCGGCAAATGCTATTGAGATATGTCATTCAGACACGGTCTGGCCTTCGGATGATGGCACGGACTTGCTCTTCGAGCTTACTTCTCGTCGAGATTCAGGTGCAGGTTGTCGATCAGGCGGGTGGCACCGAGGAACGCTGCCACCAGGATCACCAGATCGCGGTCGGTTTCGCCGGCCGTGCGCAGATTCAGCGCCTGGCGTACTTCCAGGTAGTCCGGTTTGAGGCCGGCGGTCTGTAGCGCTTGCTGGCCTTCGGCAATCAGCGCCGGGTAGTCGCGACGCCCCTGGCGGATCGCCTCGGCCATGTGGCTCAGGGTGCGGTAGACGGTTGGCGCGATGGCGCGCTGTTCGTCGTTCAGGTAGCCGTTGCGCGAGGACAGCGCCAGGCCGTCGTCGGCACGCACGGTCGGCTCGCCGATGATCTGGATCGGCATGTTCAGGTCACGCACCAGCGCGCGGATCACCGCCAGTTGCTGGAAGTCCTTCTGACCGAATATGGCCAGGTCCGGCTGGACCATGTTGAACAGTTTACTGACCACCGTGGCCACACCTTCGAAGTGGCCAGGACGGCTGGCGCCGCAGAGATCTTCCGAGAGGTGCGGAACGCTGACCCGGGTCTGTACGCCCATGCCGTCGGGGTACATCTCTTCGACGGTGGGGGCGAACAGCAGGTGGCAGCCGGCCTGGAGCAGGCGTTCCTGATCGGCGGCCAGGGTGCGCGGGTATTTGTCGAGGTCTTCGCTGGGGCCGAACTGCAGCGGGTTGACGAAGATGCTGGCGACGACGAAATCGGCGCGTTGGGCGGCCTTGGTCACCAGGGTCGCGTGGCCGCTGTGCAGGTTACCCATGGTCGGTACGAAACCGATACGTTTGCCTTCGCTGCGGGCGCGGGCGACGGCGGCGCGCAGCTCGCGAACGGTCTTGACGGTGTTCATGCGCTGAACCCATGTTCGGTGCCAGGGAAGCTGACGTCCTTGACCGCTTGGACATAGGCCTGGAAAGCACTCTGGATGTCCGGCTGGCCGGCCATGAAGTTCTTCACGAACTTCGGTGTACGACCGGTCAGCGACAGGCCCAGCATGTCGTGCATGACCAGCACCTGACCATCGGTGGCACTGCCGGCGCCGATACCGATGACCGGAATGCCCACGGCCTGGGTGATTTCCGCGGCCAGCTCGCTCGGCACGCACTCGAGCAGCAGCATTGCGACACCCGCCTGCTCCAGCGCGATGGCGTCGGCGCGCATCTGCCGGGCCTGGTTTTCCTGACGGCCCTGGACCTTGTAGCCGCCGAGGATGTTCACCGCTTGCGGGGTCAGGCCCAGATGGGCGCAAACCGGCACGCCACGCTCAGCCAGCAGGCGAATGGTGTCGCCCAGCCAGGCGGCGCCTTCGAGCTTGACCATGTGCGCACCGGCCTGCATCAGTTGGGCACAGTTGGCGAAGGCTTGCTCGGGGGTGGCATACGCCATGAAGGGCAGGTCGGCCAGGATCAGCGCACCTTCGTTGCCGCGTTTGACGCTGGCGACGTGGTAGGCCATTTCTGAATTGGTCACCGGCAAAGTGCTGTCATGGCCCTGCAGGACCATGCCCAGGGAATCGCCCACCAACAGGATCTCCACGCCGGCGCGGTTCGCGGTCTGGGCGAAGGTCGCGTCATAGCAGGTCAGCATGGCGATTTTCTCACCCTTGGCCTTGAGGGCCTGGAGGGTGGTCAGGGTTACGTCTGGCATGAAAAGCAATCCTCGTTCAGGCGCTGTGAAAAACCACTGCGTACAACGCATGTATTCATCTTCTGGAACAGCACATCATCGATCGTGGTGTTTGGGTTTGGATCTGTTCCAGGCCTATTTACGCCTTGTTTATGGCACTGGGGTGCCACGGGACGCCTATAGTCGTGAGCGCGAGGGGGGAAGTCAATTACCGTGTTACCGCATTGTTACGTCGTGGCTGTTACGGGCGTTACCGCTGGGGGAACGCCCGGTTACAGGCGCTCGAGGCCGACGAACGGGCAATCTGCCAGTAATTGCGAGAGGGGCCGCTGATCTGCCAGGCGGAAGCCTTCGGGCACCAGTTCGGCCAAGGGATAGAGCACGAACGGGCGGGCGTGCATGTGGTAATGGGGCACTTTCAGCCGCGGTTCGTCGATGACCCGGTCGGCGTACAGCAGGATATCCAGATCAAGGGTGCGCGGGCCCCAGCGCTCCTTGCGTTCACGGCCCTGATCCGCCTCGATGGCTTGCAGGGCGTCGAGCAGCGCAATGGGCTCGAGTGCGGTGTCCAGCGCGGCCACGGCGTTGGTGTAGCGCGGCTGGCCGGGGGACAGCGAATCGCTGGCATAAAAGGACGAAACGCCGGCGACCTGGGTATCCGGTAGCAGTGCCAGCGCTTCAATGGCGCTGCGCAACTGCTCCTGCGGATTGGCCAGGTTGCTGCCCAGCCCGATGTAGACGCGGACCATGCTGCTTACTCGCCTGTGCCACTGTCGACGCGCTTGCGCTTGCTCGGGCTGCGCTTGCGTTTGCGTGGGCCGGCGCTGCTGCCTTCGTCACGGCCGCCAAGCTCGCGGATCATCTCGCGGCGCTCGCTTTCGTTGCATTCCTGATAGTCGGTCCACCACTGGCCGAGGTCCTCGGTTTCCTCGCCTGCGCTTTCACGCAACAGCAGGAAGTCGTAACCGGCACGGAAGCGCGGGTTGTCGAGCAACAGGTCGGCACGCTTGCCGCTGCGGCGTGGCAGGCGTTCCTGCATGTCCCAGATCTCGCGGATCGGCAGGGTGAAGCGCTTCGGAATGGCGATGCGCTGGCACTGTTCGGCGATCAGCTCGTGGGCGGCTTCCTGCATGGCCGGGATCGGCGGCATGCCGCGGCTTTGCAGGTACAGGGCGCGACCCGGCAGCGCTGGCCAGAGCAGGGCGGCAAACAGGAACGCCGGGGTGACCGGCTTGCCCTGCTTGATCCGCAGGTCGGTGTTGATCAGCGCCTGACTGATCAGCGTGTGAGTGTAGTTCGGGTGCTCTTCCAGGGCCTGGGCACTGGCCGGGAACAGCGGGTCGAACAGTTGCAGGTCCACCAGCATCTCGAAGGTGTCGGCGGCGTGTCCGGACAGGAACAGCTTCAGCGATTCTTCGAACAGCCGCGCCGCGGGGATTTCCCGCAGCATCGGTGCCAGTTCGCGGATCGGCTGCACGGTGTGCTTTTCGATACCGAAGTTCAGCTTGGCGGCGAAACGCACGGCACGCAGCATGCGGACCGGGTCTTCCTGGTAGCGCTGGGTCGGATCGCCGATCAGGCGCAGCAGGCGATTGCGGATGTCGTGTACGCCATTGGCGTAATCGAGAATGCGCTCGCTGACCGGATCGTAGTAAAGGGCGTTGATGGTGAAGTCACGGCGCTGGGCATCTTCTTCCAAGGTGCCGTAGACGTTGTCACGTAGGATCCTTCCGCTTTCGTTGCGGGAAGACTGGTGACTGTTTTCTTCTTCATCCACCGGATGGTTGGCGCGGAAGGTGGCGACTTCGATGATCTCGCGCCCGAAATGGACGTGGACCAGCTTGAAGCGTCGACCGATGACCCGGGCATTGCGGAATTCCGCACGGACCTGCTCGGGGGTGGCGCTGGTAGCGACGTCGAAGTCCTTGGGGTTGATGCCCAAGAGCATGTCGCGTACGCAACCACCGACCAGATAGGCCTGGTAGCCGGCGCTTTGCAGGCGCTCGACGATGCTCACCGCGTGGCGGCTGAACTGGCTGCGCTGCAGCGAATGTTGTGCGCTGTTGATCACCTCGGGCGTAGTGCGCCGATGGTGCTGGACATGCACGGGGGGACGGAAAGACTGGAACAGCTTCTTCAGCATGGGATGCACTGTTTGAAGGAATTTTCGGCCATAAACGTAGAATGGCCGCATGATGGGCGTGGATTCTAGCATTTAGTCAGAAAAGGGTGTAGGCGCCCGAAAAATGGCTGTGTAGGAAGCTTCGCAGAAGGGAGAAACTACAAGGGGAGCCGAAGCTCCCCAAGAAGTAGTTGCGTGCTCTTATTGTTTTTTTGTCGGGCTTCTTGTTTTTATTCACGCCCTATCCACAAAACGCCACAAGGCTTGTGGATCGTCTCCCTAATCGGGAGTACAAGAGCAAACGGATTGCTTTGGTCGCCGATGTTGCGATGATCTCTCGATCCAACCAGTTCAGGCTCTGCTTGAGTGCAGTTTTTGTTGTTCTCTGCCCGGTTGTGGGGCAAGCCCCAAACACAACTCCTCTCCAAAAGAATCAGTTAGCTGCGCCTCCGCCGTATTGTTCTTATTGTGCGTGAGCCGATTCGTCTTATTTTTATTGTGTTTTGCTGTGCTTGTTATTGTTCTTGTACCGAACATATAGCAGGTGCCGTGCCAACTTTTGCAAACCCCAGTAAAACAAGGGGTTAGGTGGTTTCGGGGGCAAATTCGAGGCGAAAAAAAACCGGGATTTCGTTACCGTAAACCCCGGTTTTTGTTACGTCGCCGCCTAGAGGTAACAGTTTGTGCCACGCCGTCACTGTTACCCGTGGAGCAGCGGCGGTGCCTCAGCTCTCGCTGGTAGCGCCGCTCTTGCGACGTGGAATGCCCAGGCGCTGGCGCCGTTCCCACAGGCATTTGCGGCTGACACCCAGCTTGCGTGCCAGCTCGGTCTCGGTCATGTGGTCCTGGTGCTCGAGGACGAAGTGCTGGAAGTAGTCCTCCAGTGACAGATCTTCGGTGGGCTCGTGGCTGGTGGCGTTGGCAGCGCTGCCGATAGCCGGCAGGTTGTCGAAGTGCACGTCGTCTTCCAGGTCGCTCAGCTCGATGTCGATGCCCAGCAGGTCAGCGGAAATTTCCGGGCTCTCGCTCAGAATCACCGCACGCTCGACGGCGTTTTCCAGCTCCCGCACGTTACCCGGCCACGAGTAATGACGGATGGCCTGTTCCGCGTCGTGGGCGAACTTCAGGTCAGAACGGCCAATGCGCGCGCCCTGGCGGGCGAGGAAGGCGTTGGCGATTTCATTGACGTCTGCACCGCGCTCACGCAGCGCCGGCAGTTTTAGCGCGATGACGTGCAGGCGGTAATAAAGGTCTTCACGGAATTGCCCGACCTTGGCCAAGTTCTTCAGGTCACGGTGGGTCGCCGCGATCAGGCGGACATCGACCTTCTGCGACTGCACCGAACCCACCCGGCGAATCTCGCCTTCCTGCAGTACCCGCAGCAGGCGCGCCTGGGCTTCCAGTGGCAACTCGCCGATTTCGTCGAGGAACAGCGTGCCGCCATCCGCGGCTTCGACCAAGCCGGCACGCCCGGCGCTGGCACCGGTGAAGGCGCCTTTCTCGTGGCCGAACAGTTCGGACTCGATCAGGCTTTCCGGAATCGCCGCGCAGTTCACCGAAATCATCGGTGCCTTGGCGCGGCGCGAAAGGTTGTGCAGGGCACGGGCGACCAGCTCTTTGCCGGTACCGGATTCGCCCTGGATCAGGACGTTGGAATCGGTGGGCGCGACCTTGCGAATTTTGCTGTAGAGGTCCTGCATCGGCGGACAGGTACCGATGATGCCAATCTCGCCATTGGCATTGCCGGCGGCGACTTTCTCGCCTGCGGCCGCCTTGCCGTTGGCGCGTTCGGCCAGTGCTGCCGGAGCGTTCTGACGGTCGCGCAGGATGCGGGCGACCGCCTGGAGCATTTCATCGTGGTCGAATGGCTTGGCGATGTAGTCGACGGCGCCCATCTTCATGGAGTCGACGGCCGAGCGCAGGCTGGCGTAGCTGGTCATGATCAGCACGGGAGTGCCTTGGCCGAGCTTGATCAGTTCGGTACCGGGAGCGCCGGGAAGGCGCAGGTCGCTGACGATGAGGTCGAAGGTGGCAATGCTGAAGCGCTCTTGAGCTTCCTGCACCGACCCGGCCTCGCTGACCTGGTACTGGTTTCGCTCCAACAGACGGCGCAGGGCGGAACGGATGATGGTTTCGTCTTCGACGATCAGAATGTGAGGCATTGATTCAATTCTCTCGACGGTCTCAGTTCACAGCGGACGTCGCTTCGACATGACGCGGCAGGGTCACTCGGATCCGGGTGCCGCGCTGGCTTTGAACATCGGCCGGGCTGTCGATGGTGATCTGTCCATAATGCTCTTCCACGATGGAATAGACCAGAGCGAGCCCCAGCCCGGTTCCCTCGCCCGGATCCTTGGTGGTGAAGAACGGTTCGAACAGACGGTCCATGATGTTTTTCGGAATGCCGCTGCCTTCGTCCTCGACGATGAGGTCGACGGTATGTTCGCTGGCCTCGCTCTTGACCCGCACCGCGGCGCCGGCGGGGCAGGCATCGCGGGCGTTGGACAGCAGGTTGATAAGCACTTGCGCGAGACGTTGCGGATCGCCTTCGACCCAGTGATCGGGATCGCACAGGTTGAAGAACTGCACTTCGAAATTGCGCCGGTTCAAGGCCAGCAGGCCGATGGCATCCTGCGCCACTTCAGCCAGGCACACCGGCTCGTCGGTTTGCTGATGGCTGCCGGCATGGGCGAAGCTCATGAGCGACTGGACGATGCGCGAAATGCGCTTGGTCTGTTCGAGAATCTGGCTGCTCAGCTCGGTGATTTCGCTGTCATCTTCGCGCTCTTCGCGAAGGTTCTGCGCCAGGCAGGCGATGCCGGTCACCGGGTTGCCGATCTCATGGGCGACCCCGGCGGCCAGTCGGCCGATGCTGGCCAGGCGTTCGGAGTGCACCAGCTTGTCTTCGAGCATCTGGGTTTCGGTGAGGTCTTCCACCAGCACCACCAGGCCGCTGTTACCCGGCGCGAGCGGCTCGTCGATGGCGGCCTTGTGCAGGTTCAGCCAACGGGTCTGGCCATCGAGGCCCAGGCGCTGTTTATGCAAGTGTTCGTCGGGCACGTTGATGAAGCCCAGCAGCAGGCCGCGCCACGGTTCGACAATGGTGCTCAGGCGCGAGCCGACCACGCGCTTGGCGGGGATTCCGGTCAGCTCTTCCATCGCCTTGTTCCACATGAGGATTTCCTGGTCCTTGGCCAGGGAACAGACGCCCATCGGCAGTTCCTGCAGGGTCTGTCGATGGTAGCGGCGCAGGGCATCCAGCTCGGCGGCAAGGCCGGTGAGGCGCGAGTGGTAGTCCTCCAGCCGGCTCTCGATGAAGTGGATGTCCTCGGTAACGTAGTTCTCGCTGCCGGACTTGTAGGGCAGGAAGGTCTCGACCATGTCCTGGGCCACGCTCGGGCCCATCAGCCCGGACAGGTTGGCCTCGATGCGGTCGCGCAGGCGGCGAAGGGCATAGGGGCGGCGCTCGTCGAACGGCAGATAAAGGTCACGCAGTGCTTGTTCGACTTCCTTCTGCGCGGCTTTCGCCCCCAACGGCTTGGCCAGTTGCGTGGCGAATTCCTGGGGCGAGGCGGCGTGCAGTTCGCGGCGCTGCGGACGGCGGACGTTGTCCACGGCGCAGGCTTCTGCGGCGGAAACCTCTTCGGTGCTGGCATTGGTGAACAGCGATATCAGGGTGAACAGCAACACGTTGGCCGCGAGGGAGGCGATGGCCGCCATGTGCCAACTGGTGTCGTCCAGCACGTAGATCATGTTCAGCAGCGGGATATAGAAGCCCTGCAGGTTGCCGACCAGCGGCAGCAGCATGGTCACCATCCACACGGTGATCCCCGCCAGCAGGCCGGCGATGAAGCCGCGACGGTTGGCGGTCGGCCAGTACAGCACCGAGAGTACCCCGGGAAGGAACTGCAGCGTCGCGACGAAGGCGACGATACCGAGGTTGGCCAGTTCCTGTTGCGCACCCAGCAGCAGGTAGAAACCGAAGCCGGCGGCGATGATGGCGACGATCAGCGCGCGGCGGGTCCACTTCAGCCAGCGGTAGATGTTGCCCTCCGCCGGCGGTTGATAAAGCGGCAGCACCAGATGGTTCAGGGCCATGCCCGACAGTGCCAGGGTGGTCACGATGATCAGCCCGCTGGCGGCCGAAAGTCCGCCGATGTAAGCCAACAGGGCGAGAGCCTTGTTGTTGGCCGCGATGCCCAGGCCGAGGGTGAAGAATTCCGGGTGGGTGCTGGCGCCGAGCTTAAGGCCGGCCCAGAGGATCAGCGGCACCGCCAGGCTCATCAGCAGCAGGAACAGCGGCAGGCCCCAACTGGCGCTGACCAGCGAGCGCGGATTGAGGTTTTCGGTGAAGGCCATGTGGTACATGTGCGGCATCACGATTGCCGAGGCGAAGAACACCAGCAGCAGCGTGCGCCACGGTCCTTCCTGCAGGGGCGTGTGCAGGGCGGCGAGGGCGGTCTGGTTCTGCAACAGCCAGACTTCCAGTTGATGCGGACCGCCGAATACGCCGTACAGCGCGTACAGGCCGATCCCGCCAATGGCCAGCAGCTTGACCACCGATTCGAAGGCGATGGCGAACACCAGGCCTTCGTGTTTCTCGCGGGTAGCGATATGCCGCGAGCCGAAGAAGATGGTGAACAGCGTGATCATCGCGCAGAAGGCCAGGGCCACCCGGCTTTTGACCGGCTCGCCGGTGAGGATGCTGATGGAGTCGGCCACCGCCTGGATCTGCAGGGCCAACAACGGCAGCACACCGATCAGCATGAACACCGTGGTCAGGGCGCCGGCCCAGGTGCTGCGAAAGCGGAAGGCGATCAGGTCGGCCAGGGAGGAAAGCTGGTAGGTGCGGGTGATCTTGAGGATCGGGTAAAGCAGCACCGGCGCCAGCAGGAATGCGCCGGACACCCCCAGGTAACAGGCTAGGAAACCATAGCCATATTGGTAGGCCAGGCCAACCGTGCCATAGAACGCCCAGGCACTGGCATAGACGCCCAGCGACAGGGTGTAGGTCAGGGGATGGCGGATGATCGCTCGGGGGATCATGCCGCGTTCGCTGACCCAGGCCACGCCGAACAGCACCAGCAAGTAGGCGGCGCTGATCAGGATCATCTGGGTCAGGCTAAAGCTCATCGGCATCACGTTGGCTCTGCAGGATAAAGGTCACGACGATCAGGATCAGCCAGAGCAGGTAAGGGCGATACCAGGCACCGGTCGGGTCGATCCACCAGTCCATGATGGCCGGGGAGAACAGGTAGATCCCCACGACCAGAAGCAGGACCAAACGATAGATGTACATGCTGGCCTCATTGGATTTTGCCGCTGCGAACTGGACTTATTATTGGCGCAAAACTGTGGCGATGGTAACGGAAGGGCCGCTGCCTGCAAACGGACTTCATGCAGCGGCCCAAGGAATTGAATTTATTGGTCTTTCTGCCGGAAGACCGGGTTCAGCGCAGTTGGGCCTCGGGCAGGGTGAGGCTGCGCGGGATTGCATCGGCATCCCAGTGCGCGGCGGCATGGCGCAGCACCTCGGCCGGGGTGGACGCGACCATCGCCGGATCGGTGCCCTGGCCCAGTGCACGCAATGCCCGCAGGATCAGGGGCGTGGCCTGTTCAGCCGGCAGCGGCGCGGAGCGGTAGGACTTGCCCAGCTTGTGCCCGTCGGGTTGGGTGATCAGCGGCACGTGCAGGTAGCGCGGCTGCGCAAGCCCAAGCAACTCCTGCAAGTACAACTGACGCGGTGTGTTGTCCAGCAGGTCGGCGCCGCGAACGACATCGGTCACGCCTTGCCACGCATCATCCAGCACCACCGCCAACTGATAGGCATACAGGCCGTCGCGCCGCTGAATGACGAAATCGCCGACGTCACGTCCCAGATGTTGCTCGAAATCACCCTGGACACGGTCGGTGAAGCGGTAGGTCAATTCCGGTACACGAATCCGAATCGCGGCATCGTCCCGCGCATGGCAGAGGTTGCGGCACAGGCCCGGGTAGATGCCGCTGTAGCCTTCCAGCTGTTTGCGCGAGCAGGTGCAGGCGTAGGCCAGACCTTGGCGGAACAGGCGTTCGATCACTTCGGCGTAAGCATCGTGGCGGTCATGCTGGTAGACGACTTCGCCGTCCCATTCCAGGCCGTAGCTTTCCAGTGTCTTGAGAATCGCGGCCTGGGCGCCGGGGGCTTCGCGCGGTGGGTCGATGTCTTCCATGCGCAGCAGCCAGCGGCCACCGACCGCGCGGGCGTCAAGCCAGGAGGCGAGGGCTGCGACCAGCGAGCCGAAGTGCAGGAAGCCACTGGGTGTCGGAGCGAAGCGTCCGATGTAGTGGGACTGGTTCATGGTGGATGCCGGGATCTGTAAATGAAACGGGGCGCAATATGCGCCCCGTTCTAGATGCGGTAAGGATCAGCCCTTGCCGACGGTCTTTTCCTTTTTCTCTGCAATTTCCTTGCAGTCGAAGCACAGGTCCGCGGTAGGACGGGCTTCCAGCCGACGCAGGCCGATTTCCACGCCACAGCTATCGCACCAGCCGTATTCATCGTCCTGGATTTTTTGCAAAGTCTTGTCGATTTTCTTGATCAGCTTGCGTTCGCGGTCACGGTTACGAAGCTCCAGAGCGAACTCTTCTTCCTGGCTGGCACGGTCTGCCGGATCGGGGAAGTTGGCCGCTTCATCCTTCATATGGTCCACGGTGCGGTCCACGCTGGTCATCAGGTCCTGTTTCCAGGCACCGAGCAGCTTGATGAAGTGTTTTTTCATGGGCTCGCCCATGTACTCCTCATCTTTGGTTGCGACATACGGGTCGAGACCATACATGGAGCCTGCTTTTTGCTTTTCTACGGTGGACATGAATAGCCCGCCTCTCACTCATCTGAATCCAATGCGCAGGCTTATTCCATCTCCGGCGCCCGCCGGCCCTGCGACTGCGAGCCGCCGAACTTACCAGATAGGACGGGGGTGCGCTACTCCCCGTTAGCTCGGGTAAGACAGCGAGGTTTAGCCATACGTTCGTCGTTGCGCATGGGTAGAATCACCAGTTTAGTCCCAATTGAGAGAAGTCCCATGGCTCAGCCCTACAGTGCGCGCAGTCGCGCCATCGAACCCTTCCATGTGATGGCACTGTTGGCCCGGGCCAACGAGTTGCAGGCCGCCGGTCATGATGTGATTCACCTGGAAATCGGCGAGCCGGACTTCTCCACCGCAGCGCCCATCGTCGAAGCCGGCCAGGCCGCACTGGGCGCCGGTCACACCCGTTACACCGCAGCCCGCGGGTTGCCGGCGCTGCGTGAAGCGATTGCCGGCTTCTATGACCAGCGCTATGGCGTGAACATCGACCCGCAGCGGATTCTCATTACCCCAGGCGGTTCCGGTGCGTTGCTGCTGACCAGCAGCCTGCTGGTGGACCCCGGCAAGCACTGGCTGCTGGCCGACCCGGGTTATCCGTGCAACCGCCATTTCCTGCGTCTGGTGGAAGGCGGTGCACAACTGGTGCCGGTGGGGCCGGACGTCAACTATCAACTGACCGCTGATCTGGTCGAGCGCTATTGGGATAACGATACAGTCGGCGCCCTGGTGGCGTCGCCGGCCAACCCGACCGGCACCGTGCTTGATCGCGAGCAACTGGCGGGCCTGTCGCGGGCGACCCGGGCGCACAATGGCCATCTGGTGGTGGACGAGATCTACCACGGCCTGACCTATGGGATGGACGCCCCCAGCGTGCTGGAAGTCGATGACCAAGCCTTTGTCCTTAATAGTTTCTCCAAATATTTCGGAATGACCGGCTGGCGCCTGGGCTGGATGGTCGCACCGCCCGCAGCCGTGCCTGAACTGGAGAAACTGGCGCAGAACCTCTATATCAGTGCGCCGAGCATGGCTCAGCATGCGGCCCTGGCCTGTTTCGAACCCGGCACCCTGGCGATCCTCGAAGAGCGTCGCGCGGAATTCGCCCGTCGCCGCGACTTCCTCCTGCCAGCCCTGCGCGGGCTCGGCTTCGGGATCACGGTGGAGCCGCAAGGTGCGTTCTACCTGTACGCCGACATCAGCGCATTCGGTGGTGATGCGTTCGCGTTCTGCCGGCATTTCCTGGAAACCGAGCATGTCGCCTTCACCCCCGGCGTGGATTTCGGCCGGCACCAGGCCAGCCATCATGTGCGATTCGCCTACACCCAGAGCCTGCCGCGTCTGCAAGAAGCGGTGGAGCGGATTGCCCGTGGACTGAAGAGCTGGCAAGGCTGATGCATTTTTCTCCATTGCTCGAAGAAGCCCGGCTGCTGCGCCGTTACAAACGCTTTCTCGCGGATATCGAACTGCCGAGCGGCGAGCAGATGACCATCCACTGCCCGAACACCGGCTCGATGCTCAACTGCATGAAGGAAGGCGGCAAGGTCTGGTTCAGTCGCTCCAACGACCCCAAGCGCAAGCTGCCCGGCACCTGGGAAATCAGCGAGACCCCGCAAGGCCGGCTGGCCTGCGTGAATACCGGGCGGGCCAATGCCATCGTCGAAGAGGCGCTGCGCGCCGGCGTGATCAGTGAGCTGGCGGGTTTCACCGCGCTGCGCCGCGAGGTGCCGTATGGCGAGGAGAACAGCCGCATCGACTTTCAACTGACCTTCGACAGCGGCCTGGCCTATGTGGAGGTCAAGAGCGTGACCCTCGGCTTCGACGGTTCGGCTATCGCGGCCTTTCCCGATGCCGTGACCCAACGCGGCGCCAAACACCTGCGCGAGTTGGCGGCGCTGGCCCGGCAAGGTGTCCGCGCGCTGCAGCTTTATTGTGTGAACCTCAACGGTATCGAGGCGGTACGCCCGGCTGAAGAGATTGACCCGGGATACGCCATCGCACTGCGCGCCGCCGTGCTCGATGGCGTCGAAGTGCTGGCTTACGGCGTGACGCTGGACAGCGAGCAGGTGCGTATCGACCGCGCCTTGCCGGTGCTGCTCAATCCGTGAGCCAGATGCCCTGGCTGTCTTCATGGCAGTCGAGGGCTTCCAGGGCATCACCCTCGCACGGCCCGGCCACGCACTCGCCGTTCTCGATAAGGAACAGTGCGCCATGCCGGGCGCAGGTGATCAGGCTGGCGCTGCTGTCGAGAAATTGGTCTGGCTGCCAGTTGAGCGCAATCCCGCGATGAGGGCAGCGGTTTCGGTACAGATAGACCTGCCCTTGCCGGCGTACGCCCAGCAGTTCGGTGTTTTCGCAGGTGAAACCGCGGCTCTGGCCTTCGCCCAGTTCGGCGGAGGTACAAAGGAAGTGCATGAGCGATGGGCTCCGTTAAGGATGCAAGGCAGCTTGACGCTCAAATGCAAATAATTATCAAATTGCCGGCTCTGATGGCGTCGGGCGCCTTTATACCTTGCCCGGCGCTTCTCTCACACCGCTATCCGAGGGGTGGCGGTTCGTCCTGATCGAAAAGGAAGCCCCGTTATGCGCCGATATGCCAGCCTGATCGCCCTTTGTATCGGGCTTGTGTTCAACCCGGCGCACGCCGCCGACCCGCTGCCACAGCGCTGGGTCAGCGCTGGCGGGGCCTTGAGCGAATGGATTACCGAGCTGGGCGCGGAGTCGCGGCTGGTGGGCGTCGATACCACCAGCCAGCACCCGGAATCGCTGAAAGCGCTGCCCAGCATTGGCTACCAGCGCCAGCTTTCGGCCGAAGGCGTGTTGAGCCTGCGTCCTGATGTGCTGGTGGGCACCGAGGAAATGGGCCCGCCGCCGGTTCTGTCGCAGATTCGCGGGGCGGGGGTGCGGGTCGAACTGTTCTCCAGCCGCGCCGACCTGGAAGCCGTACAGGGCAACCTCAAGCACCTGGGCGAATTGCTTGGCAAGCCGGAGCAGGCCGAACAGCGTTTCGCTGACTATCGCCAGCAACTCGAAACCCTGCGTACCCGGATCAAGGCGGTGCAGGGCACGGAGCAGGCACCCGGGGTGATCCTGCTGGTGGGCCATGCTGGCGGCAAGCCGATGATTGCCGGCACCGACACCGCTGGCGCCTGGCTGGTGGAACAGGCCGGCGGCCGCAACCTGGCGACTCACCAGGGCTACAAGAACTTCTCCGGAGAGGCGCTGGCCGCCTTGAACCCGCAAGTGGTGGTGTTCGCTGATCGCGCCCTCACCGGCGATGCTGCGCTGCAGGCACTGCTGAAAGAGAACCCCGCGCTGGCCGCATCCCGTGCGGCGAAAGAGAAGCGTCTGATTGATCTTGACCCGACGCTGCTGGTCGGCGGCCTCGGTCCGCGTCTGCCCGCCAGCCTGCAAGCGCTGGCCCAGGCGTTCTACCCGACGGCCAAGGCTCAACTGGCGCCATGACCCGTCTGATCCCGCCGCGCACGCTGTTCATCATCCTCAGCCTGTTGTGTCTGCTGGCGGTCTGGCTGTCGCTGGCGCTCGGGCCGGTGAGTCTGCCGCTGATGGACACCTTGCGCGCAGGCTTGCGGCTGCTCGGTCTGCCAGTCAATGGCGACGGGCTGGAGCAGGCCGAGTTGATTCTCGGACAGATCCGCCTGCCGCGGACACTGCTCGGGCTGGCGGTGGGCGCTGTGCTGGCGCTGGCCGGTGTGGCCATGCAAGGGCTGTTTCGCAATCCGCTGGCGGACCCGGGGTTGGTGGGCGTTTCCAGCGGCGCGGCGCTCGGTGCGGCGGTGGCGATTGTTGGTAGTGCCTGGGTGGGTGGCGTGCCGGAAGCTATCGCGCCCTATCTGCTGTCGGTGTGCGCTTTTCTCGGCGGCCTGGGTGTGACCGCGCTGGTCTATCGCCTGGGGCGGCGTGACGGCCAGACCAGCGTCGCCACCATGTTGCTTGCCGGTATCGCCTTGACGGCCCTGGCCAGCTCGGCGGTGGGGCTGTTCACTTACCTGGCGGATGACGCGACCCTGCGGACCCTGACGTTCTGGAACCTGGGCAGCCTCAACGGCGCGAGTTATCAGCGCCTGTGGCCACTGGTGCTGGTGGCGACGGCGGTGGCGCTGTGGTTGCCGCGTCGTGCCGAGGCCTTGAATGCGCTGCTGCTGGGCGAATCGGAGGCTCGCCATCTGGGCATCGAAGTCGAATCGCTCAAACGCGAACTGGTGTTCTGTACGGCACTGGGCGTGGGTGCGGCGGTAGCGGCAGCGGGGTTGATCGGTTTTGTCGGGCTGGTGGTGCCGCATCTGGTGCGGCTGTTGTCCGGCCCGGACCACCGGGTCTTGCTGCCCGCCTCATTGCTGGCGGGGGCTTCGCTGCTGCTGTTCGCTGATCTGATCGCCCGGCTGGCGCTGGCGCCGGCGGAATTGCCGATCGGTATCGTCACCGCGTTCATCGGCGCGCCGTTTTTCCTTTATCTGCTGCTGCGGGGACGTGCCTGATGCTCCAGGTCGAAGATCTTCAAGTCGTCCGCGGGCGCAAGATGGTGCTCGATGGCGTCAGCCTCAAGGTCCAGCCAGGTGAAGTACTGGGTGTGCTCGGGCCCAACGGCGCGGGCAAGAGCACCCTGCTCGGTGCACTCTGCGGCGAACTGGCGACCCAGCGTGGCCGTGTCCTGCTCCACGACCGCGCGCTTGCCGACTGGCCTGGCCATGAGCGCGCCCAACTGTTGGCGGTCTTGCCACAGGTGTCGAGCCTCGGCTTTGCTTTCCGCGTTGAGGAAGTGGTGGGCATGGGGCGTCTGCCGCATCGGACCGGCAAGGACCGCGACCATGAAATCGTCCACGCGGCGCTGGAGGCGGCGGATGCCCTGCATCTGGCCGACCGCAGCTACCTCGCGCTGTCCGGTGGCGAGCGGCAGCGCGTGCATCTGGCACGAGTGCTGGCGCAGCTCTGGCCGGGCGAGGAGGGTCGGACCTTGCTGCTCGACGAGCCGACCTCGGCCCTCGACCCGTTGCACCAGCACACCACGCTGCAGGCAGTCCGCGGATTTGCCGATCGCGGCGCCGCGGTGCTGGTGATCCTCCACGACCTGAACCTGGCTGCGCGCTATTGTGATCGTATCCTGCTGCTCGAACAGGGCCGGCCTTATGTCTTCGATACGCCGCAAAAGGTCTTGCAGCCCGAGGCCCTGAAGGCGGTGTTCGGGCTGGAGGTGTTGGTTCATGCCCATCCCGAGCGAGGCCATCCGCTCATCATTGCCCGTTAGGAGTTACCTATGCCCTGGTCCCGGTCGTTCGGCATCCTCATTCTGCTGGCCTGGGGCTTGGCGGGTTGTCACGCCATGGCACCGCTGCCGGCGTTGCCGCAATGGCAGAGCCCGGAAGGGCGCGAGCATGCCGATCTCGGGCAGATTCGCGAGACCGCCAGCGGTCGCCTGCTGACTCCGGAACAATTGGTGAGCCGGCTGGCGGCTGCGCCACGGGTGCTGGTGGGCGAGCAGCATGACAATCCCGATCACCACGCCTTGCAGCGCTGGCTGTTGCAGGCCCTGGTGCAGCAGCGCGCACAGGGCAGCCTGTTGCTGGAAATGCTGGAGCCGGCGCAGCAGGCCAATGTCGACGCGGTTCGTCAGCAAAAGCCGCTGCCGGCTGATCTGGCCAAGGCGCTGGCGTGGCGTGATGGCTGGGACTGGAAACTCTACGGTCCACTGCTGGAGGAAGCCTTCAGCCAAGGCTACCCGGTGCTCGCGGCCAACCTGGATCGCAGCGAGATGAAAGACATCTACCGCAACCCACCGCAATTGTCCGGACCTCGCTCTACCGCGCAGGCGGTGCGCGAAGTGTTGCTGGACGAAGTGCGCGAGGGCCATTGCGGCATGCTCCCGGAGAGTCAGTTGCCGGCGATGCTGGCGGTGCAGCAGCAACGCGACCGGCGCATGGCTCAGCGTCTGCTGGTGGCACCCGCACCGGCCTTGCTGCTGGCTGGCGGCTATCACGTGCGCAAGGATGTCGGTGTGCCATTGCACCTGGCTGACCTGGGGGCGGCGCAAGAGGATACCGTCGTGTTGATGCTGGCTCAGGTGGGCGAGGAGGTCGGGCCGGCGATAGCGGATTTCGTCTGGTTCACCGCCGCCTTGCCTGAGAAGGACTACTGCGCCGATCTGCGGCAATGAAATCGCGGGCAAAAAAAGACCCGGCAAGATGCCGGGTCAATAACCGTGATTAGCCTGATGAGGAGATAATCTGAGAGTCCGAACCAGGGGCTTTCAGCTTATCCAACCAGTCTCGCGACCAGTTGTGGTAATCATAGTGATTCTCATTTCGAAGTCAATCGATTTGTACGATAAACCTTAATTTTTTTTCCGAAGGGCCGTCGCATCTAGTTGCTGGTTCAGTGCTTCCTTGCGTTCGGCGGGGATATCGTTCCAGTGCACGTCCAGCAAAGCGCCTTCAATGGCGTACAGCAGCACCTTCGATGCCCGGAAACCTCGGGTGCGCACCGCCCGGTAAGCATCCACCGCGCCCAGGCGGCGAAGGTCCGAGGCGCTGTGGATGCCTACCGCGTGCAACCACTGTGCTGAGGTCTTGCCAAGATTCTTCAGGTGCTGAAGTTCATCGTTCATCAAGCCTCCTTGCGCCGGCTGAACGGTTCTTGTGGAGGAAGTCGCGGGTAAACACTGAGGAGTGTAGCGGCACTTGGAAAATACGCGGCGATTTGCCATGTGGTGCTGGGAGGGTTGCGCCCGACGGACCTGACGCGCAGGTCCGCCGGGTGCTGTTCAGCTTGTGCGGTAGCGCAGGCGGGTGCCGTATTGCACCGACATGAGGATCTCGTCGGCGCTCAGTTCGGGAGGGAACCACGACCCGGAGATCTGCGCGTGGGCGATGCTCGCCCCCTCCATGGGGACGTCCCGCAAATCCAGGCCGCGCAGGTCGGCCGCGCGGAAGTACGCACCCGAGAAGTCGATGCCCGTGGTGTCGAGGTTACGCAGGTCGAGGCCGCGAAAGTCGCCATCGCGAAAGTCGATGCTGACGCCCTTTGGTTTCTCCCGGTTGAACGCTGCGATGTTCTCGTTGTGAATCAATGCATACAGCGTGCTGTCGAGTTGCCGTGGCTGATTTATGAGAACGCCTCCTGGGTGGCCTGGTAATGGCATTATAGTGTCACCCTTTGCAGGCAGCGGAATAGAGGCGTGAAGTGTGGACTGCTTCACGCCTCTACCGTTTTACAGGCCCGGCAGGCGCTGGCGGATCTGCTTGACCAGATTGTCCAGGCTGTCGCTTTCGTTGGTTTCCACGCGTTTGCTTTGCAGCAGCTCTTCGGCGCTCAGCGCCTCGCGGCTGGCCTGCTGCGCGGTGACCACTTCCAGTGTCGCGTCGGACGGATCGTTCTGGTCGGCCTGGCGCTGGGCCAGCCAACTGGCGATCACGGCGTCAGGAGCGTTGCAGTCGAGGATCAGGAACGGCACGCCGGTCGCGCTGGCCACTTCGGCCGCTGCCTGGCGCTGTGCCTGCTTGAGGTAGGTGGCGTCGATGACGACCGGGAAGCCGGCCCGCAGGATCAGCGCGGCCAGTTGATGCAGGCGCTCGTAAGTGGCCTGGCTGGCATCGCTGCTGTAGATGCCGGCTTGCAACTCGCCGGCGGCCTCGCTGGTTTGTTCGCCGAACACGCGCTTGCGTTCCACGTCCGAGCGCAGGCGGATCGCCCCCAGTGCTTCCACCAGGCGCATTGCCACGTGGCTCTTGCCTACGGCGGAAACGCCATGGGTGATGGCCAGTAGGCGCGAAGGAATGGCGCTGTAGCTCTCCGCCAGGTTGGCGTAGTTGCGGTACTGGCGCAGGGTGGTGGCGCGCTGCACGCCATCGGCGTCGGCCGGCATGCTGAACAGCGCGATCTTGGCCCGAACCAGGGCGCGGTAGGCTTTATAGAAGTTCAGCAGTTCCAGGCCTTCGTAGTCTCCGGTCAGTTCCAGGTACTGGCTGATGAAGCGCCGCGACAGGGATTTCAGCCCGCGGTCTTCAAGGTCCATGGCCAGGAAGGCGGCGTCGGCATAGACGTCGGTCAGGCGGAAGGGCTCGTTGAACTCGATGCAGTCGAAGATCACCACGTTGCCGTCGATCACCGTGGCATTGCCCAGGTGGATGTCGCCGTGGCATTCGCGGATGAAACCTCGAGCCTTGCGTGCTTCCAGCAGCGTGTGCAGACGGTCGAAGCTGCTGCGGGCCCAGGCTTGCAGGGCGTCGAGTTGTTGCAGGTCGGCCTTGTCGCTGAGGAAGGGACGGATCTGCTCGAAGTTCTGCTCCACGGGCGCCATCACGCTTTCTGGCGTACCCAGTGGATGCTCGGCGGAAACCCGTGGTGCCTGCAGGTGGAACTCGGCGATCTGCTTCGCCATCTGGTCGATGTGTGCGGTGGTCAGCTCGCCGTTGGCTTGCAGGGTGCTGAGCATCTGCTCCTGCGGGAACTGGCGCATTTTCAGCGCGTATTCGATCGCCGTGCCTTCGCCGCCGAGTTGCGGGGCCTCGGCAGTGCCGGTGATCGGCAGGACTTCCAGATAAAGGCCATCGGTCAGGCGCTGGTTCAGGCGCAGTTCTTCAGCGCAGAAGTGCGCGCGGCCCGACAACTCGGTGAAGTCGAGGAAACCAAAATTCATCGGCTTCTTGATCTTGTAGGCGTAGTCGCCAGTGAGCAGAACCCAGGAAATGTGCGTTTCGATAACCCGGAAATCCCGCACGGGATGGGGAAACAGGGCGGGGTTCTGCAAGGCTGTGATCAAGGCTTGGCTCACGGGCGATCCTTCTGGGCAAATGGGATTCTAATCGGCCATTATGGCGACAAGCATGCCGTCTGGAAACCGCCGGGGGGCGCCTGTCGATGAACGATAAAGTGCGTATAATCCGCGCCCATGACTCGTACCCGATCCTCCCGTACCCCTAAAAAACAACCGTCTGGCCGCGTTCGCGCCCTGCTGGGCTGGGCCATCAAGCTCGGTCTCGTCGGCCTTGTCGTGCTGGCCGGTTTCGCCGTCTATCTCGATGCGGTCGTCCAGGAAAAATTCTCTGGCAAGCGCTGGACCATTCCCGCCAAGGTCTACGCGCGGCCATTGGAGCTGTTCGTCGGGCAGAAGCTGAGCAAGGAGGATTTCCTCGTTGAGCTCGATGCCCTCGGCTATCGGCGCGAAAGTGCGGTCAACGGCCCCGGCGCGGCGGCTGTCAGCGGTAATACCATCGATTTGAATACTCGTGGTTTCCAGTTCTATGAAGCCATGGAGCCTGCTCAGCAAGTGCGGGTGCGCTTCTCGGGTGACTACGTAGCCGGCCTCAGTTCGCCCAATGATTCCAAGCTTGCGGTGGTCCGCCTGGAACCGCTGCTGATCGGTGGCCTGTATCCGAAGAACCTCGAAGACCGCATTCTGATCAAGCTCGATCAGGTGCCGCCGTACCTGCTCGATACCCTGGTAGCGGTGGAAGACCGGGACTTCTATCACCACCTCGGTGTGTCGCCCAAGTCCATCGCCCGTGCCGTGTGGGTCAACACCTCGTCCGGCGCCATGCGCCAGGGCGGCAGTACCCTGACCCAACAGTTGGTAAAGAACTTCTTCCTGACTAACGAACGCAGCCTCTCCCGCAAGCTCACCGAAGCAATGATGGCGATGCTGCTGGAACTGCATTACAGCAAGCAGGAAATCCTCGAGGCGTACCTGAACGAAGTGTTCGTTGGGCAGGATGGCCAGCGGGCAGTGCATGGTTTCGGCCTCGCCAGCCAATTTTTCTTCAGTCAGCCGTTGTCTGAGTTGAAACTGCACCAGGTGGCCTTGCTGGTGGGCATGGTCAAGGGGCCGTCCGCCTACAACCCGCGGCGTTACCCGGAGCGCGCCCTGCAACGGCGTAACCTGGTGCTCGACCTGCTTGCGGAGCAGGGCGTGGCCACGCCGGAAGCGGTCGAGGCGGCGAAGAAGATGCCGCTGGGCGTGACCAAGCGCGGCAGCCTCGCGGATAGCTCCTTCCCCGGCTTCCTCGATCTGGTCAAGCGCCAACTGCGCCAGGACTACCGCGATGAAGACTTGACCGAAGAAGGTCTGCGCATCTTCACCAGCTTCGACCCGATCCTGCAGATGAAGGCCGAAGCCTCGATGGCCGACACCTTCAAGCGTCTGGCCGGTCGCAAGGGCTCGGATGAGGTCGAAGCGGCCATGGTCGTCACCAACCCGGAAACCGGTGAGGTGCAGGCGCTGATCGGCAGTCGTCAGGCGGGCTTTGCCGGCTTCAACCGGGCAATCGATGCCGTGCGGCCGATTGGCTCGCTGGTCAAGCCGGCGGTCTACCTGACGGCGCTCGAGAAACCCAGCCAATACACGCTGACCAGTTGGGTGCAGGACGAGCCGTTCTCGGTGAAAGGCGCTGACGGACAGGTCTGGAAACCACAGAACTATGATCGGCGCGCTCACGGCACGATCTATCTGTACCAGGGCCTCGCCAATTCCTACAACCTGTCGACGGCCAAGCTGGGCCTGGAACTGGGTGTGCCGAATGTGCTCAAAACCATCGGTCGCCTGGGTGTCGAGGTCGATTGGCCTGCGTTCCCGTCCATGTTGCTGGGCGCTGGCGGCATGTCGCCGATGCAAGTGGCGACCATGTACCAGACGCTCGCCAACGGTGGCTTCAACACCCCGATGCGCGGTATTCGCAGCGTGCTGACCGCCGAAGGTGAGCCGCTCAAACGCTATCCGTTCCAGATCCAGCAGCGCTTCGATCCAGGTTCCATCTACCTGGTGCAGAACGCCATGCAGCGGGTCATGCGCGAAGGTACTGGCCGCTCGGTCTACAGCGTGCTGCCAAGCTCGTTGAACCTGGCGGGCAAGACCGGTACCAGTAACGATTCGCGCGACAGCTGGTTCGCCGGCTTCAGCCAGGATCTCCTGGCGGTGGTCTGGCTGGGCCGCGACGACAACGGCAAGACGCCCTTTACCGGCGCCACCGGTGCCCTGCAGGTCTGGACCAGTTTCATGCGCAAGGCCGACCCGCTGCCGCTGGACATGCCGATGCCGGATAACGTCGTTCAGGCATGGCTGGATCCGCACAGCGGCCAGGGCTCGGATGCGAGCTGCCCGGGCGCGGTGCAGATGCCGTATATTCGCGGAAGCGAACCGGCGCCAGGCGCGGCCTGCGGCGGCGAACAGACACCAGCCGACTCGGTCATGGACTGGGTGAAGGGCTGGATGAATTAAGCAGCATCAGCCAAGAGGACGTGATGTGAACAAGTGGTTGTTTCCTGCCTTGACGGCGCTGGCTTTGCTCAACGGCTGCGCCAGCGTGCAGCGTGGTTCGATTCCGGTGGTGGATTCGGGCACCCGGGTATCCAACAGCGAGCGGGTTACGGCCAATCGGGCCGTGACGTCGCAGGTCAATACCGGCTCGCGCCAGAATCAAGCGATCCAGCAAGACAGTGGCGTGACCGTGATGGTGCCGCAAGGCAGTGGCGCTTCGCCGATCCAGACCTTCCCGGCCTCTACGGCGCCTGCGGGGATCAGCACCGGTCCGATCACGCCGGGGCCGGTGACATCGGAGCCCTTCACGCCGCAGTCGACCAACGCGGGCAGTTACACCATGCCCTCCGCACCGAGCGGAATCCCGCGTGCTGCCACCGGCAGTGGCCTGTCGGCCGACGAACAGCTTGATGGCCCAGTGCTGGCGCTACTGACTACCGCCCAGCAACAGCAGAGCGGTGGCGACTACAACGGCGCATCTTCCAGCCTGGAGCGTGCCCAGCGCATTGCCCCGCGCGAGCCGCAAGTGCTCTATCGCTTGGCCCAGGTCCGTCTCGCCCAGGGTGACGCGCCACAGGCCGAGCAGTTGGCGCGCCGTGCGTTGACCTACGCGAACGGTCGTCCTGATCTGCAATCAGGGCTGTGGAACATCATCGCGCAGTCCCGCGAGAAACAAGGCGACGCCGCCGGTGCGGCACTGGCGCGGCAGAAAGCCCAGGTCAACCTGTGATGGACCCACGGATCCTGGATATCGCCGATCATCTGCTGCTGATCGAGCGTGAGCTGCATGTGCAGGGCTGGTGGAGTGACGAGATACCCAGCGCCGAGGCGCTGGCCAGCACTGTTCCTTTCGCGGTCGATAGCTTGAGCTTCGAGCAATGGCTGCAATGGATCTTCCTTCCGCGCATGAAGGAGATCCTCGAGAAGGGGCTCGCGCTGCCCAATGCCTCGGGCATTCTGGTGATGGCGGAGACGGTTTATGTCAACCGTCCGGAAGAAAGTCGCCAGTTGCGCAGGCTGTTGGCCGAGTTCGACCAATTGATCAGCCCATCCAACTGATTTCACTGTTGTTTATCCGCCGGGGCCGCTTTTGCGGCCCCGCGTCGTTGTGGCAGAGCGATTGCGACAGCCAGGCAAACGTTTCCGCCCGGCTGGCAGAGCGTCCCGGCTGGAATTAAACCTTGAAGATCACTTGACTTGGGCAGTTCGAATCAGAACAATCCAAAGTCCGCTGTAGGGGGACTGCCAGAAGCAGACCCGCTAAGCAGATCATGAGGCGCACACCCGCGCCGACCTGTTACACCCCGCAACGCGTTACCTCGCGCTGGGTGGGAAAACCCCGCAACACTTTGGGGCGCTCCCAATACTTGCTCAGTCAGTGCTGACGTAGTCGGCGACTTCGTCGCTCATGCTCTGCTTGGCAGTAAACCTATTAAGACCCGTCCCGGAGTGGACGGTATTCTGGCGTTTTAGAGGTGAACAACGTGGAGCTTTTATCTGGCGCTGAAATGGTCGTCCGCTTTTTGCGTGACGAGGGCGTTAAGCACATCTATGGGTACCCAGGCGGTGCTCTTCTTCATGTCTACGATGCTCTGTTCAAAGAACCGGAAGTGAACCACATCCTGGTTCGTCACGAGCAGGCAGCTACCCATATGGCGGACGGTTACGCCCGTGCCACCGGCAAAGCCGGCGTGGTACTGGTGACTTCCGGTCCAGGTGCGACCAATGCCATCACCGGCATCGCCACCGCCTACATGGACTCGATCCCGATGGTCATCCTGTCTGGTCAGGTGCCTAGCACCATGGTCGGCACCGATGCCTTCCAGGAAACCGACATGATCGGTATTTCCCGGCCTATCGTGAAGCACAGCTTCATGATCAAGCATGCCTCGGAAATCCCTGAAGTCCTGAAAAAAGCCTTCTACCTTGCGCAATCCGGCCGTCCTGGCCCGGTGGTTGTCGACATTCCGAAGGATATGACCAACCCGGCCGAGAAGTTCGAGTACGTCTATCCGAAGAAGGTCAAGCTGCGCTCCTACAGCCCGGCCGTTCGCGGTCACTCCGGTCAGATCCGCAAGGCTGCGGAAATGCTCCTGGCGGCCAAGCGTCCGATCGTTTACGCCGGTGGTGGCGTGATCCTCGGTGGTGGCTCCGCGCCGCTGACCGAGCTTGCGCAACTGCTCAACCTGCCAGTCACCAATACCCTGATGGGGCTCGGTGGCTATCCAGGCACTGATCGCCAGTTCCTCGGCATGCTCGGCATGCACGGCAGCTATCCGGCGAACCTGGCGATGCACCACGCCGACGTGATCCTCGCTGTCGGCGCACGCTTCGACGACCGCGTTGTCAACGGTCCGGCCAAGTTCTGCCCGAACGCCAAGGTCATCCATATCGATATCGACCCGGCGTCGATCTCCAAGACCATCAAGGCTGACGTGCCAATCGTTGGTCCGGTTGAAAGCGTTCTGACCGAGATGCTCGCTACCGTTCGCGAAATCGGCGAGCAGCCTGAAAAGGCAGCGATCGATGCCTGGTGGAAACAGATCGAAGAATGGCGCGGCGATCGCGGCATGTTCCCTTACGACAAAGGGGATGGCAGCGTCATCAAGCCTCAGACCGTTATCGAGACACTGTGCGAAGTTACCGGTGGTGATGCATTCGTCACTTCCGACGTTGGCCAGCACCAGATGTTCGCGGCGCAGTACTACCGCTTCAACAAGCCGAACCGCTGGATCAACTCCGGCGGCCTGGGCACCATGGGCTTCGGTTTCCCGGCGGCCATGGGCGTCAAGCTGAACTTCCCGGAAAGCGATGTCGCTTGTGTCACCGGCGAAGGCAGCATCCAGATGAACATCCAGGAATTGTCGACCTGCCTGCAGTACGACCTGCCGGTCAAGATCGTCAACCTGAACAACGGCGTGCTGGGCATGGTTCGCCAGTGGCAGGACATGGCTTACAACAGCCGCCACTCGCATTCCTACATGGAGTCGCTGCCTGACTTCGTCAAGCTGGCTGAAGCCTATGGTCATGTGGGTATCCGCATCACCAGCCTGAAGGACCTCAAGCCGAAGCTCGAAGAAGCCTTCGCCCTCAAGGACCGCCTGGTGTTCATCGACATCCAGGTCGACAACAGCGAACACGTCTACCCGATGCAGATCAAGGACGGTTCGATGCGCGACATGTGGCTGAGCAAGACGGAGCGTACCTGATATGCGGCACATTATTTCCCTGCTGTTGGAAAACGAACCCGGTGCCCTGTCCCGCGTCGTTGGCTTGTTCTCGCAACGCAACTACAACATCGAAAGCCTGACCGTTGCGCCAACCGAAGACCCGACCCTGTCGCGTCTGACGTTGACCACGGTGGGCCACGATGAGGTGATCGAGCAGATCACCAAGAACCTGAACAAACTGGTTGAAGTGGTCAAACTGGTCGACCTGTCGGAAAGTGCTCATATCGAGCGCGAACTGATGCTGGTCAAAGTGAAGGCCACTGGTGCACAGCGCGCCGAGATCAAGCGCACCACTGATATCTATCGTGGGCAGATCGTCGACGTCAGCGCCAGTGTGTACACCGTGCAGTTGACCGGCACCAGCGACAAGCTCGACAGCTTCATTCAGGCAATCGGCACCGCGTCCATTCTTGAAACCGTGCGCAGTGGTGTCACCGGCATTGCCCGTGGCGACAAAGTGCTCAGTATCTAACTCGA
Organism: Pseudomonas sp. Marseille-P9899; assembly: GCF_903166565.1. NCBI lineage: Bacteria > Pseudomonadati > Pseudomonadota > Gammaproteobacteria > Pseudomonadales > Pseudomonadaceae > Pseudomonas > Pseudomonas sp. Marseille-P9899. Next base: position 95,815 of record NZ_CAESCG010000003.1, read on the forward strand.
CAAAATTAGCGAATGGCCTGAACAAGGCCGAGATAACCAGGGGTATTTCATGAAAGTTTTCTACGACAAAGACTGCGATCTCTCGATCATCCAGGGCAAGAAAGTTGCCATCATCGGTTACGGCTCCCAGGGCCACGCTCAAGCGTGCAACCTGAAGGACTCCGGTGTGGATGTCACCGTCGGTCTGCGTAAAGGTTCGGCTACCGTTGCCAAGGCTGAAGCACACGGCCTGAAAGTTGCTGACGTTGCTACCGCCGTCGCTGCTGCCGACCTGGTCATGATCCTCACTCCGGACGAGTTCCAGGGCAACCTGTACAAGAACGAGATCGAGCCGAACATCAAGCAGGGCGCTACCCTGGCGTTCTCCCACGGCTTCTCGATCCACTACAACCAGGTCGTTCCACGTGGCGACCTCGACGTGATCATGATCGCGCCGAAAGCACCAGGCCACACCGTTCGCTCCGAGTTCGTCAAAGGCGGCGGTATCCCTGACCTGATCGCTATCTACCAGGACGCTTCGGGTAACGCCAAGAACGTCGCTCTGTCCTACGCCGCTGGCGTCGGTGGCGGCCGTACCGGCATCATCGAAACCACCTTCAAGGACGAGACCGAAACCGACCTGTTCGGCGAGCAAGCCGTTCTGTGTGGCGGTACCGTCGAACTGGTCAAAGCCGGTTTCGAAACCCTGGTTGAAGCTGGCTACGCGCCAGAAATGGCCTACTTCGAGTGCCTGCACGAACTGAAGCTGATCGTTGACCTCATGTACGAAGGCGGTATCGCCAACATGAACTACTCGATCTCCAACAACGCCGAATACGGCGAGTACGTGACCGGTCCTGAAGTCATCAACGCCGAATCCCGTCAGGCCATGCGCAACGCTCTGAAGCGCATCCAGGACGGCGAGTACGCCAAGATGTTCATCAGCGAAGGTGCTACCAACTACCCATCCATGACCGCCAAGCGTCGTAACAACGCCGCTCACGGTATCGAAGTCATCGGCGAGCAACTGCGCTCGATGATGCCTTGGATCTCGGCGAACAAAATCGTCGACAAGGCCAAGAACTGATTGGTCCTGATGCGATGAAAAACGCGGCTTAGGCCGCGTTTTTTCATTTCCGGGGTCAGCTTCTGGTATAAGCTTTCATCCGTTTGTCGGCGAACCCTCGTCGCAAACCTTTGTCGAAAACTTCCACCCCGTTGCAAGGTAATGTCCATGAGCGAACGTCCCGAAGAGCCGAACAAGGCCTCTGACGCCGAAAGCCTGCTACCGATCGATGAGCATGTCGAAGAAGGGCATGACGCCGAAGGACGCAAAGTCCGGCACCGCGGTATCTATCTGCTGCCAAACCTTTTCACCACCGCGAACCTGTTCGCCGGTTTCTATTCGATCATCAACTCCATGAGCGCCCAGAGCGCGCTGAGTGCCGGTGATCCTCGCGAGGCGAGCAAGTATTTCGCTTTCGCAGCCATTGCCATCTTCGTTGCCATGGTGCTCGACGGCCTTGATGGTCGCGTGGCCCGCATGACCAATACCCAGAGTGCTTTCGGTGCGGAGTATGACTCCTTGTCCGATATGGTCGCCTTTGGTGTAGCCCCTGCGTTGCTGGCCTTTGGTTGGGCGCTGGGCGATATGGGTAAAGTCGGCTGGATGGTCGCCTTCATTTATGTTGCGGGCGCGGCACTGCGTCTGGCCCGGTTCAACACCCAGGTCGGCAAGGCCGACAAGCGTTACTTCATCGGTCTGGCCAGTCCGGCTGCTGCTGGTGTGGTCGCGGGTACGGTATGGGCGTTCAGTGACTTCGGCATCCAGGGGTCGAAGCTTTCGTTCCTGGTGGCACTGCTGGTTGCGGGCGCTGGCATGCTGATGGTCAGCAACATCAAGTACAACAGCTTCAAGGAGCTGGATCTGAAGGGGCGTGTTCCCTTCGTCGCGATCCTGGCCGTGGTACTGGTGTTCGCCGTGGTATTCAGCGATCCGCCACGCATCCTGCTGCTGGTGTTCCTTGCCTATGCGGCTTCCGGACCTGCGCAATACCTGCTGCGCATGCGTCGCCGGAAAAACGCCGAGTAGTGATGTAATTTCTCCCTGACTTCGTAGTCTACTGCTGCATCTGTCCAGCGGTTCTGCGGAGTCATCATGCTGATCAAGTTCCCCCGGGCCTCCGACTGCTCTGAGTCGGAGGTCACGCCTGAATCAATCTACCTTTCCCGCCGTACTTTGCTGGGTGGTTCGATGGCCGGCCTGGCGATTGCCGGTTTGCCTCGATGGGCCGGGGCAGGGGAGGTGTCGCGCTATGCCGACATAGAGCCCGGCAAGGCTCCGGACTGGTTCAATGCCAAGCTTCCCGAAACCCGTTGGCAGGCTGTCACTGTGCAGGGTGAGGCTATAACGCCTTTCAAGGACGCTACGCACTACAACAACTTCTATGAGTTCGGCACCGACAAAGGTGATCCTGCCGAGAATGCCGGTGGGCTACCCACATCGCCATGGACGGTGGTCATTGATGGCGAGGTGGGTAAGCCGGGCCGCTACGCGCTGGAAGACTTCATGAAGCCTTACCAGTTGGAGGAGCGCATCTATCGGCTGCGCTGCGTGGAAGCGTGGTCAATGGTCATTCCCTGGTTGGGTTTTCCGCTTTCGGCTCTTATCAAAGAGGCTCAGCCAACGTCCAAGGCCAAATACGTGCGTTTCGAGACGCTGCAAGATCCTCGGCATATGCCCGGCCAGCGTTCGGGTTTTGCCTTGATCGATTGGCCATATGTAGAAGGGTTGCGTCTGGATGAGGCAATGAACCCATTGGCGATACTCGCGGTGGGTATGTATGGCCGAGAGTTGCCGAACCAGAATGGCGCTCCGTTGCGGTTGGTGGTTCCTTGGAAGTACGGCTTCAAGAGCATCAAGTCCATTGTTCGGATCAGTCTGGTCACCGAGCAGCCGCAAACCACGTGGCAGCGTATTGCGCCAGAAGAGTACGGCTTCTATGCCAACGTGAACCCGACGGTGGATCACCCTCGCTGGACCCAGGCGCGGGAGCGGCGCTTACCGAGCGGGCTGTTCAGTCCCAATGTTCGCGACACCCAGATGTTCAACGGCTATGCCGAAGAGGTGAGTGGACTCTACACCGGGCTGGACCTGAGGACGAACTACTGATGCGCTACCCACTGTTTCGGTTGTGCATCTTTATAGTGGCTTCCATCTGGCCGCTGTTGTGGCTTTACCAGGCATGGATCTTCGCGCTGGGTCCTGATCCGGGAAAGGTCCTGGTGGATCGGCTGGGTCTGGGCGGGCTTATCTTTCTTCTGATCACGTTGAGCATGACGCCCTTGCAGCGGTTAACAGGGTGGTCCGGCTGGATCGTCGTGCGCCGGCAGTTGGGATTGTGGTGCTTTGCCTATATTGCGTTGCACCTGAGTGCGTACCTCTTCTTTATTCTTGGTCTTGATTGGGGGCAGTTGGCGGTCGAGCTTCGCAAGCGGCCCTATATCATCGTCGGGGTTTTGGGGTTTACCGGCTTGTTGAGTCTGGCGGTAACGTCGAATCGCTTCAGTCAGCGTCGATTGGGGGCGCGCTGGAAGAAGCTGCACAAGTTGGTGTACGCCATCCTGGGGCTAGGGCTGCTGCACTTCCTTTGGGTAGTTCGAGCGGACCTCAAGGAATGGACTGTCTATGCGGTGATCGGCGCCGGGCTGTTGTTGCTTCGTATCCCCGCTATCGGGCAGCGGTTGCCGCGTCTGGGCCGGCGTAAAACGGGGCCTGTAACAAAAGTTTAAATAAACCCTTGACGCCTCGTTTTATCTGTCTATAATTCGCCCCACTTCCGGCGCAGTCGGAACGGAAAACTCCTTGAGATTCAACGAGTTAGAAGTTTCAGGTAGCGTAGGAAGTGTTTCGGTCTCCACCGAAAGCGGTGAAAAAAGGCAGTTGACAGCAGGTTGTAACGCTGTAGAATTCGCCTCCCGCTGACGAGAGATCGCAGCGAGTCAAGTGTTTGAAGTTGAAAGAGAAATTCTGAAAAACTTCAAAATAAACCCTTGACAGGCTGAGAGGAAAGCGTAGAATGCGCGCCTCGGTTGAGACGAAAAGCTCTTAACCAACCGCTCTTTAACAATTGAATCAAGCAATTCGTGTGGGTGCTTGTGAATTCGGACTGATAGTCAGCAAGATTATCAGCATCACAAGTGACTATACGAGAAATCGAAATAGTTCATTTTGAGATTGCTGAGCCAAGTTTAGGGTTTTCTCAAAACCCAAGCAGTATTGAACTGAAGAGTTTGATCATGGCTCAGATTGAACGCTGGCGGCAGGCCTAACACATGCAAGTCGAGCGGATGAGAAGAGCTTGCTCTTCGATTCAGCGGCGGACGGGTGAGTAATACCTAGGAATCTGCCTGGTAGTGGGGGACAACGTTTCGAAAGGAACGCTAATACCGCATACGTCCTACGGGAGAAAGCAGGGGACCTTAGGGCCTTGCGCTATCAGATGAGCCTAGGTCGGATTAGCTAGTTGGTGAGGTAATGGCTCACCAAGGCTACGATCCGTAACTGGTCTGAGAGGATGATCAGTCACACTGGAACTGAGACACGGTCCAGACTCCTACGGGAGGCAGCAGTGGGGAATATTGGACAATGGGCGAAAGCCTGATCCAGCCATGCCGCGTGTGTGAAGAAGGTCTTCGGATTGTAAAGCACTTTAAGTTGGGAGGAAGGGCATTAACCTAATACGTTAGTGTTTTGACGTTACCGACAGAATAAGCACCGGCTAACTCTGTGCCAGCAGCCGCGGTAATACAGAGGGTGCAAGCGTTAATCGGAATTACTGGGCGTAAAGCGCGCGTAGGTGGTTCGTTAAGTTGGATGTGAAATCCCCGGGCTCAACCTGGGAACTGCATCCAAAACTGGCGAGCTAGAGTAGGGCAGAGGGTGGTGGAATTTCCTGTGTAGCGGTGAAATGCGTAGATATAGGAAGGAACACCAGTGGCGAAGGCGACCACCTGGGCTCATACTGACACTGAGGTGCGAAAGCGTGGGGAGCAAACAGGATTAGATACCCTGGTAGTCCACGCCGTAAACGATGTCAACTAGCCGTTGGAATCCTTGAGATTTTAGTGGCGCAGCTAACGCATTAAGTTGACCGCCTGGGGAGTACGGCCGCAAGGTTAAAACTCAAATGAATTGACGGGGGCCCGCACAAGCGGTGGAGCATGTGGTTTAATTCGAAGCAACGCGAAGAACCTTACCAGGCCTTGACATGCAGAGAACTTTCCAGAGATGGATTGGTGCCTTCGGGAACTCTGACACAGGTGCTGCATGGCTGTCGTCAGCTCGTGTCGTGAGATGTTGGGTTAAGTCCCGTAACGAGCGCAACCCTTGTCCTTAGTTACCAGCACGTAATGGTGGGCACTCTAAGGAGACTGCCGGTGACAAACCGGAGGAAGGTGGGGATGACGTCAAGTCATCATGGCCCTTACGGCCTGGGCTACACACGTGCTACAATGGTCGGTACAGAGGGTTGCCAAGCCGCGAGGTGGAGCTAATCTCACAAAACCGATCGTAGTCCGGATCGCAGTCTGCAACTCGACTGCGTGAAGTCGGAATCGCTAGTAATCGCGAATCAGAATGTCGCGGTGAATACGTTCCCGGGCCTTGTACACACCGCCCGTCACACCATGGGAGTGGGTTGCACCAGAAGTAGCTAGTCTAACCTTCGGGAGGACGGTTACCACGGTGTGATTCATGACTGGGGTGAAGTCGTAACAAGGTAGCCGTAGGGGAACCTGCGGCTGGATCACCTCCTTAATCGACGACATCAGCCGCTTCATAAGCTCCCACACGAATTGCTTGATTCATTGAAGAAGACGATTAGGTTAGCAACCTTCGATTGGGTCTGTAGCTCAGTTGGTTAGAGCGCACCCCTGATAAGGGTGAGGTCGGCAGTTCGAATCTGCCCAGACCCACCAATTGCTGGGGCCATAGCTCAGCTGGGAGAGCGCCTGCCTTGCACGCAGGAGGTCAGCGGTTCGATCCCGCTTGGCTCCACCACCCCCTCTTGCACCTATGTCAAAGCTTAGAAATGAATATTCGCATCGAATATTGATTTCTGAACTTTATCAGAATCGTTCTTTAAAAATTTGGGTATGTGATAGAAAGATAGACTGGACGGCACTTTCACTGGTGTTTGTTCAGGCTAAGGTAAAATTTGTGAGTTTAATCATGAATTTTCGGCGAATGTCGTCTTCACAGTATAACCAGATTGCTTGGGGTTATATGGTCAAGTGAAGAAGCGCATACGGTGGATGCCTTGGCAGTCAGAGGCGATGAAAGACGTTGTAGCCTGCGATAAGCTCCGGGGAGTCGGCAAACAGACTTTGATCCGGAGATCTCTGAATGGGGGAACCCAGCCATCATAAGATGGTTATCTTACACTGAATACATAGGTGTAAGAGGCGAACCAGGGGAACTGAAACATCTAAGTACCCTGAGGAAAAGAAATCAACCGAGATTCCCTTAGTAGTGGCGAGCGAACGGGGACTAGCCCTTAAGTTGATTTGAGATTAGTGGAAGGCTCTGGAAAGTGCCGCCATAGTGGGTGATAGCCCCGTACACGAAAATCTCTTATCAATGAAATCGAGTAGGACGGAGCACGAGAAACTTTGTCTGAATATGGGGGGACCATCCTCCAAGGCTAAATACTACTGACTGACCGATAGTGAACCAGTACCGTGAGGGAAAGGCGAAAAGAACCCCGGAGAGGGGAGTGAAATAGATCCTGAAACCGTATGCGTACAAGCAGTGGGAGCCTACTTTGTTAGGTGACTGCGTACCTTTTGTATAATGGGTCAGCGACTTATATTCAGTGGCGAGCTTAACCGAATAGGGGAGGCGTAGCGAAAGCGAGTCTTAATAGGGCGTTTAGTCGCTGGGTATAGACCCGAAACCGGGCGATCTATCCATGGGCAGGTTGAAGGTTAGGTAACACTGACTGGAGGACCGAACCGACTACCGTTGAAAAGTTAGCGGATGACCTGTGGATCGGAGTGAAAGGCTAATCAAGCTCGGAGATAGCTGGTTCTCCTCGAAAGCTATTTAGGTAGCGCCTCATGTATCACTGTAGGGGGTAGAGCACTGTTTCGGCTAGGGGGTCATCCCGACTTACCAAACCGATGCAAACTCCGAATACCTACAAGTGCCGAGCATGGGAGACACACGGCGGGTGCTAACGTCCGTCGTGAAAAGGGAAACAACCCAGACCGTCAGCTAAGGTCCCAAAGTTATGGTTAAGTGGGAAACGATGTGGGAAGGCTTAGACAGCTAGGAGGTTGGCTTAGAAGCAGCCACCCTTTAAAGAAAGCGTAATAGCTCACTAGTCGAGTCGGCCTGCGCGGAAGATGTAACGGGGCTCAAACCATACACCGAAGCTACGGGTATCACTTAGGTGATGCGGTAGAGGAGCGTTCTGTAAGCCTGTGAAGGTGAGTTGAGAAGCTTGCTGGAGGTATCAGAAGTGCGAATGCTGACATGAGTAACGACAATGGGAGTGAAAAACTCCCACGCCGAAAGACCAAGGTTTCCTGCGCAACGTTAATCGACGCAGGGTTAGTCGGTCCCTAAGGCGAGGCTGAAAAGCGTAGTCGATGGAAAACAGGTTAATATTCCTGTACTTCTAGTTATTGCGATGGAGGGACGGAGAAGGCTAGGCCAGCTTGGCGTTGGTTGTCCAAGTTTAAGGTGGTAGGCTGAGATCTTAGGTAAATCCGGGATCTTAAGGCCGAGAGCTGATGACGAGCGCTCTTAGAGCGCGAAGTGGTTGATGCCATGCTTCCAAGAAAAGCTTCTAAGCTTCAGATAACTAGGAACCGTACCCCAAACCGACACAGGTGGTTGGGTAGAGAATACCAAGGCGCTTGAGAGAACTCGGGTGAAGGAACTAGGCAAAATGGCACCGTAACTTCGGGAGAAGGTGCGCCGGCGAGGGTCAAGGACTTGCTCCGTAAGCCCATGCCGGTCGAAGATACCAGGCCGCTGCGACTGTTTATTAAAAACACAGCACTCTGCAAACACGAAAGTGGACGTATAGGGTGTGACGCCTGCCCGGTGCCGGAAGGTTAATTGATGGGGTTAGCTAACGCGAAGCTCTTGATCGAAGCCCCGGTAAACGGCGGCCGTAACTATAACGGTCCTAAGGTAGCGAAATTCCTTGTCGGGTAAGTTCCGACCTGCACGAATGGCGTAACGATGGCGGCGCTGTCTCCACCCGAGACTCAGTGAAATTGAAATCGCTGTGAAGATGCAGTGTATCCGCGGCTAGACGGAAAGACCCCGTGAACCTTTACTATAGCTTTGCACTGGACTTTGAATTTGCTTGTGTAGGATAGGTGGGAGGCTTTGAAGCGTGGACGCCAGTTCGCGTGGAGCCATCCTTGAAATACCACCCTGGCAACTTTGAGGTTCTAACTCAGGTCCGTTATCCGGATCGAGGACAGTGTATGGTGGGTAGTTTGACTGGGGCGGTCTCCTCCTAAAGAGTAACGGAGGAGTACGAAGGTGCGCTCAGACCGGTCGGAAATCGGTCGTAGAGTATAAAGGCAAAAGCGCGCTTGACTGCGAGACAGACACGTCGAGCAGGTACGAAAGTAGGTCTTAGTGATCCGGTGGTTCTGTATGGAAGGGCCATCGCTCAACGGATAAAAGGTACTCCGGGGATAACAGGCTGATACCGCCCAAGAGTTCATATCGACGGCGGTGTTTGGCACCTCGATGTCGGCTCATCACATCCTGGGGCTGAAGCCGGTCCCCAGGGTATGGCTGTTCGCCATTTAAAGGGGTACGCGAGCTGGGGTTAGAACGTCGTGAGACAGTTCGGTCCCTATCTGCCGTGGACGTTTGAGATTTGAGAGGGGCTGCTCCTAGTACGAGAGGACCGGAGTGGACGAACCTCTGGTGTTCCGGTTGTCACGCCAGTGGCATTGCCGGGTAGCTATGTTCGGAAGAGATAACCGCTGAAAGCATCTAAGCGGGAAACTTGCCTCAAGATGAGATCTCACTGGAGCCTTGAGCTCCCTGAAGGGCCGTCGAAGACTACGACGTTGATAGGTTGGGTGTGTAAGCGCTGTGAGGCGTTGAGCTAACCAATACTAATTGCCCGTGAGGCTTGACCATATAACACCCAAGCAATTTGACTGCTTCTGGAGACAGAGCACCGAATTGTGGTGGTGAAGACGAAACGCTCGAAAATTCGTGAACCCACAAAACATCACATACCCGATTTGCACGGACGTCGAAAGGCGGACGAGCACACAGAATTTCTTGACGACCATAGAGCATTGGAACCACCTGATCCCATCCCGAACTCAGCAGTGAAACGATGCATCGCCGATGGTAGTGTGGAGCTTCTCCATGTGAGAGTAGGTCATCGTCAAGATTAAATTCCGAAACCCCTATCTGCGTATGCAGGTAGGGGTTTTGTCTTTTCTGGCTTTTATCTTGGCTTAGGCAGTGCTTTTTTGGCGGCTTGAACGCTTCAGCAGAATGCTCAGACTGCCTGTCCTTGCTCCCACAAATGTGAGCAAGAGCACTAGAATAGAGCCCGACATCTTATTCAGAAGCTATTTATGCCCGATCCCGCCGACGTTCGGCCGCTCGAGAATCTGCCTCTTGACCAATTGGTGGCCTGCCACGAGTGCGACCTACTGATGCGCAAGCCGCAGCTCAAGCGAGATGAAAAGGCTCATTGCCCGCGCTGCGGATACGAACTCTTTGCCCACCGCCATAATGTGGTTGAGCGAAGCCTGGCATTGGTCCTGGCTGCTTTACTGCTCTATGTGCCTGCGAACTTCTTGCCGATCATGCAACTCCATTTGTTGGGGCAAAGCGCCGACGATACGGTGTGGAGTGGTGTGATTGGGTTGTACAACACAGGGATGCGGGGCATCGCTGTTGTGGTGTTCCTGTGCAGCATGGCGATCCCGCTACTTAAACTGCTGTGTCAGCTCGCTGTGCTGCTGAGTATTCGCTGGAATGTCGGTAGGAATTACGGATTGCTCCTCTACCGCATTTATCACCATCTGCGCGATTGGGGCATGCTCGAGGTTTATTTCATGGGTGTGCTGGTCGCTATCGTCAAGTTGGTGGACCTTGCCGAGCTGAGCCTTGGGTTGGGCCTCTTGTGTTTCATCAGTCTGTTGCTGGTCCAGGTCTGGCTCGAGGTGGTGATGTCGCCACATCAGATCTGGGTGGCGTTATCTGGAGAAGACCTGCATGCGGGCGATTGATGCTGGAATCCTGATTTGTTGTGAGTGTCATGAGCTCAACCGTCAGGAGCCCGATACAAGCGTCCAGACGTGCACGCGCTGCGGTGCGATCGTTCATGCGCGCCGGCCCAATAGCCTGGCCAGAACCTGGGCCTTGCTGATTACTGCAGCCATTCTTTATATCCCGGCGAACCTGCTACCGATCATGACGGTCAGTACGCTGGGTCAGGGTAGTCCGGACACCATCATGTCCGGCGTCATTACCTTGATGAAGCACGGCATGTTGCCAATTGCTGCCGTAGTGTTCATCGCCAGTATTCTGGTGCCGACCTTCAAGCTGGTAGGCATCGCCTTGTTGCTCTATTCAGTGCAGCGTCATCAACCGTTGTCCGCTCGCCAGCGAATCCTCATGTACCGTTTCATCGAGTTCATCGGGCGCTGGTCGATGCTGGATATCTTCGTCATCGCCATCCTTGTGGCGGTGGTCAACTTTGGTCGCATCGCCAGTGTCGAGGCCAACCTGGGGGCGATTGCCTTTGCCAGTGTGGTGATATTGACGATGTTTGCTGCAGTAACTTTCGATCCCCGACTTATCTGGGATAACACGGAGTCGGACGACGACCATGAGTGATTTGCCTACGGCTAGAACCCGCCCCGCTTCGAATTGGTCGGCTATCTGGATTTTGCCTTTGATCGCGCTGGTCATCGGTGGTTGGCTGGGCTGGCAGGCCTACCGGCAGTCAGGCGTAGATATCGAGGTCCGCTTCGAGAGTGGCGAGGGTATCGTCGCGAACAAGACCGAAGTGGTTTACAAAGGCATGCCGGTCGGTAAGGTAAAGAGCCTGGTTCTGGACGCCAAAGGCAGTAATACCGGCGTGATTGCCACCATCGAGATGAGCTCGGCCGCCGAGCCTCATTTGCTGGCCAATACGCGCTTCTGGCTGGTAAAGCCCAGCGTAACGCTTGCGGGCATTACCGGGTTGGAAACGCTGGTTTCCGGTAACTACATCGCGGTCAGCCCAGGGGATGGAGAGCCGACCAAACGATTCGTCGCGCTACCGGAAGCTCCTCCGTTATCCGATAGTGAGCCGGGGCTGCATCTGACGCTCAAGGCCGACCGGCTGGGTTCGCTCAATCGTGACAGTCCGGTGTTTTACAAGCAGATTCAGGTCGGTCGGGTGAAGAGTTACCGGTTGGCAGAAGACCAGGGCACGGTAGAAATCAAGGTTTTCATTGAGCCGGCTTATGCGCCGTTGGTGCGTAAACACACGCGTTTCTGGAATGCCAGCGGTGTCAGCGTCGATGCCAACCTGTCCGGGGTCAAGATCCGTAGTGAATCATTGGCCAGTATCGTGGCGGGCGGCATTGCCTTTGCCACGCCAGAGCACCGCAAGGACAGCCCGCCCACCGACCCGAGCTTGCCGTTCCGGCTGTATGAAGACTTCGATGCTGCCCAGGCCGGGATTCGGGTAAAGGTGAAGCTGAATGACTTCGAGGGGCTTCAAGCTGGTCGTACTCCCGTCATGTACAAGGGCATCCAGGTTGGCTCGCTGAAGGCTCTCAAGGTCGAGAGTGACCTGAACAGTGCGATGGCTGAACTTACCCTGGACCCGCTGGCGGAAGACTATCTGGTGGAGGGCACTCAGTTCTGGGTGGTCAAGCCGTCGATTTCCCTGGCGGGAATCACCGGTCTTGAGGCCTTGGTCAAGGGTAACTACATCGCGATTCGCCCGGGCGACAAAGGGGCACCCCCACAGCGTGAGTTCGAAGCCCGCGCCAAGGCCCCTCCGCTCGACCTGAAGGCTCCGGGCCTGCACCTGGTGCTGTTCAGCGACAACCTCGGCTCGCTGGAGGTGGGAAGCCCCGTCCTCTATCGGCAAGTGAAGGTGGGTACGGTGCAGAGCTACCAGTTCTCCCGCAAGCAGCAAAAGCGCCTGCGGATCGGCGTGCACATCGAGCCGGAGTATGCGGGCCTGGTCAATGGCTCGACACGGTTCTGGAACGCCAGTGGCATTACCCTTACGGGCGGCCTCTCAGGCATACAGATCAAGAGTGAGTCGCTGCAGAGTTTGATGGCAGGAGGCATATCCTTCGATACACCGGTACCGAACGTTGCTCTCAAGCGACGTATTCCTACATTCCGCCTGCACGAGAATCAGGAGGCGGCGAACCTTTCGGGTACCGCGATCACGATCAAGGTGGCTGATGCCGATGGTCTGAAAGTCGGTACGCCTATTCGCTTCAAGGGGTTGGATGTTGGCAAGGTGGAAGGGGTCGACCTGAGTGCAGACTTGCAATCTGTCCTGCTCAAGGCGCGCATAACCGAAGTGCCGGAGCGAATCGCCAGGGTCGGTACCCAGTTCTGGGTGGTCAAGCCAGCGCTCGGTATCGTCAAGACCGAGAACCTGGGCACCCTGGTGACGGGCCAATATCTGGAAGTGCAGCCTGCGGCCAAGAGCCCGGGCCCGCAGCGTGACTTCGTGGCCTTGCCCGAGAAGCCAGAGGTCCTTGGGCCTCCAGAGGGCCTGGCGCTGGTGCTGAGCGCGGCGCGACGCGGGTCGATCAAGCCTGGTGTGCCTGTGACTTATCGCGAGATACCGGTCGGCAAGGTGACGGGGTTTGAATTGGGGCAGACGGCGGATCGGGTGCTGATCCACATCTTGATCGAACCGCGCTACGCGGCGTTGGTTCGGGGCGGCAGTCGCTTCTGGAACAGCAGTGGCTTCGGCTTTGAGCTGGGCCTCTTCAAGGGCGCAACGGTACGGACCGAGTCCCTGGAAACCCTGATCCAGGGCGGTATCGCTTTTGCGACGCCGGATGGCGAACAGATCGGCAAGCCGGCATTACCGCAGCAGACCTTCGCGCTGTTCGACAAGGCGGAGGACGAGTGGCTGCAATGGGCGCCGAAGATCCCGCTCGGTAAGTGATCCGCGTCTGGGCCCGGAGGAATCCTCCCCGGGCCCGGATGTGAGTAACGCCGCTCTTGTAAGGTGTTCACCAAATGACAGGCAATAAAAAACCGACCCTGAGGTCGGTTTTTTAACAAGCTTGTCGCTTAGGCAGCAGCTTTCAGCGCCTTGATGTGGCCATTCAGACGGCCTTTATGGCGGGCAGCTTTGTTCTTGTGGATGATACCTTTGTCGGCCATACGGTCGATTACAGGTACAGCCAGGGTGTAAGCAGCTTGCGCTTTTTCGGCGTCTTTTGCGTCAATGGCTTTCACTACGTTTTTGATGTAGGTACGAACCATGGAACGCAGGCTGGCGTTGTGGCTGCGACGCTTCTCAGCCTGTTTTGCACGTTTTTTGGCGGAAGGTGAGTTGGCCACCGTCGAGCTCCTCGAAAGACTTGGTAAATAGCAAACAAAATAGGCCGCGAATCATGCCGATGAGTTGACCGGTTGTCAAGGCCGAGGACGGGGTTCCGCCCAATGGCCAATCTCTCCATCGGGATGATTCCCTTCTGGTGCGTGACCTGTAAACTCGGGAGCTTTTGCGCTGCCTGTTTTGCGCGGCGCGCAGTATCGCATATCTGGATGGCTTTCGGCCTGCCCTTCATCCCTCAGCATGAAAAACTTTAGATGAATCTGCTCAAATCCCTGGCTGCGGTCAGCTCCATCACCATGGTGTCGCGTGTGCTGGGTTTTGTACGGGACACCATTCTTGCACGTATTTTCGGTGCTGGAGTCGCAACTGACGCCTTCTTCATTGCCTTCAAGCTGCCGAACCTGTTGCGGCGGATCTTCGCCGAGGGTGCATTCTCCCAGGCATTCGTGCCCATCCTGGCCGAATACAAGACCCAGCATGGCGAAGAAGCGACCCGCACCTTTGTCGCTTATGTCGCCGGCCTTCTGACCCTGGTGCTGGCACTGGTCACGGTGGTGGGTGTGCTGGCTGCCCCTTGGGTGGTCTGGGCTACGGCACCTGGTTTTGTCGACAGCGAGGAGAAGTTTCAGCTCACCACTGATCTGTTGCGTGTGACGTTTCCTTATATATTGCTGATTTCGCTGTCATCCTTGGCCGGGGCAATCCTCAATACTTGGAACCGTTTCTCGGTGCCGGCGTTTGTGCCGACCCTGCTCAACGTCGCGATGATCTTCTTCGCCTTGTTCCTCACGCCTTATTTCGATCCGCCCGTCATGGCACTCGGCTGGGCAGTGCTGGTGGGTGGTCTGTTGCAACTGCTTTATCAACTGCCTCATCTGAAAAAGATCGGCATGTTGGTGCTGCCTCGCCTCAACCTCCATGATTCCGGTGTCTGGCGCGTGCTTAAACAAATGCTGCCGGCAATCCTTGGCGTCTCGGTCAGCCAGATCTCGCTGATCATCAACACCATTTTTGCGTCGTTCCTGGTGGCGGGCTCGGTTTCGTGGATGTACTACGCCGACCGCCTCATGGAATTGCCTTCCGGCGTCCTGGGCGTAGCACTGGGCACCATCCTGCTACCGACCCTGGCCAAGACCTACGCCAACAGGGACCGCCAACAGTATTCGCAGATCCTCGATTGGGGGCTGCGCCTGTGTTTCCTGCTGGTGCTGCCATGTGCCCTGGCCCTGGCGATCCTCTCGGAGCCTTTGACGGTGGCCTTGTTCCAGTACGGCAAGTTCAGCGCGTTCGATGCGCAAATGACCCAGCGTGCGCTGATTGCCTATTCGGTGGGGCTGCTCGGCATCATCCTGATCAAGGTGTTGGCTCCCGGTTTCTATGCGCAGCAGAACATCCGTACACCGGTGAAGATCGCAATCTTCACCCTGATCTCGACGCAATTGCTCAACCTGGTATTTGTCGGACCGCTGCAGCACGCCGGTCTGGCCTTGGCCATCAGTGTTGGCGCGTGCCTCAATGCCGGTCTGTTGTACTGGAAGTTGCGTCAGCAGCAGCTGTTCGAACCGCAGCCGGGCTGGGGGCGTTTTCTGCTCAAGCTCGTGATTGCAGTAATTCTGATGTCGGCCGTGCTGATCGTTGGCCTGATATTCATGCCGCCTTGGGCGCAGGGTGACATGCTGATGCGGTTCTTGCGGCTGGGCGCGCTGATTGCGGCCGGCATCCTGACCTATTTCGGTAGCCTGTTCCTGTTCGGCTTCCGCCCCCGGGACTTCGCCCGCAAGGCGCTGCACTGACGGACGGCGCGGGCCGGACGTCGGTTTTGTACGATCGACGTCCTGGCTTCGCGCTGTTGCCTGTCGTCGGCGCCCGGGTGTGGTTATAATCGACCACTTTATGAGCAAGAAGCGCGTTATGCAGCTGGTTCGAGGCCTCCACAACCTTCGCCCCCGGCACCGGGGCTGCGTTGCAACTATCGGCAATTTCGACGGTGTTCACCGCGGCCACCAGGCCATCCTGGCGCGTCTGCGTGAGCGCGCGGTAGAGCTGGGCGTGCCCAGTTGCGTGGTCATTTTCGAGCCACAGCCGCGTGAATATTTTGCTCCGGAAACCGCTCCGGCCCGTCTGGCCCGCCTGCGCGACAAGGTGGCTCTGCTGGCCGCCGAAGGTGTCGACCGGGTGTTGTGCCTGGCGTTCAACCAGCGCCTGAGCAAACTCAGCGCCAGCGAGTTCGTCGAGACCATCCTGGTCGACGGGCTGGGCGTGAAGCACCTTGAAGTCGGTGACGACTTCCGCTTCGGTTGCGACCGTCTCGGCGACTTCGCCTTCCTGCAGGATGCGGGCAACCGCCATGGCTTCTCCGTCGAGGCGGCGCAGACCGTCGAACTCGACGGGCTGCGGGTCAGCAGCACGCAGGTTCGCGATGCGCTGGCCGCTGCGGATTTCGCGCTGGCCGAGCGTCTGCTGGGGCGGCCATTCCGCATCCGCGGTCGAGTACTGCACGGACAGAAGCTGGCTCGGCAGTTGGGTACGCCCACCGCCAACGTACAACTCAAGCGCCGTCGTGTGCCGCTGAGCGGGGTCTACCTCGTCAGTGTGCCAATCGATGGCAAGGCTTGGCCCGGTGTCGCCAATATTGGCGTGCGGCCAACCGTTTCCGGGGATGGCAGCGCCCACCTGGAAGTGCATCTGCTGGATTTTGCCGGTGATCTGTATGGCCGGCGCCTTACGGTGGAATTCCACCACAAGCTGCGCGAAGAGCAGCGCTTCGCCTCCCTGGAGGCGCTCAAGTCGGCGATCGATGCGGATATCGCCGCCGCACGTGCCCATTGGCACGCTCAACCGCTAACGAAGAGCCTGAAATGACCGACTATAAAGCCACGCTTAACCTTCCGGACACCGCCTTCCCTATGAAGGCCGGCCTGCCACAGCGCGAACCGCAGATCCTGCAGCGCTGGGACAGTATTGGCCTGTACCGGAAGCTGCGCGAAATTGGCAAGGATCGTCCGAAGTTCGTCCTGCACGACGGCCCGCCCTACGCCAACGGCAAGATCCACATCGGTCACGCGCTCAACAAGATTCTCAAGGACATGATTGTCCGCTCCAAGACCCTGTCCGGCTTCGACGCGCCTTATGTTCCGGGCTGGGACTGCCACGGCCTGCCGATTGAGCACAAGGTCGAAGTCACCCATGGCAAGCACCTGACCGCGGACAAGACCCGCGAGCTGTGCCGTGCCTACGCCGCCGAACAGATCGAAGGCCAGAAGGCCGAGTTCATCCGTCTGGGCGTGCTGGGCGACTGGGACAACCCGTACAAGACCATGGACTTCGCCAACGAGGCCGGCGAAATCCGTGCCCTGGCTGAAATCGTCAAGCACGGTTTCGTGTTCAAGGGGCTGAAGCCGGTCAACTGGTGCTTCGATTGCGGTTCGGCCCTGGCTGAAGCTGAAGTCGAGTACGCCGACAAGAAATCCCAGACCATCGACGTCGCCTTCAAGGCCGCCGATGAAGACAAGCTGGCCGCCGCCTTCGGCCTGGCTTCGCTGCCCAAGCCGGCTTCCATCGTGATCTGGACCACCACCCCGTGGACCATCCCGGCCAACCAGGCGCTGAACATCCATCCGGAATTCACCTACGCCTTGGTCGACGTCGGCGACAAGCTGCTGGTGCTGGCCGAAGAACTGGTCGAGTCCTGCCTCAAGCGTTACTCGCTGGAAGGTTCGGTCATCGCCACCGCGCCGGGTTCGGCGCTGGAACTGATCAACTTCCGTCACCCGTTCTACGACCGCCTGTCGCCTGTTTACCTCGCCGAATATGTCGAGCTGGGCGCCGGTACTGGCGTGGTGCACTCCGCGCCGGCCTACGGTGAGGACGACTTCGTTACCTGCAAGCGCTACGGCATGGTCAACGACGACATCCTGACCCCGGTGCAGAGCAACGGCGTGTACGTCGACTCGCTGGAGTTCTTCGGCGGCCAGTTCATCTGGAAAGCCAACCCGCACATCGTCGACAAGCTGGCCGAAGTCGGCTCGCTGCTGTTCACCGAAACCATCAGCCACAGCTACATGCACTGCTGGCGCCACAAGTCCGCGCTGATCTACCGCGCCACCGCGCAGTGGTTCGTGGGCATGGACAAGCAGCCGGACACCGGCGACACCCTGCGTGAGCGTGCACTCAAGGCTATCGAAGACACCAAGTTCGTCCCGGCCTGGGGCCAGGCGCGCCTGCATTCGATGATCGCCAACCGTCCTGACTGGTGCATCTCGCGTCAGCGTAACTGGGGTGTTCCGATCCCGTTCTTCCTGAACAAGCAGACCGGCGAACTGCACCCGCGCACCGTCGAACTGATGGAAGAAGTGGCCAAGCGCGTCGAGCAAGAAGGCATCGAGGCCTGGTTCAAGCTGGACGCCGCCGAATTGCTGGGTGAAGAGGCTGCCCAGTACGACAAGATCGCCGACACCCTCGACGTCTGGTTCGACTCCGGCACCACGCACTGGCACGTACTGCGCGGTTCGCACAACATCGGCCACGAAGCCGGTCCTCGTGCTGACCTGTACCTGGAAGGTTCCGACCAGCACCGCGGCTGGTTCCACTCCTCGCTGCTGACCGGTTGCGCGATCGACAACCATGCGCCGTACCGCGAGCTGCTGACCCACGGCTTCACCGTCGACGAAAACGGTCGCAAGATGTCCAAGTCGCTGGGTAACACCATCGAGCCGCAGAAGGTCAACGACACCCTGGGCGCCGACATCATGCGTCTGTGGGTTTCGGCCACCGACTACTCCGGCGAGATGGCGGTTTCCGACCAGATCCTGCAGCGCAGCGCCGATGCCTATCGCCGCATCCGCAACACCGCGCGCTTCCTGCTCTCCAACCTGTCCGGCTTCGACCCGGCCCGCGACCTGCTGCCGGCCGAAGACATGCTGGCGCTGGATCGCTGGGCGGTTGACCGTACCCTGCTGCTGCAACGCGAGCTGGAAGAGCACTACAGCGAATACCGTTTCTGGAACGTCTACTCGAAGATCCACAACTTCTGCGTGCAGGAGCTGGGTGGTTTCTACCTGGACATCATCAAGGACCGTCAGTACACCACTGGCACCAACAGCGTTGCCCGTCGTTCCTGCCAGACCGCGCTGTACCACATCTCCGAAGCGCTGGTGCGCTGGATCGCGCCGATCCTGGCGTTCACCGCCGACGAGCTGTGGCAGTACTTGCCAGGCGAGCGTAACGAGTCGGTCATGCTCAACACCTGGTACCAGGGCCTGAGCGAACTGCCGGAAGGCATCGAACTGGATCGCGCCTACTGGGACCGCGTGATGGCGGTGAAGGCAGCAGTCAACAAGGAACTGGAGAACCAGCGTTCGGCCAAGGCCATCGGTGGCAACCTGCAGGCCGAAGTGACCCTGTTCGCCGACGAATCCCTGGGCAACGACCTGGTCAAGCTGGGCAACGAACTGCGCTTCGTACTGATCACGTCCGCTGCCAGCGTCGCGCCGTTCGTCGAAGCGCCGGCCGATGCCGTGGTTACCGATGTCGCCGGCCTGAAGCTGAAAGTGGTCAAGTCCGGTCACGCCAAGTGCGGCCGTTGCTGGCACTTCCGCGCTGACGTCGGGATCAACCCTGCGCACCCGGAAATCTGTGGTCGTTGCGTCGACAACATCAGCGGCAGCGGTGAGGTGCGTCACTATGCCTAATGTGGCTGCGGGGCGTTTCGGACGCCTTGCCTGGCTCTGGCTGAGCGTGCTGGTCCTGGTCCTTGACCAGGCCAGCAAGTTTTACTTCGAAGGTGCATTGAGCCTGTACCAGCAGATCGTGGTCATTCCCGACTACTTCAGCTGGACCCTGGCCTACAACACCGGTGCTGCCTTCAGCTTCCTGGCTGACAGCTCCGGCTGGCAGCGCTGGCTGTTCGCCCTGATCGCGGTAGTGGTCAGTGCGGTGCTGGTGGTCTGGCTCAAGCGTCTTGGGCGCAACGAGACCTGGCTGGCAGTCGCGCTGGCGTTGGTGCTCGGTGGTGCCCTCGGCAACCTGTACGACCGTATCGTGCTGGGCCATGTGGTCGACTTCATTCTGGTGCACTGGCAGAACCGCTGGTACTTCCCGGCCTTCAACCTGGCCGACAGCGCCATTACCGCAGGTGCGGTGATGCTGGCGCTGGATATGTTCAAGAGCAAAAAGTCCGGAGAACCCGTCCATGACTGAAACCCGTATCGGCCAGAACACCGAAGTCACCCTGCACTTCGCACTGCATCTGGAAAACGGCGATACCGTCGACAGCACGTTCGACAAGGCGCCGGCGGTATTCAAAGTGGGCGACGGCAACCTGTTGCCCGGCTTCGAGGCAGCCATCTTTGGCTTCAAGGCGGGCGACAAGCGCAGCGTAGCCGTTGCCCCCGAGAACGCCTTTGGCCAGCCTAACCCGCAGAACGTACAGATCATGCCGCGCTCGCAGTTCCAGGACATGGAGCTGTCCGAGGGCTTGCTGGTCATCTTCAACGACGCGGCCAACGCGGAACTGCCAGGTGTAGTGAAGGCATTCGACGACGCTCAGGTGACCGTCGACTTCAACCATCCCCTGGCTGGCAAGACCCTGAACTTCGAGGTGGAAATCCTCGAGGTGAAGGCCCTCTGAGCCTGGAGTCCCTCATGCAGATCAAACTCGCCAACCCCCGTGGCTTCTGTGCCGGCGTGGACCGGGCGATCGAAATCGTCAATCGGGCGCTGGAGGTCTTCGGGCCGCCGATCTACGTCCGTCACGAAGTCGTGCACAACAAGTTCGTCGTCGAAGACCTGCGCGCCCGTGGTGCGATCTTCGTCGAAGAGCTGGATCAGGTGCCGGACGACGTCATCGTGATTTTCAGTGCCCATGGCGTTTCCCAGGCCGTGCGCCAGGAAGCGGCCGGACGTGGCCTGAAAGTCTTCGACGCCACGTGCCCGCTGGTGACCAAGGTGCATATCGAAGTGGCGCGCTACAGCCGCGACGGTAAGGAGTGCATCCTCATCGGCCATGCCGGTCACCCGGAAGTCGAAGGCACCATGGGTCAGTACGACACCGCCAATGGCGGCTCCATCTACCTGGTCGAGGATGAAGAAGATGTCGCCCAGCTCGAGGTGCGCAACCCCGAGCAACTGGCCTTCGTGACTCAGACCACGCTGTCGATGGATGACACCAGTCGCGTTATCGATGCGCTGCGCACGCGCTTCCCCAGCATCGGTGGGCCGCGCAAGGACGACATCTGTTACGCCACGCAAAACCGCCAGGATGCGGTCAAGCAACTGGCCGCCGAGTCCGATGTGGTACTGGTGGTCGGCAGCCCGAACAGCTCCAACTCCAACCGCCTGCGCGAGCTGGCGGAGCGGATGTCGACGCCGGCCTACCTGATCGATGGCGCCGAAGACCTGCAACGCAGCTGGTTCGATGGCGTCGAGCGGATCGGCATCACCGCAGGCGCCTCCGCACCGGAAGTGCTGGTGCGCGGCGTGATTCAGCAGCTACGCGATTGGGGCGCCACCGGGGCGCAGGAACTGGACGGTCGCGAGGAGAACGTCACCTTCTCGATGCCCAAGGAACTGCGGGTTCGCTCGATCAACTGAGCTTCGTTTAGCACAAGGGCTTGTTGGTCGGCTCATGCAGCAGGCTGATACGCCCGCTGCGTGATAGCACGATCTGGTACAGGTTTTCCTGCCTGGGCTCCCCGCACACCTGCAGGGACCCGGACAGGAAAGCACCTCCATGCCGCAACGGCACCCCCAACCCGCTGAAGCGTACCTGTTGGGCGACCGGCTGATTGCCGATAATCCTCACGTGCCCCTTCGCTGAATACTCTCGTAACAAGGGTGTATCGCTGTGTTCGAGCAGCATGCGCCAGCCGTTGCCCCAGCCTCCCTCCATTGCTTGAAGCGTGATCACCCGATTTCGCAGCAAGGCCTCGCTGCGCGCGGCTCTCAGTGCCTGGGCGAGGTGTTTCGCTGCGGCTTGCTGTTGCAGGTCACTGCTCATCTTGCTGTAGGTCGTTGTTCCGAGCTGGGTCAGCAAAGCGACCAGCGCCAGCGCGAACATCATTTGAATCAGTGTTACGCCCTTTTGCTTCACCGTGCGTTCCTCCCTGGAAGTGCTTCTCTGTAGGTTCGACCGCGAACCGGATGGCGTCGAGTCAGCCAGGTTTGCAGTTTGCCGAGGAATATTCGCGGAGGTGTGCATGGCAAGGAAGCCACAGCAGGGATTGACCCTGATTGAAGTGATGGTTGCGCTGGTGCTGTTGTCGTCAGGGCTGTTGGCGATGGCGGCGTTGCAAGGGCGCGCATTGCAGGGTTCCGATGGCGCCCGGATCACCAGCCAGGTTGCCTGGCTTGCGCAGGGGATGTTGGAGCGGGCGCGCTCGGCGGGCGGTATCGATGCCGCAGACCGGCTTGAGTTTCAGCAGTCGGTCGAGGCGTTTGTCGGGAGGGCAGGGCAAGGAAAGGTTCGGGAGGACGCCGGCCAGGTTCGTGTGAGCATTGGTTGGAGCGAGGAGCGGACTGGCGGTGGGCAGCGGCTCCATGAGCTGGGCGGTGTGCGATGAGGGCGGCAGCAGGTTTCAGCCTGGTCGAGGTGTTGCTGGCGCTGAGCCTCGGTTTGCTGGTGGTCATGGCCGGCAGCCGGGTTTTTATCGCTGCCTTGCAGAGCTGGCAGGCGCAGGAGGTTGCCGCCGGATTACAGGAAGATGCGCGTTTTGTTCTGCAGCGGCTGGCGCGGGATATCCGGATGGCGGGAATGTTCGGCTGCCTGCGGCCCGAGGCCATGACCTTCACAAGTCCGGCTACCGCGCAGGCATTCTCCCGCTCTGTCAGTCTGGAGCGCACGGGTGACGGCACGTTGCACAGCCTCACCTTGATCAGTGCCCAGGCTGGGGAATTGGGCGGTGCGCCGGACTGGACGCTGATCACGGATTGCCGGACCACTGCCGATGTCGTTGAAGGCGTTGCGCCTCCTCGCGCAGGCACCTTCACGGTACCGCTGCGTCGCCAGGTGTATCGGTTGAACGCCGCCGACCTGTTGCTCAGCAGTGGTGGCAGCAATGCGGTGCTGATTGGAAATATCAGCCGGCTGGACGTCGAGCAGGAGACGGACCTCCTGAAACTCCGCCTCACCCTGGACGATCCGCAACGGCGAGTACGGGCGCAGACCTACCATCTGGCGGTCGCGCTTCGCAACGGGTGGCCCTGATGCGTCGGCGTGCGGCAAGGCAGCATGGAAACGTTCTGCTGCTGTGCATGACGCTATTGATGTTGTTGGGCTTGCTGGGGCTGTCGGCCATGCAGGGTGCGATCCAGCAGCAACGCATGGCCAGTAATCTGCTGGCTTCGATGCGGGCGTTCGAGTCGGCGGAGCGCCTGTTGCGGGTGGGGGAGGCGCGTCTGCCAGGGGCCGTCATCGGTCCTTGTGGTGTCTGCCTGCCGCCCCCGGAAGCCGAGTGGGTGCAGGCGGCTGGTGCCCATCATGGAGGCGGTGGCTCCGGACTTGTCTGGCAGGGTGGGGACGCTGGTCTGTACCTGATCCAGAACCTGGGACCAAGCAATCGCGCGCGTGGCATGCCGGAAGAGCTGTCAGTCACGCTGTTCCGTATTACCGCCATCGGCCTGGAGGGTGAATCCCGGGTCGTCCTTGAAAGCACCTTTGCGTGGCCGGAGCTGCCAGGTGATGTGCCTGCCCGGCGTATCGCCTGGCGGCAAATATTCTAGGAGTATTCATGCAGCGAACCGAGAAGGGCCTGAGCCTCATTGAACTGTTGATTGTCGTCGCACTGGTCGGCATGCTGGCGAGCATTGCCTACCCCAGCTACAGCGAAATGGTCAAAAAGGCCGCGCGCACGGAAATAGCCGGGATCTTGTTCGAAAGCGCGCAGCACCTGGAGCAGCACCACTCCCGCACCGGTCGCTATACCGACTCCGAAGCGGGAACGGCCCGACTGCCGGACGGAAACGCCCACTACAGCCTGTATGCCAAGCGCGAAGCCGATAGTTACGTCCTGACTGCCAGACGGCGGGTCGACGCGGCCATGGCTTCTGACGCCTGCGGCGATTTCGAGCTTGATCATCGAGGCGTGCGGTCCAATCCTTCGCGCGGCGAAGACGCGGGCCTGGGCTGCTGGGGCGGTTGAAGTCATTCATGGCGCCGGGCTGGCGCCGCGGTTCATTTCGGGTACTGGATCTACAGATGACCAAGCAAGTAGTGATTGTGGGTGGCGGTGTGATCGGCCTGCTGACGGCGTTCAACCTGGCCAAGGACGTCGAGCGGGTGGTGGTGTGCGACAAGGGCGAGTTGGGCGGTGAGTCGTCCTGGGCGGGCGGCGGTATCGTTTCGCCGCTTTATCCCTGGCGCTACAGCCCGGCGGTGACTGCTTTGGCGCACTGGTCCCAGGTTTTCTACCCACAGCTTGGCGAACATCTGTTCAGCAGCACCGCCGTTGACCCGCAGGTTCATGTGACCGGCCTGTACTGGCTTGATCTGGATGACGAAGCCGAGGCGCTGGCCTGGGCGAAGCGGGAAGGGCGTCCGTTGAGCAAGGTCGCGGTGTCCGAGGCGTATGCCGCCGTGCCTGTGCTCGGGCCGGGCTTCAGCAGTGCGGTGTACATGGCCGGTGTTGCCAACGTCCGTAATCCGCGCTTGTTGAAGTCGCTCAAGGCGGCATTGCAGGCGCTGCCCAACGTTACCCTCCAGGAGCATTGCGAAATCACCGGTTTCATCCGCGAAGGCGAGCGCATTGCCGGCGTCCAGACCACTGCGGGGACTATCGAGGCGGATGAGGTGGTGCTTACGGCCGGGGCCTGGAGTGGTGACCTTCTGCGGCTGCTAGGTTTCTCTCTGCCGGTGGAGCCGGTCAAGGGACAGATGATTCTGTTCAAGTGCGCCGAGGACTTCTTGCCCAGCATGGTTCTGGCCAAGGGGCGCTATGCGATCCCGCGCCGTGATGGCCACATTCTGGTGGGCAGTACGCTGGAACATGCCGGTTACGACAAGACCCCGACCCCGGACGCGCTGCAAAGCCTGCGGGCTTCGGCGATCGAGTTGCTGCCGGCGCTGGCGAATGCGACGCCGGTAGGGCATTGGGCGGGATTGCGCCCCGGCTCTCCTGAAGGGGTGCCGTACATTGGCCGGGTGCCGGGCTGCGAGGGGCTGTGGCTGAACTGCGGGCATTACCGTAACGGTCTGGTGCTGGCGCCAGCTTCCTGCCAACTGTTCAGCGACCTGCTGAGCGGACGCGAGCCGATCATCGATCCGGCACCTTATGCGCCTCACGGGCGCCTGGAAGCGCTCTGACCGGCGGCAGCCGTTGGCCTCAGCGTTTGTCGCTGGGGCCTTGTTCCAGATGTGCCGTGCTGCAATACCACTCGTTGCCGCGATGCAGGGCGCGGTCGTTTGGCAGGTGCACGCCGCAGTGAGAGCAGCGCACCATCTTCAGCGGGGCGTCCAGAGGCGTGGAGGTTGAGGCGGTACTGCCTGCCTTGAACTTGCGCCACAGCCAGAACGCGGCGGCAATCAGGGCAATCCAGAAAAGTAGGCGAACCATGGTGTCCAGCTTATTCAGTGAAGATGCGCCAGTTTAGAAGAGCTGCTGACGGCGGCCAATAAAAAAGGGAGGCCCAAGCCTCCCTTTTTTCATTTCGTTGCGATCAGTCAAACACGCCGAAGGTCATGTAGCTGAACCACGAACGGTCATCATTGTTGCCTTCGGCTTCGTGATGCTCTTCCTGCATCACATCACCGTCTTTAGGCAGCAGATCTTCCGGAATCGCTTCCTTGGCATCTTCGTATTGCTTGATCACGTCCTGGTTGGCGCGGGTTTCACCCGGCGGCAGCGGCGCGGCGGTTTCGATCAGGCCCAGCGTTGCCTTGGACAGCCAGCCGCGGTTGTCGGCTTCTTCCTGACGCGGCACGAACTGACCGTCAACCAGGCTCGGATGATCAGGGTAGTTGAGCTTCAGGGTTTCCAGGCTGGTGGCAGCCAGGTCGTCCAGGTGCAGGCGCTGGTAGGCCTCGACCATCACGGCCAGGCCGTCGCCGACCGATGGGGTTTCCTGGAAGTTCTCGACCACATAGCGACCGCGGTTGGCGGCGGCCACGTAGGCCTGACGGGTCAGGTAGTAGTCGGCAACGTGGATTTCGTAGGAAGCCAGCAGGTTGCGCAGGTAGATCATCCGCTGCTTGGCATCAGGCGCGTAGCGGCTGTTGGGGTAGCGGCTGGTCAGTTGGGCAAACTCGTTGTAC
The DNA here is from genome assembly GCF_903166565.1 of Pseudomonas sp. Marseille-P9899. NCBI lineage: Bacteria > Pseudomonadati > Pseudomonadota > Gammaproteobacteria > Pseudomonadales > Pseudomonadaceae > Pseudomonas > Pseudomonas sp. Marseille-P9899. The sequence continues at coordinate 121,633 of NZ_CAESCG010000003.1, forward strand.
GAGTCGCGGGCGGCACCCGGGTCACGCTTGGTCATGTCCAGCGGCAGGAAGCGCGCCAGCAGGCCACGGTCCTGGTCGAAAGACGTCAGGCCCTTCAGGTAGTAGGCGTAGTCGACGTTCGGGTGCTGGGGGTGCAGGCGAATGAAACGCTCTGCCGCGGACTTGGCCGCTTCAGGCTCGGCGTTCTTGTAGTTCGCGAAGATCAGCTCAAGTTGCGCCTGGTCGGCGTAGCGACCGAACGGATAACGCGACTCCAGTGCCTTCAGTTTCGCGGTGGCGCTGGTATAGCTGTGGTTGTCCAGGTCAGCTTGCGCCTGCTGGTACAACTCGGCTTCGCTCAGGTTTTCGTCGACGACTTCCTTCGAAGAACAAGCAGCGGTCAGTCCGAGGATGGCGATCAGCAGCAGGTGTTTCACTTGCATGGCGGCTTGCGTCCCTATGACGGCCGCTGTCTTGGGCGTGGCCGTCCTGTTATGATGAGCGCCCCGTGGAACCCTCGGGGCAAAAGACGCCGTATTTAACCACAAGCGCGCAGCCGAAACCAAAGGCTGTGCCGTCGCCTGATTCGAGCATGTCCGAGATCATTCAACTTAGCGCAGAGGTGCCGTCCGAATTGGGCGGTCAACGCCTCGACCAAGTCGCCGCCCAATTATTCGCTGAGCACTCGCGCTCGCGCCTATCCGCCTGGATCAAAGAGGGCCTACTGACCGTCGATGGCAATGTCGTGCGCCCGCGTGACATCGTCCATGGCGGTGCCATCCTGGCCCTCGAGGCCGAGCAGGAAGCCCAGGGCGAGTGGATCGCCCAGGACATCGCGCTGGACATCGTCTACGAAGACGACCAGATCCTGGTGATCAACAAGCCGACCGGCCTTGTGGTTCACCCGGCTGCCGGTCATGCCGACGGCACCCTGCTCAATGCCCTGTTGCACCACGTCCCGGACATCATCAATGTGCCGCGTGCCGGCATCGTCCATCGGCTGGACAAGGACACCACCGGCCTGATGGTGGTGGCCAAGACCCTGGAAGCGCAGACCAATCTGGTCGCGCAGTTGCAGAGTCGCACGGTCAGCCGCATCTATGAGTGCATCGTGGTGGGCGTGGTGACTGCTGGTGGCAAGATCAACGCCCCTATCGGTCGCCACGGTTCGCAACGCCAGCGCATGGCGGTGATGGACAGCGGCAAGCCGGCCATCAGCCACTACCGTGTTCTGGAACGCTTCCGTTCCCACACGCATGTGCGGGTCAAGCTGGAGACCGGGCGTACCCACCAGATTCGGGTGCACATGGCTCACGTCAACTTCCCGCTGGTAGGTGATCCGGTGTATGGCGGGCGTTTCCGCATTCCGCCAGCCGCCAACCCCACCATGGTTGACGCACTCAAGACCTTCCCGCGTCAGGCCCTGCACGCGCGCTTCCTGGAACTCGCACATCCGACCACCGGTCAGCGCATGAAGTGGGAATCGCCGCTGCCGGATGATTTCGTCTGGATGCTGTCGCTGCTCAAGCAAGACCGCGAGGCGTTCGTCGGATGAGCCTCCTGGCTCCCAGCCTGCTGATTCCGGACTGGCCAGCGCCAGCCCGGGTCAGGGCGTGCGTGACAACGCGCGCGGGCGGGACCAGCCAGGTGCCTTACGACACGCTCAACCTCGGTGACCATGTTGGCGATGCGCCGGCAGCGGTGGCCGAAAACCGTCGACGCCTGACCGAAGAATGTACCGTTCGTCCAGCCTGGCTCAAGCAGGTGCATGGCCTTGCTGTGGCTTATGCCAATCCGCAGGTGATTGCTGAAGCCGATGCCAGTTGGACAGATATTCCCGGTATCGCCTGCACGGTGATGACCGCCGACTGTCTGCCCGCGCTGTTCTGTGATCGCGCGGGCACCCGGGTCGCCGCAGCACATGCCGGCTGGCGCGGTCTGGCGGGCGGTGTGCTGGAAGCCACGCTGGACACCCTGGCGGTGGATCCCAAGGACGTTCTGGTCTGGCTGGGTCCGGCCATCGGGCCGCAGGCCTTCGAAGTGGGCGCCGAGGTTCGCGAGGCGTTCATGGCCATTCACCCTCAAGCCGCTTCGGCTTTCGTGCCTGGCGCCCAGCCAGGCAAGTTCATGGCCGACATCTATGCCCTGGCGCGCATTCGCCTGGCTGCGCGGGGTGTCGAGGCTGTGTATGGCGGTGGTTACTGCACAGTGACCGATTCGCGCTTCTTCTCTTATCGACGCAATCCGCACACGGGTCGCTTCGCCTCGCTGGTCTGGCTCGAACCCAACTGACCTGAGTCAACGGCGTCAGCCTTGAATCTTCCAAAATGATCCACATCTACAGTGGTATCTCAGGCAGGCTTCTCTTCATCAGGTGTGTCCATCGCTCCGGCCTGCCCTATTAAGGAAGGTAACTTATGCGAATAGACCGTTTGACCAGCAAATTACAGCTGGCGTTATCCGATTCCCAATCCTTGGCTGTGGGTATGGACCATCCTGCCATCGAGCCCGCGCACTTGTTGCAGGCCCTCATTGATCAGCAGGGCGGTTCGATCAAACCACTGCTGATGCAGGTCGGTTTCGACGTGCCCAGCCTGCGTACCGCGTTGAGCAAAGAGCTCGACCAACTGCCGAAAATCCAGAATCCGACTGGCGACGTGAACATGTCGCAGGATCTGGCGCGCCTGCTCAATCAGGCTGACCGCCTTGCCCAACAGAAAGGCGACCAGTTCATTTCCAGCGAGCTGGTGCTGCTGGCGGCAATGGACGAGAACAGCAAACTGGGCAAATTGTTGCTCGGCCAGGGCGTGACCAAGAAAGCCCTGGAGAATGCCATCAGCAACCTGCGCGGCGGCGATGCGGTGAATGACCCCAACGCCGAAGAGTCCCGTCAGGCGCTGGACAAGTACACCGTCGACCTGACCAAGCGGGCCGAAGAAGGCAAACTGGACCCTGTTATCGGTCGTGACGACGAAATCCGCCGCACTATCCAGGTCCTGCAGCGCCGAACCAAAAATAACCCGGTGCTGATCGGTGAGCCTGGCGTGGGTAAAACCGCCATCGCCGAAGGTCTGGCCCAGCGCATCATCAATGGCGAAGTGCCGGACGGCCTGAAAGGCAAGCGCCTGCTGTCGCTGGACATGGGCGCGCTGATTGCTGGCGCCAAATTCCGCGGCGAGTTCGAAGAGCGGCTCAAATCGCTGCTTAACGAGCTGTCCAAGCAGGAAGGGCAGATCATCCTGTTCATCGACGAACTGCACACCATGGTCGGCGCCGGCAAAGGCGAAGGCTCCATGGACGCAGGCAACATGCTCAAACCGGCATTGGCCCGCGGTGAGCTGCATTGCGTCGGTGCGACCACGCTGAACGAATATCGCCAATACATCGAGAAGGATGCGGCGCTGGAGCGACGTTTCCAGAAGGTGCTGGTGGAAGAGCCGAGCGAGGAAGACACCATTGCCATCCTCCGCGGCCTTAAAGAACGCTATGAAGTGCACCACAAGGTGGCGATCACCGACGGCGCGATCATTGCCGCGGCCAAGCTCAGCCATCGCTACATCACGGATCGTCAGTTGCCGGACAAGGCCATCGACCTGATCGACGAAGCCGCCAGCCGCATCCGCATGGAGATCGACTCCAAGCCCGAAGTGCTGGACCGTCTGGAGCGCCGTCTGATTCAGTTGAAGGTGGAATCCCAGGCACTGAAGAAAGAAGACGACGAAGCGGCGATCAAGCGCCTGGAAAAACTGACCGAGGAAATTGCCCGGCTCGAGCGTGAATACTCCGACCTGGAGGAGATCTGGACGTCGGAGAAAGCCGAAGTACAGGGCTCGGCGCAGATCCAGCAGAAAATCGAACAGTCGCGTCAGGAGCTGGAATCGGCACGGCGCAAAGGTGACCTGAGCCGCATGGCCGAGCTGCAGTACGGGGTGATACCGGATCTGGAGCGCAGCCTGCAGATGGTCGATCAACACGGCAAGTCCGAGAACCAGCTGCTGCGCAACAAGGTGACCGAGGAAGAAATCGCCGAAGTGGTCTCGAAGTGGACCGGTATTCCGGTGGCCAAGATGCTCGAAGGCGAGCGGGAAAAACTGCTGAAGATGGAAGGCCTGCTGCACGAGCGGGTGATTGGCCAGGATGAGGCGGTGGTGGCGGTGGCCAACGCCGTGCGTCGTTCCCGCGCCGGTCTGTCCGATCCGAACCGGCCAAGTGGTTCGTTCCTGTTCCTCGGCCCGACCGGTGTCGGTAAAACCGAGCTGTGCAAGGCGTTGGCGGAGTTCCTCTTTGATACTGAAGAGGCGATGGTCCGCATCGATATGTCCGAGTTCATGGAGAAACACTCCGTGGCTCGCCTGATTGGTGCCCCGCCAGGCTATGTCGGTTACGAGGAGGGCGGTTACCTGACCGAGGCGGTGCGTCGCAAGCCGTATTCGGTGGTGTTGCTCGATGAGGTCGAGAAGGCCCATCCGGACGTGTTCAACGTGTTGCTGCAAGTGCTGGAAGACGGTCGTCTGACCGACAGCCACGGACGCACGGTGGACTTCCGCAATACGGTGATCGTCATGACGTCCAACCTGGGCTCAGCACAGATCCAGGATCTGGTCGGTGATCGCGAGGCGCAACGTGCCGCGGTGATGGATGCGGTGGGCGCGCACTTCCGGCCCGAGTTCGTCAACCGGATCGACGAGGTGGTGGTCTTCGAGCCTTTGGGCCGCGATCAGATCGCCGGTATCACGCAGATCCAGCTCGGCCGCCTGCGCAGCCGCCTGGCCGAGCGCGAGTTGAACCTGGAGCTGAGCCCGGAAGCCATCGACAAGCTGATTGCCGTCGGCTACGACCCGGTCTATGGCGCACGACCACTGAAACGGGCGATCCAGCGCTGGATCGAGAACCCGCTGGCGCAATCGATCCTTGCCGGGCGTTTCCTGCCAGGCACGTCGATTACCGCCACGGTGGACGGCGACGAGATCGTTTTCGCCTGATTTTTCGGCGGGTTGAGAGAAGGCCTCGAAATTCGAGGCCTTTTTTCTTTGCATTTTCTTTCGAGTGCTTGTAAAGTGCGCCCCGCTGTATGTCACCCCAGATTTCCGGTGGTAGAAGAAATCTGAAAACAAGTTGCAAATCAGTAAGTTGAATGCAAATTGAGGGGTTGACAAAGGTTTTGAAGGTTGTAGAATGACGCGCCTCAGAGACATGAACGCAGCGATGCACAAGGTCGAAGAGTTCGAGGCGGTAGTGATACAGCATTCGAAATTGCAGTACTGAAATTGATAGTTCCGCGATAGCTCAGTCGGTAGAGCAAATGACTGTTAATCATTGGGTCCCTGGTTCGAGTCCAGGTCGCGGAGCCAAATTTCAAGCCGGGGTATAGCGCAGTCCGGTAGCGCGCCTGCTTTGGGAGCAGGATGTCAGGAGTTCGAATCCCCTTACCCCGACCATTTTTGGGTCGTTAGCTCAGTTGGTAGAGCAGTTGGCTTTTAACCAATTGGTCGTAGGTTCGAATCCTACACGACCCACCATTTTCGAGTCCGGTTCGCTGGGTTTGGATCTTAAAAGGTTGGAACGCCATTAGCGTCCAGCCACGAAAAAGGCGCCTTAACCGGTGCCTTTTTTTTACCGGGGTATAGCGCAGTCCGGTAGCGCGCCTGCTTTGGGAGCAGGATGTCAGGAGTTCGAATCCCCTTACCCCGACCATATTCAGAAGAAGGGCACCCGCAAGGGTGCCCTTTTTCGTTTGTGCCTCAACCTTTTCCTGTTGCGCTCACGCCCCTGTTTTCCCTAGGGTGTGCGGGCAGGGATAGCACTAAGCCATTAATTCTTCTCGTCGAGCTCACCGCTCGGGCTTTTCCCTGCGCCAACAGCGGCCGTGGCAGGCGGGGAGTCTGCTCATGTCCGCTTTATTGTCGTTTCCCGACAAAATATTGCAGGAGCATTGGCATGACAGGATTTCACGCGCGCCGCCGGCACGGCTGGCCGTTTGGCCTGAGCGCATTGGCACTGATGTGCAGCGCCGCAGCGGTACAGGCAGAGCAACAAGCCCGGACCTTTGCCAACCCACCTTCCATCGAGCAGGTCGCACCGACGCTCAAGACCGCCCGCGGCACCTTGCTGATGAAAGCCGAAGCGCCGGCTGGCGCGGTGGTCAATCCTCACGCCGGTAAAGAGCGTCTGCTGAATCTGGTGATCGACTACACCGACAGCACCATTTATGACCCGGCCACCCAGAACTCTGTGCCGGTCCATCTGCGCAGCTACAAAGGCACCGGCGTCGACCCACGCACCCCGTTTGTGGCGCCAACCATCAATGTCACGCCAGGCGACACCGTGCGGATCAACCTGGATAACCGTCTTCCACCGGAAGACAGTTGCACCGCCAGCGATCTGCCAATCAACAAGCCGCACTGCTTCAACGGCACCAACCTGCACTCTCACGGCCTGTGGGTAAGCCCGGCAGGCAACAGTGACAACGTGCTGTTGAAGATCAAGCCGAAGCAGAAATTCCAGTACGAATACAACATCCCGGCGGATCACCCGGCCGGCACCTTCTGGTATCACCCGCACCTGCACGGCTCGACGGCGCTGCAAGTCGGCAGCGGCATGGCAGGGGCGTTGGTGATTCGTGGCGATCGTTTGCCCACCTCGGAGTCCAACGGCGATATCGATACCCTGCTCAAGCCGATCCAGGGCCAGGATTTTGTCGAGCGCCTGGTGGTGCTTCAGCAAATTCCTTACGTCTGCCTCGGAAAGGACGGCAAAACCAAGCGAACCAAAGACGGTGATGTGGATTGGAGCTGTAGCTCCGGCGAAACGGGCGTGGTGGAGTCGTACGACGCATTCGGGCCGGGCGAGTGGGGTAAGTCGGGTCGTTACACCAGCGTGAATGGCATGGTCCAGCCTACGTTCGAGGCGCGTACCGGGGAAGTGCAACGCTGGCGTCTGGTGCACGCCGGTATCCGCGAAACCGTGACTCTGCAGTTCGTCAAACTCAAGGACAGCGCTGCGTCCCAGAGCCTGGCGGGTGTGGCGGCGGCCGACTCGCAGAAGTTCATTGAGCAGAACTGTAATGGCGAAGTGGTGCCGTACCAGGTCATCGCCGCAGACGGCCTGACCATGGCCAAGGCCCAGAGCAAGGAGCTGCTGACCCTGCAACCCGGCTATCGCAACGACCTGTTGATTGCCTTCCCGGAGAAAGGTCGCTACTGCGTGATCGATCGTTCCGAAGCACCTGCGGGTAACGTGACCCAGCTCACCAGCGATCACCAATTGCTGGGCTTCGTCGATGCCGAGGCCGGCCAGGCCGTGACTGACAAGAAAAACCACATCAGCAACGTGCTGATCGCTGCTGCCCAGGCGAACATGCCGGAAGGCCCGGTTCGCGAGCAAGTGGTGGCCGACCTGAAGAAAGACCTTCTGCTGACCAGCTTCGTGCCTCATCGCACCATCGAAGAAAGCGAGCTGGTGAAGGACGTGCAGCAACTGGTGTTCAAGATTGGCAAGAACAAAAAGGGCGTCACCGAGTTCGCCATCGGCACTACGGCGGAGAATGCCCAGCCGTACGACCCGGCCGTGGTCAATCGCGAGCTGAAGCTGGGTGATGCGCAGAAGTGGGTGTTGCAATCAGCCGTGGCGGGCCATCCGTTCCACATCCACGTCAACCCGTTCCAGATCCAGAAGATCATCGCGCCAGACGGCGTGACCGATCTCAGTGATCCAGGCGTTGTGGATAACCTCGACAAGGATAATCCCGACGCGCAGTACGCCGGTCTCAAGGGCGTGTGGAAGGACACGCTGTTCGTCAAACCCATGACTGAGGATGGCAAGTACTACACCCTCTATGTGAATACCCGCTACCAGCGCTACATCGGTGAGTACGTGCTGCACTGCCACATCCTCGATCATGAGGACCAGGGCATGATGCAGAACGTGCGGATTTCGCTGGATGGGACGCCGGGTGACGCGCATGGTGCGCATCACTAGCGTCTAACGATTTTGGGGCTGCATTGCAGCCCCAAAATGCGGATCAGTGCAACTTCAGGCGCGGCTCGGTTCCCCGGCCAATGCGACTACCGAGCATCAGCATCAAGGTCCGGAACGTCCCGTACAGCGCCATCTGGTGCATGCGGTACAGCGACACATAGAACATCCGCGCCAACCAGCCTTCCAGCATGACGCTGCCGGTCAGGTTGCCCATCAGGTTCCCCACCGCCGAGAAGCGCGACAGCGACACCAGCGAGCCGTAGTCGAGGTAGGTGTAGGTCGCCAGCGGTTTCCCTTCCAGACGAGCCTTGAGGCTCTTTGCCAGCAGCGATGCTTGCTGGTGAGCGGCCTGTGCCCGTGGCGGTACATTGCGGGCGCTGCCCGGCTGTGGGCAGGCGGCGCAGTCACCGAAGGCGAAAATGTTGTCGTCCAGAGTGGTTTGCAGGGTAGGACGTACTACCAGTTGATTGATCCGGTTGGTTTCCAGGCCATCGATGTCCTTGAGGAAGGCGGGGGCGCGGATGCCTGCAGCCCAGACTTTCAGGCTGGCTTCGATGACATCGCCATTGGCGGTCTTCAGGCAGTCGGCGTTGACTTCGCTGACCGAGGCGTTGGTCATGACCGTGATGCCGAGTTTTTCCAGGGTCTTGTGCACCGGCACGCTGATGCGCTCTGGCAGCGCCGGCAGAACTCGCGGCCCGGCCTCGATGATGGTGATGTGCATGTCTTCCGGCTTGATCCGGTCCAGGCCATAGGCTGCCAGCTCATGGGCGGCGTGGTGCAGCTCGGCGGCCAGCTCGACGCCGGTGGCGCCGGCACCGACGATGGCGACGCTGATCTTTTCCTTGGCCTGATCGCCAGCGTGGGCGCGCAGGTAGTGATTCAGCAGTTGCTGGTGGAAGCGCTCGGCCTGCTTGCGGGTGTCGAGGAACAGACAGTGCTGGGCGGCGCCCAAGGTGCCGAAATCGTTGGTGTTGCTGCCGACGGCGATGACCAGGGTGTCGTAACCCAGGGTGCGCGCGGGCAGCAGCTCGCGGCCATCTTCGTCGAGGGTGGCGGCTAACTGGATCTGCTTGATGGAGCGATCAAGCCCGCTCATGCGCCCGAGCTGGAACTGGAAGTGATTCCACTTGGCCTGGGCCACGTAGTTCAGTTCGTCCTCGGAGGAATTCAGCGAGCCTGCTGCGACTTCGTGCAGCAACGGTTTCCAGATGTGGGTCAGGTTGGCGTCGACCAGGGTAATACTGGCCGTGCCCTTTTTACCCAGGGTCTTGCCCAGGCGGGTCGCCAGTTCCAGGCCGCCGGCGCCGCCGCCGACAATCACGATACGGTGAGTCATGGAGATATCTCATAAGGTTTACGGAATTCGGGTCCTGACGGGTCGGCCGCGTGGGGCGGGCGAAGTGGGCGAGCGCAAGGCAGCTCATAGCACCAACAAACTCAGGAGGCGGCTCAACAGCCCCAGTATCACGGTCACGCCCACGACCAACGCAAGGAGCAGCCAGGGCCGGAAAGGCTTGCGCTCGACTTGGTGTTGGGGGGCTTGCAGGTACTGATCGACACGTCGCTGGTCTTCGGGGGTCAGGCGGCTGGTCATGATGGCCTCGGCAGGTAGACGCTTGGAGTTGTGGGAAAGCTACAGGGTTCACTGTAGTCGCTTGCCACTGGCGTACCTGCCGGCAAAAGCTCGCATCAATAGCGAATGATTGCGCTTTGTATCACCGGCGCCGGATTTATGCCATCCCGCTTTAGCAGGAGGACGGATCAGAGGCTGATGCCAACGTCGAAGACAATGCTGCGCCCCAGGTTTCCGCGCAAAAAATCGGGCGCGTCAGGGTGAGCGAAGATCACCCGGGCGAAGGTCGGGCCGACCAGCGACAGGGAGCGCCAGCCCTGGCGCAGGTACTCGGTGGGCGGCGGGAAGTGGCTGTTGAGGTCGAGGGTTTCGCGCTTGAGGCTGGCGAAGGCAATGATGTCCAGCTCACCCAGGTCCAGCCCGCGTTCGCGGTAGTTATGGGCTTTTTTGCGCAGGGTGGGGGCCAGCCGTTGGAGCAACTCGGGCGCGCCGATGCGTCGTGGGCGAGCTTCGCGACGGACCAGTTGCGACAACGAGAACGCGCTGCGCCGACGCTGCAGCTCTTCGCGCCATTCGTCGTTCAGGCGACGGCCCTCGTCCAGCACGAAAAACACCTCGAACGCCGCGTCGCGGAACAAAACGTCAGGCGGCTCCTGGCCGGCGGCGGTGAAATCCTCGCTACGGTAGGGAATGTTCAAGCCTTGCAGCAGGCGTTGGCAGACCCAACGCTCGCGCTCCCATTTGCGGGCATTGGAGAGAAACGCATTGGCTTGTTCGGCCTGAATGGTGAGCAGGCGCAGGTAGTCTGAGTCATCCATAGGAAACAAGCTTAGCGCCCAATTCCGCTTTGAGGGAGCAAGTGGCTGATTCTGGTCGGTTTTAGCTGCGCCAGCGCAGGGAACGCCGGCGAGCCGGGTGTAGACTGCCAGAATCCCCCGTGAAGAAGGGCTGCCTGCCGTGATTGGTGCACAACTGCTGTCGGATCTGAGCCTGACCCTCGGCTGGATCATCTTCGTGCCGCTGCTGGCCTGGGCCGTGGCGAGTACCCGTTGGGTCGAGCTGTTCACCGACAGCCGGCGCCAGCACCTGTTTCTAGGCACGGTGTTCGCGTTGTTCGCGCTCTGGCTGGTACGGCGGGATTTCGAGACCGGCCTGTCCTATCACTTCATCGGCATGACCGCCGTGACCCTGCTGCTGGACTGGCCATTGGCCGTGCTCGGTGCGGTCATGGCGCAGAACGGCCTGGTGTTGCTGGGGCGCCCGGATCTGGCGGCGATGGGCGTCAATGGCGTGTTGTTGATCGGGCTTCCGGTGCTGGTCACCGAGGTCTGCGCGATGCTTGTGGAGCGGGCACAACCACGCAATCTGTTCGTTTATATCTTCTGTTCGGGATTCTTTGCCGCGGCGCTGTCGGCGTTGGTGTGCCTGCTGGCAAGCCTGGGCGTGCTGTGGCTGGATGGGCGCTTCGTGATGCCAGTGTGGCTGGAGGACTTTATCGGCTACCTGTGGCTGGTGCTCTTCCCTGAGGCCTTTATCAACGGGATGGTGGTCAGCGCGCTGGTGGTGTTCTGCCCGGAATGGCTGGAGACGTTCAACAGGACCCGCTATTTGCAGGCCCCGTGGAAGGATGACGGACCGGAGCCTTAATGCGGCTCGCGCGGGTCGAATTCGCCGGAGAACAATTCGTCCTCAGCATCCGGCGCGACTGGAATCTTGTGCTCCTCGGCGGCCCACGCGCCCAGGTCGATCAGTTTGCAGCGATCGGAACAAAACGGTCGGTTCGGGCTGGTAGCGCTCCATTCGACAGGGGCGCCACAGGTTGGGCAATCAACGTTCAGCGGCTGGCTCATGCTCGGCCTCCTCGCAAAGTCAGGTAAAAGTGGTGCAGGCGGTCGACTTCCGAATGCAGCCAGGCCAGGTCGCGGTCATTGACCAGCACATCATGGGCATGGCGCAGGCGCTCTTCGCGGCTGGCCTGGGCCTTGAGGATGGCCTGGACCTGCTCCGGGCTGGTCTGGTCGCGCAGCAGGGTGCGTTCGATCTGCAAGTTTTGCGGCGCGTCGATCACCAACAGGCGGTCGGTGCGCTGGTACTGGCCCGACTCGACCATCAATGGCGAGACGAACACGGCGTAAGGGGATTCGGCCTTGGCCAGGTAGCTGAAAATCTCCTGGCCGATCAGCGGATGCAGCAGGGCTTCCAGCCAGCGGCGTTGTTCCGGGTCGGCGAAGATCAGCTCGCGCAGCGCGGCGCGATTGAGCTGGCCGTCTTCCAGCAGTACGCCGGGTCCGAAGCGTTCGACAATGCTGGCCAGCGCCGGGCGACCGGGTTCGACCACCCAGCGGGCGGCCTGGTCGGCGTCCACCAGGTGCACGCCCAGCTCGACGAAGCGTTGCGCGGCTGCGCTTTTGCCGCTGCCGATGCCTCCGGTGAGGCCGAGAATCCAGGGGGTGAAAGCGGGCGTTGTCATCAAAATCCAGCGAGATGCAGATAGGAAGTGGTTATTTGACCACCCCAGAGCAGTGCGATCCAGCCTGTCAGGGCCATATAGGGGCCGAAAGGTATCGGCGTACTGGCGCGTTTACCGGCCAGGCGCAGCAGGATCAGGCCAATAATGGCCCCCAGCAACGACGAAAAGAACAGGATGAACGGCAGAATTTGCCAACCGCCCCAGGCGCCGAGCAGTGCCAACAGCTTGAAGTCGCCATAGCCCATGCCTTCCTTGCCGGTGATCAGTTTGAACAGCCAGTACACCGACCACAGGCTGACATACCCGATCACCGCGCCCCATAGCGCCTGTTCCAACGGCACGAACAGCCCGAACGCATTGAAGATCAGCCCCAGCCACAACAACGGCAAAACCAGCGCATCGGGCAGCAGTTGGTGTTCGATGTCGATCAGGCTCAGCGCAAGCAGTCCCCAACTCAACAGCATGAACGCCGCCGCGCTGGCGCTGAAACCGAAGTGCCAGGCGGCGAACAGGGTCAGGCCGGCGCTGGCCAGTTCGGTCAGGGGATAGCGGAGACTGATGTGCGCTTTGCAGCCGGAGCAGCGACCCCGCAAGAACAGATAGCTGATCAGCGGTATGTTTTGCCAGGGACGGATGCGCTGCTGGCAATGCGGGCAGCGCGAAGGCGGGAGAAACAGGTCGAAACGCTCGCTCGGCTGCATCGGCAGCGTCAGTGCCTGGCGGGCGTCGTCGCGCCATTGGCGTTCGAGCATCAGCGGCAGGCGATGGATCAGCACATTGAGGAAGCTGCCGACGATCAGGCCCAGCAGCAGGGCGCTCCCCAGATAGGCCAGCGGCTGGCTGGCGAGGGTGTCCCACAGGTTCATGTTCAGATCACGTCACCCAACTGGAAGATCGGCAAGTACATGGCAATCACCAGGCTTCCGATCAGAAGCCCCAGTATCAGCACGATCACTGGTTCGAGCAGGCTGGTGAGGTTTTCGATCAATTGATCAATGGCCTGTTCGTGGTGGTTGGCGATGCGTTCGAGCATATCGTCCAGCGTGCCGGATGTCTCTCCGATACCGCACATCTGTACGCAGAGGTTGGGGAACAGTGGGTTGGCGCGCATCGCCGCGCTCATCGAGAGGCCATTGCCGAGGTCGTGGCGCAGGCGAAGAATTGCCTGTTCATATAGCGCGTTGCCGCAGGCTCTGGCCACCGGTCCGAGGGCCTCGACCAAGGGGATGCCCGCCGCGAAGCAGGTGCACAAGGTCCGCGCGAAGCGGGCCAGCGCTGCGTGTTGCAGCAGGGTGCGGATCAAGGGCAGGCGATGACCGAGGCGCAGCAGCCACAGGTGGAATTTAAGGTGGCGGCGAAAGGCCTGTTGCACCGTGATGCCTCCAGCCAGCAACAAGGCCGCCATCAGCAGGATGTGATTGGACAGCCAGTCGGCCAGGCCAATCACCATCAAGGTGAACGCCGGTAACTCCGCGCCCATGCCGGCAAACAGCACTTCGAACTGCGGCACCACCTGGAGCAACAGCAGGCTCGACACCCCCAGGCCCACCATCAGCACCAGCAGCGGGTAGATCATCGCCTTCTTCATCCGCGCCCGCAGGGTGGCGCGTTTTTCCTGGAAGGTTGCCAGTTGCTCCAGCAGGGTATCCAGGCGCCCGGAGGCTTCGCCGACCGCCACCAGATTGCAGTAAAGCGTGTCGAAGTAGCGCGGGTGCTTGCGCAGGGCTTCGGCCAGGCTGTGGCCGGCGCTGATATCGCGCTTGAGGGTGTGCAGCAGCGTGATCATGCGGGTGTTCTTGCTGCCTTCGGCGATTATGTCCAGGCCGTGCAGCAGAGGAATGCCTGCCTGGAACAGGGTCGCCAGGTGGCGGCTCAACTGGGTGAGTTGCGCCGCGCTGATCTGCCGCGAGAACTTCAGCGTCGAGACGCGGCGCGAATGGTGGATGCGAGTGGTATGGATGCCGCGTTTGCGCAGCATGGCCTTGATCAGCGCCGGGCTTTGCCCATCGCTGCGGCCGCTGACCCGGGCGCCGTTCCGATCGACTCCCTGCCAGTTGTAGGTTCTGGTTTTCATGGTTATGGCGACGTCCTTGTAGCAATTGGCCAAACACAATTCCCGTAACAGCTCCAGCCGGCAGTGCTTCCCGGCCCGCACTAGAGTAGTCGAGCTGCCCTGGCGGTCCTGCCTGGCAGGGTGACAAAAGGTGTCGGCTCGGGCCTACTGGCGCGCTTGTCGGCACAACCGACCGATATGACTTGAAGTTTCAGTAATTGGGGAATGCATCCATGAAGGGGCAACGCGGTATTACATTGATCGAGCTGATGATCGTTGTGGCGATCATTGGCCTGCTGGCGACCATCGCCATGCCGCTCTACACCAACCATCAGGCACAGGCCAAGGCGACTGCCGGCCTTGCCGAAATCAGTGCGTTGAAGACCGGTTTCGAGGTTCGACTGACCCAGGGCGCGGACATTGCCAATGTCACCCAGATTGGCGGCCAGGAACGCACCGCGAACTGCACCATCAGCGCCACGGCGGTAGCCGCCAACGGCACCGGCAGTATCGCCTGTACCTTGGTGGACGCACCGGCGCCGGTGCTTGGCAAAACCTTGACCCTGACCCGTTCGGCCACCGGCTGGAGCTGTAGCACCGACATCGGTACTGACCAAGCGCCGAAAGGTTGCGAGGCGAAGGATCAATAGCCTTATTAAACAGTGAATTGCGCAAGGCTCACGGCAGTGGTAGCGTTGGCGCCACGCCGGTGTAGCTCAGTCGGTAGAGCAGCGCACTCGTAACGCGAAGGTCGCAGGTTCGATTCCTGTCTCCGGCACCAGTAAAATCAAGGCTTGCAGCGATGCAGGCCTTTTTTATTTTTGGGGCGGGCTAGCGCAGGGCTAGCAAGATGGAGAATCTGAATTTCGAAAGAGTTCGAGCTTGGATCCGACTCTCCGGCTGGTTTACATGCTGGGAAACATTAGGATTTCTGCCCCTTTTTGCTTCAGATTCCTCATCTGGCTGGAGTGATCGGATCAATGGCCGACCGCAAGTTACTTGCGAGTCATTGGAGGCGGAGGTCACTTGATTCGGCGTTGGGCTGGCGATTCTATCCGCCCCATTTTTCTCTCAAACTCGCCAGTAGGCGTCCGAAGTGACTCTTAGTGCGCTTCTTTTTTTTCTACATCGAATGATGTATAAAAATCGGAACCCGACAAGAGAGTTCCCCATATGGCCATGGATTTTCTGGATCAAGTCGAGAGCTTGCCACCTGAGCAAGCGATTGAGCGTCTGCTGGGCATTACCGCTGAAGAGCTACGCACTATTGCTCTCCAGTGCTACCGCGTAGCCTCGAATGCCGGCCCGCTGCAGCCGAAAGGCTCTAGGGGCACATTGGCTTGGATCTACGGCACGGAGGCGCTTCGTGCGTTGACCATTCCCAAAGGCTGGAAGCCCACGGATCCTAGCAATCAGCCACGGATTGTTTCCCCGGATAACAAGCATGCGATCACGCTGTGTTGCGGTGATGAGAATACGGGCAACCCCTATGCCATACCGCTTACACGTAACAAGAGAGGCAACCGGACCAGTCGCAGCGTTCACTACAATGTTCGCCAGTTGGACATGTTCCCGGTGGAACTCAGCGATAGGCAACGACTCCCACTGGACACGACTGCTGAGCAGATCCTTTGGATGCTGCTTTTCTACGTAGATGTGGAAAATCAAACTGTGCATTACGAGCTCTCTAGGCCGATGAACATGGCCGACAACGGCAAGGTTGACGGATGGCAGCCGCGCTTTATCATGCCGCCCCTGAACCTTAATGCCCCCGAAGATTTCGGTGGGTCGGACACCAGTCCCTCTATCGATATTCCTGTGACACCGAGAACATGAACGACATAAGCGATTTCAATCCGGCCCGTTTGGTGCTAGCTCGTCAACGCCGTGGATGGACCAAGAAATCGCTTGCGGACGCAACATTGCTCAGCAGCAAGACGATTTCTTTGTACGAGAGTGGGGATCAACTCCCAACAGAAGAGAGCTTGGGCAACATTGCCCAGGCCCTTGGCTTCCCGATTACGTTTTTTAGTGGTCGCGATGTAGAGGCCCCAACGGAAGAAAATGCGAGCTTCCGTTCTTTTTCACGAATGACTGCTGGCCAGCGTGATGCAGCTCTTGCCGCCGGTGGTATTGCGTACATGCTAAGCGACTGGATCGATTCGCGATTTAACTTGCCGAGCCCTATGGTTCCGGACTGTTCCGGTATGGATCCCGAGGCCGCTGCAGAGGCGGTACGTGTTGAGTGGGGTTTAGGTCAGCTACCCATTAGAAATCTGGTACACCTTCTTGAGCTGAAGGGCGTCAGAGTTTTTTCCTTGGCCGAAGAAACCAATCAGGTCAACGCATTTTCTTGTTGGAGAAAAGGCACCACGCCGTTCGTTTTCCTGAATACCCAGAAGTCTGCAGAGGCGAGTCGGTTTGATGCCGCCCATGAGCTCGGGCACTTGGTGTTGCACAGACATGGCAGCAACAAGGGTAAAGAGGTGGAGAACGAGGCGAATGCTTTCGCGTCAGCCTTTCTCATGCCCTATCAAAGCATCCTCGCTCACGGCTGGAACATTCGCTCTGTAAAGGACATTGTGCGCGCCAAAAAGCTCTGGAATGTCTCGGCGATGGCGTTGGCCTACCGCCTTCACAAAACCAGCGTCCTCTCGGAGTGGATCTATAGAAGTATCTGTATCGAGCTTTCCACGATGGGGGCCAGAACTCAGGAGCCGGAGAGTTCTCAGAGAGAAACGTCACAGGTGCTTCAAAAAGTCTTGGGGCTCGCTAGAGATACTGGTCGCTCCTTGAGCGGAATTGCAAGAGAGTTGGATGTCGCGGTCGATGACCTGATTCCGATCCTGTTCAGTATGGCTCCCGTTGCCATAAGCGGAGACTTGGCAGCTCAACCGGTTACCGTACCAAGAAAGAAGCCCAATCTACGATTGGTTAAAACTTGACCCTCGTAAGACCTTTACACCAAAAAGCCGCCATCACAGGCGGCTTTGTTGGCACAAAACACTAGCTTCTAGACGCAACCGTCCCGCCAAGTCACCTTCCGGACCTGATCGCAGATACCTAGATGCCGTGTCTGCGTAGATAGCGAGAGATTTTAGCTGCAACCAAGTCTGACACATCGAAGCCGGCTCGGACTTGGTTGTATACGTTCTGGCTGACAGGCGAGTCGGGTCGTACATGCCCTGCGATAATCTGGTCTTCCAGGCGCGGGACTCTCAGCACAGTGGCCCCTCTATAGACGACAAAGCTCTCGCGAGTGATGAACGGATGGCAGCCTGCCTGGAGCACGCATGCAGGATCATGAAAGGCTCCGGGCTGAACAGTTGAGAAATTCACCACCAGCACGCTCATATCATTCAACTCTCCGCAGTGAACCGGATCGTTCATAACGACGTGCAGGTGGTGTGTAGGGCCAGTGAGGATGAAGAGCGTTCCCTGCTGAAAGACAGTCCTTGGCGGCATTACTTCATCTCAGCGAGTTTCAAACCAAGCAACTTGCGGCTTCGAAGCATCCCCACCTTTTCATGAGCTTGCATCTCGTTGAGCCCAAAGGATTTGAAGGTTACTTCAGTGTCGATCGGCTTGCTGGTGTCGCCTGGGTTCTCCCATTCAGGAAGAGTATGGACATACTCCACTAGGTCCCAGCGCTTCATGTGACCGAACTTGACGAACACTTCGTCGAGAATTTTCAAATCGGCCCGAGACAACTCATCAAGCTCATCCCATGCAAAGTCTCTCTGCAGAGTCACTTCGTTATCGTCGATTGGGGAAATGAACGAGCTCCATGCTTCACTTCTGCGGGTGCCTTTCATCAGGTCGAAGGTTGCAGACAGAACTGGACCGTTTTTCATGTTGCACTGGGCATCATCTGACATAGGAGCGTCATAACGTTCCATGCTCAAGCGATCAGCCAAATAGAGCAGCTTCATCAGCTTGATGTGGGCCATTGGGCCCTCGCGGCGAGCCAAAAAGAAAGCCGCCATGTGGGCTACTTTTTGTTCGGAAAAAATCAAGAGTCACCTCTCTTGCGCCATCCATGGGCATTACGGGTTCGCGGGCGCGAAATTATGGGCGCATGTATCCTTTAGTCAATAGAACCAGTGGGGCGTCCCAAAGTAGCTGACGAGCGGTCGAGCTACGCCCCTCCTGATACATCCTCTATCGGCTGAGTACCACGATCCTTGATCTGGGTATAGCACGCTTTTTGAGTGCGCAAGCAAGCAAGCGACGACATGATGGCAAACCGATTGCACAGTGAGAAAAATAGGACGCATTAGGGCACCATGTGTCCGGTCCATACAGGCATCCTGTGGTGATCCGGTTTTCATCACATTCTGCGTGGTGCCGAACTGGTTCCGAAGTGCGGGCCGCTCTCGTTATCTCAGATCACAGGCCCTGATGTACTCAGGCGAGACGCAGATGACGAAAGGGTCGTGTTAAGTCGCACGCCTCACCAGGCTTTTGGGTGACGGCCCGCCTGACCCCGTCCTGAGGCGCGCAACATTAGGTTGCCGCAGCAACCCTCAACGCCAACTCAGTCCTATTAGTCACCTCCGCCTTCCTGAACAGCGCATGAATCTGGTTCCGCACAGTGTTAGGGCTTGAGCCCAGTTCGCGGGCGATCTGCTTGTTACTGTTCCCAGCGGCAACCAGCTTCAGGATTTCTACTTCGCGACTTGTGAACTGATACCAGTTCAGACCGGTGTCCTGCTGGGCCTCGGTCTCTTCGGCTCTCAAGTGGTTCTTGTCACTGACATGATCGGCAAGCGCCACCAGCTCCGTTATCAGGCATTTGACCGTCTCGACATCCTTCCAGCGCTTGGTCGAGCTAATGACTGCAAACAGCAGGGTACTGTCGTTTATCTCGGTAGCGTGAATGGCGAAGCGTCTGCCCAGGGTCGGCTCCTGAAGGAGCAGGCGGCGACCGATGCAGGAGCACTGGCCGAGGTCGATGAGGGAGGGGGCCTTGACCGCAGCCCAGAGTGCAACAAGCGAAGCGCAGTGGCTTTGCAGGGTTTCAGGGTCTTCGTGAATCTCTCCTTCGAGGAAGAGGATTTCCTTGAAGTGGACCGTGGGCCCTTTGACGGAGGCGATACCTACGGCCGTACAGTCGATGTCCAGATCCCGAGCCGGGGCTGTCTGGAGAAAGTCCTCAAGCCCCTGCCAGGTGTTTTCGACATGTTCCATAGTCCGCACTCCCTGCTGATTGTGACCCCGTCAGCGCTTGGTGGGTGCGTATGAGAGGCCGGTTGGGGATTATATGGCCCAGACGGCCCCTCGCGACAATCGCTACTGACAGGGCGTCAGCAGCATCCAGTTGAACCCGAGCAGCAAGCTGCCGCTTGAGCCCCTTCAAACGGTGCCAACCCCTTGGTCACCTTCGGGTCTCTCAATGCCGGCGTATTGCAGTCGAACAGCACCGCTTCGGCCAGTGGCGGCTCGTTCACGCTGCGCAGTCCGAGGAACGAACCTTCATAGGGTGCCCGCATCATGAGGTCGTAGGTCTTGGCACACACCGCGACGCGCTCCCCGCGCCGATACACGTGACCATCGTCGTCACGGACTTCGCGCCACGGCCCCCGGTACATGACGGCCTGGCCCAGCTCCCAGCAAGGTCCTTGCTTGCCCTTGTAGGCCTGCACCGTGCACATCCGGACTTCAGCATCACCGATCCTGTCGATGGCTTCGTGGGCCGTCGCCGACCAATGCAGGGTTATCCCGTGGAAACCCGCGCGTTCGAAGGCAGCAATGACGGCGGTCTCGGATAGAATCCTGAGCGGTGCACCGGCCGGCGCGGAGCGGACGTTGTGCAGGGACGCCAATGGCTCGTCGCTCACCAGTACCCCGCAGATAACGGCGCCGGTCAGGCTGAGTGCTCGGAAGGCCTCGGCCAGCAGTTGCTGCTCGGCTTCGGCGCTGACCCGGTTCAGGGTGAAGTCCATGACGATCCGGCTGGCCCAGCCTGTCGCTACGGCAGGAGAACGCTCGATCCCGAAGCGCAGCTTTTCCTCCAGGGCGAGGTAGCCGTCGATGTCGCGCAGCACCGCGCGTTGGAGCAGCGTCTCGATCACGCCGGCATCGCGGGATAGGTCTGGCAGCGCCATGAGTCGAACGGCCCGGGCCTTGCCGACCAGCGCCGTGCTCTTGCGCAGGGAGCGCGGCTCGTGGTCTGCGATAAGGAGTTCGCCACGGAAGGCATCGGCGCACATGGCGAGCAGGTCGGAGTACGCGCCGCCCCACCAGAGCGTGCGCGGTGAGTCGGTGCCATTGGCCTCGCGGTCGAGGTCGTCACCCACCACGGACGCGATGTGCATCAGCTCCCGCTGCCAGGGTTCCAGCCTTGTGGCTGCGGTATCAAGCATGTTCATTGGCGGCGAGGTCCAGGGTGTCCAGGTGGTGGCGGAACTCGGTACGTGCCGGCAGATCCGCAGCAAAGCGTTCGAGGTAGCGCTGAATGGGTTGGGAGGAGCGAACGAACCGGTCCTGGCACACCTTCAGCGTTTCCATCGTGGTTTCGGTGAAGTGCAGTCCATGCTCACGCAAGGTTCGCAGCCATTGGCGATCGAACGCCCATGGGTAAGCACCGATCTCCAGGTTGGTCTGGGCGAAGGTCAGGTAGCCGCGCTGGCGGATGTTGATGGCCTTGAGGTCCACGTCCTGCAGGCTGTCGTAGAAGATCACCGTGTTGGGGCG
The DNA here is from genome assembly GCF_903166565.1 of Pseudomonas sp. Marseille-P9899. Lineage (NCBI taxonomy): Bacteria > Pseudomonadati > Pseudomonadota > Gammaproteobacteria > Pseudomonadales > Pseudomonadaceae > Pseudomonas > Pseudomonas sp. Marseille-P9899. Next base: position 142,384 of record NZ_CAESCG010000003.1, read on the forward strand.
GGTGACTTCGCAGAAGACTCGCCACAGGTCGCGCATGGGCTGGGCTGGTCGGCCACCACCAGGTTCACATATTCCCCCGCCGGCACCCAGCGGAAGATGCTGGCGATACTGGCCTGGAACACGTCCTGATGCAGCAGGTTGAGCGCCTGGTCAGTGGCAACGGTGTGCAGCTCGGCGTGGTGCCGGTCCGACAGCAGCCGTTCGATGCCCATCCATTGCTGATACAGGCCATAGCGCTTGCCGCTGTAGCGTCCGTCCACCGAGCTGCCGATGACGATCGACGGCCGGACCACCAGGAACGGGATGCCACACTCGGCAACCACTCGCTCCGCAGCGCGCTTGGTCAGGGTGTAGTTGGTCGGGTCTTTCGGCGGCTCGCTCAGAGCGGTTTCGGGCACTGGTGCACCGGAGTAACCCGCCGAGTAGGCAGTGGATACAAAAATGAAGAAGCTCACCCCGGCACGCTTTGCCGCGATGGTCAGTCTTTCGGTGAAATCGACGTTCATTGCCTGCAGGGCGTCGTTGTCGAAGTAGTCCAGGCACCCGGCGCAGTGAACGATGGTGTCCACCTTGCCCGCGCGCAGGGTGTTTTCCAGCAGTTCGACCGTGGCGGTTTCGGCGCCTTGCCAGTGAACCGTGGTGATCTGTCCGGCAACGTCGTCCGGTTTTTTGCCCAGGGCGAACAGCTCGCGCTGGACCTCCTCGGGAATGCTGCCGGTTTCCACTTCACGGCGGGACGGCAGAACCAGATGATCCGCCCAGCCATCGCTGAGCATCTGGGCGGCCATCAAGGCTCCCAGGAAACCGGTACCACCAGTGAGGAAGACACGCCCTCCATGGCGTGCGGTCTGGAGAGGCGTGTTCATCGGGCTCCTCCGCTTGCCACGTTGGGCGCCGTGGTAGTGGGCAACGCGCCCTGGATCATCGCCTGGTCGGGTACGCCGCCGTAGGACAGCAGTTTCTGATCGACGATGACAATCGGGAATGCGCTCAGGCCATGGGCCATAAACAGTTCGGACACCTGCTGGGCCAGTGCGCCTTCGGCTGCATTCAGCTCAGAGGTGATCTTCGGCAGGATGGTTTGTGCCGTGGTCACGGTGACGGTCAGCACCGGCCAGTCGAGCTTGGCAGCAGCCAGAGCCGCCTGCGCAGCTTTCTCGATCTGCTCATCGACTTCGTTGGTACCGGGCATGCAGCAACTGGCGGAGAGCACCACTACGGCATCGTTGCCCAGCGCGCGTTTGACCTGGGCGATATCTGCGTCCGAGGCCTTGTTGAAGAAACCAAACATGTCTTGTCCCTCTTGATTGAGTGGTTACAGCACGAGAGCGACGGCCAGGCCCAGCGCCAGGGCGCAGAGAACGACGGTCAGGGTGTGGGCTATCACCAACGGGAGTCTGAAAAGCCTGAACAGCAGCATCACCTCGGGCGGGCTGGTGCCGATCGCGGCCACGAGGAAGGTCACCAGCGGTCCGACCGGGAAGCCCTTCTCGATCAACGCGAAGCCGATGGGCAGTGCTGCGATGGGCGAGATGTAGAGCGGCACGCCGACCAGTGCGCAAGCCAGATAGAGCCAGGCGGCCGGCAAGCGATCGACGAGGCCCATGAGCATGTCGTTGGGCACGGCGCCGTAGATCAGGCCGCCGATCAGCAGGCCGACCAGCAGGTACGGTGCGACGGTGCGCAGTTCCTGTTTGGCGGCCAGCCAGGCGAAGCGGCTTGCCGGTTGCCAGCCCGGCCAGGCGGCGACTTTCTGCCCCAGGAAGGTTGCGCTGCTCTGTGGCGCCGGGGTGATGGTGACGTGCCTGGCCATGCCCAGGCGGCCTGCGATCACGCCGGCAGCCGAGGTCAGGGCAAGGCCAGCGATGATGAACACCGCCCCGGGGATGAAACCGACGGTCAGGAACAGCAGGATGAAGACGCCTTCGTTGACCACCGGGGACGCCACCAGAAAGGCGAAGCTCGGAACGAAACCCACCCCCGCCCTGAGCATGCCGCTCAGCACGGGAATGGTTGAGCACGAGCAGAACGGGGTAATCACGCCGCCCACGCTGGCAGCAAAGGCCGAACGCCAGCCAGATGAGCCAAGCAGCGAGCCTTGGGTCGCCTGAAAGGGCATCTTCTGCTGCAGCATCACCACGGACCAGGTGACCAGCAGGAAAAGCCCAATGAGCAGGGCACCATCCATGAGCAGGAACTCGAAGAAGGCGCGAACACCCTGCGCTAAGGTCGTGTTATCGGACATACAAGCTCCGCCGTTACTGATGGGCGGGCTGGAACAACGCTCAGGCGTTGGCCAGCCCTGCGTTCAAGGACGGGGTACCGCCGTAGGTCTGCATCGACTCGATCAAGGCGGCAGTTACCACCGGGTCGAAGTCGGCCTTGTCGAGGGTCTCGACGTAGGTATCCAGCGCCTCGATGCGGATTTCGTCGATGTCGGTCTTCAGGTCGCCCAGCGACAGGGAAGCGCAATCGATGTTCAGGCGGTCGCAGAGGAAGTGGCAGCCGGTGCTGACCATGCTGAACAGCTCAGGCATGACGCGGTGGTGAGCCCATTTCAGGCTCTCGTGGACGCCTTCCGGATCCTGGGCGATCAGGCTGCGGATGCGCGCCAGGCCGATTTCCAGGTGCTCCAGCTCGTCGTCGAGGATCTTGTTGGCCAGTGCTGCGGTGTCTGGGTCGCCCTGACGTACCAGGGTGCGGTACAGCACGATGGCCATGGTTTCGGTCATCAGGTCCTGGATCACCAGGCAGGCCGCCAGGTCCTTGTTCTGCACGGCGGTGCTGAAGTGCCGGCGGATGTTGAACCACTGCGGTTCGACGATCTCGCGCATGACGTTGTAGTCGTGGCGCTTGCCCAGGCTGGCCAGCATCTGGATGTGCTTGGACTCTTCGTGAGCCTGCTTGACGGTCTCGATCTTGCTCTCGGTGTCCGGCATCAGTGGGACCATTTCCGAGTAGTTTTCCACCGCCATGATCTCGCCTGCGATCGCGTTCGAGGCGATGTAGGCCAGCAGGTTGAAGTAGCCGTCGCTCTTGTTGTGCTCGGTGCCGAGCACTTCGCGGCGGCTGACGGAGCGCAGGTCGATCGGGGCGTGTGACGTTGGCTGAGTGCCGACAGATGCTTCTTGCATTTCTTGTCCTCCCATTAGGCTTCAAGGGCATTCCCTTGCCGCGACAATTGTCGGGAGGCTGCTGGCGCCGGGCCATAGTACATAGCTTCTATTCAAAGCCCAGGTCCCTACCCCCTACCATGAGTCAGATCACGACGCATCGGTCACTCGGTGCGTTTCATGGAAGAAGCTGGGGAACACGATGAAAACAAGAACCTGGGCGGCCCGGCACGTTGGTGTGCCTGCGCTGTGGATGCTGGGGGCGTTGTTCTGCCTGTCTGGCTGTAACCGCGAAGTAGAACCGAAGGCTGACACCAAGTCGATGCGCGTCAGCGTCGTCGGTGCCAGCACTATCGCGCCACTGATCAGCGAGCTGGCCAAGGCCTATGAGCAGGAGCATCCGGGCGTTCGCATCGAGGTGCAGGCAGGCGGAAGTGCACGCGGCATCATGGATGTGCGCAGCGGTACCGCCGTGCTTGGCATGGTCTCTCGCGATCTCAAGCCCGATGAGCAGGATCTTGAGCATGCACTGATCGCCAAGGACGGCATCGGCATGATCGTCAACAAGAGCAACCCGGTTGCCGGGCTGAGCAAGGAGCAGGTCATCGGGATCTACACCGGCCAGATCACCAACTGGAAGGAAGTAGGCGGCGAAGATGCGCCGATCACCGTGGTGAGCAAGGCCGAAGGCCGCTCCACGCTGGAGATCTTCAGCAGCTTCTTCGGCATTCCCTACAAGGACATCAAGGCCCACGTCATCATCGGCGACAACCAGCAGGGGATTCAGACCGTCGCCGGATCGCCTGCCGCTGTGGGCTACGTCTCCATCGGCTCGGCGGAATACGAAGCCGGGCAAGGCGCGGCGATTCGCCTGATCCCCATGGGCGACCAAGTGCCTTCGACCGCTTCCGTGGCCTCGGGGCAGTATGCGATCAGCCGTGACCTGAACCTGGTCTACAAGACGCCGCTGAATGAGCAGGTCCAGGACTTCGTGGCCTACGCGCAATCGAAGCAGGCCGAGGACTTCGTCACGCGGATGTACTTCATCCCGGTCGTGAAATAACGACCGGCGTTGCTGGCCAGGGCCGCTTCATGACACTACCTATCGTTGAGTCGATCTCACCGCCGCCGTCGGCGTTGCGCGGTTGGGCGTTCTGGTCGGCAATGACCATGCTGGCCTTGCTCGGGGCGGCGATCGTGTTCCTGATCGTCGTATTTCTCCTGGGTGAGGCGCTCCCGCTGATCAGCAAGGGAGGCTTCACCCGGTTCTTCACCGACGAAGGCTGGTGGCCGAGGGATGCCAGTTTCAATATGACGCCGATGGTCCTGGCCAGCCTCTACCTGACGGTCGGGGCGCTGCTGGTGGCGACGCCGTTGAGCCTGGCGATATCGCTGGTCACCACGTTCAAGGCACCCACCGGGCTGGCGCGGTTGATGCGCAATCTGGTGGAGCTCAGTGCGGCTGTGCCGACGGTGGTCTACGGCCTCTGGGGCGTGAGTGCCATCGTGCCGACCATCAACCTGTGGAGCCCTCCGGGAGCCAGCCTGCTGGCGGGTGTTCTGGTGGTGGCCCTGATGATCATCCCGACCATTACCGTCCTGACCCAGTCAGCCCTCCAGACGGTCCCGGTCGCCTATGTACAGGGCGCTGCAGCACTGGGTGTTTCCGAGAATCAGACCCTGCTGCGCATTGTCGTGCCGGCGGCGAGGCAAGGCATTTTCTCCGCCATGGTGCTCGGCGCGGCCAGGGCCATTGGGGAAACCATGGTGGTCCTGATGGTCTGCGGCAATATCGTGCAGGTCCCCACTTCGTTGTTCGAGCCCGTTCGGGCGCTAACGGCCAACATCGCGCTGGAGATGCCCTACGCCATGGGCGATCACCGGGCCTCGCTGTTCGTGGCTGGCTTGCTGATGTTGCTGCTGGTCAGCGTGCTGGTGGCTGCTGGCGAATGGGTTGGCCGGCGTCAGCGGGAGATGGGCGTATGAAGCGGATCTGCTTGGCCCAACTCAAGGAGTTGGCCTGGACGGCATTGCTCTACGGCCTGGCCCTCGGGGCGATCGCGATGCTGCTGTGGCCGTTGCTCACGGTGTTCGGCAACGGGCTCCAGGTGTTGAGCTGGGAGTTCCTGTCGTCCAGTCCGGTCGATGCCGGTCGTGGCGGCGGTATCGCGCCGATCCTGGTTTCGACGCTGGGCATCGTGTTGGTCAGTCTGGCGGCCGCGTTGCCACTGTCGTTCGGAGTGGCGGTGATGCTGACCGAAGGATTCAAACCCGGTGGCTGGCCTGCAACGGTTGTGCGCTGCAGCCTCGACATCCTGGCCGGCGTACCGTCCGTGGTGTTCGGGCTCTTCGGTCTCAGCCTGTTCTGTCGTCAGTTGGGGTTGGGTTATTCCATCCTGGCCGGTGGCCTGACCCTGGCCTGCATGATCCTTCCGACCCTGGCCCGCTCGCTGGCGTTTTCGCTGGAAGCGGCGGCCACGGCTCATCGCGCGGGTGGTGCGGCACTGGGGTTGTCGCGGCAGGCCGTGCTGTTGCGGGTGATGGTGCCGGTGGCGCTACCGGGGATTTGCGCCGGGATCGTGCTGGCGCTGACCAGGGCCCTGGCCGAAACGGCGGTGTTGCTGTTCACCAGCGGTTACTCGGACCGGATGCCGGAGTCTCTGCTCGACTCGGGGCGGAGCGTCTCGGTGCATATCTACGATCTGGCCACCAACGTACCCGGCGGCACGCCGAACGCCTATGGATCGGCCCTCGCGCTTCTTCTGCTCCTGGCACTGCTGAGTTTCGCAGTGCATGCCCTGACCCGGTGGATGCAGCGGCGCATGACTGGCACAACGACAGGGAGTTACTGACCATGACCAACAAGACCGGGGCGGCAACGCTCGAATCCTCGCTGCGAGCCGTGCCCAGCATCGCTGGCACTGTTACGCACCTGAATACCGCGGCCGAAGGGTATATCGAGATTGAGGACCTGTCGGTGAGCTACGGCAAGCGGGTGGTGGTCGAGAGGGTGAACCTGCGGGTACCTCGAAACTTGGTCACGGCCCTGATCGGTCCTTCCGGCTGCGGCAAGTCCAGCTTGCTGCACTGCCTGAACCGCCTCAACGACCTGGTTCCCGAGTGCTCGGTATCAGGTTCGATCAGCTTCAGCTGGATGGACGGCAAGCGCCTGTTGAAGGACCCGACCCAGTTGCGCCGCCAGGTCGGCATGCTGTTCCAGCGGCCCAACCCGTTTCCCTTCTCCATTCGCAAGAATCTTGAATTCGCGCTGCGGCAGCATGGAATCAAGGCGCGGGACGAGATCGATGCGCGGATCGAGGCGTCGCTCAAGGAAGTGGGCCTCTGGGATGAGGTGCATGATCGCCTCGACGGCCCGGCGCTGGCGCTGTCTGGTGGGCAACAGCAGCGCCTGTGTCTGGCCAGGGCGCTGGTGCTCGGGCCGGAGGTGCTGCTGATGGATGAACCCTGCAGTGCCCTCGACCCTATCTCGACGCAAACCATCGAGGCGCTCATCTCAAGCCTGTCGCAGCGGCGAACCATTGTCTTGGTAACCCACAGCCTGAGTCAGGCCCGCCGGGTTGCCGATCAGGTGGCGGTGTTTTGGAAGGTCGATGGCGTGGGACGGCTGATCGAATGCGGCAAGGCGCGAGAGGTCTTCGAGAGGCCCCGTCACGAGCTGACCCAGGCCTATCTGCAATTTGCCTGAACCGAGCAGTTGGCGTGGCAGGACGCCATGGTACATCGGTTCCATTGTGTGTAAAGCGCGGCGATTTCTACCATGGCCGCATGAACACTATCTCTGCTAAACCCGTGCAATACCCGACCGCGAGAGTTAAAACGCTCCCGCTCCATGTCCATGATGTGCTCAAGCATGCGGCAAGGGTGCACGCCGCAGTGAAAGTAACTTCCATCGCTCTCGATGGCGTCGTCCAACGTCAGACCTACGCGGATCTGGCCGATACCGCTCGTGATTGCGCCGCGCAACTCCATGCCCTCGGGTTCCAGCCAGGCGATGCGCTCGTCAGCTTTGGCCTGAGCTCGCTCGATCAGATGGCCTGGCTTTACGGGGCACTCGACCAAGGCGTGGTCACCCACCTGCTCAACCCCCAGCATCGCCCCGAAGACCTGGGACTCTTCCTTCAACAGATCCGTCCGAAGCTGGTGCTGCATGACACCGCTACGGCCGGCGCGGTTCAGGCGTTTCAGGGGCTGCTGCCAGGATCTGCGGTTCGCGCGATGACCCATCGAAACGCCGAGGGGGCGGTGGGCCATGTGGCGGCACAGTTTCCGGAGGACAGCCTTTCCCACGTCTGTTACTCGTCCGGCACCACCGGCACGCCGAAGGTCGTCGAGTACACGCACCGCTCGACGCTGCTGCACACCTGGGCTTGCGCATTGCCGGACGCGATGGGACTGACCGGCGCCGACCGGGTCATGCCACTGATGCAAAACTTCCATGCCAGCGCCTGGGGCGCTCCGTTCGTGTGCCCGATGGTGGGCGCCGAGCTGATCCTGGTTCCGCCAACCCGTGATCCGGCTCAATGGTTCCAGTGGATCGAAGAGCATCAGGTCACCGTGTTGGGTGCGGTGTCGGCTCATTGGCTGGCGCTTGCTCGCTACATGCAGGCGACCGGGCAGCGTTTCAGCACCCTTCGCCGGACCGTTGTCGGCGGAACCCGCCTGCCGTTCGAGGTGGCGTACTTCATTCAGGAGCGATTGGGCGTCGAGGTGTGTCACGCCTGGGGCATGACCGAGACCTCGCCGCTGGCCACCATTGAACGGTTCGATAGCAGCGCGACGGCCCTGGGACATGGCCAGCCGGTATTCGGCATCGAGTTGGCGGTGCGAGGTGACGATGCGGAATGCGTGGCCGAGGGTGCCGGCGAGCTCATGGTGCGGGGGCACTGGGTCGCCGTCGGTGCCGCGCAGGACGATTGGCTGGCGACCGGCGACTTCGCGACCCTTCAGGCCGATGCGCGGCTCGATGTCAGCGATCGGCTGAGCGACTCGCTGCTGGTCGGTGGCGCTCCCCTCAGTTCCGCCTTGGTCGAACACCGGGCCAGACAGGTGCCGGGCGTCGCGGATGCGGCGCTGGTGATCTGCGAGCCAGGCAGCGGTCGCAGCGTTCTGGCCTGGGTCGCGGCGCCCGATGCCGAGCCCGACAACGTTGTTGCCGAACTGCAGGCGGTCCTGGCGCAAGCCTTCGAGGGCTGGTGCCCGACCCGGTGCACCGTCGTGGATGCGTTCCCCTACACCGCCTCGGCGAAGGTCCAGAAACACCTCCTCAAAACACAAATCGCTCCCCAGAACGAAAGCGATGTTGCCCCAACCCTTCCTTCACGTGCTGATGCCTGACTCATGACGCAAATATCGAAAACCGCAGCGGTAGATTCTGTTCATACGAGCGGGCTGAAGAGCTCGCTGCCCCTGGAACGGTACGTGACCTGGGTGGTGGACCATCGGCGGTGGGTTATCGCCATCGTGCTGGCGCTGTCGGCGTTCTTTGCGTTCTTTGCCGCCAAGCAGCAGGTCATCATCAATCCGGCTGCCGTGGTGCCGCAGAGCCACCCGTACATCAAGGCGACCAACACCATCGAGAAGATCTTCGGCTCGAAGTACCTGGTGGTGATCGGTCTGACCCCGACCCAGGGCGACGCGCTGCAGCCCCAGGTGCTGGAGGCGATGAAGCGCATTACCGACAAGCTCTATGCGGCGCCGTCGGTCACCAAGCAGACGCTGCTCAGCCTGTCCTCGCGGCAGGCCAAGAGCATTCGCGGCAACGCCGACGGTTTCGAGGCCAGACCGCTGTTGGGTGACCAGTTGCCGTCCAGCACGGCGCAGATCGAAGAGCTGAAGGCGGCGATCAACGCCAACCCGGTGTACCGGGATACGGTGATCTCCAGTGACTGGCGCACCGCGACGATCATGCTGGAGCTCAAGGAGAACCCCAACGGCTTCGGTGCGATGCTGTCCGATGTCCACCAGATCCTGAGCCAGGAGAACACGCCGGGCATCGAGATCTCCCTGAGCGGCAACCCGGTGTTCCTGCACCAGGCTGAAGTCTTCGCCGACCGGATCAATTGGCTGTTCCCGATTGCGGTACTGGTTATCGGCCTGCTGCACTACGAAGCATTCCGGACTCGCCAGGGACTGATCCTGCCGCTGGTGACGGCGCTGCTGTCGGTAGTCTGGGGAGTGGGGATCATGGGTTTGATGAAGGTCCCGATGGACATCTTCAACTCGCCGACGCCGATCCTGATCCTCGCCGTGGCGGCGGGACACGCGGTGCAGTTACTCAAGCGCTACTACGAACGCTTCATCGAGCTGGTGAACGGTCAGCAGATGGACCCTGTGGTGGCCAACCGGCTGGCGACGATCCAGTCGCTGGCGGCGGTGGGCCCGGTACTGGTCATCGCTGGCGGTGTGGCGGCCCTCGGGTTCTTTTCGCTGGTGGTGTTCGAACTGGAAACCGTGCGGGCATTCGGCATCTTCACCGGCATCGGCATCCTGGCGGCCGTGTTGCTGGAATTCACCTTTACCCCGGCAGTGCGGGCCGGCCTCAAGCCGCCATCGGCGGCGCAGATCGATACCGAGACCAAACCTCGGATCTGGGATCGCCTCAGCGCACGCATCGCTCACCTGGTGGTGACCCCGCGCAGCCGGCACTGGATTCTCGGCGGTTTCGTGGTGTTGATTGTCGTGGCGGTCGCTGGCTGGCCGCTGGTGCATGTGGATAACTCCAGCAAGAGCTTCTTCTCGGATTCGCTGCCCCTGCAGCGTGATGACAACCTGCTGAACAGCCAGACCGGCGGGACCAACGTGCTCTATGTGATGGTCGATACCGGTGAAGCGGACGGGGTGAAGGACCCTCGGGTACTGGATGCGATCCGCTACCTGCAGGCGGACGCGGCAAAGCGCCCGATCGTGGGTAAGACGCTGTCCATCGACGACTTCCTCCAGCGCATGCACGAAGCGGCGTCGGGCGACACGGGCGCTGTGACGCCACTTCCCGATGACCGCGAGCTGATTGCCCAGTACTTGTTCCTCTACTCGATGTCAGGGAATCCGGAGGACTTCTCGGCCCACGTCGATTACGAGTACCGGCGGGCAAAGATCGCGATCATGTTGCGCACCAACAGCAACGCCGAGATCGATCACCTGGTGAACGAACTGCGCCAGGTCGCGAGCGAGCATTTCCCCGGCAATGTCACCGTGTCGTTCGGCGGTGAGGTCGCGCAGACCCTGGCGGTCACCGATGTGATGGTGCACAGCAAGCTGCTCAACATCGCCCAGATCCTCGGGGTGATCTTCGCGGTGTCGGTGATCGCGTTCCGCTCGGTGATCGCCGGCCTGCTGGTGCTGTCGCCGCTGCTGGTGGTGCTGTCGCTGGTGTTCGGCGTCATGGGCTACTTCGGCGTGCCGCTGAACATCCCCAACTCGCTGATTTCGGCCATGGCGGTTGGTATCGGCGCCGACTACGCGATCTACCTCATCTACCGCATCAGCGAATACACGGCCCAGGGCAAGGCGTTGCCCGAGGCCGTGGAAATGGCGATGAAAACCGCCGGCAAGGCCTGCCTGTTCGTCGCCACCGCCGTGGCCGGGGGTTATGCCGTCCTCATGTTCTCCTACGACTACAAGGTTCATATGTGGCTTTCTACCTTTATCGTGCTGGCGATGCTGGCGAGCGTTCTCGCAACCCTGACCCTGATCCCGAGCGCCATCCTGGCCTTCAAGCCCGGCTTCATCTTCCAGCGCCGCTCCGGTGACCGTGGCGCCGTGCTGCTGATCATCCTGGCGGCAATCGGCTTCCTGACGTATTCGCAGGTCGGCTGGTCTGCGGAACTGGAGGCGAAAGAGATCATGGAGCGCAACGCGGCGGTGACCCGCTTCAGCACCTCCAAGGCCGATGCCGAGTTCGTGCTGCAGACCAAGGACGGCAGCCAGCGGACCCGCAAGTCCAACATGGCCTCGAAGCTTCAGGACAACGGGCAGGACACCATGCGCCTGGTGCGCTTCGAGGCACCTGCGGATATTCGTGGAACCACCACCTTGCTGGTCGAGCGGACTGCCCAGGACGACGAGATGTGGGTCTACCTGCCGGCAATGAAGCGAGTGCGCCGTCTGGTGGCTTCGAACAAGAAGGACAGCTTCATCGGCACCGACTTCAGCTACGGCGACGTGATGGGCCACAAGGTCAGCGACTGGAAGCACACCCTGGTCAGACAGGAGACCCGTGACGGCGTCGAACACTACGTCATCGAGTCGCTGCCCGCCGAGGACAGCGTGCGCACCAACTCTGGCTACGCGAAGCGCCTGACCTGGATTCGCAAGGACAACTTCGCGACCACCTATGTGGAAGCGGCCGATGTCAGCGGGGCGCCGTACAAGCAGTTTTCCTTCAGCGATATCCAGCTGGTGGATGCCACCAATGGCAAGTGGCAGCCGATGAAGACCGAGGGCAAGAACCTGCAGAGCGGTCATACCACCACCATCACCTTCTCCAACTTCAAGGTGGGTGAGGCGCTGAGCGACAGCCTCTTCTCGGCGAACAACATGGCTTCGCGCTAAGGAGAGGACATGAGCGGGTCTTTTTCCCCCGGCTGGTGGGCTGGCGCGGTCGTGCCCCTGGTTTTCTCGGTGGGCGCCGTCGCCGACGTGCCTGAAGTCACTGGCGAAGTCGCGGCAGGGGTTTGGTCATCGAACCGGATGCTGGATGACCGCCACACGATTTCCTCCAATCGCGCCAAGCTCAAACTGGACTGGCAAGCCAGCGAGAGTCTGAGCTTGAGCAGCGAGGTCTGGGCCCTGTCGTCCCCTGAGCGGCTGGATGGCAGGCGGGAAGATGCCGGGGTCAACGAGTTGTATGTGAAAAGCAGCGAAACCCTGTGCGCTCCGGCACTGGGCAAGAAACTGGTGATGTGGGGCCGGGCCGACGGGATCAATCCCACCGACCAGGTATCCCCCAGCAACTACAGACGCCTGACCCCGGAGACCACGGATCAGCGCACCGGCAACTGGGGGCTGCACCTGGACTGCGCCGTCGGTGCCGGAAAGCTGCAGGTCCATGTGCTCGACCGTTTCCGCTTCAACGAGGTGCCGCTGGAGAAAACGCCTGGCGTGACCTTCCGCGAGCAGGACCCGGATGCCCGCCCTACGGTGGCGGTGAAGTACGACGTACTGGGTTCGGATGCGGACTGGTCGATCAGCGTGATCGATGGTCACGACCTGTTTCCCACCTTCGCGGTGCGCAGTGCCACGCCTGCCGGCGTGACCCTCGGCCAGCATGCGACCCGCATGCGGATGGTCGGCGGCGACTTCACGATCGTTCGCGGCGAAATGACTTACCGGGGAGAAATTGCCTGGGTGGACTTCGAACAGTCGTCTGATCCGGCGGTAGCGCGCCGGCAGCCCTACACCTCGGCGATCGGCGGCGCCGAGTGGTACATCGGAGATCGCGAGACCGTTTCCCTGCAAGGCTTCTGGCGGCATTTGCGCTCGGTATCGAGCATCGCCAACAATCCCCTGATGGCCCAGGTGCAGGCGGCTCAGGCCCTGATCAGCAACGAACTGGATCGGGACCAGTACGGACTGACGCTGCGCTATGCCAGGCCACTGTTCGACTCGAAGGCCGACCTGGACCTGTTCGCCGTGTGGACCGAACCCCGCAATGACTGGATGCTCCGGGGCCGCCTGAAGTACGCAATCACCGATTCATGGCGGGTCAGCACCGGCTTCGACATTTTTCGGGGGCCGCAGGATTCATTCCTGGGGCACCTGCGAACGAACTCGCTGACGTTCGTGGAGGCGAGCTATCTCTGGTGAAGCCTGATGGGTGCGCGAGAAATATCCGGTTGTCCATATATTTGAATTGGCATATATTCGGATTTCCAGATATTTCAGCCGCCCGGTGGGCGGCCTCCAGGAGGCTACATGCCGGAAGCCCTGACTCCCCCCATCGTTTTCAAATGCCTGGCTGACGACACCCGGGCCCGGATGACCCTGCTGATCGCCCGCGAAGGCGAACTCTGTGTCTGCGAACTTACCCACGCGCTTGAACTGAGCCAGCCGAAGATCTCACGGCATCTGGCCCAGTTGCGCGAGGCTGGAATCCTCATGGATCGGCGCAAAGGCCAGTGGGTGTACTACCGACTGCATCCCGAACTGCCGCAGTGGGTGGACGCGCTGCTGAAGGGCGTGGTCGATGCGAACCAGGAATGGTTGAGCCCCGATGCGCTGCGCCTCGCCGAAATGGGCGAGCGGCCGCAGAGCCCTGCGGCTTGTGCTTGATCCCTCCCTTCGCTGATTGAGTTGTAGTCATGCTGATCGCATTTTTGATTTTCCTGGTGACGATCGTTCTCGTCATCTGGCAGCCCAAAGGCCTGGGCGTGGGCTGGAGCGCCGCACTAGGGGCCGTCGTGGCGCTGCTGGCGGGCGTTGTGAGCCTGTCCGATATCCCCGTGGTCTGGCAGATCGTCTGGAACGCTACCGCTACCTTTATCGCCGTCATCATCATCAGCCTGCTGCTGGATGAGGCGGGCTTCTTCGAGTGGGCGGCATTGCACGTGGCGCGCTGGGGCAAGGGCAGCAGTCGCAAGCTGTTTGCCTTCATCATTCTGCTGGGCGCCGCCGTCTCGGCGTTGTTCGCCAACGACGGTGCGGCACTGATCCTGACTCCTATCGTCATCGCCATGCTGCTGGCCCTGCGCTTTTCCCCGGCGGCGACGCTGGCATTCGTCATGGCAGCAGGCTTTATCGCCGATACCGCGAGCTTGCCGCTGGTGGTGTCCAACCTGGTGAACATCGTCTCTGCCGACTACTTCGGCATCGGTTTCAGCGAGTACGCCTCGGTCATGGTGCCAGTGAACCTGGTCAGCATCGCCGCCACCCTGGGCATGCTGCTGTGGTTCTTCCGCAAGGACCTGCCGCGTACCTACGAACTCGACCAGTTGAAGGCTCCCGAAGCCGCTATCCGCGACAAGGCGACGTTCGTTGCCGGTTGGTGGGTGCTGGCGCTGTTGCTGGTCGGCTTCTTCGCCATCGAGCCGCTGGGCGTTCCGATCAGTGCCATCGCTGCCGCCTGTGCGCTGATCCTCTACCTGATCGCCGCTCGCGGGCATGTGATTTCCACCCGAAAGGTGCTCAAGGAAGCGCCCTGGCAGGTCGTGGTGTTCTCGCTGGGCATGTACCTCGTGGTCTATGGGCTGCGTAACGCTGGCCTCACCGACTACCTGACGCAGATCCTGAATGTCTTCGCCGGCTACGGGATCTGGGGCGCTTCCCTCGGAACGGGGCTGCTCGCCGCTGGCCTGTCGTCGGTCATGAACAACATGCCCACCGTGCTGGTAGGCGCGCTGTCGATCCACTCCGCCGAGGCCACCGGCATCGTGCGCGAGGCCATGATCTACGCCAACGTCATCGGTTGCGACCTCGGCCCGAAAATCACCCCCATCGGCAGCCTGGCCACCTTGCTGTGGCTGCACGTGCTGGCCCGCAAGAACATCGTCATCACCTGGGGCTACTACTTCCGCACCGGCATCGTCCTGACGCTGCCGATCCTGCTTGCCACCCTGGCCGCATTGGCCATCCGCCTGAGCTTTTGAACCGGAGATACCTGATGAAAGTCTTGTTCATGTGCACCCACAACAGCTGCCGCAGCATCCTGTCCGAGGCGCTGTTCAATCACCTGGCCCCCGAGGGCATGGAAGCTGTGAGCTCGGGCAGCTTCCCCAGCGGCAAGGTCAATGAGCGGGCACTGAAGACCCTGGAAGCCGCCGGTATCTCCACCGCTGGCCTTTCGAGCAAGGCCTCGGACGCCTTCGAGAGCTCTCCTCCCGACATCGTCGTCACCGTGTGCGACCGCGCTGCCGGCGAAGCCTGCCCGATCTTCTTCGGCCCATCGCTCAAAGCCCACTGGGGCCTGGCCGACCCTTCGGCAGTCAGCGGGAGCGAGGCGGAGATCGAAGAAGCCTTCCAGACCACGCTGGCGAAGATCGATGAGCGCGTGCGCGCCTTCATTGCGCTGCCTTTCCCGCAACTGAGCCAGGACCAGCTGAAAGCCGAGCTTGCTCGCATCGGCGCGCTGTAGGACCTGGATCAATGGAGACCGAAATGAACGACCATCTACCAAACGTCCAGCCAGAACTGCTTGATCTGCCGTCGCTGGAGCGGCTGGAACCTAAGGATCCTTCCACGCATAAACCGCGCATCCTGCTGCTGTACGGATCGACCCGCGAGCGCTCGTTCAGCCGCTTGATGGTCCAGGAGGCTGCACGCCTGCTGGAAGAGTTCGGCGCCGAAACCCGTATCTTCGATCCTTCCGGCTTGCCGCTGCCGGATGACGCTCCGGACTCCCACGAGAAGGTGCTGGAGCTGCGCGAACTGATGCAATGGTCCGAAGGCCAGGTGTGGTGCTCGCCCGAGCGTCATGGCTCGATGAGCGCCGTGTTCAAGGCGCAGATTGACTGGGTACCGCTGGCCATGGGCGCCGTTCGCCCCACCCAGGGCAAGACCCTTGCTGTGCTGCAGGTCTGCGGTGGTTCGCAGTCGTTCAACGTGGTGAACCAATTGCGCGTGCTGGGCCGCTGGATGCGGATGTTCACCATCCCCAACCAGTCCTCGGTACCCAAGGCATTCCTGGAGTTCGACGATGCCGGGCGGATGAAACCGTCCTCCTTCTACGATCGCCTGGTCGATGTGATGGAAGAGCTGATCAAGTTCACCCTGCTGCTGCGCGATCGCCAGGATTACCTGGTGGACCGCTACTCCGAGCGCAAGGAGTCGGCGGAAGAGCTGTCCAAGCGAGTCAATCTGCGGTCCATTTGAGGTCATGAGCATGTCGCATCCCTACTCGATGAAATCGCTGCCCCATGCCCCGGGTGCGCTGATTTTCACACCCTGCCCGGGTACCCAGGCCAGCGATCTCGCTGAAAGCCTGGAGACGCTGAAGCAGGCTGGCGCCGTGGCGCTGGTGACACTGATGTCGGATACAGAACTTCAGGAAAACGGCGTTGCCGAGCTTGGCGTCGCGGCCAGGCAGCATGGCTTGGAGTGGTACCAGCTGCCGATCGAGGATGATCAGGCTCCTGATCAAAGCTTCGAGGCTCGGTTGGGAGAGATTCGCCACCAGTTGGACGCTTTGCTCGCTTCCAACAAGGCCTTGGCAATCCACTGCAAGGGCGGCTCCGGCCGCACCGGGCTGTTCGCTGCTCGTCTGCTGATCGAATCCGGAATGCCGCGCCGCGAGGCGATCGCATGGGTGCATGAGCTGCGCCCACGTGCGATTCAGAAGCCGGCGCACATCAACTACATCAACCTGTTCGGCGAAGGCTGAGCGCTGCAGCCAGGCAGGAGAAACCATGGCCACCGAAGGCGAACTACTCGATGTCATCGTGATTGGCGGCGGGCAGTCCGCGCTGACGGTGGCCTATTTTCTCAAGCGGGCCAAGCTGTCGTTCCTGCTGTTCGACGCCGAAGAGGCTGCGGGCGGAGCGTGGCGCCATGGCTGGGACTCGCTGACGCTGTTCTCGCCCTCCGCATGGAGTTCGATCGCAGGCTGGCCGATGCCGCCAGTCACCGAAGGTAATCCCGATAGGGATCACGTGGTCAGCTATCTGGAGCAGTACGAGGCACGTTACGGGTTTCCTATCGTTCGCCCCGTCAGCGTCACGGCGGTGGAGCGAACCGGGCGTGGCCTTCGTGTTCGCTCGAAGGACCGCGACTGGGAAGCCCGTGCCGTCATCAGCGCGACGGGGACCTGGAGCAAGCCCTATGTTCCGGCCTATCCGGGGATAGAGCTGTTCCAAGGGCAGCAGATTCACTCCGCCCATTACCAGTCGCCAGAGGCTTTCCAAGGAAAGCGTGTGCTGGTCGTTGGTGGTGGCAACTCGGGGGCGCAAATCTATGCGGAGTTATCCGAGGTCGCCGACGCAACGTGGGTTACCACGGAGGAGCCGGCGTTTCTGCCAGATGACGTTGATGGGCGGGTGCTGTTCGAACGCGCTACCGAGCGCCTCAAGGCTCAACAGGAAGGCCGTGTTATCGACGCACCGGTCGGCGGGCTTGGCGATATCGTCATGGTGCCCTCGGTGGTTCGTGCTCGCGAGCGCGGGGCTCTTCTTGCTGTAAGGCCTTTCGCTTCATTCACGCCGGATGGGGTCGCTTGGCCCAACGGTGAGAAAACTCAGGTCGATGCCGTGATCTGGTGTACCGGCTTCCGGCCGGCGCTGGATCACTTGCAGGCGCTGGGCATGCTGGATGACAACGGCAGGGTCGAGGTGGACGGTTCGCGTTCTATTCGTGAGCCTCGCCTCTGGCTGGTCGGATATGGCGACTGGACCGGCCTGGCCTCGGCGACGCTGATCGGCGTCACCCGTACCGCGCGCAGCACCGTCAACGAAGTAGTCGAATACCTGAACAGCTTGGAGCAGCCGGATGCGTAGCGGAATCGAGATTCGTGTTGCCAGATCAGAGGATGTAGAAGAGATCCAGGCTATCTACGCGCCCATCGTGCTCAACACGGCCATCTCATTCGAAGAGGCAGTGCCGAGCGTGGAGCAAATGCGGGAGAGGATCGCCACGACGCTGCAAACCTACCCGTATCTGGTGGCGGTGCAGAAGGGACGGGTAGTCGGCTATGCCTACGCCAGTCAGCACCGGGCGCGTGCGGCGTATCGCTGGGCGGTGGATGTGACGGTGTATGTCGCCGAGGGCCAGCGCCGCAGTGGGGTTGGTCGGCAGCTTTATGACGTGCTGCTGCGGGTTCTGAAGTGTCTGGGCTATCGCTCGGCGTATGCCGGCATTGCCTTGCCGAATGAAGGGAGTGTCGGGCTGCATGAGCGACTCGGTTTCCAGCACATCGGGACGTTTCCCCAGGTCGGGTTCAAGCTCGATGCTTGGCATGACGTGGGGTACTGGAGGTTTGATCTGGGGGGCGACGGTCTTAGTCCTGCTGATCCCGCGCGCGTTCAAGCAATCTGCTGAAGCGCGGCGTCATGCTTGCGGTGGGCGAATTTAGACGCTTCAGATGTAACTTGCTGTTGGTCCATTTCTGCGATGGCCTCAGAAAGTGACTGCTTCATAGAGGGTTATCCGGTTACTGATCCTTCTGCTTAGCTCCGAATCTGATAGGCCGTGATGGTTGCTCGTAGGTTCTGTTCCAGCTCCGGAAACGACCACGATCTTTTTAGCCCGCCCCAGCCCGAAAGAAGCGGGCAAGGTCCTGACGCCTTGTTCGTGAAGCCGACCTGCGTAGAGCTAGAGGGCATGGGCACGCTCGCACCTCTCAGCTCAGGTCAGTAAGCCGGGGTTTGTCAGGTCCTTCAGACTCCCTTCAGATTCGACGCAGATACTCACCCCCGTCGAGCCCAATCGGGGGGAGTTTCATGACCCAGCTTGAATGGAGCAGCCTGCTCCCATTGTCTGTCGGCAGTCATGCCGAGCATCACGCACAGCTATCCCTTCACCTTCCTCACGACAGCGGTCGCGGGGAACTGGAGCAGTTCATCCATCAGTGTTTCGCCAGCATGCACCAGGCCGATGTCCAGCACTATCTGCCGGAACTGCTGGCCCTGCATGACCGCAACGGGAGGATGATCGCAGCGGCCGGGGTACGTCCGGCCCAGACCGGTCCGCTGTTTCTGGAACGTTATCTGGACGAACCCCTCGAGGTTGCGGTTTCGCGACTGGCAGGCGGTCCGCTGGGGCGTGATTGCCTGGTCGAGGTGGGTAACCTGGCGTCGCTGAGCGCCGGCAGTGCCCGGATCATCATCATCGTGGTTACCTGGTTGCTGGCCATTCGCGGCCTGAAATGGGTGGCCTTCACCGGTGCAGCTTCCTTGATCAACAGCTTCCAGCGCCTGGGGCTGCAGCCCAGCTTACTGGCGGTGGCCGATCCTGAGCGCCTGGACGGCGAGCAGGACCAGTGGGGGACCTACTACGCCCAGCGTCCCCAGGTCTTTGCCGGCAACATCGGCTACGGCTTCGAGGCCTTGACCCAGGCCGGGGTATTCCAGCGCCTTGGCTTGCCGGCGCTCTCCCAGGGGACCGGTCATGCCGCATGAACTGGAACGTTTTCAGCAGGTACTGACGATCAATGCCCGTGACCGGGGGGACGCCATCGCAATACAGGGGGCCAGTCGGCGCTTGAGCTGGATGGAGCTGTTCGTCGAGATCAAGGGGCGTGCCCAGGTCTTGCGCCAGCAGGCCCCGGGCGCCCTGGTTCTGGCCATGGACAACGGCCCCGAGGCGTTGCTTTGGGATCTGGCAGCGCTGTTCGCCGAGCGGCCGTGCGTGTTCATTCCGTCGTTTTTCAGTGCTGCTCAGTTCGAACACTGCCTGCAGCAGAGCGGTGCCACGCTGGCGTTGGCCGAAGCGCAATGGAGCGATCACTTCGCCGAGCAGGGTTTCAACCAGCAGGACGGATTCTGGCGACGGGCCGTCGCGGCGCCGGTGGCGCTGCCCGGCGGCACGGCGAAGATCACCTACACCTCCGGTAGCACTGGCCGACCCAAAGGTGTGTGCCTGAGTGCCGACACCCTGCTGCGGGTGGCTCGGGAACTGGAAACGGCCAGTCGGGCAACCGCTCCCCAGCGCTACCTGGCGGTACTGCCGCTGGGGGTGCTGCTGGAAAACCTCGGCGTCTATGCCGCGTTGATGGCCGGTGCCTGCGTGCTGCTCTATCCGCAGGCGCAACTGGGCATCGGCGGTGCCAGCCAGGTGGATTTCAAGCGTCTGCTCGGTGCCGTTGCCCTGAGCGGTGCGCACAGCCTGATTCTGGTGCCGCAACTGTTGATGGGGCTGGTGACTGCCATTGAGCGCGGACTGATGCCGGTCGGCCCTCTACGCTTCGTCGCCGTTGGTGGTGCCCGGGTTTCCCCTGACCTGTTGGCCCGCGCCGAAGCTGTCGGCCTGCCGGTATTCGAGGGCTATGGCTTGTCCGAGTGCGCGTCGGTGGTGGCCTTGAACCGGCCAGGCGCCGTGCGGCCTGGGAGCGTCGGCAAGCCGTTGCCGCACGTGCAGGTCCGCATCGCCGAGGACGGCGAAGTCATGGTGGCCGGATCGACCCTGCTGGGTTACCTGGAGGAGCCAGTATTCCATGGACAGTGGTGGGCTACCGGCGATCTTGGCTACTTCGACGAGCAGGGCTACCTGTACCTGAACGGACGCAAGAAGCACCAGTTCATCACCAGCTTTGGACGCAACGTCAACCCTGAATGGGTGGAAGCCGAACTGACCCAGGGCGGAGTCCTGGCCCAGGCCTTCGTCCATGGCGAGGGCCTGCCGCGCAACAGTGCCTTGCTCTGGCCGCTCGACCCGAATGCCAGTGACGACACCATCGAGCAGGCCGTTCAGCAGTGCAACGCACGCTTGCCGGATTACGCCAGGGTACATGCCTGGCGGCGCCTGCCAATGCCCCTCGATAGCCGTGATGAAACCCTGACTGCCAATGGTCGTCCGCGCCGCGAGGCGATCCTGAAGCGTTACCACACCCTGTTATCCGACATTCCGTTGTGAGGTTCACCATGTCCTTTTTCGACACCCTGCAAATGCAAACCGCCCAGGAACGCCAGGCGCTATTCGCCGTTCCGGTGATCCGCGAGGCGCTGGCCGGCCAGGTCAGCCTGGACAGCTACATCGCGTTCCTGAGCCAGGCCTACCACCATGTCCGCCACACCGTGCCACTGATGATGGCCTGCGGCGCACGCCTGCCATCGCGCCTGGAGTGGCTGCGCGGCGCGGTCTGCGAATACATCGAGGAGGAGTACGGCCACGAGCAGTGGATTCTCAACGACATCAAGGCCTGTGGCGGCGACTGGGAGGGCGTGCGGGACGGCCGGCCGGCATTGCCCATCGAACTGATGGTGGCTTACCTCTACGACCTCATCGCCCGTGGCAATCCGGTCGGGCTGTTCGGCATGGTCAACGTGCTCGAGGGAACCAGCATCGCCCTGGCAACCCAGGCGGCCGGCACCATCCAGAGCACCCTGGAGCTGCCGGACAAGGCTTTCAGCTACCTCAGTTCCCACGGCGCCCTGGACCAGGACCACATGGTCACCTATCGCAATCTGATGGATCGCCTGGACGACCAGGCAGACCAGCAGGCCGTGATCCATGCCGCCAAGGTGGTGTACCGCCTGTACACCGGGATGTTCGAGAGCCTGCCACGGGTGGGGCAGTCTGAGGTGCGCCATGCGCTTGTCTGATTCCGTGGTGATCCTGACCGGCGCCAGTGGTGGCATCGGCCTTGAACTGGCCGAGCAACTCTGTGCCGCCGGCGCCAGGGTCCTGGCGGTCAGCCGGCAGATGGGCGAACTGAGCAGTCTGTTGAAGCGCTACCCGCAGCGGCTGTATTGGCAGAGCGCCGACCTGCGCACTGCCGAAGGCCGTGAGCTGGTAGTTGGTCGGGCCCGGGAAATCGGCGGGGTCAACGTGCTGATCAATGCCGCAGGTGTCAATCGCTTCGCTTTGCTCGACCAGTTGGACGAGCATGCGCTCGACGAGTTGCTGGATATCAACCTTAAGGCGCCGCTGCAATTGACCCGAGCTTGCCTGCCCTTGTTACGAGCGCAGGCTCGGGCACTGGTGGTCAACGTCGGCTCGACCTACGGCTCGATCGGCTATCCGGGGTACGCCACTTACTGCGCCAGCAAGTTTGCCCTGCGCGGATTTTCCGAAGCACTGCGCCGGGAACTGGCGGATACCAACGTTGATGTGTTGTACGCCGCACCCAGGGCCACGCGCACGAGCATGAACAGCAGCGCCGCTATCGCCCTTAATCAGGCCCTCAAGGTCGGTATGGACGATCCAGCGGACGTTGCTAGGGCGGTGCTCGAAGCCGTGCAGTCCGAGCGCAGCGAGCTTTACCTGGGCTGGCCGGAAAAGCTCTTCGTACGCCTTAACGGCATGCTGCCGGGGGTGGTCGATCGAGCGCTGCGCAAGCAATTACCCTTGATCCGCCGGCACATTGGCAGTCACTCCAAGGAGTCGATCAAATGAAACGTCTTTTCGTAGCCTGCCTGCTGGCATTCAGCCCCCTGACCTGGGCGCTGGACCAGGCTGGCCTGCAGCACCTGGGTGAGTTGCAGCAACGCTGGGCACAGATCCAGTACCAGACACCCAAGGACCAGCGTGCCGATGCCTTCGAGAAACTGGCCGGTGATGCCGCCAGCTTCGTTCAGCAATATCCCGGCAAGGCCGAGCCGCTGATCTGGGACGGCATCATCAATAGCAGCTGGGCGGGGGCTATCGGTGGGTTGGGCGCACTGGGCAAGGTCAAGGCGGCGAAGGCCAGCCTTGAGCAGGCCCTGAAACTGGATGCCAATGCGCTGCAGGGCTCGGCCTACACTAGCCTGGGCACCCTGTACGACCAGGTGCCCGGCTGGCCGATCGGCTTCGGTGACAGCGACAAGGCCGAGACGTTGTTGCGCAAGGCGTTGCAGATCAACCCCAACGGTTTCGACAGCAATTACTTCTGGGCCGATCATCTGTTCCGGCAAAAACGCTATGGCGAAGCCCGTCTGGCGCTGGAGAAAGCCTTGCAGGCACCGCCGCGACCGGGGCGTGAACTGGCCGACCAGGGCAGGCGTAGTGATATCGATGCTTTACTCAAGGCGATCAAGGACAAACAGGACTGACTATGCGGCTGCTGCTGGTTGAGGACGATACCGCGCTGGGCGAGGGGATCTGCGATGGTCTGCGCCAGGAGGGCTATACCCTCGACTGGTTACGCGACGGTGTGAGCGGATTGCATGCGTTGCAGCATGAGGCCTTTGACCTGGCGATCCTCGATCTGGGGCTGCCGCGCCTGGATGGCATCGAACTGCTGAGGCGGGTGAGGGCCGGCGGTGACAGCCTGCCGGTGCTCATTCTCACCGCCCGGGATGCTACCGAAGACCGCATCACCGGCCTCGATGCCGGAGCAGACGATTACCTGGTCAAACCCTTCGATCTTAACGAACTCAAAGCCCGCCTGCGTGCCTTGCTGCGACGCAGTGCGGGGCGGGCCAAGGTGCTGATCGAACACGCTGGCGTCAGCCTTGACCCAGCCACCCAGCAAGTGCACTACAACGGCGAGCCCGTGGTACTCACGCCCAAGGAATACGTGTTGCTACACGAACTGCTGGCCCAGCCGGGCAAGGTCTTCACCCGCGAGCGCCTGACCCAACTGCTCTATGGCTGGGACGAAGAACCGGAAAGCAACACGCTGGAAGTGAACATCTATCACCTGCGCAAAAAACTGTTCAACGGCCTGATCCGCACCGTGCGTGGTATCGGCTATCTGGTCGAGGGCAAGGCATGAGCTCGCTGCGCCAGAGGACGCTATGGCGGGGGATGCTTTTGCTGGTGCTGGGGACCAGCCTGTTGGCGCTGTACAACTACCACGACAGCCGCCGCGAAATCACCGAAGTCTATGATGCCCATCTTGCGCAGAATGCCCGCCTGCTAGAGGGCGTAATGAGCATACCGGTGCAGGACGGTAGCCGTGAGGAGCTGTACCGGGCCTTCAACGACGCCTTGGGCAAAGCTGGACGGCATAGGGTTGGCCATCCCTATGAAAGCAAGCTGGCCTTTCAGGTCTGGGATGATACCGGCAAGCTGTTGGTTCACACCCCCAGCGCCCCGGCCCTGGGGGCGCTTCCAGTCTCTTCGGGCTTTGCCGACTTTCCGGTTAATGGTGAACAGTGGCGTGGTTTCGTCCTCCCCGTGCTGCAACGGCATTGGGTCATCTGGGTCGGCGAACGCGAGGATGTCCGATACGACCTGATCGACCGGATTGTCCGCCACACCTTGTTTCCTTTCCTGGTCGGTAGCCTTGCCCTGGCCCTGCTGGTCTGGGCCGCGATCGGGTGGGGGCTGCAACCCTTGCAGAACATGGCCAATGTCATACGCGCCCGGCATGCCGACTCCCTGGAGCCGTTGCAATTGGTGCCATTGCCATCGGAGCTGGAGCCCATGCAGGCGGCGATCAATCGTCTACTGGCGCAGATCGAAGACCTGTTGCGTCGCGAGCATCGCTTCATCGCCGACGCAGCCCATGAGATGCGCACCCCACTGGCGATCCTGCGCCTGCATGCGCAGAACGCCCAGGCGGCCACCACCGAGGACGAGCGGCATAAAGCTCTGACTTTCCTGATCGGCGGCGTCGATCGCCTGGCTCGGGTGGTCAACCAGCTGTTGACCCTGGCCCGCCTGGAGCCGCGCCTGGGACAACGTGCGAGCCCCCCGGTCGATCTTGCGCAGGTGGTCACCGATACGCTGGCGGAGTTGACCCCCTGGATTCTCGACCGTGGCCTGGAACCGTCGCTGGACATCGGCGAGGGTGATCACCATCTGGCTGTCGATCCCGGCGTGCTGGGCATCGCCTTGCAGAACCTGGTGGCGAACGCGGTGGAGCACTCGCCGGCGGGAGGGCGTGTCACGGTGTCGCTCAGGCAGTTGGACGGTGAGGCCGTGTTAACCGTCGAAGACGAAGGTCCGGGTATCGACGAGGCCAGCCTGTCGCGGGTCTTCGAGCGCTTCTACAGCCGGAACAGCCCCAATGGCGCCGGCCTCGGACTCTCTATCGTCGCCACCATCGTTGAGCGCATGGGGGGGCAGGTGCGGCTTGAAAACCGATCGGGCGGCGGACTTGCCGCGACCCTGTCGATCCCGCTCGAGCGCACGGTCGCTACGGACTTCAGACTTCCTTAAGCTTCAGATGGCACCTTGGCATCGTCTGTTCCACTCCGAGGGGCCAAGGATATGAAGCACGAATCAAGCACTGACCGTTACGGTCGCCTGTCCATCATCATGCACTGGAGCATGGTGATCCTGTTCATTGGAACATATGCCTGTATCGAGTTGCGTGGTGCCCTGCCCAAAGGGCATGCCCTGAAGGGACCACTGCTGGGCGTCCATGGTCTGCTGGGCCTGGCAGTCTTCGCGCTGGTCTGGGTTCGCCTGCTGGGCCGTCTGCCTCCCCGTCCGCCGATACGGCCGCAACCACCGGCTTGGCAGAACGCGGTGGCGAAACTTATGCACCTGGCGCTGTATGGCCTGATGATCGTTACGCCTTTGTTGGCCTGGCTAATGTTGAGCGCCGCAGGCAAACCGCTACCGTACTGGGATATCTCGCTGCCATCGCTGATCGCTCTCGATCCCGCCTTGGCCCGGCAACTCAAGGGATGGCATGAATGGTTGGGTAGCGCTGGTTATTGGCTGATCGGCATGCATGCGCTGGCTGGTCTTGTTCACCACTACTGGTTCAAGGACAACACCCTCAGGCGCATGCTGCCTGGTCGTTGAGCGAAGGAGCATGCCTTGTGGCAACTGCCGCTGCATGCCTTGTTCTACATCAATCCCGCCTTTGCACTGAATAGAATAATGATCTCGACGGCGTCTGCCGATCGGGCCACAAAACCCTGGCGTGCGTTGCCCATCAACCTGTTGTAGCTATTCGGGAACTCATCATGTGGTTTAGACAAATACGGATTGGCCTGCGCTCGACCTTGGCATTTTCGTCGTTAGGGCTTCTGTTGATCGTGCTGGGGCTTATCTCGCTCTATCAGATGAACCAGATGGATGGCCACAGCGACGAGGTCAATGACAACTGGTTGCCATCGATCATGACGGTCAACGACATGAGTGCGGCCAGTTCGCGCATTCGCGCCATGACCTTGCGCTATGCGCTGGTGGAGGGGAGTGCCAGGGACAGTACCTTGGCTAGCCTGGAAAAGGCCGAACGCGACCTGGAAACGAGCGAGCGCCTTTATGAATCGCTGATTTCGTCCAAGGAAGAACGTGCCCTGTACGAGACTTACAAATCCGCCAAAGCACTCTATATGGAGCAGTCCAGGTTGACCGTTTCACTCAGTCGCTCCGGCGATCTGGAGGCGACCCGCAAGTTGGTGGCGCAGAAGCTCGGCGACTATGCCGAAAACGTTGCCAGGGCTCTAGACGAATTGACCCGGGTCAACGACGAAGGCGCCAAACGCGCTGCAGCCGCCAGCGATACCGCGTTCAACGACTCGATGAAGATGGTGATCTTCATCATGCTGGTGGCCGTGCTGTTGACCGCCGCGCTTGCCATGACTTTCACCCGAAGCCTGGTCCTCCCCCTCGCGCAAGCGGTGGAACAAGCCCGGGTAGTGGCGTCCGGCGATCTGACCCGACATGTCGAGATCGTGGGTAAGGACGAGCCGGCACAGTTGCTGAGTGCCCTGCAGGACATGCAGGTTAGCCTGCGTGGCACCATCCAGCATATTGCCGACTCCGCCAACCAGTTGGCCTCTGCCTCCGAACAGTTGCATTCGGTCACCGAGGACTCGACCCGTGGCCTGCACCAACAGAATGCGGAAATCGAGCAGGCAGCCACCGCTGTGAACGAGATGACCAGCGCCGTCGAGGAGGTGGCGCGCAATGCCGTGAGCACCTCGGAAGCCTCGCGCCAGGCCGACCAGACGTCACGCAATGGTCGTGAGCAGGTTGGCCAGACGGTAAGTTCCATTGTTCGGCTGGCCGAGGACGTCACGCAGACTTCCGGCAGTGTCGAGCATCTGGCCAATCATGTACGTGACATCAGCCAGGTGCTCTCGGTCATTCGTGCCATTGCCGAACAGACCAATCTGTTGGCGCTCAACGCTGCTATCGAAGCGGCTCGCGCCGGAGAGCAGGGACGCGGCTTTGCGGTGGTGGCCGATGAGGTAAGGGCACTGGCGCACCGTACCCAGCAATCGACCCAGGAAATTGAACAGATGATAGCGGCCATCGACCAAGGCACCAGTCAGGCCGTGGCGGCGATGCGTACCAGTTGTGAGCGGGTCGATTTCACCTTGGAAGTGGCCCGTGCGGCGGGTATGGCACTTGACGAGATTGCCCAGTCGATTTCCGCCATCAACGAGCGCAACCTGGTGATAGCCAGCGCCTCGGAAGAACAGGCCAATGTCGCCCGTGAGGTTGATCGCAACCTGCTGAATATCCGTGACCTGTCGCAGCAAAGCTCAGCAGGTGCCGATCAGACCAGTGCTGCGAGCCAGGAGCTGTCGCGGTTGGCGGTCGATCTGAATGGTGTGGTGCAGCGCTTTCAACTGTGAAGGTTGAGCAAGCGAATTAGCCATACGGGCCACTAGCGGCTTTTCCCGGGAGCTGTTTTGGGGCGAGTCCACAGTTTCGGACACAGATGAGTAGGAGATGTAACCACCTCATACAGCGGAGTCCTAGTCGATTGAGTACCTGCCGGGGTGGCATAGTCATGCATCTACCGGAGCACAGCGCTATTCAGGGTTTCCAGGATGGTAGACGCTTGGCTCAGGAAAACGAACCGGGTATATGGATGCAATGCTCACGCAACGCAGATTATCCCATCACGCTGGTATGGGGGCTGACGAATTCTAGCGTCTACCCATGAGTTGCCGATTTGGGGCGATTGCGGTCATCCAAGAGCGGCTTGGCGATGGAGAGCTAGCCGATACTCAAATCTATCGGCTACATCAATCTTCCGAGGCTCCAGATATTGAGCATTTCCTCTCAGGTTTGGAAATACGCATTGGCTGATGACGATCAACTGAGAATGGTCACGGGAGCCATGGATGGCCTGCTGAGGGCTTTCACAAGTGAAGAATACCCAAATGGTTGAGACCACCTCTACAGTGAGTGAACAGCCGCCATCACAAGCGGCTCAGCAGTCAGTCGGCCTCTGTGAAGCCTTCCTGTTCTGGCTCAAACTGGGTTTCATCAGCTTTGGTGGGCCCGCCGGGCAGATTTCGATCATGCACGAGGAATTGGTTGAGCGTCGGCGCTGGATCAGCGAGAAGCGTTTTCTGCACGCGCTGAACTACTGCATGTTGCTGCCTGGCCCTGAGGCTCAACAGCTCGCCACTTACATCGGCTGGCTCATGCACCGCTCCTGGGGCGGAGTGATTGCCGGCGCATTGTTTGTGCTGCCATCACTGTTCATCCTGATCGGCTTGTCTTGGGTCTACGTCGCCTTTGGCGAGGTGCCGGTAGTCGCGGGAATCTTCTATGGCATCAAGCCGGCGGTCACGGCCATTGTCCTCCATGCAGCTCACCGGATTGGCTCGAGAGCCCTGAAGAATGGCTGGCTGTGGGCCATGGCCGGTGCCTCGTTCGTGGCCATCTTCGCCCTCAATGTGCCATTCCCGCTAATCGTGCTGGTCGCCGCCATCATTGGCTACGTGGGTGGTCGCCTCGTCCCAAGCAAATTCGTGATCGGTGGCGGGCATGGGGCCGCGAAGAACAGCTACGGCCCGGCCATTATCGATGACGACACCCCGGCCCCTGAGCATGCCCGTTTCAACTGGGGACATCTGGCACGCCTGCTGCTAGTCGGTGCAGGGCTCTGGGTCCTGCCCACGGGACTGCTGACGCTGTCGTTTGGCTGGGGCGGCACCCTGACGCAGATGAGCTGGTTCTTCACCAAGGCCGCACTGATGACGTTTGGCGGTGCATACGCTGTGCTGCCCTATGTCTACCAAGGCGCTGTCGGGCATTACGGGTGGCTGACGCCAACCCAGATGATTGATGGCCTCGCCTTGGGGGAAAGCACTCCGGGGCCTCTGATCATGGTGGTTGCCTTCGTCGGCTTCGTGGGTGGCTACGTGAATCCGATGTTCGGAGCAGAAAGCCCTTTCCTTGCCGGCGCAGTCGCCGCGAGCCTAGTCACCTGGTTCACCTTCCTGCCATCGTTCCTATTCATTCTCGCCGGTGGCCCACTGATGGAATCGACCCACAACGAGATGAAGTTCACCGCACCGCTGACAGGCATCACCGCCGCTGTGGTGGGTGTGATCCTGAACCTCGCTATGTTCTTCGGCTATCACGTGCTTTGGCCAACGGGCTTCAGCGGGACGTTTGACTGGCCTTCAGCGCTGATCGCGCTTGCAGCTGCAATGGCTTTGTTTCTCTTCAAGCGAGGTGTAATCCAGGTACTGTTCGCCTGTGCAGTGGCTGGCCTAGCAGTTCACATGCTGCGCATATAAGGCCAACGGATATGCCTAGCAGGAATTTTTAGAGGCTGACCCAGCCCTTTCTCAGCGAGCCCTGGCAAGAACTGAAAGGATTTGGAGGGCGGGTTTTCCTCGCCAACGTCTGCTTTGGG
Source organism: Pseudomonas sp. Marseille-P9899 (assembly GCF_903166565.1). NCBI lineage: Bacteria > Pseudomonadati > Pseudomonadota > Gammaproteobacteria > Pseudomonadales > Pseudomonadaceae > Pseudomonas > Pseudomonas sp. Marseille-P9899. Next base: position 171,592 of record NZ_CAESCG010000003.1, read on the forward strand.
TCGAAAGCCGCCGTTCGCAAGTGACCGCTTTCGACCCAGGCTGTGTGAAAACGTTTTAGAGCAAGATTGACAGTCAGAATCGGAGCGAAAGTCGCGTTCCTACGCAAATTTCAGGTCTGCTGACTAACCAAACGCTGGCAGATTTTACGTAGCAACGCAGACTTCAAAACGGTGCATACGTTTTCACACAGCCTGGACCCAAAGCTGACAGGCGCGGAACAATTTCATGGTCAGAAGTTGGCATAGAAAGACACGGATGGAACTTCGGGAGCCGCGATGAACGAAGCGAGTGCGTAGGAATCTACTCGGATATGATGGACGGATGCCAACCGGATAACGTCATGACAGCAAACGAAGATTTGATTAATTGGAATACGCGCTGGCGACTTGCTGGTGGAGTTGTGTCTTGCAGGACATGTCATTCCTGGCAGCCTGAGACTCACCGAGGAAAGGCTTTTGAGCATCTTCCGGGTTGTGGTCATGCGGGGCAGCACAGCACGCCGTGGGATGACCTAGACATGATCTGCCAGAGCTTCAAACACTACAAATGACCTGTTATCCCAATCAATCGTAGTGGCACCGACTGCTTCTGGCCGTTAGCGACGGCCTGACTCCGACCGTCGCCATGCGGCCATTCCCTTATTCGAAGGCTGATGGCTGCGTGTTGCAAAAAAGTTCATGACTTATCCTCCTCGTTGAGTGAGAGCGATGCTGGATAAGTGCGAAGCGGGCTTGCGCTGGTTCCGCGCTGTCATTGCCCGATGGGGTGATAGTATCGATCCTGGATGCGCTCCAGCTCGCCCGAGTGGCGCAGTTGCTCTAGGGCGTGGGCCCAGGAGGCTACCAGTTCGTCGTCACAGTCGCGGCTGAAGGCGATGTACAGCGATGAGCGATAGAGCTCGATGGGAATCTGCCGCAGCGTGCCGGGGGCGATGTTCAACTGGCGGCTGTAGTAAACCACTCCCGCATCGGTGTCGCCTATGATGATGTCGGTGCGCCCGGCTAGCAGCATGCGATAGAGCTGCAGGCTCTCGGTTGCAGTTTTTTCGAGGTTGTTGAAGCCGCGCGACTGTAGAGTCTCGGGTATCAGGCCGGCATGTCTCGTCGTAATTTTTGGGGCGTGAAGTAGCTGCTCCAAGGAATTCACCGGCTGCTGCGTATTGGCTAACTGATAGGGGTGAATGGACTCTTCCACGATCGGTCCGACCCACTTGTATAGCGGTTCGCGCTCTGCCGTGCGGAATAGTGAATACATGATGGTCTTGGGCCGGGTCTTCAATACACGGGCGCTTCGCATACTAGGCAGCACCACCACCTCAAAGTCATCCCCGGTCCGCGCCATTATGGCTCGAACGATCTCCGTGGCCATGCCGGTGAGGTGATTTTTCTGCTGGTAGTTGTACGGCGCCCACTCTTCAGTAACGACCTGATACTGCTCGGCCCTCACGGGAGGGCCAAGTAATAGACAGAGCAGCGCGGCAGTAAGTGTCGAATGTGTCACGTGTTCTACCTGGTGGGCTGTGCGGTGATTAAGGATGGATCTGATCAAAATATAGAAATTAGTATAGACCCGTGACACACGGCAAACGCCGGATGCAGTCCCGTAAATCGCCACCATGGCGATTGATACACACGAACCAGTACGTATGGCATAGGTTTCTCAAGAGCGTTTAGCGGATTGCCTCTTATCGATATCGGTTGGAACATGTTGTGACCGTACGGTTCTGGCCGTTTTCTGCCCTCCACGAACGGCACAGATCGGCCAATTGCTGCCGGTGGCGATAGTCAAAAAACGGCCAGAAGTGTTCATTCCGAGGCGTCTACGAAATTGGCATTTAGGACGACGCGCCAGGCTAGATTTCTATTTAGTTCAGGCGCCCTGAAAATCGCTCTTCAGGCAGTCCGTCGGCGACAATAGCTTCGGCTTTTATGAGCGCCCCATCCGAATTTGTCGGCTTATTCAGTCCTATCAACGCGCTGGTGCTGTACAGCGTTGCATAACCGGGGCCCGCTAATACCGGGCAAGTGGTCTGAACACACGGGGAGTAGATTACGCGATCGACTTTTCCATCGGGCGTATAACGCACCACTCTGCTGCCGCCCCATTCGGCATTCCAGAGAAAGCCTTGAGCATCAATGCACGAACCGTCTGGAGCGCCTTGACCGTCAACTGTCGTGAACACGCGCTGGTTTTCCAGCGAGGGGTAATCGCAGCAGGAAATGCATCCCTGAAGGGAATCGGCGTAGTAGAGGGTAGAACCGTCCGGACTGAAACAGATGCTGTTCGGAATCGCTACTGCGGGAAGGTCGAGCGTTTCTGTTTCGAGCGTTGCCGCGTTGAGTCGATGAAATCTGCCGGTGGTTTGCACATGCTCAGCTGCGTCCATCGTACTGAATACAAAGTTGCCCATGCGGTCGCAGCGGCCGTCATTGATACGGGTTCCGGGGGCACCCGGCGTGGCTGCAATTTTGCTGAAACGACCGGTGGTCAGTTGGTAGTAGCCCAGGCAGGATGCCAACCCCATTAGCAATACGTCTTCGTCTGCCGTGAGGGCAAATGAACCTAGCGACTCGGGCAGTGACCAGCGCTGCACTTCACCGCTTGTGAGATCCAGAGCACGCAACTCACAGCCGGGGATGTCGGTCCAGAACAGACGTTCGGTTCTTTCACACCAGACAGGGCACTCGCCAAGTAGGCTGGTGGTATCGGTTAGGGATTCTCCGATCAAGTCAGCATCGGCATCTGACCTGTGCTGAAATAGCCCTCCGTCCAATTGCCCTCTACAAGCCCGCCATCCCATGAGTCAGATGAGCTTTTCCGATTTCGAGTACGCTGGTAAGCGCAAGCAAACCCGTCGCGAGCGTTTCCTGGCCGAGATGGAGCAGGTGGTTCCATGGAGCGGTTTGGTGGCATTGATCGAGCCGCATTACCCAAAGGCCGGCGGTGGTCGCAAGCCGTATCCACTGGAAACCATGCTGCGTGTTCACCTGCTGCAGAACTGGTTCTCGTTGAGCGATCCAGCCATGGAAGAGGCGCTGTACGAGATCACTTCGATGCGCCAGTTTGCTCGGCTGACGCTCAGCGCTCCTATCCCCGAAGACACGACGATCATGAATTTCCGGCACCTGCTGGAGAAGCACCAACTGGCGTCGGGCATTCTGGAAACCATACCTGCGAGACAAGGGCCTGTCGTTGCGCCAGGGCACCATCGTCGACGCCACCATCATTCACGCGCCCAGTTCGACCAAGAACAAGGAAGGCAAGCGCGATCCTGAAATGCATCAAACGAAGAAGGGCAACCAGTACTATTTCGGCATGAAGGCGCATATCGGTGCCGATGCTGAATCGGGCCTGGTGCATCACGTCCACGGCACAGCGGCGAATGTGGCTGATGTAACGGAGGTCGCTCACCTGCTGCATGGCGACGAAAATGTTGTCTGTGCCGATGCGGGTTATACCGGCGCAGAGAAGCGACCGGAGCATGAAGGGCGGCCGGTGATCTGGCAGATCGCAGCCCGCCGCAGTACCTACAAGCACTTGAGCAAACGCAGCGTGCTCTACAAAGCCAGACGCAAGATCGAGAAGGTCAAAGCGCAGACGCGAGCGAAAGTCGAACATCCATTTCGTGTGATCAAGCGTCAGTTCGGCTATGTGAAAACCCGCTTCCGTGGCTTGGCTAAGAACACGGCGCAACTGACCACGCTGTTTGCCCTATCGAATCTGTGGATGGTGCGCCGGCAATTATTGCCTGCTACGGGAGAGGAGCGCCCGTGAGGGCAGGTAACCAAGGCTTCGCCTTGGTTATCCAATAATCAGCGACTGATAGTCGGGCTTTTCGGCATCCCTGAGCCGCCCATTTCCGGCTGATGAGCAACTTGTTCGGAGTTTCCTTAGGGTTTTAAACATGGTTACGACCTACAAAACAGGATGGGGTAAACAAGGCAATCAGTTGGAGAAAAGTGCTGACCACCTGTCACCGAACAGGGCGATAGCCAGGCCAGCGAGCATCACCATCGCCCCGACCAACTTAATGGGAGACACCGGCCTTTCCAATGCACCCATCAAGCCGAAATGATCGATAACCAGTGACGAAATGATCTGCCCGGCGATAGCGAGGCCGAGCAGGGCTGACAGACCGATCTTTGGGGCAAGCACCACATAGCTAAGCAGCGCACCGGCACCCAGCAAACCGCCCAGCAGGTTCCATAAGGGTTGGGTAGGGATAGCCGCCAGTGAGGCCACTATCCCGCCTCGCATTAATGAGAAGATGCCCAGGCATACCGCGCCGGCAGTGAAAGAGAACAGCGCTGCCGCTACGGAATCTCCACCTACACCTTTAGAGAGTTGGCCATTCAGCGTGGTCTGCAGAGTGATGCCAAGCCCAGCACAGACGGCCAGCAGGTAGTAGGCTACGTTCATCTCGCGCCTCCTTATTTGTCTGACTCAAGCGGCAGGAATGTCTCGGCAAACATATCCTGCTGATAGCCTGCAGCAGCAAACAGATGCTCACGGGACTCGTCGATCGCCGCACGCAGCCTTTCGCTGTCCACGCCCAGCACTTTGCCGCCGCGTTTGACGATACGCCCACCAATCATGACCGTGTCTACATTGCTGCGTTCGGCCGCATGTACAACGGTGCCAAAGGCGTTGCCTGACGGGTAAAGGTTGATGTCCTGCGCGTTGATCAGGATCAGATCCGCCTGTTTGCCTGGAACCAAGCTCCCGACTTTGTCCTGCAGGCCAGCGCAGGTGGCGCCGTCTAGCGTGGCGGCTTTGAGCAGGCCGTGGGCGGGCAGGGTCACTACTGGATTATGATCTTCACCGCAGCAGCGCTGCTGGTGCATGCCCATGACGCGTTGCAGGTAGAACGCCACCTGCATCTCCATGAACATGTCGCCGCTGTAGGAGGTTTCATTATCAACGCTCAGCCCCGGACTGATGCCGTGACGCTTGGCCGACCGCATGGCGAACATTCCATCTTCAATGCCGTAGTGAGCATCTGAACGCGGGCATACGTTGACTCTCACGCCAGCCTCGCGAAGGATCTTCCAGCCGGCGTCCGGCAGCGCCGTGCAGTGGTTGAAGATGTTGTCGGACCGCAGCAGGCCTTCGCGATGCAAACCTTCCAACTCAGCAGCCATGTCCCCGCCAAAAAACTCGGTGATGATCGGCAGCCCCAGGCGTCTGGCCTCAGCCCACAGCTCAGGTTCCAGCTGCGCCATCACCGCCAGCGAGAGCAGCGGGTTGTCACCGTTCTTGATGTATTTTTCCTGCAGGCGCTCTAGGTTGCCCGGCCAGTGGGCTTTGTCCCACTCACCCGCAACCGGCGCCCCCGAGGCATGTACGGCGCGTATACCAGCATCAAGCAGCGCCTCGACCGCAGCGTCGGAGTGAGCGCCGGTGCGGCTGTTGTGCGAGTTGTCCACCAAGGTCGTGATACCGGCATCAATGCAGCCCAATGCACTCAGCAGGTTGCCGATGTACATGTCCGCCGGACGATAGTGTTTGGCGAACGAAAAGTGGGTGGCGTTGCAGTAGTCCTCCAGGGTTGCGGCGTTCGGATTGATTCGCCGTAGTTGCCCTTCCCAGGAGTGGCGGTGCGTATCGACCATGCCCGGCATGGCGATCATGCCAGATGCCTCGATCACAACAGCATCGCCGGCTTCGATATGTTCACCGATGGCCGCGATGGTGCTGCCTTCGATAAGGATATCGCCACGCACCAGATTGCCGACGTCGCCGTCCATGCTCAGCACAGTGGCGCTGCGGATAAGTGTGCGGGCGGCCTGAGCGGCCGGGGCCTGCACGATGCTGCGGTTGTATTCCGCCATATCAGTACACCTCTTCAAATTTCGTTGGAAGAAATGTACGTAAGGCGATACTGCCAGAAAAAGATGGGTAAACTGTTTTTATTATTCAGTATTGGCGAATAATAACGCCGTTCCCGATCACTGTTTTGAGGCTGCTAACCGCCATGGATCGTATTCAAGCGATGCAGGTTTTCGTCCGCGTGGCTGAGGCAGGAAGCTTTATTCAAGCGGCGCAGACGCTCTCTCTACCGGCCTCGACGGTCACCAGCAGCGTCAAAAATCTTGAGAAGTACCTGCAGGTGCGACTACTCAACCGAACAACGCGGCGGGTCAGCCTTACGCCGGAGGGCGCAAGGTATCTGACGCAATGCCGGGAAATATTGGAGCTGATCGAACACACGGAGACCAGCCTGACGGACTCCATAAAACGGCCGCAGGGGCGTCTGCGTGTCGATATGCCGGGGGGTATTGCCCACTTCATTGTCATGCCGAATCTGTACGCCTTTTACCGGCGCTACCCGGATATCTACCTGATGATAGGTGTGAATGATCGACCTGTTGATCTGATTCAGGAGGGCGTCGATTGCGTGATTCGTACGGGCGAGCTCCATGATTCGACGCTCGTTGCGCGTCCACTCGGCCGGTTTCGCTGGGTGACCTGTGCGTCTGCCGCCTATCTCGAAGAGAACGGTACTCCGCAAACACCACACGACCTATCGCACCACCGGGCCATCCACTACTTTTCGGGCAGCGCTAGGCAAGCTGGTGAAATGCGCTTCGCACGCGCTACTGAAAAGATCTCAGTCCCGATAAACGGTACAGCCGCCGTCAACGAGACTGGGCTCTACATCAAAATGTGCCTTGATGGTTTCGGGTTGATTCAGCTCGCTGAGAACGTGGTGAGCGAGCACCTGCAGCAAGGACGGCTGATCGAAGTGCTTGCTGATTGGCAACCGGATCCGGTGCCCGTGAACCTGCTGTACCCGCATCAGCGATTTCTTTCGCCCGCTGTGAGCTCGTTCGCCGATTGGATAGCTGGGCTGATCCGAGACGAGTAATTGACACTTGCTAGCAGGGGAAATCTCATCTGCCATTTGAAAAAGCGTTAGCCCCCGACTCTTCTTCATACCCCATAACTGAGGCCTCCTAAGCGTCTGCTTTTGGCCGAAAGCAGCCTCTGGGGGACGTCCGCAATGGGGCGGCAGCGGTCATGTTCGACTATGCGGTCCGTGGTGAGCTGCTCATTGCATACCACGACCGCGTTCCCTTCGCAAAAGCAGAACGCTGGTCGCCAATTCGCGTCCCGTTCGACTCTTGACGCTGCCCGAACTGTCCCGCCACGCTGGGGGGCAAGACGCTCCAAGGCACGGTGCCGCGCGACATCGATAGCGACCTCGCCCTGGAGGAAAGCTGCACTTCGGGATTGAGCGTTCTCCTGTCGTCGCTACAGGATGGGCCAGCCGGATCTTCATAGACTTCACCCTGAACCGGCTCAGCGCCGAAGCCGAACAGCAATTGCTGGCCGAGATGTTCCGAGCACTCAGCCTGACCGGCTGCTCTATCTGCGGTGTAATAGTGAGTGACGAACCATTGGAGTCCCTGCACAACGTCGGCTCAGATCACTTGGGGGCGTTGGATGTGCTGGAAGAGAACCGCAGGGTTGAGGTTGACGGGACGCGCGCTGGTAGGTCAGCAAGGCGACGGGACCGGCCAGGCCTTGGCGACGCTGATCGGCGTCACCCGTACCGCGCGCAACAGCGTAAATGAGGCAGTGGAATACCTGAGCAGGGTGGTGCCGCCCGATGTCTATCGGAATGGAGATTCGTGTCGCTAGATCAGAGAATACAGAAGCGATCCAGGCCATCTAACTGCCTATCGCGCTCCATCCGGCCAATCGAAGTGTGGAGCAAATGCGTCAGCGGATCGCCACGACGCTGCAAACCTTCCCCTATCTGGTAGCCGTACGGGAAGGGTGGGTAGTCGGTATATGCCTATGCCAGTCAGCACAGGGCGCATGCGGCGTACCGCAGGGCGGTGGGTATGACGGTCTATGTCGCCGAGGGCCAACGCCGCAGTAGGGTTGGTCAGCAGCTCTATGACGTGCTGCTGACGGTTCTGAAGCGTTCGGGGTATCACTGCATTGCTTTGTCGAATGAAGGCAGTGTCGGGCTATACGAGCGACTGGGTTTCCAGCACATCGGGACGTTTCCCTAGGTCGGGTTCAAGCCCGATACCTGGTATGGCGTAGCGCACTAGATTTGATCTGGGGGCGACGGCCTTCGTCCCGATGATCTCGCGCGTTTTCGAGCAATCTGCTGAAACGCGGGGTCATGCTTGCGGCGGGCGAATTTAGAGCGCTTCAAATTTCGCTTTCTGTTGGGCCATTTCCGCAATGGCTTGATGGACACGGTTCTCGATGATCTCTATCAGTTCGAGGTGCTTGGGAAATTCCTGCTTGAGCCAGGTGCTGCAGACGAAGTAATGATCGAGGTGTATCGCAAGAGGTTGCCGGTCACCCTGAGCGCATAGCATCACATTGAATTCTGTCTCGTCTCCTGCCATGGCGGCGGGCACGAAAATGGTCCCCTTGTCGCTGAAACCGCACGAGCGGCGCCATTCAGGGATGCGTTTCTTCTCGGGGTTATCTGCGGCAAACCAGGTGATTCTTTCCATTAAATCGACCTCATAGATGAGCAATGCGAAATGTGCGTCGTGTCTGATGCGGGTGTTTGGTTCAGCCCGAATGGAGGTCCGCTAGAAGCGTTGGGTCGTTACCTGGCTCGGGCGTTGGTAGGGCAGGCAACTGGTTTGTTATCAGCCGCAGGATGACTCACCGGCCACTGGCGAACTTGGCAACTACCAGGTGACGCTAGAGGCTTGCATCGACCAACAGCTCGGACGGTTTGCATTCCACTGCAACGGCGATGCGCAAGATATTCAGGAAGGTGACATTCCTTTCCCCCCTCTCGATCTTCCCCATGTGAGAACGATCCACGCCTGCCGCATCGGCTAGTGCTTCCTGAGAAAGCGCGAGCGCCAGGCGGCGGGCCCGAATTGCTGCACCGAGCTTTTTCAGACTGCCGTCGTTGTCGAGGGTTGCGGAGATTCTTGCCATGGAAAGAATCGTCCCGTTATGATGCCTATACGGCCACGGTATTTACGACCCATTTTTTGAGTTTGGCTTGTTGGGCCCAGTTCGCGGTTAACCGTCATACGACAAGAGAGAGCATCCATGGATGGGGCGCGGAGAGGCGTGCTGCTTGAGCAGGAGGGCAGGCGGGCTGGGGAGAGGAAGCATCTCCAATCCAGGTTTGGCATCAGACGTTTCTGGTTCGGTTGGCTCAGCGTGAGATTTGATGGCGGCCCGGTCTACTTCGACATGGTTGAATCACTTCAACAGGCAATTGCTGATTTCGGATATCTCGTGAGGTGTGGCGAGCAGTTGAGTGCCGAGGAGTGGCTCCACCGAATCAATACACTCGGTCTCCGTATTACGCCAGCGCAATTGACGGCGATCGAAACGCTCATGCGGAATCACTAAAGCTGCAGTAGCTTGCTTCAATAGGGGGAGGGTGGTGAGCTGTCGTCTTTGAATGACAGGCTCACCACCGCTGTGCGGTAGCATTAATCTGGCTGCAACTGTCTAAGTTTTGCCGAAGTAGCCTTCTAGCCATTTTTCGTGCTCTTCCTCCAGAGCAAGCGTTTCCGGCGTTGGCAAATGGTGTACCACACCCCTGCTCCTGTTTACCGCTTTACCGTGCCGCGAGCTGCACGTGTTTGATCTTGTCTGTGAGCCTTGTTTCCCGTGGCCTGGAGCGAGTTCCTTGTCTGGCAGAGATGTCCGGAAATTGTCTGCCTTTTGGCTGAAGCCTGTCAGGCTGTTGTCTGCCAGAAAGGCCCTCTCTATCTCCTCAGCAGTTACTGAGAGGGGGCGCAATGTCTTTTTATCGAGGCGTTCGGAGCCACTGTCGCTACCGTCGGCGATGAACAGAATTCCCTTCAGGTTGCCCATGTAGTCGTGGAATGAGGATAAGCGAGCAGGGAACTTCAGGCCGGAGCGCTCCCAGAATTTGTGAAAGCCCCACCGCTGGTTGTTAATTCGAAATTGGCCAGCGGGTAACCTCCCTCCTTTCTTGCCTGCTACCGTGTTTCTTGAACGAGATAAATCAGCATTGTAAATCGCATAGGCGTGGGTCCTTTTTACCACGGAGCGAAAATGAAGGGTTACGCCCCCAGATTTTTTCGTTCCATAAAAGTCAGCTCCATAATCATAATACTGGTATGAGTCTATCCCTAGGCCAGAAAGGATATCTTTTATAATCGCGTCTGAATGTTCACTCAGCCATTCTTGTGGTACTACCTTCTTGCTCTTCGGGCGAATAGCTAGTCGTCCTAAGTCGATACTAACTTCGTCACCTTTTTTAAGTAGTCGAATGAGCATGTTTGCTATTGAGCTGATGTAATTATTGATGAGGTGCAGGAAAAGTCGATTCGCGCAGCGCTTATGCTCACCTCGGAGAAGTGCACAAGCGCCACGGTGAAAGCCCGCCGAGAAAAGTCGGCTTGACTCAGAGGGACTTCCCGGTGTGGTCGGCAGTGCGGCGAGCCATGAACTCGGCCAGCCCGCTCAGTCGGTAGCGCACCAAGCGACCGACTTTGAGGAAGGGGAGGTTATAGCGACCGGTAGAGCGCCAGACGGAGAGAGTGCTGACCTTCACGCCCAGGATCTGGGCTGCTTGCTTGTCGTCTACATGGACGGGAGGGGTCTTGGGATCGTAGCCAAGTTGCGCGGCAATTTCGGTCTTGATTGCCTCGATTTGATTGGTGCTTGTGTCTTGCATGGAGAAGCCCTGTGCGGAATTAAGCTTGGCAGGACTACATGGTGTCCTGCAGGTTTTGACCGGTCAGGGCTAGTCTCCGGTAAGCGAATCGGTATGTCGTTACACTGATGGCGCTTGGTGTTCTATAAATTTTTTGACCCATTTCACGACCGTCTGCGGGCGGTTCAGTTGCTCAAATACTGTACACACCTCCTCAGCAAATTTTACGGGAGCTTTCTTGTCATTTAGATTGAATTCTCCACTCGTGATCCGCTGTGCCAGCATCCGTTCTACCGTTTCGCGATTTATGTGATTTTGGGCGGGACGAGGCCCTTTGCTGGCTGAGCTAGCTTGCCTAGATTGCATTTCCTTGTAGGCGTGTGTGCGAACCGCATTCGCGTTCTCGATAAACCTTGGGGGCAAATACTTACCTAACTCTTCGGGGCGAGTTGTTTCGGCAAGCGCCGTAGGTTTTCGTATCTCGTGAAAAGATTTTTGCTCAAGGCGTTCGAAGAGTTGCATAACGAGGATCGGCGACAACCCTTCTGATAAATCTAATTCAGAAAAAAGCCGTTCGAATCGCTCTAAAAGCTGCTCGGGAGTTGCGGGAATGTCTGCCCAAAGGAAACCGAGGAATTCCTTCTCCAGTAGCTCGACCGCCGCAAGCTGTCGTTTGAGTTGGGCTTGATGATTGGCGATTTCGATAGTCATTGCGTCTCCATTCATTTGCGATGGTTCTGGTGTAGATCAAGCACCTTGGCGGGCTCCTTCAAACCCGAAGCCTCAAGCATCGCTTGTATTGCGGTGTTGACCGATTGGCGAACTGGGTCCAGGTCTAGGCGAGCATAAATCTGCGTCGCCTGATGGGTCTTGTGGTTGAGGCTTTTGCCAATGATCGCCAGCGAGGCGCCGGTTTTCGCCTGCCAACTGCCAAGCGTGCGGCGCAGATCGTGAATGCGTAGATCGGTCATGTCATACGAAGCCGTATCTATGGCGAGGCTATCTGCCAGTGCCCGGTATTTCCTTTCTGCTTTTGCCGAAGCAGTCAGAAGTTCGAAGTCGGCGGTCTGGCGTTCTTCGCTGCTCAGCTTCTCCTCTTTCTCCAGCAGATCCAGCAAGCGTCTCATGCTGGCACGGCGTAACACGGTTGCCCACGCCTTCTTTGGCTCGACCAGGTGTCCAGTTTTCCCCGTTCCTGGAAAAACAAAACTGGAGCCCTTCTTTTGCGGTTGCCGGTTCTTCAGTGTGGCTACGGCCTGCGGGGAGAGGGTGACGTTTTGCGGGGTTCCGTTTTTGGTCATGCCAAGACGCCAGATGCCCGCGTCGAGGTCGAGATCGCGCCATGCCATCTCCTGCACGTTAGAGCGGCGTGCGCCGGTCAATAGTGACAACAAAAAGAAGTCGCAAAGATCTGACTCTGCGATGGCCTCCATCAGATAAGGAAGCTCGGGGCCCAAGGCAAATCGATCCCGTGATGGAGCGGGGTTCTTTTGGATACGGCTTGCAGGGTTGCTGCCGGTGAACAGTTCGAGGTCTGCTGCGAAGTTGTAGACCGACGATACGACGATGATCGCGCGATCAGCTTGAGCGGGGCTTTTCTTCGTCGTCCTGGAGTGAATCGTCTTGATCTCGGACCGTGTTATCTGCGACAGCTTGCTGCTATGGATTGGCGCCAGATACATGTTCACCACATCCGTATAGTCGCGCTTGGTGCGTTCACTAAGCGGGGAGCCGTCGCGCTTTTTCTTTTCAGACAGGTACTGCTGGAACACGTCGAGGAAAGTGGGCTCCTCTCGGATCGCTCGACGGACTGCTGCTGGATTGGCCCCAGTGGCGAATTCGCTGAGCACCTTCTGTGCATTGGTACGAGCCTGCTCGACCGTCATCTCGGGGAAGGATCCGAGTTTGATCCACTCCATGGCGCCGGCAACCCGCTTGATCACATAGAAGGTACGGCTGCCTGCAGCGGTAATGCGAAGTACCAACTTGGGTATCTCTGTGTCGTAGACGTTCAAGCGGTTAATGGCTGGCGGCTCGATGGCCATCAGGGCGGTCTTGGTGAACTTCAGCTTCATCGTGGCTTCAACCTGAATCGCTGGCTAGCACTGGGCTAGCGCGGGCTATCAAAAATGGTCCATCTCGGTGATGGTTCGTTAAGCCAAGACTAAGCTGAAAGCCCCATTCTGCATAGGTCTGTAAGGGGTGATGAAAATTGGTAAAGCATACGAGCATCTAACTCGTAACGCGAAGGTCGCAGGTTCGATTCCTGTCTCCGGCACCATGATTTCTTCCGGGATGTTTCAGCAAGTTCTGGAAGCTCCAATGAAACCGCCCTTGTGGCGGTTTTCGTTTATCTGGTCACTATCGAAGTCGAAGTCCTGGCACTGTCGGATTACGCGGCCTTCAGCATCGAATAGATCTCACCCAGTATGGGGTGAGGATCAATTCCAAGGCTTCTGGTTATCTCGAGAAATTCGATGACGTCCAGTCTTCGCTCACCTCGCTCAAATTTTGAGACATAGGACTGGGGTCGCTCCAGCGTCTCTGAGAGTTCTCGTTGAGTCAGTCCTGCAGCCTTGCGCGCCTCGATAAGCAATACCAGCAGGTGTTGGTAGGACGCTGTGTGGATGGTTTTCATTTTTGGGTCGCCGGTTGAATAGCCGACTCACCTAATAAACCTGAAATAGGTTTATCCCAAAATGGGTTTTTGTTAGGCTTCGATTTCATTCCAAGGAACAGGTTGAAGCTCGCCATGAATTCCCAAGCCAATAGCCGCTCGCCAACCCTCATCACCACTGGTACGGCGACCTTCGGCCATCCCACCGGCACAACCGATCCGCTCTTCCGCACCAATCCCGCGATTCCCTGCGAGGAAGCCTTGTCACATGCATCGGTGCTGATGGATTGCATCAACCGGCTCACGTTGATCGGTGGGGCGGATGACGACAGTGGGGCCGTGGTCTGGGCGGCGCATTATCTGGGGGGAGAGGTGAAGGCGATCATCGATGACGTGGCGGCAAGTATTCGGAGCTGACCCCTAAGCAACCCTGAACTGCTGAAGCGCAGCCATCATGCCGACCAACGCGACGGCCAGGCCGATGATCGCGGTGATATCAGCCTGCCGGGTATCACGGAGCCAGGAGCCTTTCAGTGGATACCGTCCGAGCGTGATGAGTTTCACGACGGGCCAGCCGAGGGGGTAGAACAAGGCCCGGAGAACAGGGGCAATGAGTTCGAAGAACAGGGATGAAAAGAAATCGAGCATGTAGGTGCTTTCCATGGCTGATGTCGAAACGATATCTCAACCATCACCGACAAACCACGCATTGAGTGCATGGTTATTCGGTCGAATAGGCGGCAATTCAAAACCATCCATTCGGTCAGGTTTGTAATATTCAGACACAAATTCCCGCATCACACTGAATACAAACCTTTTTCCCATCACTCTTACCGTTCGTCGGCTCAAGGCCACGCTCTACATCGCTTTCGCCCCGCGAAACCGGCTACTAATCAGGAAGTATTAATACTAAGTGAACGTACGAATTGTCCGGCGTGGATCCAATTTTTCGGCTACATATTCACCCCAAATGGAACCAGTAGTCGCCAAGGTCAGGCTGTTCGACGCGCAGTGTGTGTATTTCCAAGGGGAGGTTATTCACGCTCCGGCACGCATTTCAAGGACGGATTCGCCTGATCCACGAAGGAGTCGCCCGTGGACAGAAGAGTCGCCAGGAAAGCATTGCCCGTTCGTTTCGCTCCGTTGCCCCTGGCTGTCAGCCTCGCGGTTGCCGGTCTGATTGCAGGGTTGTCCAGCCCCGCCGCACTGGCGGCCTGTACCCCAGCGTTCTCTGCGGGTGCGTCGGTAGTTTGTTCGGCGTCGATGCTGGGGATCACTTCGGCGGTCAACAACATGCAGGTAACGGTCGCCGCCGGCGCGCAGATTCAGCCAGCTGTGGTCAACCTCGGGTCGGCAGTAGCCCTCACCGGTAACAATACGACCTTTATCAACAACGGCAGGGTCGACCCTTCGCTGCTCATCGGTTTGTCCTTGCTGACCTCCGGTGCGAAAGTCGGCAACACCAACAACTCCATCATGAACATCACCAACAACGGGATGATCAAGGGATCCTCGTTGCTGGACCTGGGGGCCGGGCCTCTGGGAGTGCTGACCGGCGTGGCTCTGGAGTTGACGAACGGCGCTGGCGGGACAACCACCATTATCAACACCGGCACTATTGGTGCCACGGCGATACTCGGGGTTCAGATTGCAGAGGCCGATATACCCGTCGTAGTGGTCCAGGGTGGCGGCCAGGTCAAGTTCACCAACCAGCCCACCGGGGAAATCACCGGGCGCATCGGTCTGCAGGGTTCGGCGCTGGGTAACCAGTTCATCAACGCCGGTATCCTCACCGGCAGTCTGTCGATGGGTGCCACTGGCACGGGAGCCAACACGTTCACTGCGGTTACCGGTTCGCAGGTGCTGAAGGCTGATGGCGTGGGCAGTCTTCTGACGATATCTATCCTTCCCCAAGTCTCCTATGCCGCCACCGGTACGGTTGATGGCGGTGCGGGCAAGGCCAACAACCTGATTCTGCAGAACGCCGTGACCGGCACCGGCTCGGGCACTACAGGCAGCGGCACTATCTCCAGCGCCAACTACATCAACTTCAGCAATCTGACCGTCAACAGCGGCTCCTGGACCCTGTCGGGCCCTGTGCTGACCGGCACCACCACTACCGCCCTCAACGGCGGCAGCCTGGCCTTCGATAACGCCGCCGGCATGGGCACCGGCCTCATCACTGCCAATGGCGGCACGCTGCAGGCGAATGCGTCAAGCCTGGCCCTGACCAACAACATAAGTATCGGTGCCGGCGGCCTGACGGTGTCGGGTGGCAACACGCTGACCCTCAACTCTGCCACCACTGGCACAGGTGCCCTGACCAAAACCGGCATTGGCACTCTGGTCCTCAACACGGTTAACAACCATACCGGCGGCACCATTCTCAACGGTGGCCTCGTGCAGTTGGGCAACGCCGGGGGACTGGGCAGCACCCAGGTCACGGTCAACAGCGCCTCCAGCCTGCAAAACAATTCGGGGATGACGGTCACCAACGACTTCTTGCTCACCGCTGGGTTGAGCCTGACCGGCTCGACGGCGCTGACCCTGAGCGGTGGATTGAGTGGCGCGGGAGCCGTCAGCAAGACCGGCTTGGGCGACCTGACCCTCAGCGGCGCCAACAACTTCTCCGGCGGCTTCAATCTCTCGGCCGGCAAGGTCATCCTCGGCAATGATTCGGCCGCCGGCAGCGGGCTCATTACTACGAGCAACAACACTACCCTGGACAGCACTGCCGCCCGGACCCTGACCAACAACCTGGCCCTCAACGGCGCCTTGACCGTCACCGGCACCAACAACCTGATCCTCAACGGCCAGACCAGCGGCTCCGGCAGCCTGCTCAAGACCGGCGCGGGCACCACGCTGACCCTCAATGGCGCAAACAACCACAGCGGCGGCGTGACCCTCAGCGCGGGCAGCCTGATCGTGGGGAACGATCTGGCCCTGGGCACAGGCACGCTGACGGTGGGCGCTGCGACCAGCGTCGACGCCAACACTGCTGTCACCCTGACCAACAACATCGCCATGGGCACCAACGCCCTGACCCTGCTCAACAATAACGCCATGAAGCTCGGCGGCACTATCACGGGTTCCGGTAGCGGCGGTGTGGTCAAAACCGGTGCGGCCGACCTGACCCTCAGTGGCAACAACACCTTCACCAGCGGTGTGAAGCTGCAGAACGGCAAGTTGATCATCGGCCACAACAACGCGTTGGGTACCGGTACCCTGGCAGCCAGCGCCGGTACCACGCTCGACACCGATGCTGCGCGAACGGTGAGTAACAATATCACCTTGGGCGGCAACGTCAGCATCGGCGGCAGCAATGACCTCACCCTTACCGGGCTGCTTGTCAGCGGCGGCTCGCTGACCAAGAACGGCGCGGCCACCCTGACCCTCAGCGGCAACAACAACTTTTCGGGCGGAGTCAGCCTCAACAGCGGCACGCTGCTCGTCGGCTCCGCCAGCGCGCTCGGCACGGGCGCCCTGACCACCGGTGCTGGCGCCACCCTTGGCGCCAGCACCGGAGTGACCGTCGGCAACATTGTCAACCTGGGCGGCGACCTGATCATCGACGGCAACGCCAACCTTGGCCTCAGCGGGACCATCAGCGGTACCGGTGGTCTGATCAAGAACGGTAGTACCGACCTGACCCTCAGCGGCATCAACAACTTCCAGGGCAACACTCAACTGAACGCCGGGCGCCTGGTGCTTGGCAATGCCGGCGCTCTCGGCCAACGCGAGTTGGTCGCGTCCGGCGGCACCACGCTGGATGTCATTTCCACACTGACCCTGAACAATGCAGTCACCGCCAACGGTTTGCTGAACATCGGCGGCTCCGCGGACCTCACCCTCACGGGCGTAGTCGACGGCGCGGGCGGTCTGGTCAAGAACGGCATCTACAACCTGACCCTGAACGGCGTCAACACCTACCTGGGTGGCACCATTCTGAACGCCGGGACCCTGACCGTGGCCAACGCGGCCGCGCTGAGCGGCGGCGACCTGAGCATCGGTGGCGCCTCAACGCTGGCGGGCGTCGGTCCGCTGACGCTGGGCAACGCCATTCACCTCAACGGCGCCTTGACCACTCCGGTCAACGGTTCCCTGGCCCTCACTGGCGTGATCGATGGCACCAGCAGCCTGACCAAAACTGGCGCGGGCGTCTTGCTGCTGTCTGGCAACAACAGCTACGGCGGCGGCACTGTACTGAGCAGCGGCACCCTGAGTCTGGGCAGCAACACCGCGCTGGGTACCGGCACACTGAGCACGGCCAACGGCACCACCCTGGACGCTCTCGCGGCCCTGACCGTCGGTAACGCCATCAGCCTGACCGGCAATCTCAACCTGTCGGGCACTAACGACCTGGCCCTGACCGGCAACATCACCCACACCGGCGGCCTGACCAAGGCCGGCACCGCCAGCCTGACCCTGAGTGGCACCAACACCTACCTGGGCAACACCAACCTCAATGGCGGCACGCTGGTACTCGGCAGCAATACTGCGCTGGGTCTCGGCATCCTGAATACGGCGGCGGGCACCGGGCTGGATTCGAATGCAGCGGTGGCCATCGACAATCAGGTCAACCTCGGCGGCATCCTGTATGTCGGCGGTAGTGCCGACCTGCGTCTGAATGGCGTGGTCGCCGGCGTCGGCCGGATCTCCAAGGACGGCGCGGCCACGCTCACGCTCAATGGGGCCAACACCTACACGGGCGGTACCGTGCTCAATGCCGGTGTCCTCCAGGTGGGCAACGCCCAGGCGTTGGGGAGCAGCACGCTGATCGTCGGCGGCACCTCGACTCTCGACAGCACTACAGCGCTCAATATTGGCAACCGCCTCAGCCTTGGCGCTGACCTGACCATCGGCGGCAGCAACAACCTCGGCCTGACCGGCGTGATTACCGGCAATGGCGGCCTGATCAAGAACGGTGTGGCTGACCTGACCCTCAGCAACGTCAACACCTACGTCGGCAATACCGTTCTGAACGCCGGCAGGCTGATGCTCGGCAACGCCAGCGCGCTGGGGCAGGGCGCCCTGGTCGCGGCGGCGGGCACCACCCTGGATGCCAGCACGGCGCTCGCGCTGAGCAATGCGGTGACCCTCAACGGCGCCGTCAATGTTGGCGGTACCTCCGACCTGAACCTGCAAGGCGTGGTCAGCGGCACTGGCGGCCTGATCAAGAACGGCAACGCCAACCTGACCCTCACGGGTGCCAACGCCTTCCAGGGCGGCACCACCTTGAACAACGGCACTCTGACTGTCGGCAGCGGTCTGGCGTTGGGCACCGGCGACCTGACTGTCGCCGGCGTCGCCAACCTCGCCAGCGCGGGCGCGCAGGCCATCGCCAATGCGATTCACCT
Source organism: Pseudomonas sp. Marseille-P9899 (assembly GCF_903166565.1). Classification (NCBI taxonomy): domain Bacteria; kingdom Pseudomonadati; phylum Pseudomonadota; class Gammaproteobacteria; order Pseudomonadales; family Pseudomonadaceae; genus Pseudomonas; species Pseudomonas sp. Marseille-P9899. Next base: position 190,197 of record NZ_CAESCG010000003.1, read on the forward strand.
GAACGCCGGCCTGATCCTGCCGGGCAGCGCCAACCTGACGCTCAACGGTGTGATCGACGGCGCCGCCGGGCTGACCAAGTCCGGCACCGGCAGCGTGATCCTCAATGGCGCCAACACCTACACCGGCGGCACCGTCCTCAACAGCGGCAATCTGGTGCTCGGTGCCACCACCGCCTTGGGCAGCGGCACGCTAACCGCGAATGGCGGTTCGCTGGACGCCAACAAAGTCCTCAGCGTCGCCAACGGCATCACCGTCAACGGCAATCTGAATGTGCTGGGCAGCAATGACCTGACCCTCACCGGCGACATCGCCGGTACCGGCGGCCTGACCAAGTCCGGCGGCGCGACCCTGGTTCTGTCCGGCAACAACACTTACCAAGGCAATACCAACCTCAACGCCGGCATCCTGAAACTGGGCAGCAGCGGCGCGCTGGGTTCGGGCACCTTGAACACTGCGGCAGGCACCACCCTGGATGCCACCACCGCCCTGGCCATCACCAACCTGATCAATCTGGGCGGCAACACCGCGATCGGCGGTAGCGCCGACATCGCGCTCAACGGCGTGGTCAGCGGCACCGGCGCGCTGACCAAACAGGGCAGCGCGACCCTGAGCCTGAACGCGGCCAACACCTACGCGGGCGGCACCAACCTGCAGGGCGGCACCCTGCAACTGGGCAACAGCTTGTCCCTGGGCACTGGCGCGTTGAACGTCAACGGCGCCGGCACCCTCGACAGCACCACCGCGATCAACCTGGCCAACCAGGTCAACCTGAATGCCGCCCTGACCATCGGCGGCAGCGCCGACCAAACCCTCAGCGGCGTCATCGGCGGCACGGGCAGCCTGATCAAGGCCGGCGCCGGCAACCTGACCCTGACCGGCGTCAACACCTACGCCGGCGGCACCACCCTGGCCGCAGGCACCCTGACCCTCGGCAATGCCTTGGCACTGGGCAGCGGCGCGCTGAAGCTGAACGTCAGTGGCGCGGCCAATCTGGATACCACCTCGGCGTTTGCGCTGGGCAACGCTATTACTCTGGGCGCCAACCTGACCCTGGTCGGCCACAGCGACCTGACCCTCAACGGCGTCATCGACGGTGCCGCGGGCCTGGTCAAGACCGGCGCGGGCAACCTGACCCTGAACGGGGTCAACACCTACGTCGGCGGCACCACGCTGGCCGCCGGCACCCTGACCCTCGGCAACGCAGCAGCGTTGGGCAGCGGCACGCTTAACGTGAGCGGCGCGGCGACCCTGGACAACAGCGCGGCGTTCGCACTGGGCAACGCGATTGCTCTGGGCGCCGACCTGACCCTGGCGGGCACCAAAGCCTTGGAGTTGGGCGGTGTGATCAGCGGCACTGGCGGTCTGATCAAGACCGGCCTGGCTGACGTGACCCTGAGCGGCACCAATACCTTCAGTGGCGCGCTGAACATCCTGTCCGGCAGCGTGACCACCGTCGGCACCGGCGCGCTCGGCAACACCTCGCTGGTCAACGTTGGCGCTGGCGCCAACCTCAACCTGGGCGCCAGCGGCAGCGTCGGCACCCTCGGCGGCAGCGGTGCGATCAACCTCGGCACCGGCGCCAACCTGACCGTCGGCACCGGCAATCTCAGCGGCGTGTTCAATGGCGCGCTGAACGGCGATGGCGGCCTGATCAAGGTCGGCAACGGCACTCTGGAACTGGCCGGCATCAACATCTACGCCGGCAACACCCAGATCAACGGCGGCGTGCTGAACGTCACCGGTTCGGTCGCCAGTGGCGTAGTGCAGGTCAACAACGGCGGCACCCTGACCGGCAGCGGTTCGCTGGCGGGTGCGGTTTCCGTGGCCGATGGCGGTCACCTGGCCGCCAACAGCGGCGCCAACCTGAGCCTCGGCTCACTGGTGCTCAGCGGCAATTCCAACCTCGATATCGGCCTCGGCTCGCCGTCTACCGGTGGCAGCCCGCTGATCACCGTGGGCGGTAACCTGACCCTCGACGGCAACCTGAATGTCAGCGACATCGGCGGCTTCGGCGCCGGTATCTATCAGATCATCAACTACGCCGGCACGCTCACCGACAACGGTCTCGTCCTCGGCACCCTGCCGAGCGGCGTGCAGGCGGGCGACCTTGAAGTGCAACTGGCGATCGCCAATCAGATCAACCTGCTGGTCGGCGGCGCCAACGGCAGCGTGCTGTTCTGGGACGGTACCGGTCTGCTCGGCGACGGCACCATCCAGGGTGGCAACGGCGTGTGGGATGCGCTCACCACCAACTGGACCACCGTCAACGGCACCGGCAACCGCGACTGGAGCAGCAACTTCGCAGTGTTCCAGGGCGCGGCGGGCACGGTCGCGGTCAACGGCACCCAGACCGTTACCGGTCTGCAGTTCGTCACCGATGGTTATGTACTCAACAGCGGCGTCGCGGGCCAGTTGAACCTAGTCAACAGCGACAGTGGCACCGCCACCGTGCGTGTCGATCCGGGCCGCACCGCGACCCTGAATCTCGGCCTCACCGGCAGCGGCCTGCTGAACAAAGCCGACAGCGGCACCCTGGTGCTCAACGGCAACAACAGCTACACCGGCGGCACCCGGCTCAGCGGCGGCACCCTCGTCGTGGGCAACAACTTCGCGCTGGGCAGCGGCCTGCTGACCACCGCCAACAACACCACGCTGGACAGCAACACCGCCGTGACCCTGGGCAACGGCATCAACCTGCTCGGTGCGCTGAACATTGCCGGCAGCAACCCGCTGACCCTCGGCGGTGTGATCAATGGCACCGGCAGCCTGGTCAAGAATGGCAGCGGCAGCCTGACCCTCAACGGCGCCAACGGTTATGTTGGCGGCACCACCCTGAACGCCGGCAGCCTGGTGCTGGGCAACAACCTCGCTCTGGGCAGCGGCACCCTGCACGTGGCCGGCGCCGGCACGCTGGACAACAGCGCCGCGCTGACCCTGGCCAACCTGATCGACCTGGGCGCGACCCTGACTCTGGCCGGCAGCAACGACCTGACCCTCAACGGCACCACCAGCGGTGCGGGCGGGCTGGTGAAGAACGGCGCGGGTAACCTGACCCTCAATGGCGTCAACACCTATGTCGGTGGCACCACCCTGGCTGCCGGCGGCCTGATCCTCGGCAACGGCGGTGCGCTGGGTAGCGGCGTCCTCAATGTTACCGGTGCCTCGAGCTTGAGCAGCGGCAGCGCACTGACGCTGGCCAATGGCGTCAACCTCGGTGCCGACCTCACCCTGCCGGGCAGCGCCAACCTGACCCTGAACGGCGTGGTCAGCGGCACTGCGGGCCTGAACAAGGCTGGCAGCGGCACGCTGGTGCTGAACAACGTCAACACGTTCCAGGGCAACACCACCCTGGCGGGCGGCACCCTGGTCATCGGCAACAACGGCGCGCTGGGCTCCGGTCAGGTCAACGCTGCGGCTGGCACGACCCTCGACAGCAACAGCGCCGTGACTCTGGCGAACAACCTCAACGTCCTCGGCGGCCTGAACATCGGCGGCAGCAACAACCTGACCCTGACCGGCCTTATCAACGGTGCTGGCGGCCTGATCAAAAATGGCGCCGGTGTCCTGACCTTGACCGGCAACAACGGCAACCTCGGCGATACCGCGCTCAACGCCGGCACCCTGGTGGTGGGCAGCGACACCGCGCTGGGCCTGGGCGCCCTGAATGCGGCCGCGGGTACCACCCTCGGCAACACCGGCACCACGGTGCTGGGCAACGCAATCAATGTCGCCGGCAACCTGAATCTGAGCGGTGCCGCCGACCTGACCCTCAATGGTGTCGTCAACGGTAACGGTGGCCTGACCAAGAACGGCAGCGCCAACCTGACCCTCAACGGTATCAACGGCTACCTGGGCAACACCGGCCTCAACGGCGGCACCCTGACCCTGGGCAACAACCTCGCCCTCGGCCTCGGCGCCCTGAATGTCGGCGGCGCGGCGACCCTGGCCAGCTCCACCGCAGTGATCCTGGCCAACGCCGTCAACCTCGGCGCCAACCTGACCCTCAACGGCGGCAATGACATCACCCTCAACGGAGTGGTGGGCGGCAGTGGCGGCCTGATGAAAACCGGCGCGGGCGTGCTCACCCTCACCGGCGCCAACAGCTATGGCGGCGCGACCAACCTCGCAGCCGGCACCCTGGTGCTGGGCAACAACACCGCGCTGGGCAACGGCACGCTCAATGTCACCGGCGCATCGACGCTGGACAGCAACGCCACTGTCACCGTCGGCAACGCCGTCAACCTGGGCGCCAATCTGACCGTGGCCGGCAGCAATGACCTGGGCCTGCGCGGCAACGTCACTGGCGCGGGGACGCTGATCAAGAACGGCGCGGGCATTCTGGCCCTGTCGGGCACCAACACCTATCAGGGCGGCACCCAGTTGAACGCCGGTACCCTGGCAATCGGTTCCGCCACGGCGCTGGGCAGCGGCAAGCTCACCGCCGCCGGCGGTACGCTGGACAACACCACCGACCTCAGCCTGGCCAATGCCCTGACCCTCACCGGCAACCTGACCCTGGCCGGCGCGCAGAAGCTGGTGCTCAACGGTGTGATCGACGGCGCTGGCAGCCTGACCAAAAACGGTACGGCTGATCTGACCCTGAGCAACACCAACACCTACACCGGCGGCACCACCCTCAACGGTGGCAAGCTGATCCTCGCCACCAACGGTGCGCTGGGCACCGGCGACCTGACCGCTAACAACAACGTCGCGCTGGATAACAGCATCGCCCTGGCGCTGGCCAACAACCTGCACCTGTTGGGCTCGCTGGGCATCGGCGGCAGCGCCGACCTGACCCTTAACGGCACAATCGATGGTGCGGGCCAACTGACCAAGAATGGCCCAGGCGTCCTGACCCTCAACGGCAATAACAGCTACGCCGGCGGCACCACCCTCAACGCCGGCGGTCTGATCGCCGGCCAGAATGGCGCGCTGGGTACTGGCGCCCTGCAGGTCAACGGCACTTCGAGCCTCAACAGCAGCAACAGCGCCGTAGTTCTGGGCAACAACGTGGCGCTCAACGCCAGCCTTGCCGTCAACGGTGCCAACGATCTGGGCCTGAGTGGCGTGATCAGCGGCGGCGGCCAACTGGTCAAATCCGGCACCGGCACCCTGGCCTTGACGGGCACTAACAGCACCTGGACCGGTGGCACCGTGCTGAACGGCGGCACCCTCTCGATCAACAACAGCGGCGCGCTGGGCACCGGCGTCCTGACCGCCAACGGCACCGCGACCCTGCTCAACACCCAGGCGCTGATCCTTGCCAATGCCATCGTGGTCAACGGTGATCTGACCTTGAACACCGCTGGCGCGCTGACCTATGCCGGCCAGTTGAGCGGCAGCGGCAACCTGATCAAGGCTGGTGCGGACGACCTGATCCTGAGCGGCAACAACAACGGCTTCAGCGGCACTTGGGATATCACCAGCGGTACGGTCACTTCACAAGGCGGCAGTGCGCTGGGTACTCCGAGCCTGGTCAACATCGGCACCGGCACCATTCTCAACATCAACGGCAACACTAGCGTTGGCTCGCTGACTGGCTCCGGTATCACCAACGTCGGTATCGGCAGCACCCTGTCGCTGGGTGCTACAGGTGCCGACAGCGTGTTCGCCGGCTCCTTCGGCGGCAATGGCTCGTTGAACAAGATCGGCGGTGGTGTGCTGGAACTGAGCGGGATCAGCAACCTGGCCGGTGCAAGCCAGGTCACCAATGGCACCCTGAACGTCACTGGCGCGCTGAACGGTGGCGGGCTCTCCGTCAGATCTGATGCGACCCTGACGGGTACCGGCTCGGTCGGCGGCTTGGGCAGCGTTGCCAACAACGGTCATCTGGCTGGAACCAGCGGCAGCCAATTGAGCCTCGGCTCGCTGACACTCGCACCAAACGCCTTGATCGATGTCGCTCTTGGCTCGCCGGTTACCGGCAGCAACGCGTTGTTCAGCGTGGCCGGTAACCTGACCCTCGACGGCACGCTGAACATCACCGATGCCGGCGGCTTCGGTAACGGTCTCTACCGTCTGTTCGAATACGGCGGCGGGCTGGTGAACAACTCCCTCGTCTTCGGCAACTTGCCGAGCGGGGTGAGCACTCTCGAACTGCAACTTCAGGTTATCCCCGGACAGGTCAACGTAGGGGTCAGCTCGCCTAACCTGATCCTCCAGTTCTGGGACGGCGCCGGGACCGTGCCCAATGGCTCTATCGAGGGCGGCAGCGGCGTGTGGGATACCACCACCACCAACTGGACCCTTATCGACGGTGCAACCAACGAAGAGTGGCTCAACAAGTTCGCGATCTTCCAGGGCGCCGCGGGCGTGGTCACTGTCGACGCTTCGGGCAACACCAACGGCATGATGACCGTCGACGGCATGCAGTTCATGACCGACGGCTACGTGCTCACGGGCGATGCGCTGAACGTGCTCAACCGTAACGATGGCCTGTTCGCCGTGCGCGTCGATCCGGGCGTCACCGCGATGCTGGAGCTGGATGTCAACGGCACCGGCACCCTGAACAAGCTGGACACCGGCACCCTGGTGCTCAATGGCAACAACGGCTACACCGGCGGCACCCGGCTTAGCGGCGGTACCCTAGTGGTCGGCAGCAACAGTGCCCTGGGCACCGGCGATCTGACTACTGCCACCGGCACTACGCTGGACAGCAACAAGGCAGTGGCCCTGGTCAACAACATCGCTGTTGCCGGCAACCTGAACCTTGCGGGCAGCAATGCGCTGGCCCTCAACGGTGTGATCAGCGACAGCCTCAGCGCCACCGGCAGCCTGACGAAAAATGGCAGCGGTGTACTGACCCTCGGCGGCAGTAACACCTTCCGCGGCCCGCTGGCATTGAATGCCGGCACCTTGGTGCTGGCCAACGACAGTGCGCTGGGCCAAGGCGCCCTCAACGCCGCCAACGGCACCCAACTGGACGCCAGCTCGGCAAGGACCGTGGCCAACACCGTCAACCTCGCCGGTAACCTGGCCCTGCTCGGCAGCAACGACCTGACCCTCAACGGTCTGGTCAACGGTGCCGGCAGCCTGGTCAAGCAAGGCAACAGCACCCTGAGCCTGAATGGCCTCAACGGTTTCACCGGCGGGCTCAACCTGCAGGCCGGCAAACTGCGCCTGGGCAATGCCGGCTCGCTGGGCAGTGGCACCCTGACGGTGAGCGGCCTGTCGTCGCTGGATACCAGCAGCGCCATGTCCCTGGCCAACAACGTGCAACTGCTGGCGGCGCTGAGCCTGGACGGCACCAACGATCTGACGCTGAACGGTGTGATCGGTGGCAGCGATCGCCTGATCAAGAACGGTGCCGGTCGCCTGACCCTCAACGGCGCTAATAATTTTGCCGGCGGCCTCACCCTCAACAACGGCAACCTGACCCTGGGCAATGCTGGCGCTCTGGGCTCCGGTACTCTGAGCGTCATCGGTACCTCGCAACTGGACACCACCAGCGCGCTGACCGTGGCCAACAACGTCAACGTCGGTGTTGGCGGCACCCTGACAGTGGCCGGCAGCAACGACCTGACCCTGTCCGGCGTGGTCAGCGGCAGCGGCACCCTGAACAAGGCCGGCCTGAACACCCTGACCTTGAGCGGCGCCAACACCTTCGCCGGGATCCTCAACATCCTCTCGGGTCGCCTGACCGCCACCAGCGGATCGCTCGGCACTCCGTCGCAGATCAACCTGAGCAGCGGCGCCGACCTCAACCTCGCCGGCAACCTTAGCCTGGGCGATCTGGACGGCGCGGGCACCGTCGATATCAACAACGGCACCACCCTGTCGGTCGGCAGCGGCACCTTTGCCGGCAACCTGACCGGTACCGGCAGCCTCGACAAGAACGGCACTGGCACTCTGACCCTGACCGGCAGCAACACCCACAGCGGCAATGCCACCGTCAGCGGCGGTAGCCTGATGGTCGACGGCAGCCTCGCCAGCAACACGGTCACGGTTGCCAGCAACACCTCGCTGGGCGGCACCGGCGACCTCGCCGGCACCGTCACCGTGGCCAACGGCGGCAACCTGGTGCTCAAAGGCGGCGACACCCTCAATGTCGGTTCGCTGGTGCTGAACGACACCTCCAACGTCAACGCCAGCCTCGGTGTGGCGCTGGCGGGCCAGCCTTCGCTGGTCGATATCGCCGGCGACCTGACCCTGGACGGCAAGCTCAACATCACCGATGCCGGCGGCTTCGGCTCCGGCGTCTACCGCCTCATGAGTTACACCGGCACCCTGACCGACAACGGTCTGGACCTGAACACCCTCCCGGGCACCGTGCAGGCCGGCAACGCGCTGCTGCAGACCGTGGTCAACAACCAGGTCAACCTGGTGGTTGGCGGTCCTGAGACCGTACTGTTCTGGGACGGCGGCCAGATCGTCGGCAACGGTGCGGTGGATGGCGGTTACGGCGTATGGGATGTGACCAACAGCAACTGGACCGATGCCAACGGCACCCTCAACCGCGCCTGGAACGACACCTTCGCGGTATTCCAAGGCACCGCAGGCACGATCACCGTCAACGGCTCGCAAACCATCGGCGGCCTGCAATTCGTCAGCGATGGCTATGCGCTCAACGGCGGTATCGGTGGCGAACTGCTGACCAGCGGCACCACCAACATCCGGGTCGACAGCGGCAGTACCGCGACCCTGGGCGTGGCGATCAATGGCAGCGGGACCCTGACCAAGCTCGACAGCGGCACCCTGGTACTCAACGGCGCCAACGGCTACACCGGCGGCACCGCGCTGAACGGCGGCACCCTGGTGGTGGGCAACAACGCTGCGCTGAGCAGCGGTAACCTGACCGCCGCAGCCGGCACCACCCTGGACAGCAACACCGCGGTGACTCTGGCCAACAACGCGATCCTCAACGGTGCGCTGGCCATCGGCGGCAGCAACGCCCTGACCCTCACTGGTGTGGTCAGTGGCGCCGGCAGTCTGGTCAAGAATGGCAACGCCAACCTGACCCTCAGCGGCGTCAACACCTACAGCGGCGGTACCACCCTCAACGCCGGCACCCTGACCCTGGGCAACAACGGCGCGCTGAGCAGCGGCGCCCTGAGCGTTACCGGTGCCGGTACTCTCGACAGCACCGGTGCGCTGCAATTGGGCAACGCCATCAACCTCGGTGCCCAACTGACCCTGGCCGGTGTGCAGAACACCACCCTGAGCGGCGCCATCACTGGCACCGGCAGCCTGGTCAAGAACGGCAACGGTTCGCTGGTGCTGAGCGGTGCCAACGCCTACAGCGGCGGTACCACTATCAACGCTGGCAGTGTCAGCGGCGATACCACCAGCCTGCAGGGCGCGATCGTCAACAACGCGGCACTGACCTTCGAGCAGAACGCCAACGGCAGCTACACCGGCAACCTCACCGGCACCGGCAGCCTGACCAAAAACGGTACCGGCCAACTGTTGCTCACCGGCAACAGCGGCTTCACCGGCAACACCACGGTCAATGCCGGCAGCCTGGTCAACAACGGCACCCTGGCCAGCAGCAACGTGCAGGTCGCCAGTGGCGCCAGCCTCGGCGGCAGCGGTAACTACAGCGGCACCGTCAGCCTGGCCAACGGCGCCACCCTGACCGCGGGCAGCGCAACCGCGCCGCTGTCGGTCGGCAACCTCAACCTGTCGTCGGGCACCAACCTCGACTTCGCCCTGGGCGCGCCGAACGGTTCCACCACCATCGTCAAGGTGGCCGGCAACCTGGTGCTCGACGGTACGCTGAACATCAGCGACGCCGGCGGCTTCGGTCAGGGTGTCTACCAACTGTTCACCTACGGCGGCAGCCTGACCGACAACGGCCTGGTCTATGGCACCCTGCCAGGCACCACCGTACCGGGCGACCTGACCCTACAGACCGCGATCGCCAACCAGCTCAACCTGGTGATCGGCGGGGACAGCCTGCAATTCTGGAACGGCGGCAAGACCAACCCGGACGGCTCCATCAGCGGCGGCGACGGTACCTGGGATTCGAGCACCAACTGGACCAACGCCAGCGGCACCAGCAACGCCGGCTGGACCAGTCAGTTCGCGGTCTTCGGCGGCGCCAGCGGCACCGTCACCGTGGTCGGCCAGCAGTCGTTCACCGGCATGCAGTTCCTCACCGATGGCTATAATGTCGTCGCCGGCACGGGCGGTGCACTGGCACCGGTCAATGCCGCCGACGGCAGCCTGGCCGCGGTGCGGGTCAACGCCGGCGCCACCACCACCATTTCGGCGCCGCTGGTCGGCACCGGCGGTATCGAGAAACTCGACTCCGGCACGCTGTACCTGACCGGCGCCAATACCTACAGAGGTGGCACCACCGTCAGCGGCGGTACCCTGATGGGCAACACCACCAGCCTGCAGGGCAACATCCTCAACAACGCCAGCCTGGTGTTCCAGCAGGATGCGTCCGGTCAGTTCACCGGCACACTCAGCGGTACCGGCACCACCATCAAGCAAGGCACTGGCGATCTGCTGCTGGTCGGCAACCAACCGGCCAACGGCGCCTTTGACGTCAACGAGGGCACGCTGATCGTCGGCAACGCGGCCAACCCGGGGACCGTGCTCGGTGCCCAGGTTACCGTCGCCAAACTCGCCAACCTGAGCGGTACCGGCAGCGTCGGTTCGCTGGTCAACCACGGCACTGTGACGACCGGCGCCGGTGGCAATAACCTGAGCGTGGCGGGTAACTTCACCACCGACGGTACTCTGGCTATCACCGTCACGCCGACCGTGACCAACTACCTCAACGTCGGCGGCACCGCCAACCTGGGCGGCGAGTTGCAAGTGCTGGGGCTGGGCAATTACACCGGCGACACCACCTACACCCTGGTCTCGGCCACGGGCGGTGTGAACGGCACCTTTGCCGAAAACAACCTGAAGGGCCTGTTGTTCCTCAGTTCGGCGCTCAACTACGGCGCCAACAACGTCACGCTGTCGGTGGCGCGTAACGGCCTGGCCTTCGCCGACGTCGCCGAAACCGGCAACCAACGTGCGGTGGCCACTGCACTGGACAGCGCAGCGGCTCCGGCCAGCCTGCGCAGCACCATCATCAGCGGTGATCGCGAGACAGCGGTGAAGGCCTTCGACAGCCTGTCCGGCGAGATCCACGCCAGCACCGCCAGCGTGCTGATCGAGGATTCGCGCTACATCCGCGATGCGGTCAACGACCGTATGCGCCAGGCCAGTTGCAGCGACGAGCAGGACCCGCGCCGCGCACTGGCACCGAGCGGCAACCAGCAGACCACCGGTCAAGGTTGCAATGGCGAAGGTGTGGGCTGGATCCGTGCCGTTGGCGGCTGGGGTGACTTCGACGGCGGCCATAACGCGGCCGACATCGACCGTGACCTGTCCGGTTTCCTGATCGGCTTCGACAACAGCCTCAACGACGAATGGCGCCTGGGTATCGCCGCCGGTTACACCAACAGCAGCATCAACGCCAAAGGCAAAGGGCAGGACGCCTCGGTGGACAGCTACCACCTGACCACCTACCTGAGCTACCAGATGGACGCCTTCGCCGCACGTGTCGGCGCCGGCTACACCTGGCACGACATCGACAGCAAGCGCTACGTCGAAGCGGGCAGCTACAACGACCGCCTCAAAGCCAGCTACAAGGCACGTACCGCCCAGGTGTTCGGTGAAGTGGCGTACACCATCGATGCCGGTGGCGTGGCGCTGGAACCGTTCGCAGGTCTGGCCTACGTCAACTACGACAGCGACAAGGCCCATGAAAAAGGCGGGGTAGGGCGTCTGGAAGCCAGTACGGATCAGGACGTGACCTTCTCCACCGTCGGCCTGCGGGTTGGCAAGGCGTTCGCGCTGGACAACGGCAGCACCCTGACGCCACGCGGCAGCATCGGCTGGCGGCATGCCTTCGGCGACACCAAGTCGGATGCGGACCTGCGCTTCATTGAAGGTGGCGCCGGCTTCAGCAGCGAGGGCGTACCGATTGCACGGGATGCTGCGGTGGTCGAGGCGGGTGTGGACCTGAGTGTTGGCAAGGCCGGCAAGCTGGGCCTGGGGTACTCGGGTCAACTGGCCAGCGAGAACCGCGACCATGCGGTGACTGTGAGCTTCAGCCTGGGCTTCTGATGTAAGTCTTGTGCCTCATCGCGAGCAAGCTCGCTCCTACAGGAATCGCGGTCCCCTGTAGGAGCGAGCTTGCTCGCGAAGGCTGCAAAGCAGCCCCAAACCGCGCTATGTTCCGAACTCAATTTTCCCGAGGTCGCCGCATGGCGCGTTTCTACCTTTCCGTCAGCCTCCTGTTCTACCTCCTGGCCCTCTGCTTCGATGCCGTGCACCTTTCCGGCGGCAGCGCCATGCCCGCATTACAAATGCTGCTCCAGGGCCCATGGGGCATCGTCTTCGGTCTGTTCGGCTGGTTCGCCAATCCGCTGTTCGGCCTGGCCCTGCTGGTTCGCCGGCGCTGGCGCTGGTTTTCGCTGCTGCTCGGTCTCTGGTCGCTGTACCTGGCCGTCGCCAGCCACGGTATCGAGCGTCTGCCGGACAACCAGAGTTACAGCTTCCACGACGTCACCGGCTTTGCCGCCGGCTACTACCTCTGGGTGATGGCCATCGGCGCGTTCTGCGCCGGCCAGGCCTGGTGGTGCAGTCGCGGGCGGGCAAGCGAAGTGCCGCGCTGGAGCCTGGCGGATGGCGGCCTGGCGCTGCTGCTGTTGGTGGTGGTGATCATCGGCCTGCGCGATGCGAACCTCAGGTTTGATATCGAACGTGCTTTCGAATGGCCATCGCCTACCTGGGAACAGCAAACCCCGCGCAAGGAAGACACCATTTGAGCAGTCCCGCACTGAGCGCCGAAACCGTCACCGCCATCGCCCTGGAAAACCCGGTCAATGCCGCCTTGCTGCGGATCCTTGCCGACCTTGACCTGCCAGACGCCATGCTCACCGCCGGCTGTCTGTTCCAGGCGCTGTGGAACCGTGAAGCAGGGCGCCCGCTCGATTGGGGCGTAAAGGATTACGACGTCATCTACTTCGATGAAGACCTGTCCTGGGAAGCCGAAGACCGCGTGATCCAGCGCGTGCGCCGGGCCTGCGGCGATCTTGCCGACAAGGTCGAGGTGCGCAATCAGGCGCGGGTGCATGTCTGGTACGAAGCGAAGTTCGGCGCGGCCTATCCGCCGTTGCGCTCGGTCACCGATGGCATCGACCGTTATCTGGTGCGCTCCACCTGCCTCGGGCTCAATGTGCGCAGTGGGGCGTTGTACAGCACCCATGGGCTGGATGACTTGCGCGACGGCTTGCTGCGCAGCAATCCGCTGAATCATCAGCCGGCGATGTTCTTGCGCAAGGCCCGGAGTTATCAGGAGCGCTGGGACTGGTTGATGATCGTGGAGTAAGCGGACCCGCTGGCAGGTCCGCTGGCGCAAAAAGATGCGTTGCCGGTCAGAAATCGTACCGCGCACTCACCGCGAAATTCCGCGGATTGCCGTACAACCCCTGCGCCCCATGGATGCTGGTCAGGTAGGTCTTGTCGAACAGGTTGTTGAGGTTCAACGAGCCCGACAGGTGCTCGCTGACCTTGTAGCGCGCCATCGCATTCACCACGGCGTAGTCACCCTGGGTGACCTGGAAATTGCCAAACTCGACGTGGGTCGGGCCGAACCAGTTAACGCCACCGCCCACCGTCAGGCGATTCCAGCCGCCTTGCAGGTTGTAGGTGCTCCACAGCTTGATCATGTCGATGGGCACGCTGGTCAGGGTGCGGTCACCGTCCGCGTCCTTGGTTGCCGAGTGGGTGTAGCTGGTGCTGATGTTCCAGCCCGGCAGCAGTTCGCCGCTCAGTTCCAGGTCGTAGCCTTTGGTGGTGGCCCCTTTCACCGCGCGTGACGCGGTGGTGCTGGTGCCAGGCACCACGTAGCCGGCGTCCAGTTCCGCCAGGTTGTCCCGTTCGATCTGGTACAGCGCCACGCTGGCGTTCAGCGCCCCATTGAAGAACGCGCCTTTCCAGCCCGTCTCGTAGTTCTGCCCGGTGACCGGATCAAGCACCGCGCCGTTGCGGTCCTGGTTGCTCTGCGGCTGGAAAATGTCGGTGTAGCTGACGTACACCGACTGCTCCGGCGTGAGGTCGTAGACAACCCCGGCATAGGGCGTGAACACGCCGCTCTCGCGGCGGCGCGAGGTGTTGGGCGCGACGGTGCTGAAGTAGGTCAGGTTGTAGTCGTAGCGGTAATCCGAGACGCGTCCGCCGACGATCAGGCTCAGGTCGTCGCTGAGCTTGAAGCGGTTGGCGGCAAACACGCCGTCCTGCTGATAGCGGGTTTTCATCACGAAGCTGGGGGTGAAGGTGGTGCCTTTGGGCAGGTAGTTGTCCCAGGTGTTGAAGTTGAACAGGTTGGCGATGCCGTCACTCCAGACGTTATGGGTGTTGTCGTACTGGGTGTAGTTGTAGCCGGCGACGAAGTCGTGGGTCTGGCCGAACAGGCTCCACGGCCCCTGCACGGTGACGTTCAGGCCTTTCTGGGTCTGCTCGGCCTTGGCCAGGCCGCGGTCGGCGCGGGCATTGCCGGTCTGCTGGTTCAGCGACGGCAGCACGCCAACGTCCTTGAACAGGTAGTTGCCGATCAAGTCGGTGCGGTCGACATCCATGTAGTTGGCCGAGAGGTTCAGGCTCCAGCCATTGGCGAACGCGTGGTCCAGGGCAACGAGGTAGTTGTAGGTCTCGATCTCGTCCTTGGCCCAGCGCGCGCCCACGCTGGTGGAGCGCGAGAAGTGCGTGGGCTGGCCGTTGCTGTACACCAGTGGAATACCGGCGGCGCCATCGGCTTCGGTCTTGGCGTAATCGATACCGGTGCGCAGCACCGTGTCTTCGCCGAGGTCGAATTCCACCACGCCATAGAGAATGTCGCGGCTGTTGCCGTAGGCATCCATGAAGCTGTTCTGCTGTTGTCTGGCGCCGACCAGACGCCCGCGAACATTGCCGCTTTCGGTCAACGGCCCGGAGATGTCGCCCTCGGTACGGTACAGATCCCACGAGCCCGCGCCGGCTTGCAGATGAGCCTGGAACTCGCGGGTCGGACGCTTGCGCACCATGTTGATCAGCCCGCCCGGATCGCCCGAACCAGTCATCAGGCCGCTGGCGCCGCGCAGCACTTCGACACGGTCGTAGAGCACCATGTCCATGGCGGTCTGCGGGATGGTGCGGGTCTGACTGTCGCTCTGGGTGGTGATGCCGTCGATCTGGTAATTGGTGATGGCGCTGCCACGGGAGAACACGTCGTAGCGGTCCATGCCGCTGTACGTCACGTTGATGCCGGGCGTTTGCTCCAGCACGTCGGTGAGGCGATTGAGCTTCTGGTCTTCGATGCGCTGGCGGGTCATCACGCTGACGGACTGCGGCGTTTCCCGCAGTGTCAGGGGCAATTTGGTCGCGGTGCTGGTCGAGCCGGTGGTGTAGGAACCGGTGCCTTCGGTGGTTGCGCCGAGGCCGGCGCCGACCACCGAGGTAGCGCCCAATTCGAGGGCGTTGGCGTTGCTCGCCACGGCCTCCAGCGAGTAGTTGCCGTCGCGGTTGACCAGACCGAGCCCACTGCCGCTCAGCAGTTGACCGAGACCGTCGACCACGCCGTAGTGCCCGTGCAGGCCACGGCTTTGTTTACCGGCGGTGAGTGTGGCATCCACCGACAGCAGAATGCCGGCTTCGCGGGCAAACTGGTTCAGTGCCTGGTCCAGCGTTCCGGGTGCAATGGCGTATTCGCGCACCGCCTGCTGGCTGGCGCCGGCGGCCAGAACGGCCTGGCAGGGAAGCAGCGCGACAGCGAGTGCACCGCTGATCAGCAGGGCGGGAGTGAGTCGAGGCGGGAGGGGCAACAGCGGCATTGCGGGACTTCCTTCTTGAGAGCGCTTCGGGGGATTCAAGAGGTATCCCGAACGAGCCGGCAAAACCGACAAGGCCGGCTGCAGTTTTTTTCAGTCCCGTGGCAACACGCTGACCCAGTAGCGGGTTATCCGCTGGACGCGCACCGGCAATGTCTGCTCCAGCGCCTGCAGAATCCGGTCGGTGTCTGCCAGGGGAAACACCCCCGACAACGGATAATTCGCCACCGCCGGATCGCAGCGCAGCACGCCCGGACGATAGCGCGACAGTTCCGCGATAAAGCGCCCCAACGACATCTGTTCGGCCACCAGCCGGCCCTCGCTCCAGGCAATGGCGTTGAGGTCGGCCTTGCCCGGCGGGCCGTTGCGTCTTGCGTTGAACCACAGCGACTGGCCGGCCTTGAGCTGCACCGCTGACCCCTCTCGCGGCCGAATCTCCAGGGCACCGTCGTACAACTGCACGCTGCTGCCGCCGGCCTGGGTCTGCACCGAGAAACGCGTCCCCAGCGCCTGCACTTCACCGGCTTCGGTTTCGACGACCAGTGGCGCGTGGGCAAACGCCGGGTCATGGCCGCTGTCCAGCAGCACCTCGCCGCGCAACAGACGGATACGTCGCTCGCGGTCGTTGAAACGGATATCCACGGCGGTATCGGTGTTGAGCCGCAACTGGCTGCCGTCGGCGAGGGTGCGTTGCAGCGTTTCGCCGACGCCGCTGCGCAGATCGGCCATGGCCTCGCGCCAGGGCAACGTGCGGTGCGCAATGGCGCCGCCGCCGCCGATCAGCAGCAAGGTGCTGAGCAGCTTAAGGGTGTGGCGGCGGCGCAGTTCCGGTTGCTGGCGCAGCACATTCAGGCTGGTCGCGGCGGGGACTTTGGTCAGCTCCTGCTGCAAACGGCCCAGCCGTGACCAGGCCCGGCGATGTTCGGCGTCATCCGCCAGCCAGGCGTCAAACGCTGCCTGCTGCTGATCATCCAGCGAGCCTTGCCAGTGCAGCATCAGCCAATGGCTGGCCTGCTCGACCACGGGTTCAGCGATGGGGGCGTCGGTGGCTCGGCTCATTCGCTGTACATCACCGTGTAGCAGGCCTGGATTGCCCGGGTCATGTACTTCTGCACCGCACTCAGGCTGACGCTCAGGCGTTCGGCGATCTGTGCATACGTCAGGCCCTCGAACTGCGACAGCAGAAAGGCTTCGCGCACTTTGGCCGGCATCGCGTCGAGCATGCGGTCGATGCGCAGTAGGGTTTCCATGATCAGGGCGCGGGTTTCGGGCGAAGGCTCCATGGCCTCCTCGGCGTGGGTGAGGGTGTAGAGGTAGGCCTGCTCGATACGCTGGCGGCGCCATTGATCGATCACCAGATTGCGGGCGATCTGCAGCAGGTACTGACGGCCCTGGCCGAAGCCAGGCAGGCGGCGGGTGGCCAGCAGGCGGAGGAACGTGTCCTGGGCAATATCGGCGGCATGTTCCCGGTCGGCGAGGCGTCGGCGCAACCAGCCTTGCAGCCAGCCATGATGATCGGCATAGAGGTCGCGGACTTGCATCTGCACGCCTGACTCGGGCGAAGCCTCGACCACCTGCCTGTCCATGGATGTTTCCAGTTGTTAATGGGAATCGGTCGCAAGTGTAATGGCGGCGCTCACATTTGCAAACAGACAGTTTTTTCGGCGCCCCTCACGCCAACCCGCAGTTCCAGTTGTTGCGGACAGTCAGCCCGTTGAACACCAGGTCGAAGCGGTGTTCGGTACGCAGGCCCTGCAGCTTGTCATCGACGACCGGCACGATCGGCAGGTTGTAGGTCCGCGCGCAGAGGTTGATGGCGTCGATGATCCGGTTATCGGAATAGAACCCCATGACATCGCCAAGCCCCGGAATGTCGTACAACGCCGGATCAATCGCATCGACCAGGTACTGATGCCCCTGGTGAACGCAGACCTTGATGAAGATGCCGGTCACCGTCGTGGTGGTGTTGAACAGCCTGGAGGTGCCCAGCACGACGATCTCGTTGTAGTGCGATTCGCCACCGGTGCCCTGGGTCTGGCTGATCACCTGGGCCAGGTTGGCGTAGCTTTGCCAGGCGTGTTTCAAGGCCATGTTGTTCTGGCCTTTGGCGATGCCCTGGGCCTGGGCAATGCCGTTCATGGTGCGGGCGTTGTCGTTGGGGAACTGGATGTCGCGAGGGGCGAAGCCGAAGATGTTCCAGACCGGCGCGTTGATGATCCAGCCCAGTGGCGAGGCCGTGGAGCACTTGGCGCCGGACAGCAGACTGCAACTGAGCACCAGGCTGGAAATCGTCGCGGGGTTGGACAGCGAGCGCAGCACCGGCTTGGCGATCACCCGACCGTGTGCCGAGCCTGGGCCTATCACGTAATCGGCCCAGCCGGCATCATCGCTGGCCACTTCTTTCTGGGCGCCGAAGCCGTGCACCAACATGGGGAAAGCCTCGCCATGGGGCACACTGGGGTTGTAGGTGCTGCGATAACCCCAGCCACTGACCTCGGCATTGGTGAAGTCCGGGCAAAGCTGACGCAGTTTATTGCGCACGTCGCGCTCGGTGAGATTCATGTGCGGCCACAGGGTGCGAACGTAGTTCGGCCGGGCCAGCACCTCCATGATCAGGTAGGCCCGCTCCAGATCCGACGCGGAGTCGGTGAGCACCTGGGTCAGGGTGTTTTTCTGCGCCAGGGTCGCCCGGCTCAGTTGTTGTGCCACCAGCCTGCGCGCGGCCAGACCGCAGACATTCTCGACCGCCCCAAGTGCCCACCGGGCCTGCGCGTGCTCGGCCAATTCCAGTTGATCAAACATGCTCGACTGCTCCTTGAAACACGTTGTGAGGTGCGATGTCACTCTGATGGCAACTACGCGAGCGCTGAACAATAGCCGATATTTTGTGACCGGGGAGGGCGTTGGCGGAGGGGAGCAGCGGGAGGGGAGTATTGCGGCGGAGCAGACCCGGCATCCAGGCCGGATCTGCCCTTGAGGGCTCAAGCCTTGCGCTTGAGCGGCTCGCCTTCGAACGTCACCCCGGCCAGGCCGTGGGCGATGAGGGCGCGGATGTTGCCGTGGTCGCTGCCTTCTGGGGTGGCCAGGACCGAGCGGTAATGCTCGCCGAACGCCAGCAGCGCTTCCTGATCGCTCAGGCCTTCCAGCAGGGCCAGTCCGAGGGTCTTGCAGGAGCCTTCGTTCTGGCCGGCAGCGCTTTCCACGCCGCCGTTGTTGAAGGCGCGTTGTTCGTAGTCATAGTGCTCGGCGATAAACGCCAGGGTGTCGGCGAAGGCGTGCTCACCGCTGTTGAGGCGAGTGCGCAGGGTGTTCAGGTCAGTCATGCGGTTTTCCTTTGGCGAACGCGGCTTGCTGCTCGGCGCTGGCTTCTTTTTGGTATTGGCTTTTCCACTGGTCGTAAGGCATGCCGTAGACCACCTCGCGGGCGTCATCCAGGCTCACCTCGATCTGGCGTTCGTCCGCGGCCGCCTTGTACCACTTGGACAGGCAGTTGCGGCAGAAGCCGGACAGGTTCATCAGGTCGATGTTCTGCACGTCGGTGCGGTTGCGCAGGTGGTCGACCAGGCGACGGAATGCCGCGGCTTCGAGTTCGAGTTGTTCTTGCGGGCTCATGGGCGTTCTCGTTATCAGGCGATACGGTTTTTCAGGTGGCGGCCACCGTTGATGACCACGCTGCTGCCGGTGCTGTACTGGCTTTCGAGCAGGAACAACACCGCGTCGATCAGCGGCTGGGCGCCGGGTTCGAATTCCAGCAGGGCCTTTTTCAGGGTCTGCTGGCGGTAGTGCTCGTCGCCGCCTTCCTTGAGGATCAGCAGGCCCGGCAGGATGGCGTTGACCCGCACGCTGGGGGCGTACTTTTCTGCGAACGACAGCACCATGTTCTGCAGCGCGGCCTTGGTCGCGGCATAGCCGATATGGCTCTTGCTGCCGCGGGACGAAGTCTCGTCGCAGATGTGGATGATGTCGGATTTTTCCAGCTTGAGCAGTTGCTCGCCCAGCGCCAGGTTCAGGTGGTACGGCGCTTCGACGTGCAGCTTGAACATGGTGTTGAGGTTGTTCAGGTCATCGTCGAGCCACAACGAGGCGTTGTGGATGATGCCACGCAGGCCGTCGTAGTGGCTGCGCAGGTGCTCGATGAGGGCTTCGCGGTCCCGTTCGCTGCACAGGTCGGCCTGGAACTGGATGATATTCGGATGCGCTGCGGTCGGGTTCTTGCTGCGGCTGGCGCTGACGACCGTGTGGCCGGCCTGCGCCAGTTGCGTGGCCAGCGCCAGCCCGACTCGCTGGCTGCCACCGGTAACTAGGATTGGGCTGTTCATAAGCGGGAACGATCAACTTTTCAGGTTCGCAGGGTCAGGTGCCAGCATACCCGAACTCGTCGCCATTGACCGCCCCCGGGGCCCTCAGCGGCTTTCCAGTGAACCGGGCTCAGGCGCCGCTGGCCGTGGGCTCTTGGCCGGGGCATTGAGCCAGTTGGCGAGGCAGCGGGTCGACAGCGGAATGAAAAAATAGACCATCAGCGGTGTCAGCCCGAGGGTGCTGAGCAGGATGCGCGGCAACAGGCTCAGTTCGGCCAGCCAGTGCCCGAACAGCAGGTTGAACGCCAGCGACACCGGGAAGAATGCCAGCCAGATGGCCACCGCCTGCTTCCAGCGCGGCGGGCGCTGCGCGGTGCTGTTGCCGAACCAGCCTTCGATGCCGCTCACGCGTTGTTCGGTGGGTTGCTGGAACAGGCCGTTGCCGCGGGCCAGCCAGGCGCTGCGCGAGGCGGAGAATTCCCAGGCGTGCAGGGTCTTTTCGTCGACGAAGCGGAAGATGATCTGGAACTCGTCGCCCTGGGGCGGCGGTGCGAGAACCCCGGAACCGAGGTAGCCGGGAAAGTCGGTGGCGAGCAATTCGCCTTCGTGCAACCAGGCGATCATGTCCTGATAACGGCCGTCGGCGACGCGCCGCGCGAGCATCAGGGTAACGGGAGGGGTAGACATCGTGTATCTCCTGACGAATGTCCGCAGCGGGTAGCCGCGACCATGGAACGCGCCCGGGGTGTTGGGCTGCGTCCAAAAACAGGCAAGGATTATTCCGTAAATTCTGTGACTCGTCAGTGTCGGCGTGACGGAGTGCACAGATGGCCTTTGGCTCGGCGAGCCTGCGAAGGGGTAGAATGCCGGACATTTCCTACAGCAGGCGGCGCTTCCGGCGATGATCGACCCGACCTCACTCACCGATAGTGGACTACAGCACGAAGAGTTGTTTCCCATCCGTGAAGTCTCGCGCCTGACCGGCATCAACCCGGTCACCCTGCGTGCCTGGGAGCGCCGTTATGGGCTGATCCAGCCGACGCGCACCGAAAGTGGGCACCGCTTGTATTCCCGCGCCGATATCGACGAGGTCCGCCATATCCTTGGCTGGATCGAGCGCGGCGTGGCGGTGAGCAAGGTGGGCAAGATTCTCGCCCGCAACCGCGGCGGCGAGGTGCGGCCCAGCGAAGTGGCCGATCCGCCGTCTGTCGACGAGCACGAAAAATGGCAGGCGCTGCTGGGCCAGGCCGTGCGGGCGTTCGATGAAGTCCGGCTGGAGCGGGTCTACGGGCAGGTCTTCGCCAGCTACCCGCTGAGCGTGGTGTTCCAGGACATCCTGATGCCGGTCTGGCAGGAATTGCGGATCGCCCATGACGGCTTTGGCCACACCAGCGAGTGGCTGTTTCTCGACACCTTCCTGCGCGCCCGGGCCTGGCAGCGCCTGCAACTGGCGCGGGAGCAACAAGAGGTTCGCGTGGTGCTGACGGCGCTGCCCGAGCAGTGCCGGGAGCTGGAACTGCTGGTGTGTGCCTTGTTGCTGGGCAGCAGCGAGATTGCGGTGTCAGTCCTGGCGCCGGGTCAGCCGCTGGAAGAACTCAGCCTGGTCTGTGAGCGTATGGCGCCGGATGCGCTGGTGCTGTTCTCCAATCATTCACCCGCCGCCGATCTGCCCAAGCGTCTGGCGCGCCTGGCGCTGGCGCTGGATTGCCCGCTGCTGTTCGCTGGCGAAGGGTCGGAGCTGGCTCAGGACAGCCTAGTCGGTTCGCAGATCATCTGCCTGGGGGGCGAGGGGCGTTTGATGCGGCGGCGTCTGCAACAAGCGCTGGACGGCCATCTGGACACCTGACGCCGTTCAGGAAGAATGCAGTTCCGGGTGGGCGAGGCGGTGCTGCTGGAGGATGTACTGGCGCAGCCGTTCGATTTCTTCCGGCGGGTGCTGGCTCAACTTGTAGGCCGCCAGTCCTTCGGCGGTAAGCCGTTGCAAGGTGCCGCGCAGGGCGATGGGCGCGATGCCGTCGGGGCTGAACCAGAGGTTGAAGGTTTTTGGCGATTTCTTGCCGGCCGGTACTTCCACCAGTGCACCCTTGAAGGAAATTTCCCTGACTTTCAGGCCGCTGCTCAGGCCCAGTTCGTCTTCGAGCATCACCGGCGTGTCCAGCGTCAGCCGCCAGGGCCGGACCACTTCGCCTTCTTCATAGATGCTCGGCGCGCCGACTTGCAGGTGCAGGGCATGGAATTCGTCTTCCACCAGCACCAGCGGAAAACTCATCTGCTGGTTCTCGAACTGCGCCTGCACGGTCACCTGCTCATTGGCCACCAGTCGGGTGAGCAACGCCTGGACTTCGCTGCGGCCATTGAGGCGCAGGCTGGAGTTGGGGTCGACGCGGTTGAGCTGGGGAGAGCGGTGAACGCTCTGGATAAAATCCAGCTCAGCCTGGGTCAGAAGGGCATCGGCTTGCATGATAGGGAATGCCGCGAATTTTCCGGGTGATAAGTGGACAGCAAATCCGTGCCTTGGTTTAGGACCGCTGGTCGTTTTCTAACCGCAGGATACGTTCCCGGGCCTCGGCCAACTCGCGTTCCAGTTCTGCCACGCGCTGCTCGGCATGCACCTGGCGGCTGACGTCCTTCTGAATACCGATGAAATAAGTGAGCTTGTCGGCTTCGTTGAACACCGGCGTGATCGACAGTTCGTTCCAGAACGCGCTGCCGTCCTTGCGGTAGTTGCGCAGCACTTCCCGGCACGGCTGGCCGCTCTGCAGCGCCTGGCGAATCCGCTCGCGGGCGGGCTGGTCGCGGTCGTCGCCCTGGAGGAAACGGCAGTCGCGGTAAAGGATGTCGTTGGCGTCGAAACCGGTCATGCGCTCGAACGCGGGGTTCACGTAGATCAGGATGGTGTCTTCGTCGCCTTCCTGTTCGGCGACCACGATGCCGTCGTTGGAGGCATCGATCATGCGTTGCAGCAAGGTGGCGTTGATCATGGGGAACCGGTGCAGGGCAACTGGAGTGGGCAATTCTAGTGCATTGGCGGTCGGCGGATAAGGCCTTTTGCCAGCGACGGATGTTAGTATCCTACGCTTTTGCTCAGATACGGAATCCGCTATGAAAGTCGTCATCCTGTCCGGGTCGGTGTATGGCACCGCCGAAGAAGTCGCCCGTCATGCCCAGTCACTGCTCAAGGCCGCGGGTTTTGACGCCTGGCACGCCGCCCGTGCGACCCTCGCCGATGTCCAGGCATTCGCCCCCGAGGCTTTTCTTGCCGTGACCTCCACCACCGGCATGGGCGAGCTGCCTGACGGTCTGATGCCGCTGTTCAGCGAAATTCGTGACAGCCTGCCGGCCGCGTGGCGTGGTCGGCCGGGTGCGGTAGTGGCGCTGGGCGATTCCAGCTACGGCGATACCTTCTGTGGCGGTGGCGAGCAACTGCGCGAGCTGTTCGCCGAGCTGGGCGTCGAGGAAGTCCAGCCGATGCTGCGCCTGGACGCCAGCGAAACCGTGACCCCGGAAACCGATGCCGAACCCTGGCTGGCCGAGTTCATCGGCAAGCTGCGCGGCTGATCAGCCCGGCGGGTTTTCCTGCAACAGTTGCAGCCATGCCCGCGCCGCCGCCGACAGGTAGGCGCCGCGGCGCCAGATGAAGGCGATGTCCCAGCGCAGGTCGCGGGGTTCGGTCAGGCTCAGGCGAACCACGCCGGGCCGCTCCAGCGCCCGCGCCACCACGCGCGGCAGCAACACCACGCCTTGGCCGGCAGCCACCAGGGCGGCAAGAAAGTCCGCCTGGCCGCTGCGGCCACCTTCCTTCGGCGTGAAGCCCACGGCCTGACAGGCACTGAGCAGCCGGTCATTCAGCACAAAGCTGCGCTGATACAGCAGGAACGGCGTCTGCGCCAACTCCGCCAACTGCACACTGCCATTGCCGGCCAGCGGATGGTCCAGCGGTAGCAGCGCGTCCAGCGGTTCGTTGCAGAACGGTTGATGGTCGAAGGCCGGGTCTTGCGGCGTGAGGCTGCCGCCCAGTTCCAGTTCGCCGCTGAGCACCGATTGTTCGATGGAGCGGCTGCCGCCTTCGAGCAGGTGCACGGTGATATTCGGATAACGCCGACGGTACTCGGCGAACAGTCCGGCGAACAGCGCATCACTCCCCAGCAGCGGCAGGCCCAGGCGCAACTCGCCGCGGGCCAGTTGGCTGAGGTCGTCCAGCTCGTTCTGCAGGGCCTGGCGCAGGTGCAGCATGTCTTCGCCGCGCTCCAGCACGACCTTGCCGGCGGCGGTCAGGTGCAGGCGCGACGCGTGCCGTTCCAGCAGCACCACGCCGAGATCCTGCTCCAGTTGCGCCACCTGCTTGCTCACAGCGGACTGGCTGATGTGCAAGGTCTGCGCGGCTTGGGTGAAGCCGCCGCGGTGTACCACTTCGATGAAGCTGCGCAGTTGTTTGAAGTCCATGATCTGGATTCCGTTTTGGAATGCTGCTCAGTCTAACAATTCGCTTTTTGCATGTATGAGCAAATTTTACAATGGGCTCCCCTGAGGACCCTTCGATGAAACTCGCGAACCTGAAATTCCTTGCGCGCCTGCTTGCCGAGCTGGGCGTGCTGCTGGCGCTTTACCTGCTCGGCGGGAAGTTGGCGGGGTGGCTGGGGTGGCCTATTCCCGGTGGCGTGATCGGCCTGGCGCTGCTGCTGGCGCTGTTCGCCAGCGGCTGGCTCAAGCCCGCCGCCTTGCAGCGGGGCGCTGCGGTGCTGATGGCGGAAATGCTGCTGTTCTTCATTCCGGCGCTGATGAGCCTGTTGGACTACGGCACGCTGCTGCGCAGCGACGGCTGGCGGATTCTGTTGGTGATCGCCGTCAGCACGTTGCTGGTGATGCTGGTGACCGCCTTCACCGTGGAGTGGGTTTGCCGCCGGAGCTTGCGCCATGAGCCTTGAACCGATGCCGCTGTTCTGGCTGGCGCTGACGCTGGCGACCTACCTCGGCAGCCGCTGGCTGTACCGGCGCACCGGGCGCTACCTGCTGTCGCCGCTGATCCTGGTGCCCGCCGTGCTGCTGGCCATCGCCGTGCCGCTGCACACCGCCTACGCCGAATATTCCCGTGACACCCACTGGTTGATGGCGGTGCTTGGCCCGGTGACCGTGGCCTTCGCCGTGCCGATCTGGCAGCAGCGGCGCCTGCTCGCCCGGCACTGGCCGGCGTTGGGCCTGGGCATGCTGATGGGCAGTGCGGCGTCGATCGCCAGTTCCTGGGCGCTGGCGCGGCTGCTGTCATTGGACAGCGCGGTGAGCCTGTCGCTGCTGCCGCGTTCGATCACCACGCCCTTCGCCATGCCGCTGGCCCAGGAACTGGGCGGCGTACCGGAACTGACCGCAGTGTTCGTGATGTTCACCGGCGTGCTCGGCGCATTGTTCGGTGGCGTGCTGTTGCGCTGGCTGCCACTGCGCACGCCGCTGGCGCGGGGCGCGCTGTTCGGCGTCGGTGCCCACGGCGCGGGCGTCAGCCGGGCCCATGAAGTGGGCGGCGAAGAGGGTTCCGTGGCGGGGCTGGTGATGGTCCTGACCGGTTTGCTCAACCTGTTTGCCGCGCCGCTGTTGTCGGCGCTGCTCTGACATTTGGCGCGGCTGACTCGCAGGGTCATCAAGCTGGCTGCGAAGGCAACTTTCGATTCGGGCAGGCGTGACTATGCTGTCCAACAGAGCACAGAACATGTGCCGCGTGCCCGACACTTAACACAACCCTCTAACCGAGATCCCGCTAATGCCATTGGCAGAGATACCTCTGTGCGTCTGGCGTACACGGAGCCTGGGATTCACGTTCCGCGGCCAGAGCATTCGCTACTGGACGGCAGGGCAGGGAGAGCCACTGCTACTCATTCACGGATTTCCCACCGCCAGTTGGGACTGGCATTACCTCTGGCAGCCACTGGCCCAGCGTTTTCGCTTGATCGCCTGCGACATGCTCGGCTTCGGCGATTCGGCCAAACCGCCGCGACACCGCTACAGCCTGCTGGAGCAGGCTGATCTGCAACAGGCGTTGCTGGCACACCTGCAGGTGCATGAACCCGTGCACATCCTTGCCCACGACTACGGCGGCAGCGTCGCCCAGGAACTGTTGGCCCGACACCATGAAGGCGTGGCGGAAGTCGCCACGTGCGCCTTTCTCAACGCCGGCTTGTTTCCCGAACGTCACCGCTCGCTGCTGGCCCAGCGGCTGCTGCTCAGCCACCTCGGCTGGCTGGTGGCGCGAACCTTCAATCGCGATGATCTGGTGCACAGCGTCAGCCAGATCTATGGCCCCTGCACTCAGCCCAGCGAAAGCGCGCTTGACGATTGCTGGAGCCTGATCACCTCGAACCGCGGCAATCGCATCCTGCATCGATTGTCGGCCTACGTGCCCGAGCGCCATCACTATCGAGAGCGATGGGTGGGGGCGCTGCAACAGGCGCGGATGCCGTTGCGCTTCATCAGCGGCGCGGTGGACCCGGTGTGCGGTGCGCACATGCTCGAGCGCTACCGTGAACTGGTGCCGCTGCCCGACACCGTGACCCTTCCGGGTATCGGCCACTACCCGCATACCGAAGCACCGGCGCAGGTGCTGCGGCACTACCTGGATTTTCGCCAGCAACCCTTGACCAGCAGCCTGCAGAAAGTCGCCTGGTCCTGACCCCGTCGTCACTTATTGCCCGCCATTCAGCGTCCGCCCGGTTGATTGTTCCGGGTCGGGCGCTGGCCGACACTGGGCGTTCCGTTCCTTGTTCAGTTGGAGTTGTGCCATGACCGATTCGGTGCGCCTGGAAGATAAAGTGGTGATCGTCACGGGAGCCGGCGGCGGCCTCGGCCGCGCCCACGCCCTGCTGTTCGCTCGCCACGGGGCGAAAGTGGTGGTCAACGACCTGGGCGGTTCGACCCACGGCGAGGGTGCCAATGCCTCGGCGGCGGATCGCGTGGTGGCGCAGATACGCGAAGCCGGTGGCACCGCGGTGGCCAACCACGACTCGGTCACCGACGGCCAGCGTATCGTCGAACAGGCCCTGGACAGCTTCGGCCGCGTCGATGTGGTGGTGAACAACGCCGGCATCCTGCGGGACAAGACCTTCCACAAAATGGACGACGCCGATTGGGACCTCGTCTACAAGGTCCACGTCGAGGGCGCCTACAAAGTCACCCGCGCCGCCTGGCCGCATTTGCGCGAGCAGAACTGGGGGCGGGTGATCTTCACCTCGTCGACCTCGGGCATCTATGGCAACTTCGGCCAGGCCAACTACGGCATGGCCAAGCTCGGCCTGTACGGCCTGACCCGCACCCTGGCGCTGGAAGGGCGCAAGAGCGGCGTGCTGGTCAACGCCATCGCCCCCACGGGCGGCACGCGCATGACCGAGGGCCTGATTCCGCCGCAGGTGTTCGAACAGCTCAAGCCCGAGCTGATCAGCCCGCTGGTGGTGTACCTGGGCAGCGAGCAATGCCAGGACAGCGGCAACCTCTATGAAGTCGGCGGCGGCTGGATCGGCCAGGTGCGCTGGGAGCGCAGCCTGGGCGCCGGTTTCGATCCGCAGCAGGGTTTCAGCGTCGAAGACGTCGCGGCCAACTGGGGCCGCATTGGCGACTTTGAAGGCGCCGTGCATCCGAAGGACAGCCTGGAAGCGCTGCAACAGATGATGGCCAATCTGCAGGCGTTCGCCGGTCGCTGAAGCGGCCCGCTTCCTGTCGTGATCTATGCTGGGAAGCCGTGATCGCGACAAGGAGTGCGAACGATGTATGAATCAAAAAATGACGCCGTCATCTCGGCCGATCAATTTCGCAGCCGCCTGCTACTGCATGCGTTGTGTGCGGGGTTGCTGGTGGTGGGCTCGATCCTGATCGGGGTGACCGGGCATCTGTATTTCGAAGAAGGCGTGAAGTGGTACGACGCGGCGTTCAACGCCACCTTGCTGCTGGGTGGCATGGGCCCGGTGGACCTGCCGGAGACGCCGGGCGGCAAGGTATTTTTCGCTGTGTACGGGTTGTACGTGGGCCTGGTGTTTGTCGCCAGCATCGGCCTGATTCTGGCGCCGGTGGCGCACCGGTTGTTGCACCGGTTTCATTGCGACGACTGATTTTTCGACGCCATAAAAAAGGCCGCTGCAAAGGCAGCGGCCAAGTAAGACGCAGATCAAGGAGCTTCAAAATCAACGTCGGTGAAACTGAAGGGTGACGCTTCGGAACAACAATCGAGGAGCACTCTAGGGGGAGAGTATTAACCGACCATTAAGGGGGCCGAAGCGTCAACTTCGCGCCTTGGCGAACACCGGATCGCCAAGACAGGACAAAGGATAGTCAGCTCTAACCTGCGGAAAAATAGTGCTTTCTGACATTCACTGTTGCGCTGCTCGCAACAGTGCACCAAAGCGGGTCACTGCGCCTCTTCATAGCCCATTCGCCAACTGATCGCCTTCGCCGTCGCCAGCAGCGTCTCTGCGGCCGGGCCTTGCTCGTCGGCATGGAAGATCGAAGTCGGGCCGACCACGGTGATCACCGCAGCAATCTTGCCCATCGCGTTGAACACCGGCGCGGACAGCGCGTCCACCCCCGGCATCAGCAAACCGTGCACATGGTGCAGGCCGCGTTCGCGGATGCGGGCGAACAGTTGCTCGTACTCCGCAGCGCTGTGGCCGGCTTGCGCCAGCTCCTCGTCACGCAACTCGATGGTTTCCCGCTCCGGCAGGTAGGCGCCGAACACAAGCCCGGTGGACGAACTGAGCAGCGGCAGTACCGAACCGATTTGCGTGACCACCGTCACCGCGCGCACCGCCGGCTCGATATTCACCACCGTCGCACCCTGGTTGCCCCACACGGCGATGAAGCAGCTTTCATTCAACTCATCGCGCAATTGCGACAGCGGCATCGCCGCGACTTTCAGCACCTCCATTCCGCCCAACGCCGCCAGGCCGACCCGCAGCGCTTCGCGGCCCAGGCCGTAATGGTTGGTGGCCTGGTCCTGTTCGGCGAAGCCGCTGGCGATCAGTGCCTGGAGATAGCGATGGACCTTGCTCGCCGGCATCTGCACGTGTTCGGCCAGGCGCGACAGCGAGGTGGCCGGGGACAACTGCGCGAGGGCCTTGAGGATGTCGGTGCCGACTTCCGCCGAGCGAACCTTCTGTTTGCCGTTGTCGGCGGGGGGCGTGGCTTTGGGCATGGGTGTGTTCACTGTGCGGGGCAGGAATTCGGAGATGTTGGGCCCCGAAGAAGGACGGCGGTCTTTATAACTTGACGCCCCCAGGCAATCAAATTACGTTATGCGTAATCAAATTACGAATAACAATAACGCAGAAGCGCCGCCATCGCTGCCTACGGCAGGCCGGGTGGTCAACCTGCCACAACCGGCCCGGACACGGCCTGGAGGCTCGATGAACCTCGATTCCACTTCCGCCCTCGCTTACCAGAGCGGCTTCGGCAACGAATTCGCCAGCGAGGCACTGCCCGGCGCCCTGCCGGTCGGCCAGAACTCCCCGCAGAAAGCGCCTTACGGTCTGTACGCCGAATTGCTGTCGGGCACCGCGTTCACCATGACCCGCCACGAACAGCGCCGCACCTGGCTGTACCGCATCCGTCCTTCGGCACTGCACCCGGCGTTCGTGCGTCTGGAGCGGCAACTGGCCGGTGGCTCGCTGGGCGCGATCACGCCCAACCGTCTGCGCTGGAGCCCGCTGGAGATGCCGGCCGAACCCACTGATTTCATCGACGGCTGGGTCACCATGGCGGCCAACTCGGCGGCGGAAAAACCAGCCGGCATCAGCATTCATTGCTACCGCGCCAACCGCTCCATGGAACGCGTGTTCTTCAATGCCGACGGTGAATTGCTGCTGGTGCCGCAACAGGGCCGCCTGGGCCTGTTCACCGAATTGGGCCGGCTGGAAGTGGGGCCGCTGGAGATCGCGGTGATCCCGCGCGGGATGAAATTCCGTGTCGAGCTGCTGGACGGTGACGCCCGCGGCTACATCGCCGAAAACCACGGCGCGCCGCTGCGTATCCCGGACCTCGGGCCGATCGGCAGCAACGGCCTGGCCAACCCGCGCGACTTCCTCGCCCCGGTGGCGCACTACGAGGAGCAGACCGGCCCGGTGCAACTGGTGCAGAAATTCCTCGGCGAACTGTGGGGCTGCGAGTTGCAGCACTCGCCGCTGGATGTGGTCGCCTGGCACGGCAACAACGTGCCGTACAAATACGACCTGCGCCTGTTCAACACCATCGGCACCGTCAGTTACGACCATCCCGATCCGTCGATCTTCACTGTGCTCACCTCGCCAACCAGCGTGCCGGGCATGGCCAATCTCGACTTCGTGATCTTCCCGCCGCGCTGGATGGTCGCCGAGAAAACCTTCCGTCCACCATGGTTCCACCGCAACCTGATGAACGAGTTCATGGGCCTGATCCAGGGCGAGTACGACGCCAAGGCCGAAGGCTTCCTGCCCGGCGGCGCCTCGCTGCACGCCTGCATGAGCGCCCATGGCCCGGACGCCGAGACCTGCGCCAAGGCCATCGCCGTGGACCTTGCGCCGAACAAGATCGACAACACCATGGCCTTCATGTTCGAGACCAGCCAGGTGCTGCGTCCGAGCCGCCATGCGCTGGACTGCCCGCAGTTGCAGAACGACTACGATAGTTGCTGGGCCACGCTGCCGAGCACCTTCACCCCGAACCGGAGATAAGCATGAATCAGACCGCCATTGCCCGCAGTTGGGTCGAGCACGCCAACGGGCATAGCGACTTCCCGCTGCAGAACCTGCCGCTGGGGATCTTCAGCCGCGCCGGTGGGGAGCGCCGTAGCGGTGTCGCCATCGGTGATGCCATTCTCGATCTGGACGCCGTACTGGCTGCCGGCCTGTTCGACGGCGAAGCCCGCGCGGCTGCCGAAGCCACTCGCGGCGGCGCGCTCAACGCCTTCTTCGCCCTCGGTCGCGGCGCCCGTGTCGCCCTGCGCCAGCGCCTGCTGGAACTGCTGACGGAAGACAGTCCGCACCAGGCTGCGCTGAAGGCCGCGCTGTACCCGGCCAGCGAGTGCGAGCTGCACCTGCCGGCGCGGATCGGCGACTACACCGACTTCTACGTCGGCATCGAGCACGCCAAGAACGTCGGCAAGCTGTTCCGCCCCGACAACCCGCTGCTGCCCAACTACAAATACGTGCCGATCGGTTACCACGGCCGCGCCTCGACCATCCGTCCGTCCGGCACCGACGTGCGCCGTCCGAAAGGCCAGACCCTGCCGGCCGGCCAGACCGAGCCGAGCTTCGGCCCGTGTGCGCGTCTGGACTACGAGCTGGAAATCGGCATCTGGATCGGCCAGGGCAACGAGCTGGGCGACGCCATCCCGGTGGCCGAGGCCGCCGAGCACATCGCCGGTTTCTGCCTGCTCAACGACTGGTCGGCGCGGGATATCCAGGCGTGGGAATACCAGCCGCTGGGTCCGTTCCTGTCCAAGAGCTTCATTTCCACCGTCTCGCCCTGGGTCGTTACCGCCGAGGCGCTGGAGCCGTTCCGTTGCGCCCAGCCGGCGCGTCCGGAAGGTGATCCGCAGCCGCTGTCCTATCTGCTGGACAAGCGTGATCAGGCGGGCGGCGCCTTCGATATCGAACTGGAAGTACTGCTGCTCACCGAGGGCATGCGCGAACAGAACCTGCCCGCCCATCGCCTGACCCTGAGCAACACCCTGAGCATGTACTGGACCGTGGCGCAGATGGTTGCGCACCACAGCGTCAACGGTTGCCAGTTGCAGCCCGGCGACCTATTCGGTTCCGGCACCTTGTCTGGCGCCAAGCCTGGCCAGTTCGGCAGCCTGCTGGAGATCACCGAGGGCGGCAAACTGCCGGTGGAACTGGCGAGCGGCGAAGTGCGCAAGTTCCTCGAAGACGGCGACGAAATCATCCTGCGCGCCCGCGCCAGGCGCGACGGCGTGGCCAGCATCGGCTTCGGCGAATGCCGCGGCAAAGTCGTCGCGGCGCACTGAGAGGGCAGGGGCATGGAACTCTTCACCTACTACCGTTCCACCTCGTCGTATCGGGTGCGCATCGCGCTGGCGCTCAAGCAACTGGAGTTCCAGTCGCTGCCGGTCAACCTGCTCAAGGGCGAGCAGCGTGAGGAACACTTCCTCGCGCTCAATCCCCAGGGGCGGGTGCCGGCACTGAAAGCCGATTCCGGTGAAGTGCTGGTGCAGTCGCCGGCGATCATCGAGTACCTGGAAGAGGTTTATCCACAGCCCGCGCTACTGCCGCAGGACCCGGTGCAACGCGCACAGGCCCGGGGCGTGGCGGCGTTGATCGGCTGCGATATCCCTCCGCTGCACAACGTCAGCGTGCTGAACCAGTTGCGTCAACTGGGGCAGGACGAGGCGGCGGTGAACCAGTGGATTGCCCACTGGATCAGCCAGGGGCTGGCGGCGGTGGAGCAGTTGATTGGCGACAGCGGTTTCTGCTTCGGCGATGAGCCGGGGTTGGCGGATGTGTACCTGATTCCGCAGGTGTACGCGGCCAAGCGCTTCAATATCGATCTGGGCGGCTATCCGCGGATCTTGCGGGTGGTGGAATTGACGGAGGAGCATCCGGCGTTCGTCATGGCGCACCCTTCGCGGCAGCCGGATACGCCGGCGGCGGGGTGAGTTGAGGCAGGTTCAAGGCCTCATCGCTGCAGTTCGGCGATGAGGCCTAATGAACTGACCTTTTCCCCGGCGGTAACTGCGCCAACCGCTCCGTCAGCCGTAACCGCTGGATCGGATCATCCGTCAGCAACAACGCATGCTCCAGGTCGAAGCGCTCGGCGTGGGGGCAATCCAGATGCTGATAAAGCGTCGCCCGCGCCAGGTAATCACTGGCCAGCGGCGGCCCCAGGTCCAGCACCCGTTCAGCATCCTTCAATGCGGCCAGATCGTTGTCATGGGTCGCATGCAACTGCCGCAAATTACGCGACAGGCGCTGAAGCATCTGCCGCGGACTGGCGACCTGCAGATGTTCCGCACTCAGCGGCACCTGCGGACCGAACTGGCGACCAAGCAATTCGCGGCAATCGGCCGGGTACAAGCGCCGCCCGCCGCACGGATCAAGCAGATGATCCGCCCCCGGCACCCGCAACAGAAAATGCCCCGGAAAATTCACCCCCTCCAACGGAATCGACAACCCGCGCGCCAACTCCAGGGTCAGCAGCGCCAGCGTCAACGGCTGGCCGCGACGGCGTAGCAGCAATTGATCGAGCATTCCGGCCTGGGGCCGCAGCGGGTGATATTCGTCTTCCTGGAAACCCAGTGCGCAGAGCTTGCGCAGCAGGGGCTGGGCCAGTTCGGTCAGCGGCAGCATCGGCAGGCTGTTGCTCACCTCATGCTGCAGCGCCAGCACGGCGTTCATCACCTGTGCCGGCTGCACCTGGTCGTCATGCTCGACGGCAATCCACAGCCCGGCCTCGAACAAGGCCGGGGGAGTGCGTTCCAGACAGTCCAGGCAGGCTTGGCGTGGGTTCATGGTGGTCTCCGCTGAGAGCTTCTGTTTTAGCCCTGGCGCATCGTTTCGTCCAGTGCTCCGGCAGGGTTCGGGGCGACGCCTATACTTGTTTCAGCACTGTAACCGAGGGCCTGTAGATGTTCGCTCTCATGCAAAGCACGCGCACCCAGTCATTGCACCTGTGTATCGACCCGACCACCGGCCTCAAGGCGGTGATCGCGATCCACAACGAGCGGCTGGGGCCCGCACTGGGCGGTTGTCGCTATCTGGCCTACCCGGATGACGACAGCGCCATGACCGACGCCATTCGTCTGGCCCAGGGCATGACCTACAAGGCGGCGCTGGCCGGCTTGCCGCTGGGCGGCGGCAAAGCGGTGATCATCCGCAACCCTCATGTGGAAAACCGCGCGGCGCTGTTCGAGGCGTTCGGGCGTTTCATTGAGTCGCTGGAAGGTCGCTACATCACCGCAACCGACAGCGGCACCTCGACCCTGGACATGGACTGTATCGCCCAGACCACCCGCCACGTCACCAGCACCACCCGCGCCGGCGACCCCTCACCGCATTCCGCCATGGGCGTGTTCGCCGGCATCCGCGCCACTTCGATGGCGCGGCTGGGCAGCGACAACCTGGAAGGTTTGCGGGTGGCGGTTCAGGGCTTGGGGAATGTCGGCTATGCGCTGGCCGAACAACTGCATGCGGCGGGGGCGGAATTGCTGGTCAGCGACCACGATCGGGGACGGGTGCAACTGGCCATGGAGCAGTTCAATGCGCAGCCGGTGGCAACGGAAGCGCTGGTCGGCACGCCTTGCGATATCTTCGCCCCGTGTGGGTTGGGTTCGGTGCTGACCGCGCAGAGCGTGATGCAACTGCGCTGCGCGGCGGTGGCGGGCTCGGCGAACAACCAGTTGACCAGCCTGCAGGTGGCCGACCAACTGGAAAACCGCGGCATTCTCTATGCCCCGGATTACGTCATCAATTCCGGCGGGCTGATCTACGTGGCCCTGACCCATCAAGGCCATGACCCCGTCGCCATCACCGCGCACCTGTCGCGGATTCCCACCCGGCTGACCGAGGTGTTCGCCCACGCCCAGGCGGAAAAACGCTCGCCGGCGCGGGTCGCCGAGCAACTGGCCGAACGCTTGGTGTACGGCGGCTGAGGTTTATTCCGCTGGTGCGTCGAGCAGTTCGGACAGGGCGTCCGGCTGGCTCTTGAACGCCTTGGCGAAGACATCGCGGTTTTTCGCCATGTAGATACCGGCTTCCTCGACCTGCTGCTCGCTCAGCGACGGCACGGCCTTTTTCAACACGTCGGCCAACAACTCGGCCAGTTCCAGCATCTTGTCGTGACGATCTGCTTCGGCTTTATCCATGATTTATCTGACCTCAAAGTGCCTAGATAGCGGGGGGATGAGAGCTCCGCAGCCCCGCGTCCCGTCAGACCTGCGACGTAAGGTCTTGATTAGTCCAGTCAACTGGTTTACGTTAAAAATGTGCCAATGTAGCACCGTAGGTTGTTAGATAGTTGGCAGACGACGGAGTTATCCGCGGCCCAGCATCTGTACCTTTAAGACATAAACTAATGTCAAGGTGCGGATATATGGGCGGCAAAAATATATTTATACGTTTTTTGTTTGAAATTCTCACCGGTTATCAATTGCTGTCCGTGCTAGTTGATTATAAGTCAACTAGCTGTCTTAAGTTAAGATCAAACTACTCGATTGGGGATGGCTTATTAAAGTCGCTTTGGTCGCAGGCTGATAAAATTCATTCGAAGACAACTTCTGCAACTGATGCTGAAGGAGATGTCTCATGCCTGGACTAACTAGAAGAACTAAATCAGTTAGGACTGTAGGGTTAGAGTACAAGGTTCTTAAGTTTTCACATCAACACGTAGCTAGGTACCAGTTGGTGGCAGTAGAAACGTTTGTACCTTGTCTTAGCGCTAGTCTGTACGAAGTAGCGTATTCAATGGGTAATCGTCGCTATAAGGCGAGTATTCGTACAGTGCTCTACCACGTTGCCTTTTTATTCACATGGGGAAACATAACTGGGCTCGATATCGAGCGCATGCTGCTTGAGGGGAAAGGACTAGATTTTAGATGTGTAAGAAAATTTGCCAATTGGCTTGAGAAGATTATATCGCCGCCGGTTGATGGGACCCAGATAAACAAATATGTTTGTAAGATCTTACAAAGCTGCAGCACTTTCTCAATTTGGTTTGTTGAGAACTATACACCTTTGTTTGCTACCGGTATTGACGTCAATGTTAGCTATATTCGTTTAATTGAAAGCCATAAGAAAGTTTGGTCTAGTGTAATGGTGAGCGGCAGAAAAGAGCTAATCGCGCATGACCTGACGGACGATGAATTGAAAAAAATAGAGGGGTTTTTAGTAGGGCAGCTTTCAAGTGCGAACGTGACTCGCGGCTTGAATCTAAGAAACTACATCATGTGGCGCTTAGTTAGAAGGTTTGGATTAAGGCTAGGCGAGTTGTTAGCATTACGCCTAGTGGATATTGATCTGACTGGTTTATATCCTTTTTTGGAAATTATCCGCATAGAGGATAGAGGGGCAGATTATTCTGATCCGCGAGCTCCCAATAATCCACTTGTTAAAACTTTTGGTAGGCGGCTTTATTTTAGTCCTGGTGATGAGGGGATGATTAGAGCCATTGAGGAGTATGTAGATACATATAGAGTTAAAAGAAAAATAAAAGGAGGGTTTACAGCTTATCTAGACCACGAATTCCTGTTGATCTCTCACGGTAACGCCTCGCTGGGTAATCCACTATCCTGTTCAGCGGCAAATAAAGTCGCTTGCATGATTAGCAATGAGTGTGTCAAAGCTTTTCATTGGCATCTCGTACGCCACGCTGTGTTCAATAGGCTTTACGAAGCTGCAAGTTTGCTAGAGAACAATTCTACGGAAATAGATCACGTAGTTTACATGGGAGGATGGAGTAGTCCTGACTCATTAAAAGGTTATGCTCGGCGCGCGATTCGGGATAAGGCAAGAAGGGAGTTGATGAGGTTAAATTTTGAGGGGTAAGCAATGGGTATTGAAGTCAATGATTCTGGTGAATTTGAAGATGAAGTCGGGCGGCTATATGTAAGATGTAATGCTGATCCGAGTAGTCCATTTTTCATTGATGTGACGACAGATTATGTTGAAGCGGTGTGGAGAAGGGCTAGATATTCTATTGATCTAAGCAGATACCAGCTCCCAGTAGTAATTATTGAGGTGGTCAAAAAGTACCTAGTGCACAAGCTTGAGTCGGTTTGCCCTAGAATCCTGAGCTCAGTGCACGCGGGGATCTCTTGCTTGGAAAGGCACTGGCAACCTTCATGGAAGGACTTTTCAGATATGTC
Organism: Pseudomonas sp. Marseille-P9899; assembly: GCF_903166565.1. Taxonomy (NCBI): domain Bacteria; kingdom Pseudomonadati; phylum Pseudomonadota; class Gammaproteobacteria; order Pseudomonadales; family Pseudomonadaceae; genus Pseudomonas; species Pseudomonas sp. Marseille-P9899. Next base: position 227,130 of record NZ_CAESCG010000003.1, read on the forward strand.
TCTCGGGAAATTGTTGAGCGTTATGACATCATCCCATGCGGAGGCGACCGAGTTTCGAAGGTTCTACATTTACGCTGCTTTTCAGGGGTTGGCAGGTGCGGACGAGATTCATGCATTGGAGTTAGAGGCTATAAGGCTTAAAAAGCCTCACCCAACTTTAAGGATACTGGAATGGCACGAGACGCGCGGGGCGCTAACAAGCTCCGAAATTGAAGTGGTTCGAAAAGCAATGATCATTTCTGCAGAGGGGGAATCCACGGCGGATTTCACCTCAAGGCTGTTTACTTGGATCTCGTTCGAAACATTAAAGAGACCTATCCAGTTGCATGAAATGTTCCGTGATGCATTGTGGGTACCCGATTCGATGGCAGAAGGGGGCCAATATTTCCTTAGAATGCCTAAGGCAAAATATCAAACAGGACAGGCGTCAGAGCTTTGGCCCATAACTACTCAACTTGCTAATGCCATTCTCGAGTACTCCTCATCTCCTAAGGTTAAGGCGTTACAGGAAAGGACTGGGAGGTTGTTAGTGAGTTCAAGGGAGGGAGAATCATCAAATTTTGGACGGGCGATAACTGGCTGGTGTAGCAGATTAAAGCTGATCAGTCCGCGTACGAATAGGCCTCTAATCTTGACACCCTATAGAATCCGACATAGCGGAGCTACACAGATGGCCGCCCAAGGCGCGTCTAGGGACGAGATACAATATGTACTTGAGCATGACTCCGTGCATGCAGCTGATGCTTACATTGACTGTTTGGCTTCTGAGTTTTGCCCGTTGTTGGAGCGAGCAAACAGAAAATTAGGTGGGATATTCTCAGAGTTAAATGGTTTATTTTTCGCCGGTCAGCTTGGGCATAAGAGTTCGGGGATGCCTATATTGATACCGGTCGTAAATCAGCCAGCTATAGTAGGGGAATGTGGCAAGTCCGGATCTTGTGGGCATCATCCATTTTTTAATTGTTACAATGGTTGTAGGTATTTCATTGCCTGGCGCAACGCAGACCATAAAAAATCTTTAGATTACCTAGAGTCTGAATTAGAAAGATGGGGTAGAGCTGAGGGTGGAAAGGAAAGGAGTAAGATACTGAAAGAGCTGGAGCGCGTATACCAAGCGGTTAACGATGTTATGGCTAGGATCAATAGTGGGGAATGACGAAGATGGATATTCACTCAAAGTTGCGTGGTCATGGCCTCCCAGAGCCTTTGATAAATTTGGCAGCATCACTTGTTGAGGGGTTAAAGCCTTCAGTCGATTTTTTTTGTGATGAATGGAATATTCTCGACTGGGTTGAACGCCCTGGAAATCTGTCGCAATACAATTTGAGATTTTGCCGTATTAGAAATGACGAGCTTAGATTAGTTGCTAAAGTGTATATAGCAGCAAAGCGAGTCCAAGCGGGTGTAACCGCTGATGGTGCATTCGCCTCCATCGAGGCATTAGTTAGGCTTGATTTGGAAATGGGTAGTAAAGAAATCTCACGATTGAATCTATTGGATTTTAAAGCGGTTGAAAGGACCTACGCAGAGCGCGGGGTGACCGGGAAGATTTCAACTTTAACAACACTTCAGGGCTTTGCTAAATGGATGCAGAAGCGAATTGGTTTAAGGGTAATCTATGATGCTCCAAAAGGCAGATGTAAGTATGGCCGGCATGGAAGTGAAGAGGGAAGAGAGCGAAAGTTCCTACCTACAGAGGTGATTAGAGATTTATTCGGATTGGCCACTCATCCAGAACTTTCTTTTCGGGATAGATTTTATATTAGTGCGCTAGTGATTAACGCAGCTGTGGGCGGTAGAATCAATGAGCTGGCATGTCTTCCTGTAGATTGCTTGATACAGCAAGAGGGGAAATGGGTTATAAAAATATTTCCCGAAAAGGGAGGGCGATTGTACTTCCGACCATTTCCGCAAGATTTATACCCAGCAGTACGCGCAGCGGTAGAATTTATCACTGAACATACTGCGGAAGGGCGTCGTATTGTTAAGAAAATGAGATTGAATCCAGGGGTGAATTGGAAGGAAGTAAAAAAAACGCCTATTAGTTTGAAATATTATGCGCGTAAGTTTGTCGCGAAATGGGTGAGCGAATTCGATTTGTATACGCCGCGAGGGGTTTATTATCAATCTACAGGGCAATTTGTAGATGTAATTCAGTTGGTTGGACGCCTCGGGCGTGTGTCTGAGGTCGCGGCATTTCTGGGTGCCTCTACACGAACAGTTGTCAAGTTGCTTCAATGTCAGAAAGCTATGAATTCTAAGATATTTATGTATGAGAAAGCTTGGAATGAATATTTGCCTTTGACTTCAAATGTATATAAGTGGCGAAGCAGGTTGAGGCGCCACCCTCATGCTATATCGTTGCAGCGTCTTGAGGCATTTTGTGAAGTTACCTTCAATCCATCATGGATGCGTGAGATTGTTGACGATATCCTTGATGAGGCTTTGTTGTGTCAGCTTGAGAATAAAACTTTTCCATTTCAGCCTGATTTTGAGTTCGAATTAAACTTTGCTCGAAAAATTCTGCCTACGATCCAAAAGAATGGTGTGGCAATTCTAGAGCCGGAAAATTCATTATTCATTATCCCGCGGAATTTGTTGACATTTTCTAATGCTAAGAGTGATAGGGAATTTAGGAAGGTTTCGGTTGGTATGTTTCAAGGGTGGCTTGATGGTACATCAAGAACTGAAGAGTCATTATTTAAGAAATTTAATGTCCTCGATCCTCGTACCGGTGAAGTGGCTGAGTTTTACTGGCATGATATTAGGCATTGGCTCAATACTGTCTATAAGCAGGGAGGTTTATCTGATGTTCAGGTGAACCTGATCCTAGGACGTTCAGACCTCACGCAGGCTCAGGTTTATGATCATACACCAGCTTTAAGCAGATCATTGATTCTGCAGGATATGATTGAAAGTGTTAGGCAAGATAGAGCTGTGGGGGTTATTCAAACAACTTTCAATAAACTTAGAATTGAAAATCGTCAAGCCGCAGAGGAATATCTTTCAGCAGCCATTCGTGTGGTTAATCCAATGCCACATGGAGCGTGCGCTCACAACCTTGCGTTGAAACCATGCCAGCACAGTCTGTCATGTTTGGCGAAGGGGACAAATGGCAAGCCTTGCGAGGATTTAATAGTGAACGTTCAAGATGATGCGCAGCGTCTGGAAATTGAAAGATTGAGCCGAGACGCTAACTTAATAAAGAATCATATCTTAACTGCTGGAGGGGAGTTGAGTCCGCAATACCAACATTTCAAAAATATTGAACTGTCGGCTGATTTTCTGTTGAATGAGATTTTTAAAAAGAATTAATATATCGGGGGGCTTATGCAGCTCAGAGGTGAGCGTCTAAAGGGGTATCTCAATTCTAAGATTTTGGAATTGATAAGTGTTCGCCAAAAAGAAATTGGAGGATATGTTTATAGCCAAAAAGAATTTTCTAAATACGCAGGAGTTTCTAGAGAGACAATCAGGAAATATCAATCTGAAATTGACGCTTGCTTGCGGTCTTGTCTAGTTTCAAAGATTAATCATGATGGCGATGCTAAATACAGGAATCTTCAAGAAAAGAATCATAAGCTTCAGCGTGAAGTTGTTATGGTGCGGACTATGTATGAAGCGATTCGAGTTCAATACATTGACCTTATCGAGGCAATGCTAAGTCACTCGATTGATATTAGTATCTTGATGGTAAAACCTGTTGGCCCCGGAGAGCTAGATCGTACTGGTGGGAATTGCGTTTTATGTGGTGGATCTCTAGATTCCACTGTCTGATTGGTAGTTTTCCAATCGGCAACCCAGAGCGATTTTTGCGATTAATGGCTGGATTGTTGGCTTTCGTTGCCCCGTTCCGCCACGACCGTCCTATCAGTACTCTGAGTGGATTGCGTATCACTAAATTTCTCGTGGTCTGGTCTCCTTGACTCCGGGTCAATGGGTGGTGCTTGTTGGTTTGACATGCTTATTGCGAAGATAAGTGCTGTTGGAATTAAAATTTAACTGTCAATGTAGTAGGCGCTGGATAATCAGTCGAGCTGTTTCCAAGGCTAGGCGGTTGGTCGCTTACCGCTTCTCAAGAACATAGCCCACGCCTCGGAGCGTGTGGATAAGCTTCGTCTCGAAAGGATCATCGATCTTGGCTCTGAGCCTTCGAATCGACACCTCTACAACGTTTGTATCGCAGTCAAAGTTCATGTCCCAAACCTGTGAGATGATCTGCGTACGGCTCAGTACCACCCCCGTGTTGCGCATCAGGTAGTGCAACAGTGCAAACTCTTTTGTAGTCAAATCGATGCGCTGGCCATCCCTGAAGGCTCTGTGACGGCTCTGGTCGAGTTCGAGGTCAGCTACACGAATTATCTCGACGGATGCAGGGTGGTCAGACCTGCGCATCAAGGCGCGGACCCGGGCCAGCAGTTCTGGGAACTCAAATGGCTTGATTAGGTAGTCATCTGCACCGTTCTCCAGGCCCCGAACCTTATCTGCTAGGCGACTTCTAGCCGTCAGCATCATGATACGAGAAGGGCAGTTTTTACGTCGCAACAGTTCAAGCACCTGCCACCCATCCATCTCCGGCAGATTGATATCAAGGATGATCAACTCATATTCGTGCTGCTTGGCCAGGAATAATCCATCTGAACCGGTATGGACGCAATCTACAACATAACCGCATTCAGTAAGGCCTTGACGCACATACTCCGCAGTTTTTACTTCATCCTCAATTACCAGAATTCGCATGGGATTTTGTCTCGACATCACTGAGCAATTAACCGCGCACGCGCGCCGGCGTTATTGAAATGAATGGTAAATCAAAAAGAGTTGTCTGGGGGCTAAATTACGGATTTGTAATTTCTAGGTAATATATTTGATAGTCTGGCGTTATATCTTGTCGCGGTTTGGGTTTGACAGATGCGAGCCCTCTCTCCAATAGGTGATTTGACCTTATGAAGTACTGGGTTATTCTATTCTTTGTTCTGGTTTCATTCCGTTCAGATGACGGCGAAGTTCCCCTCATTGAGGAGGCTGGACATTGGTGTAGCCATGAGCTGCATCGACATGCGATGCATGAACTCGAACAACTGCTCGAATTTTAGATAAAAAAAGGCGCCCAAAGGGCGCCAAATATTCACCTTTTACCAAAGGAGCACTTAAGCCACTCAAGGTGAATGCGTAATGCACGTTTTTCTGAGGGGCCAGTTCATGGAAAACTGATCCGATCAGAGAATTACAGAATAGAAAGCGGGTATTCAATGATCACGCGAGTTTCATCAAGGTCCGATTCGAAAGCAGTGGCACGCGTGGTAGCTTGGCGCAACCGGAAGGACAAGTCTTTAGCCGGGCCGGTTTGAACGACATATTTCACCTCGACGTCACGCTCCCAACGTTTTTGATCGGTGAGCGGATTGCCGTTGTCGTCGGTACGCATGTAGAACTGGTTGGCGTTCGAGTAGTCTGCGCCCGAACCCCTTGCGTAGCGGGTCATGAACGTCAGACCAGGAATACCGTAGCTGGTGAAGTTAAGGTCATAACGCATCATCCAGGAGCGTTCTTTCGGCGAGTTGAAGTCGCTGTACTGGATCGAGTTGTCTACGAAGATTGAGTCCGACTGACGCAGGTAATCAAAATCGTCATCGCCATTGTTGCGCTGGTGTGACAGGGCCAAGGTGTGGGCGCCGTAGCGAACACCGACCTTGGCACTCCAGATATTGTTGTCGAACTCGCCCAGTCGGCGTTTACCTTCATCCACGGCTTTGTAGTAGTTGAACCCACCAATCAGCGCGAGGTCATCGCTCAGTGGGTAGGCGAAGCTGGTACCGGCGTAGTACTGGTTCCAGACATCTTTCAACTGGCTGCCGTAGACACTCACGGTCCAATTGTCGTTGATCGAGTAGTCACCGCCGCCGTAGCCGATCCAAGGCGAGTTGACCGGGCCGCCATAGAAGGTAACGAAATTGTCGTTCAGGTTACTGGAAACCGGTTGGCTCATTGCATGCAGTCGACCACCTTGCAGGGTGAGGCCCTGGATGCTGCTGTTCTCAACGGTCACGCCGCGGAAGCTTTCTGGCAGGAGGCGCGAGTCGCCCGCTGCGACGACCGGCGTCGATGGGAATACATCACCCACTTTCACCACGGTATCGAACAAGCGGATTTTGGCCGCTCCGCCAACCTTGGTGTATTCATCACGCGCCTCACCCTTGTTATCAACGGGCAGCACGTCGAAGGAGCTACGGCCGCCGTTGCGACCGTCGCCGGTATCAAGCTTGAGGCCGATCATTGCAAAGGCATCAACACCAAAACCGACGGTACCCTGGGTAAAACCAGAGTTGAATTTGGAAATGAGCGCGTGCGCCCAGGCTTCGGAGTAGCCGTTGGTGTTGCCCTTACCACTGTTGTAAGTGGGAGCCGAACTGTCGCGATTATCACGATTGAAGTAGAAGTTGCGGTTGAGCACTGTAAGGCTGCTGCCCTCAATGAAACCTTCTGGTTTGTCTTCAGCTTGAGCAGAAATTGCATAGCTTCCAGACAGCGCAGAAACTGCCGCCAAATACAGTGGTACTTTGATTTTCATCTGATGCTCCTTTGATTTACGGCAGTTTTTATTATGTGTACCGACGCGGGTGTCTTTATATGTTCTGACCCGGCGGCGCGCCTATGAAGAGCGCCGAGCTCATATTTGCAGGCCGAAGATAACGGGAGGGTGATAGGATAATTACAATTTCGTCATCTACAGGTTATCCGGGTGCCTAGCACCGTGTGTTAGCCATCTCTCTCGGTTGTAATCAAATCCTGGGTTCGACTGAATTTCTCAGTGTTTACGGGCATTACCCACTTTTCTTACGAAATTGTAATTTTCTAGCCACCCCTCTGATAGCTACCGCTCTTTAGAGTGCCATCACCTAATCCAGTGGGGCTTGGCAGCTGTTTCGGCGTTCTCGCCAAGCTTTATCGAAGTTTGTGCACGAGGACCATTAAAGTGCCCCGGTATATCCGCAATGTCTTTCCTAAGACCTCAATCTCACCCTGGAAGATAGCCGCACTCTGTGCGGTCATCTCCGGGCTGATGGCACCTGCTGCATTTGCCCAAAGCATCAGCTTGCCTCAAGCGCTTTCGACGGCGATGGATGCCAACCCTGACATGGCCGCCGCCCGTCAGGAGATTGGGATCGCAGATGGGGCACGCAAGCAGGCAGGGCTTATCCCCAACCCAACAATCTCGTACGACGTAGAAGACACCCGTCGCAGCACTAGCCAGACAACTGTGACGCTCAGCCAGACCCTGGAGCTGGGCGGAAAGCGGGGCGCACGTGTTGACGTCGCCACCTATGGCCAGACTGCTGCACAGCTGGAGTTGGACCGTCGAGTGAACGCTCTGCGCGCCGAGGTCGTTCAAGCCTTCTACGCAGCATTGCGAGCGCAGACTGGCCTAGATCTAGCCAAGCAATCTCTGGAGCTGACTGAGCGTGGTCTGCGCATTGTCGACGGCCGCGTTCGCGCAGGTAAATCCTCCCCAGTAGAGGCTACTCGTGCTCAAGTACAGTTGGCCGAAGCCAAGCTGCAGGTCAGACGCGCCGAAACGGAGAAAGCGACCGCTTACCAGCAGCTAGCTCAAATTACGGGGAGCTCGGTCACAGTATTCGATCGCCTGGATTCGCCGACCCTCTCCCCAGGTTTGCCTCCGGACGCTGAAGAGCTGTTGTCGAGGCTCGATCAAACTGCGGAAATGCGTCAGGCCGTGGTGCAGATCGACAAAAGCGATGCGTCCCTCGGCTCAGAGAAAGCTCAGCGAATCCCAGACCTCACTGTAAGCGTGGGTAGCCAGTACGACCGCTCCGTACGTGAACGGGTCAACACTGTAGGACTGTCCATGCCATTGCCGCTGTTTGATCGTAATCAGGGCAACATTCTTTCCGCTTCTCGACGCGCAGATCAAGCCCGAGACCAGCGCAACGCAGTTGAGCTGAGGCTGCGTAGCGAAACCCAAACCGCAGTAAACCAGTGGGCGACCGCCATGCAGGAGGTCGAGTCCTACGACAAGACCATTCTGCCGTCCGCACAGCAGGCTGTGGAGACCGCAACTCGCGGTTTCGAGATGGGCAAATTCGGCTTCATCGAAGTGCTGGATGCCCAGCGCACCTTGATCGTCGCTCGTGGCCAATACCTCGATTCGTTGGCAACAGCGACCAATGCGCGTGCGCAGGTGGAAAGGGTTTATGGCGATGTCGGTTCGACTGCCGGCGTTCGTTGAACGGGCCAGAAATTTTCTTCGGCGCTCGGCATAACACGTCGGTGCCTATGATCAGCAGGAGTAGCAATGGATAACAAACGCAAGATCGCCCTCGCGGTCGCCGCTGTGGCAGCCCTTGGATTTGGCAGCCTTGCCTGGAACAACAGTTCCGGAGAGCAGGCCGCCAGTACCGTCGAGCACGGCGCTAACGATGGCCATGGCGATGAGAAGACGACCGCATCAGCCGCCAAAGAGGAGGGTGATGAGGGTCATGGTGCAGAAGGCCATAGCGAAGAGGGTGGTGAGGAAGAGGGCAAGCTGACCCTGAGCGCTGAACAGATCAAGGCAGCTGGGGTAGTCCTGGAGTCTGCGGCCCCCCGTGACCTCGGCACCGTTGTGACTTTCCCGGGGGAGATTCGTTTCGACGAAGACCGGACTGCACATGTTGTCCCTCGGGTCCCTGGCGTTGTTGAAAGTGTCCAGGCCGACTTGGGCGAAGCCGTTAAGAAAGGCCAAGTCCTCGCAGTGATTGCCAGCCAACAGATTTCTGACCTGCGCAGCGAACAACAAGCCGCACAGCGACGCGTAGAGCTGGCCCGCGTTACCTTCGACCGTGAGAAGCAACTGTGGCAGGACAAGATCTCCGCCGAGCAGGATTACCTGCAGGCACGCCAAGCGCTGCAAGAAGCAGAGATATCTCTGGCCAATGCCAAGCAGAAGGTCGGTGCCATCGGCGCTTCGGTCAATTCCGTAGGCGGCAATCGTTACGAGCTTCGGGCACCCTTTGACGCCGTGGTGGTAGAGAAGCACCTGACCATGGGTGAAGTCGTCAGCGAGGCGACTAACGCTTTCATCTTGTCCGACCTGAATCAGGTGTGGGCCACCTTCGCTGTCCCTCCCACTGAACTGGGCAAGGTGGTGACGGGCCGTGCGGTAAAAGTTTCATCGCCCGACATGAACGTCGAGGTCGACGGCAAGGTGGGTTATGTAGGCAGCCTGCTGGGTGAGCAAAACCGTGCAGCGACCGTTCGCGTTACCTTGACCAACCCTGACGGCGCCTGGCGTCCAGGTCTGTTCGTGAACATCGCCGTCACTTCTCAGACCGATCGAGTGGCTGTGGCCGTTCCTGAAGGCGCCGTGCAGACCGTTGAAGACAAACCCTCGGTATTTGTGCGCACCAGGGAAGGCTTTGACACTCGGCCGGTAAAAACGGGCCGCCGTGACAATGGATACGTGGAAATCATCGACGGCATCCAAGCCGGCGCCCAAGTAGCAGCCAGTGGCAGCTTTACACTCAAGTCTGAGCTCGGCAAAGCGTCTGCCGAACACGGTCACTGATGCGAACTGACAGGATGATTTCTCATGTTTGAACGTATCATCAGATTCGCCATTGAGCAGCGCATCGTTGTAATGATCGCTGTTCTGATCATGGCCGGCATCGGTATCTACAGCTATCAGAAGCTGCCCATCGATGCGGTACCCGACATCACTAACGTCCAGGTGCAGATCAACGCTGCTGCGCCTGGCTATTCGCCATTGGAAACTGAACAGCGGATCACGTTTCCAGTTGAAACGGCCATGGCCGGTCTCCCGGGCCTTCAACAGACCCGTTCCTTGTCTCGCTCTGGCCTGTCTCAGGTCACCGTGATCTTCAAGGATGGCACTGACATCTTCTTTGCCCGCCAGTTGATCAACGAGCGGCTGCAAGTTGCGAAGGAGCAGTTGCCAGAGGGCGTTGAGGCTGTCATGGGTCCGGTATCCACTGGGCTTGGTGAAATTTTCTTGTGGACCGTTGAAGCTGAGGATGGTGCGGTCAAGGAAGACGGTACACCGTACACCCCAACCGACCTGCGTGTGATCCAGGACTGGATCATCAAGCCGCAGCTGCGGAACGTCCCAGGTGTGGCCGAGATCAACACCATCGGTGGTTACGCCAAGCAGTTCCTGGTCGCGCCGGATCCGAAGCGCCTAGCTACATACAAACTGACCCTCAATGATCTGGTCGCAGCGTTGGAAAGCAACAACGCCAACGTCGGCGCCGGTTACATCGAGCGTAATGGTGAGCAGCTCCTCATCCGTGCGCCAGGGCAGGTCGGTAACATCGAAGACATCGCCAACATTGTGATCACCAGTGTCGATGGCGCACCGATTCGAATCAGCAACGTCGCTGACGTTAGCATTGGCAAAGAGCTCCGGACGGGGGCTGCCACCGAGAACGGTCGCGAAGTCGTACTCGGCACCGTGTTCATGCTGATCGGTGAAAATAGCCGTACCGTGTCTCAGGCTGTTGCCGCCAAACTGGCTGACATCAACCGTACCCTTCCAGAAGGTGTGGTTGCCGTGACGGTCTACGACCGCACCAACCTGGTTGAAAAAGCTATTGCAACTGTGAAGAAGAACTTGGTGGAAGGCGCGATTCTAGTAATCGCCATTTTGTTCCTGTTCCTCGGTAACATCCGTGCTGCACTCATCACCGCGATGGTGATCCCGTTGTCCATGCTGTTCACCTTCACCGGTATGTTCAACAACAAGGTCAGCGCCAACCTAATGAGCTTAGGCGCACTCGACTTCGGAATCATCGTCGACGGTGCCGTGGTAATTGTAGAAAACGCGATCCGTCGACTGGCTCATGCGCAACACAAGCATGGCCGTATGCTCACCAAAGCTGAGCGCTTCCATGAGGTCTTCGCTGCTGCGGGTGAAGCTCGCCGGCCACTGATCTTCGGTCAGTTGATCATCATGGTGGTGTACCTGCCGATCTTCGCCCTGACCGGCGTCGAGGGCAAAATGTTCCACCCCATGGCCTTCACCGTTGTGATGGCGCTGCTGGGTGCAATGATCCTCTCCGTCACCTTCGTTCCGGCAGCCATCGCCATGTTCGTCACTGGCAAGGTCAAGGAAGAGGAAGGCGTGGTGATGCGCACTGCGCGGCTGCGTTATGAGCCGATTTTGAAGTGGGTCCTTGGGCATCGGAACATCGCGTTCTCGGCCGCTGTAGTCCTGGTCGTGCTCAGTGGTGTGCTTGCAAGTCGTATGGGTAGCGAGTTCATTCCAAGCCTCAGTGAAGGTGACTTTGCGATGCAGGCCATGCGCGTGCCAGGTACGAGCCTGACCCAATCCGTAGAAATGCAGCAACGCCTTGAAAAGGCTGTGATTGAGCAGGTCCCGGAAGTAGAGCGGATGTTTGCGCGCTCGGGTACAGCCGAAATCGCATCCGACCCGATGCCGCCTAACGCCTCCGACGCCTACATCATGCTCAAGCCTCAGGATCAGTGGCCCGACCCTAAGAAGCCTCGCGATGAGCTGATTGCTGAAGTGCAGAAAGCCGCAGCCGGTGTCCCAGGCAGCAACTATGAGCTGTCCCAGCCCATCCAGTTGCGTTTCAACGAGCTGATCTCGGGCGTACGGAGTGACGTCGCAGTGAAGGTGTTCGGCGATGACATGGACGTGCTCAACAACACGGCCAACAAGATCGCTGCAGCGCTCAAAGCGGTACCGGGCTCTTCGGAGGTCAAGGTTGAACAGACCACCGGCCTGCCGGTGCTGACCATCAACATCGACCGCGAGAAAGCCGCACGCTACGGCCTGAACATCGCGGATGTACAGAACTCGATCGCCATCGCTGTCGGCGGTCGTACGGCCGGCACGTTGTATGAAGGCGACCGTCGCTTCGACATGGGGGGGCGCCTGCCTGAGACCGTACGTACCGACGTAGCAGGTATGTCCAGCCTTCTGATCCCTGTACCGGCCAATGCATCTCAAGGTGCCAATCAGATCGGCTTCATCCCGCTGTCGCAGGTCGCTAACCTGGACCTGCAGCTGGGTCCGAACCAGATCAGCCGCGAGAACGGCAAGCGTCTGGTGATCGTCAGCGCCAACGTCCGGGGCCGCGACCTGGGGTCGTTCGTTCAAGAGGCAACCGCTTCGCTGGATGCCAAGGTGCAGATTCCTGCTGGTTACTGGACCACCTGGGGTGGCCAGTTCGAGCAGCTCCAATCGGCGGCCAAGCGTCTGCAGATCGTGGTTCCGGTGGCCTTGCTGCTGGTCATGACCCTGCTGTTCCTGATGTTCAACAACCTGAAAGACGGCATGCTGGTGTTCACCGGTATTCCATTCGCACTCACCGGTGGCGTCGTGGCGCTGTGGCTGCGGGACATCCCGCTGTCGATCTCGGCTGGGGTTGGCTTCATTGCACTGTCCGGCGTCGCGGTACTGAACGGCCTGGTGATGATTGCCTTCATCCGCGGATTGCGAGAGGAGGGACGAACGCTTAGGCAGGCCGTCGACGAAGGCGCGTTGACCCGACTGCGACCTGTGCTGATGACAGCCCTGGTGGCGTCCCTGGGCTTCATCCCGATGGCCTTGGCAACCGGTACCGGTGCAGAGGTTCAGCGGCCACTGGCGACAGTGGTGATTGGCGGGATCCTGTCCTCCACCGCGCTGACTTTGTTGGTGCTCCCTGCCCTGTATCAATGGGCACACCGCAAGGATGAAGACGGTGATGAGGCCGAAGTGGTTAGCTGATAGCCACTAAAGAGAAGCCCACAACACACGTTGTGGGCTTTTTTGTTTTATATGAGCCAGATGCACTTACCTTTCAAAATTGTAAGTTTCTCGTCATGCCAGTGATGCCTATGCGTTGCTAAAGTTACGCCCGAGAAGATTTGAATTTGAGAGGTTATTATGAAAAAGCTAATTATTGCTGCTGCACTTGTTGTTTTCTCGATGGCTTCGCAGGCCAACACTTTCTCAGAAAGCAAGCAGCTGCAATATATCAACGACCACCAGACCGCTGTGGCGAAGTATGCCGAGAAAAATGGCAAGCCGATGCCGGAAATTCAAGATTACAAATACGGCATGAAAATCGATGTGGCGAAATTCGTGCGCCAATCTCAAGACCCCCGCACCTGCCAGGTCTACCCACGGTTGATGAGCTTCGAGGACTCCCAGGGTACGCTCAAAACGGTTCGCTACTCCATGTACTCGCAATGCATCAACAATAAGTAGTGAGCGCTTTGAATAGAATAATTAATGAATTCATAAATGCCAGGCAGAGCCTGGCATTTTTTATTTCCCCTGCGTGCCTTGTTAAGAGCGTCACTCTTAATGATCAGCCCTCGGGCAAGCCGTGAAATAGATTTCAGCTAATCAATAGCGATACCCCAGAAGGTACGAGTTATGAAAAGTTTGCTTGAACGCCCCGACGACCAAGCGGGGCACGAAGGCCACAGCCATGAGCATGGGGGCATCTTCGGCATGAACACCGAGTTGGTCTTCGCACTGATCTGTGGTGCGCTGCTCGGTGCCGGAGTTCTGGCCGGAAAGCTCGGGCTGATCGACAGGCTGCCGCTAGTTCTGTACGTATCTGCCTACGTGTTCGGTGGATGGTTCACCACCAAGGAGGCGATCAGCAATATCCGCCAGAAGCGCTTCGAAATCGACACGCTGATGCTGCTCGCCGCAGCGGGGGCCGCGAGCATTGGCGCCTGGGCAGAAGGTGCACTGCTGTTGTTCCTGTTCAGCCTGGGGCATTCACTGGAAAGCTATGCGATGGGCAGAGCCAAGAAAGCCATCGAGGCACTTTCCAAGCTCGCCCCTGCCACCGCCATCGTGCGGAGCACAAACGGCACGAAGGAGTTGCCTGTAGAACTCCTCGTGCCTGGCGACATTGTCATCGTACGCCCCAATGACCGTTTGCCGGCCGATGGCTTTGTGGTCGTAGGCTCTTCAAGCATCAACCAGGCTCCCGTGACTGGTGAGAGCGTCCCGGTGGACAAGCAACCAGTCGCTGATGCCGCTCTTGCCCGCAGCAAGCCGGATGCCGTGGATGCTGTGTCGAAAGTCTTCGCCGGCACCATCAATGGCGAAACCCTGATTGAGGTCGAAGTAACGCGTCGCTCCACGGAAAGCACCCTGGCGCGGGTCATCAAAATGGTCAGTGAAGCCGAGGTCAGAAAGTCGCCGACTCAACGCTTCACAGACCGTTTCCAAAGGGTGTTCGTCCCCTTGGTCCTGCTTCTGGTGGTAGGGCTGATGTGTGCTGGCATTTTCATCGATGAGCCATTCCGTGATTCGTTCTACCGTGCCATGGCGGTCTTGGTCGCAGCCAGCCCGTGTGCGCTTGCGATTGCTACACCCAGCGCCATTCTTTCCGGCATCGCCAGGGCTGCCAGAGGCGGGGTACTGATCAAGGGCGGTGCTCCGCTCGAAGAACTCGGTTCTTTGAATGCCATGGCCTTCGACAAAACCGGCACCCTGACCGAGGGGCGTCCCCGCATCACCGATGTGATACCGCTAGCCGGTACCCAGGTTCCGGACCTGCTGGCCGTCGCTATCGCAGTGGAGTCTATGAGCGACCACCCACTCGCCGCAGCTATCGTGCGCGACGGCGAGGAGATGATTGGTAGCAGGGGCAAATACCAGGCCAGGAACCTGAAAAACCTGGTTGGCCGCGGCGTACGCGCTGAGCTGGATGATCAGTTCGTCTGGATTGGCAAAGTCGAGATGTTCGGTGCCGACGCCATTCCGGCCCTTAGCAAAGCCGCCCTAGAGGCAGCAGAGCGCCTGCGCCAGTCGGGCCGCACTACCATGGTGGTGCGCCGTGCTGACAAGGATCTGGGGGTGATCGGCTTGTTGGACACCCCCCGAGAAGGAGCGAAAGAGGCACTCCAGAAACTCAGGGAAATGGGCATCGACCGCATGATCATGATTTCCGGGGACCACAACCGCGTCGCCGAAGCAGTGGGCAGGCAAGTCGGCCTGGACGAAGCGTGGGGAGATCTGATGCCAGACGACAAGGTACAGGCGATCAAGAACCTTCGCCTCAGCTCCCAAGTCGCCATGGTGGGCGACGGCGTGAATGATGCGCCTGCCATGGCCCATTCGAGCGTAGGCATCGCAATGGGGGCGGCAGGCTCCGATGTCGCCTTGGAAACGGCCGATATCGCGCTGATGGCAGACGACATCCGGCAGCTTCCCTTTGCGGTCGGCCTCAGTCGTCACACCCGCTCGATCATTCGCCAGAACCTGTTCGTCAGCCTCGGAATCGTGGCCATCCTGGTTCCCTCCACCATCATGGGCTTGAGCATCGGCGCTGCCGTTGCCATTCATGAGGGTTCCACGCTCCTTGTCGTGTTCAATGCCCTTCGCCTGTTGGCTTATCGTAAAGACGCCTGATCATTGAACGAAGCGCACAAAAAAGCCGGGAGTGCACTGAGCGCTCCCGGCTTTTTTGTGTCACCTGATTGGGGAATCAGAACACGTATTGTAGGCGAGTGATGAAGGCGTTGCCTTTGTCGTCGCCGACAGTGTTTTCGTTGTTGTCTGTGCGCACGTTGATGTAGTTGGCACTGACTTTCACCGCCTCGTTGACGTACCAGTTCACGCCGACCGTGTGGCTCTTGGCCTTGCGTTCATCGGATTGGTCCGCGGTGGCAACCAGATTGCCATCCTCGACCTTGATATCGTCGAAGCGGTAGAAAACTTCCCAGGCGCCCAGATCTTTGTTCTGTGGCTTGATGGTGTCGAATTTCGCGCCGTCGAGCTTATAAATTCGCGGTTCGCCGGTCAGCGTGTACGCCATCTGTGCGTAGTAACCCGAAGCCTTCATGTCATTGGCGGACTGATCAGCCTTCAGCTTGCGGCGAAGGTACTCAGCTTGAACGGAGAATGGACCCGTGGCCCAGGCGCCTTCAACGCCCCAGACCGAATCGTTGTCCCAAAGGCCTTCTTGCGCAGCAGCACCACCGAACAGCATGCGATTGCCGTTGGTTCCCGCATCGCCGCCGCCGTTGGTGTCTACACCGCGAACGCCCAGGCGCGAGCGTATACGGGTGTCGACGGCGCTGTCCTTGAGGTCGCGATAGGCATACTGGGCACCGACATGCAGGACATTACCGTCAGAGTGCAGCGGTGCGAAAACACCACGCACGTTGTAGCGCTTGGTGCTGTCACCGTCGGAGTCGTTGTTGGTTTCGCTGAAAACGCTACCCGACAGGTAGGCCATGTCAGCGATGGTGCTGGTCGCCTGAACACCCATGCCGGCGTTGTCGTTGATCCAGTCGGCTACGTCGTAGGAGAGGTTTCGCTCCATGGCAGTTGTCCACTTCGAGCTGGTTGCCTTCTCAAGACCGAAATCGGTGTAGAAGCGGCCGAAACGCAGCTGGACTGGGGCGAAGCCGGTGTACGTCAGGCTGGCCTCATCAAAGTAGCCATCGGAGTCGTTACCAGTGTTGCGGGACAGGTCATAGTTGACCTGGTATTTCCAGTCTCGGTACAGAGTGCCGCCGAACTCGATGTAGGCGCGACGGAAGTAGGCCGCATCTGCGGTATCGCCGTTCTTGGTGAAGACACCGTCGAATCGGCCATAGTCGGCCTGAACGCGACCGCCCAATTTGAAGCTGAATTCCTTGTCGGTGGTAGAAAGTTCAAGACCGCCCTTGGTTTTTAGAACTAGGTCAGCTCCGTCGGTAGTGACTGTTCCGGAAAATGCTTGCGAGGAAAATGTGCCTACTATTGCAGCGACCAACAGCTTTTCCCGCATGTTCGAAGAACGGATCATTGCTTGCCTCTCGTGTGTTAAGTGCTAGCAGCCGACAGATTGTTTCGCCCTGTGCCGGCCGTTATAGATCTTGAAGATAGGAGCAGGTCACGTTCGTCACCCGCTGTAACAAGATGCCTTTGTTCTAAGCACTCTGACTAGTTTGCAAGCAAAAATGACAGTTGTGTTGCTGGAGTGTTAAGGGGAGATTTTGTAACCTAACAAAATTGTCACCGAACAAGCCAATCCTTCTTATCAAAAAAGCTCTTTTTTATCAATCTGCGGATCTCCAATACCTGTGGGTTACGAATGCATGTCGATTTGATAACAAGATAGATATCTTTCTCCACTAGGTCATCCAGGAAACCCGGTATAGGAATGATGTTCCTTTCCATTTTTCTACTGTAGTCCGGCAGCACACCGATGCAAGCGCCTCCGACGACGAGGCCGCGTGACAAGTTATAGTTTTTTACCCGTGTTGTGCCTCCCTGATGCTCGGCCATTATCGAAGCCCATTTTTGTGAGTCTGCCAAGATCTCATCATCCCAAGGGACAACGAGCATGAAGTTATGCAGATCCACGTTCTCAACTGGCAGCGTGACGCTTCGTGAGTAGCGACTGGAAATAAACAGCGAATGCCCAATTCGACCAAGCCTTTCAAACCTATAGGTAGGGTTTCGATCGAGCTCGCCGTCATCATCCGGGGTGACGAAAATTATGCCTACATCAACTTCACACTCAGAGAGCATTCTCGCTGTGCACTCAGAGTGGATTTCTAGTTGCATTTCGGCATGATCCCGCACATATGCGACCAGATCGCGGTTCACGATGTCGCTGAGCACCGGCTCCGTGATCGCGATGGTAAGCCTGGGCACTTCCTTCTCGCCGGCCTTGCCGAGGCCGTCTGGGCCGAAGAGCTGGCTCAGGTAATGACTGACCCTTTCGCCTGTGCGCGTCAGAGCAAGCTTGTTGTGCTTATAGACAAATACTGGAGCACCGATGTGCTCCTCAAGCTTTTCTAGGCGTTTCCGCAAGCCTACCACCGGTACATTGAGCCCTCGGGCAGCCTGTTTGAAACTCGCACAACGTGCTGTTGCGAAAAATTCTAGCGCTAGCTGATCATCAATTGGCAGATCATCCAATATGTCAGGACTGTAAGAAACAGAGCCGCTTGTATATGTTTCATTTTGTGTAACCATTAGGTCCCCCTTGATGCGGGGAATTTATCTCAACGCCGCCCGGCATTCCTTATATTGTCAACATTGTAATGTGTAGGTCATGCGTGCGTTATTGGAGGCCCTTCATTGCCAAAGCGTAATTTTCAAGCAATCCTGCTGATATTATAGCCTGCTAGCCTAGCATCCCGTTTTTTTGTTCCTCGAAACATGTGTGTTTAGGTAGCGGTGCTTTTACATTTGATTCACCATTTTTTCACCTTTGCCTCCATAGGCTTCGGACATGGAAAATAAAAGCCCACCTCTTTATAGGTTACTGATTCGTTATCTAGGGATCGGATTCATAGCCACTGCAATCCATTATTTTGTGTTCCTGTTGCTGGTAGCTACAGAGATGTCTACGCCATTTCTAGCCAGTATTTTCGGCGGCCTGGTAGGCGCTATTGCAAGCTTCATAGGTAATAGGGCGTACTGTTTTAAGGCGGATGGCTTTCGGAAATTTCAGCCTCTTCGGTTTGCACTGGTCGCGCTAGCAACAAACATCGGCAACGGCGTGGGTATGTGGTTGCTCATCAAGTCGAATCTGTCACCGCTCATCTCCCAGGTCCTAGTGACTGTGACGCTCACTGCACTTGGATTCATTGCACACCGTTTCTGGACATTCAATCATGCAGACATTACATCGCTTTCCCGAGCGCCCTGATCCCTTATTAACCATAGTCGTTCCATGCTTTCAGGAAGAGGAGAGCATTCCAGAGTTCCATCAGCGCATCACCCGCGTCGTAAAGCGCCTACCTGTCTCTTGTGAGATTCTCTACATTGATGATGGAAGCAACGATCGAACTGCAAATTTGCTACGCGATTATCAGGATGGATCGGCTGTTCGTAGTCTGTTCCTCAGCCGCAACTTCGGCAAAGAGGCAGCACTGAGCGCCGGGATAGATCATGCCCGTGGCAGCGCATTAATCTTCATTGACGTCGACCTGCAGGACCCACCTGAGCTCATCCCGGCCATGGTGGATTTCTGGCAGCGTGGCTACGATATAGTAAACATGCAGCGCAACCTTAGAACCGGTGATTCATGGTTCAAGCGTGTGAGTGCCCGGGCTTACTACTGGGTCATGCAGCGCCTGGTTGAAAAGGTTGATCTGCCCGCCGATGTCAGCGATTTCCGCCTGATCGGACCTGCTCCACTGGCGGCACTTCGAGCGCTGGATGAGCGTTCCAGAATACTCAAGGGGATGATCGGCTGGGTAGGTTTTCGCACCGTCGAGCTGCCTTACGATCGTACTGTGCGCCATGCCGGTAGCACCAAGTGGAACGCCGCTGGCCTCTTCAATTTGGCCATTGAGAGCATCGTCAGTTTCTCTCGCAAACCGCTACGCATATTCAGTCTAATCAGCTTCGGTCTATTCGTCTCCAGCATCTGCTACATGCTTGCATCGCTCGTAGCAGGCAGCTTCGACGTCCATCACCTGCTCGTCGGAATGGCTTCATTTCTGTGCATCGGAGTTGCCATGGTGGGGGAGTACCTAGGCGTGGCACTCGCAGAAGTCAAACGCCGGCCTCGCTATTTCCTGAAGAGCAACAGCAAGGCAGATCCCGTGTCGCTCCATGCTTCGGTGCCTTTGATCGAGGGTAAGAAATGCTGAATCTGAGAAAAGAGCGGCCCCTGTGGTGGATCCTGGGTTCAATTCTGGTATTGCGCTTGTTGGGTTTGGGCGTCTACCCACTGATGGACACATCGGAGGCACGCTATGCCGAAATGGCACGCAAGATGGTCGAGTTAAACGATTGGATCACGCCGATGTTCGACTACGGGGTACCGTTCTGGGGTAAGCCGCCGCTATCCTTCTGGACCCAGGCTGCGAGCATGACGGTTTTCGGGGTGAATGAGTTCGCTGCTCGATTCCCGGCCTGGCTGCTGCATCTGGGCAGCTGTTTCATCATCATCAAGCTCGGTACTCAGCAGATCTCGCGTAATGCTGGAATCTGGGCCGCCATCATCTTCTCTAGTACGACACTTGGCCTAGTCTCCAGCGGAGTCGTGCTGACTGACCCTGTTCTGTCGTTCTCGATTTTGCTCTCCAGCTATGGATTCTGGCGTTGGATGAAGTGCTCCAGCAACGCGGATGCCTACCTGATGTTCGCCGGGCTGGGCCTGGGCCTACTGGCTAAAGGTCCGCTCATTTTGGTGCTTATGGGCACGCCAGCATTCGTGTGGGTGGTTCTCTATAAAGAGTGGGGGCGAGTGCTGATACTTCCCTGGATCGGCGGCCTTGTCCTAATGCTCGGTATATCCTTGCCCTGGTATATCGCGGCCGAAATGAAAACGCCGGGGTTCATGCAATACTTTTTCGTTGGTGAACACTGGAGTCGTTACGTCGTCAGCAACTGGGCTGGAGACCTCTATGGCAGCGCTCATGCCAAGCCATACGGCACCATCTGGATTCAGCTCGGTTTGTCGCTATTGCCATGGGCTTTCTTTCTTCCTCTGCTGATTCGCAAGCGCGGATCAATGCAGCGATTCGAGGCCTACCTCTGGCTCTGGGCGCTGGCAACTCCCATATTCTTTACATTCGCCGGTAACATTCTGTGGACCTACCTGCTTCCATCTCTACCAGCCTGGGCCATGTTGTTGTCTGGACGGATCTGCGATGCAGGCCCGAAGACCACTTGGGCTGCCGCTACGAGCGCTGTAGTACTCCCAATCGTAGGTGCGGGGATCATCATTGCAGGGGTAATGGAGCAGCGACCTCAGAACCAGCGAGATGTGGTTGAAGCCTGGAGTGATTTGCAGTCAGCTCAGTCGGCTCCGCTGATCTACCCTGGCCGTCGCTCGTATTCGTCGGAGTTCTACAGCAGCGGGAAGTCAGAGAACATTCAGGATCCTGCTAAGTGGCCACGTGATAGCTCGTTCTACCTATCCAGGCGCCTGCGTGACAGCAACGCTGAACTGCCTGTCAACCTGAGCTGCGTCAAGATCACCGAAGTAAACGCCAGCCAGCTAATGCTGTGTCGTTGGAAGGACGCTCAGCAAAGTAACAACGGATTGGCTGGAGAAATTGATGCGGGAGCGTCTCGTACGGACGAAGGCTAAATTCCAGACACAAAAAAGCCAGGTTGTACCCTGGCTTTTTTGTAAATTGCTTTCGTCATTTAGAGTCCTGTTTAACCGCCGATTAATTATCGGCTTGTTCCTTACCATCCTTGCTTTCTTTCTTTTGCTCTTGAGCGACTTGCTGTTTGTTCTGATCCGAAGAGTCATCGCTCCATAGGCGAGCCTGTTCAGTTCGAAAGTTTTCATTGAACTGTTTCGCTCTCTCGTAGCCGCCTTCGGCATAAGCGACACCCGTGAGACCAAGCAGCAGGCTGCCAATAGCGATCGATTTGACAAATTTCATTGTGAGCCTCGGTTTTTACTAGGTCCGCCTGATTAGCGGCCTTTGTTGGTTTGTAGTTTAGGAACGCGAAGCTAACGACAAGGTGAGTCAATAATTACAATTCCGTAATTTTGGCGGCCGGGATGATGCGTTAAATCTGCAAATCTGGAAGGATCATGTCTATCTCGGCATTGCTGAGGGCGATGTTAAATTTTCCCTAAAATTACAATTTTGATATCTACTTAAATAATCAGTGCGGCTTTCGGCCGCTCTCGGAGATAGCCATGAATGACATAGAGCCCTGGGCGGTTGCGATCGGTGATTTTCGTCGAAGCACTGAAAAGTTCACTGTCCAAATTGATGAGCTGACCGCTCAGACACGTACCTGCAGCGCCGTGCTGGAGAAGTCGAACGACCTTGTGGAGCAGGTCGATACTGTCGGCCGGCAGATACAAGATGAGGTGCGGAAGGCCGAGAAAGCTTGGTCGAATGCCGAAGAGGTCGCTTTGCGAGCTGCGGCAGAGGCATATTCCGCCGCGTGTCGGGGAGTCGACACGGCCATTAAACCGCTAATCGCGGAGCTTTCTACAGCGACTAAGGCTGCCAATATCTCCATTCTGGAGCTCAAGCGTGCCCCGGTTTTGGCCAAACGTTATGTGATGGTCGTGGCAACAGCGTTCTTCATCCTGGGGTTGATCAGTGTCTACACGACGATGCGTTTTATAGACACTGCTGCCAGCGTAAGCGCTCAGGAAAGGGTGAACGCGCAGTATTTCACCCAACTGTGGAGGAATGCCAATCCAGAGGAGCAGAGGATCATAAAGTCGGTGATTTTGCGATCGCCCATGGAGCCTGTGGTCCTCAGGCACTGATGCTTGCACACAAAAAAGCCCGTCAATTGACGGGCTTATGCATGTCTGCGCTGGTTAAGCAGCAGCCATTACAGGTTCTTTAAACTGGGCTTCGGGAAAGTGAAGGTGGAACCACGTGAAGTTCTCTTCGGTTACTTCCACGCTCGCCGAGCCCTGATGCAAGCTCATAATCGACTGAACGATGGCTAAGCCTAGACCGGTACCGCCCTCACTCCGTGCTCGGCTCTTGTCCACTCGATAGAAACGTTCAAACAAATGCGCATGGTGTTCCCTCGCGATCCCCCGGCCCGGGTTGCCGACACTCAATGTCGTACCGCTCGTACCGTGTTGCACCTTCACGTAGACCGTGCGGCCGCGTGGGCAGTAGCGAATAGCATTTGACACCAGGTTCGAGACGGCCCGTTGAATCATGAGACGATTACCGCGCACTACGTCCTCATTGCCAGAGATTTGCAGCTGGATCTCGCCTTCTTCTGCCGAAATGCTGAAGAGATCGCATACACGCTCAACCTCGTCGACCAGCGACACGGGTTCAAACTCCACCATGGATGCTGGGTGACTGACCTGAGCCAGGAACAGCATGTCGGAAACCATCCGGCTCATGCGGTCCAGCTCTTCTGTGCACGATTCCAGCACTTCCCGGTACTCTTGAAGCGATCGTTCTCTGGTCAAGGCAACCTGGGCCTTACCCATCAGGTTGGAAAGCGGTGCACGCAACTCGTGAGCAAGATCGTCAGAGAATTGAGAAAGCTGCTGCACACCGTCATCTAGGCGAGCCAGCATGATGTTAATGCCGTCAGCGAGCTCTTTAAGCTCTGAGGGCATTCCATCCGTTGGCAGGCGATGGTCCAGGCTCTCGGTGGAGATTTTCGAGGCAACTTTCAAGAACTTGGTCAGAGGTAGCAGTCCGCGGCGCACGGTCCACCAAGCGATGGCCAAGATCAATGCGAGGATGACGGGCGACATCATCAGGGCCCAGGTCAGCAATGCATCGAGCAGGGCCTCACTGGATGACTGGTCCATGGTCATGTAGACGCTGACTTCGGTTCCATCGGCTAAGCGCATGATACGAGAAGCGCTCAACAGTGGGCGGTCCTGGGTATCACGCCATTCATGCTCTTTAGGCTGCGCAGCCGGCTGGAACTTGTGCACCTCCAGATTGACCTGCTTTGAGCCTATCGAGAGCAAAGGTACCTGCTTTGTTGATGTATCGAATATGCTCACGTACAGGTTGTTATGGCCCATGACCAAATCAACTAGCTGGTGCGCATCCGCGTTGACGCCGGAGATATCGTTGATAGTGGACAGGTTGTGAGCCATGCCTGCCATCTTCACTTCTAGGTCTGCTCTGGCATTTCTTTCCAGCGCTTGACCCACCATCAAGTAGCCAAAGGTCGCGAACAGAAGCAGTAATGCTGCGCTCATCAACCCGACTTTGAACCCTAGCTTTGCAGCCAGGCTGAACGGACTCATGCGCGTTCCTCGAAAACGTACCCAACGCCACGAAGCGTATGAATGAGCTTGGTTTCAAACGGGTCATCGATCTTTGAGCGCAATCGCCGGATCGCAACATCGATGACGTTGGTGTCGCAGTCAAAATTCATGTCCCAGACCAGAGAGATGATCTGGGAACGAGTCAGCGCTTCACCCGTCCTGCTCATGAGCAGGTGCAGGAGCGCAAATTCTTTTGTGGTGAGATCGATGCGTGTGCCACCACGGAAAACTCGATGGCGCACGGAGTCGAGTTCCAGATCGGCAATCTTCAGCGAGCTCTTCTCGACGAGTTCATCGCCACGTCTCTGGAGAGAACGGATGCGAGCAAGCAGCTCGGGAAACTCGAAGGGCTTCACCAAGTAGTCATCCGCGCCGCCATCCAATCCCTTGAGCTTGTCGTTGATGCGACCACGGGCTGTGAGCATGATGATGCGGACCCGGCTGGATTTCCTGATGGTTTCCAGCAGATCCCATCCGTCGATACCTGGGAGGTTCACATCGAGGAGAACCAACGAATAGACATTGACGTTGAATAGGTGAAGGGCATCAACACCGTTGTGCACAATGTCTACGACATACCCGCTTTCGGATAGGCCCTGCTGAAGATATTCCGCAGTTTTAATTTCGTCTTCGACAACTAGAACGCGCATGACTTATCTCAAGGTGTGAAGAAGGAATTGGCCAATCCGCCAAGAGGTTTGCAGGCTGTTTAAAGGTTCGGCTGAGTGCATGGCATGCGGTAGTCGCTACCTCTGTCCATACGCCGTGGTCACCTGAGGACGCTTGAATCTTAACGCGAAGAAGCTGGCCGTGGCGAAATCCTACAAATTTGTAATGTAGCCGTAAGATTGCTGACAGTCATACCGGCATACCCTTTGAGCTTAGCGGATTCAGCGGCCTTCAGCCGGTTGAGCACTCAGTAGCTGGCATGTGAATTCGGTCGTAAAAGGCGGCATTTCTGCCAAGCCGTTCTGTTTTGCCAGGAAAATTCCTTGGGGAGCTACCAAGAGCTCGTTGCCAACCACCGATCAGTGGCATCGCAGGATGCGCTGCGCTGCGCGCGGCTATGATTTCTTGATCCGTCGAAAGTGCAGATAATTACTTTACAATCTATTACATGTCCAAATTGTAATTTCACAATCATCTTGTCGTTAGCCGCCTTTGCTAGTTTTAGTACAGCACACAGGCAGCGCTGCTTTGGAGTCGTCTCATCCGGAGCAGCATGGCGGGAGTAACGAAACCCTGCTCACGCCAATGCATTCACCTTGGAACCATACGCTCCTTTGGTAAGGTGAATTTTAGCGCCCGCCGTGGGCGCTTTTTTATTAATGGACTTCTCATGAAAACCACTAGATCTGCAATTGCCGTATTCATGCTCTTCTCTGTGCTGTCGACAGATGCTCTAAGTAGCGTGCAGATCAATGAGGATCTTGAGCAGTCTGCTCGGCAGGCTACAGAGCGCTATGCACAGAGCGTGAAGAAGCCCATGCCAGAGCTTGAAGACTACACCTATGGCATGAATCTGGACGTTGGGAAGTTGGTGTACGTGTCGCCCAACGTGCGGTACTGCGGCAACGTGAAAAGCATGATGGCCTACGAGGACTCGAAGGGCGAATTGCACATGGTTCGCTACCTGGTGAAAGGCGAGTGCGTTAATAGTCGGTGAGCGGCCACCCACTTGCTGCCCCCGGCGCTTAGCTCACAGCAACTCGATGCCAAAACGACGTAGCAGCAGAGCAAAGCCCCCAAAACTTACCATGGTGATGATGATGCTGATGATAAGCGTCGGCCAAAAGTCCAGTTTGGGCAGCAGCACCGGAAAAGTGATAAACATTGGCAGGGTTGGAAGGACGTACCAGAACGTATACCAGGCATGATTAGCTATCTTTTCCATACTCTGGTTTTCCAAGTACAGCCAGATCAGCGTCATGACCGTGACCAGAGGCAGAGCGGCAACTAGGCCACCCAGCTTGTCGCTACGTTTTGCCAGCTCTGATACTAGAATCACTATTCCGGCAGTGACTAAGTACTTCGTGATGATCCAAGCCATTGCTGAACCTCCTACGGGCACTCGAGAGAGTCTGTCGGAATCTTCCCAAGGCGCTCACGAAGTGCTCCTGCCGTTTTGACGCCTATCATTCCCGATCTTTCCTTTACGACACCACTCTCTCTGTTTGAAGAGTGGTGCGTTGACCAGGTGGTTACCAACCGATCAGTGCGACGGTAACGGCATGCTCTGGTGGAAAGCTGCGCGCTCGATCTGAATGGTGCAGTGGTGGATTTCGAACGCATCGCTGACCGCTTCCACGACGCCCGCCAGCACGGCATCTCCATCTGCTGTGTCACCCACTACTACGTGCGAAGTCATCACGTTGCTGCCGCTACTGACGGCCCAAACGTGCAAATCGTGTACATCAGTGACGCCATCAACGTTGCGGATGGTGGTCTCGATTGCCGCGACGTCAAGCCCCCTTGGGACACCCTCCATGAGGATGCCCAGGCTCTCGCGAAGCAGCTGCCATGTCCGCGGCAGTACCCAGAGGCCGATTGCAACAGCGACAATCGTGTCGACCCAAGTCCAGCCAGTGAAGCGGATAATGAGAGCCGCGATGATTACGCCCAACGATCCGAGCATGTCGCTCCAAACTTCGAGGTAAGCCCCTTTGACATTGAGGCTCTCGTTGCTGGCAGATGCCAGAAGACGCATCGAAATAAGGTTGATGATCAGGCCAGCGATCGCGATCCACATCATCGCGCCAGTGGCGATCTCCGTCGGCATGAAGAAGCGTTGGTAGGCTTCGTACAAGATGTACATTGCCACCAGGAAGAGCAGGACTGCGTTGAGCGTGGAGGCCAGGATCTCCAACCGCGCATAGCCAAAGGTTCGTTTTTGATCCGCCGGCCGCTTGGCTATCTGGAGCGCAATCAGCGATATCGCCAAGGCGGCGGTGTCAGTGAACATGTGAGATGCATCCGACAGCAGCGCCAAGCTGCCGGTTATCCATGCACCGATTACTTCAGCAATCATAAAGCTGCCAGTCAGGGCCAATGCCATGACTAGCTTCTTCTGATGTCCCTCACGTACTGCTGCACTGCCATGATCATGATTCGATCCCACGTATTTCTCCTTGCGCAGGGGGGTGGTCGCGTTGGCTTACCAGGGTGGCCAGGCGCTAAGGCGTGGCTTGGCCGCACTGGCTGCAGAATTTCGCTCCTGACGTCAGCGAGGAGCCGCAGGCCTTGCAGCCACTCGATAGTGGTGTTCCGCAGTTTAGACAAAAGCGCGCAGATGGGGCGTTAGCGGTCCGGCACTGCCTGCAAGGCTGCAGATCAGTGATTGGGGCTTGGGATATTGCCCGCCCACTGTCAATTACCCGGTCATTGCCGTCGCAGCTCTGCTGCTGGTCATAGCGGTCATGCCGATCGCTCCCGTGCCCACCACTGTGGTGCTTACCACCGCCGTGGTTTCCCCGGCCGTGGTGGCCGCCCAAGATGTTCTTGAAAAAGCTCATGGTGTTCGTCCCTCATTGATAAGTGACATAAGCACGGGCAAAAGTTAAGGAAGTGTTCTGCTCGCGAGAAAGACTTCTAAATTGAAGTAAAAGTTCAAAATGAGCGTACGACAAAACAAGCCCATTTTGTTTATGAAATTTAATTTAATTCGCTGGGTGGCACTAACCACACAGCAGTCGAACGTGTCCGATTTTTTATCATAGCCTGGTCGATCACAATCAAAAAAGCCATTGCTGCGATTCTGACAGCATTGTAATCACGAGGTCATCGTGTCGTTATCGTGTTCCGGAAATAATGCGCCTAGCGAGAGTTTACTTCTCATTCAATTCTTTTGCCTCAAACATCCTAAGCGCCCTTAAGCCATAGGGCTCGGGGTCTCTGGCGCTCCGCACGCCCACCTTCGCACAGTATCTGTCGATGGTTTGCCTGGTAGCTACCGAGGATTCCATAGCCATGCGTCATGGATCAGCAGCCTCCTAGAGTTTGATAATGACACCTTCGAAATCCATTGTTCACACCCTGTTCAGTAGATTGATCTTTGCTATTCGCAGTACTCGACAAAAAGGCATCAGCACCAATCTGCTCATCGGGCTGGTAACTCTTTGGTTGTTGCTATTTACGAACGCTGAGCTTTGGCGTGTTCTTACGCGGCTGATTTTCAATGCCGATGAAGTTAATTGGCTGCTCGCGAGTAGCCTGCCAGTTGTTGTGTTTGCTTGGGTGTTTACCATACTCAGTCTGCTGTCATGGGCACGGCTCGCCAAACCGCTACTGTGCCTGATCCTGATCAGTGCGGCTTTCGCCAGCTACTTCATGAATGCTTACGGCATCGTCATTGATTACACCATGTTCACCAACGTCGTGGAGACCGACGTCAGTGAGGTCTCCGAGCTACTGAACTGGAAGCTCGGCCTCTGGGTGGCAATGGTAGGGGGATTGCCCGTTTACCTGATCAGTCAGGTGCCGCTCCGACGTAAGCCCTGGATCAAAGCGTTGGCCAGTAGACTCATTGTCCTTTCGCTTGCCCTAGTCACCCTTGCCGGCATTGTGCTGAGCCAATACCAGTCTTATGCGTCCTTGCTGCGCAACAACCGGGAGATTCGGCTCATTCTGGTTCCCACCAACCTGTTTGCGGCCAGTCATGGCTACCTGAAACGTCAGTTGGCCACGCCGAAAGAACTGACCACCATCGGTACCGATGCAGTAGTGAAAAGGCAGGGAGCAGCTCGCAAACCCAAGCTGCTGGTGCTGGCAGTGGGGGAGACAGCACGCTCTGCCAACTTCTCCCTCAATGGCTACTCCCGTGATACGAATCCGGAACTGAAAAAACGCAATGTCATAAGCTTCTCAAATGTGAGTTCCTGCGGCACCGCCACCGCGGTATCACTGCCGTGCATGTTCCTGGACGTCGGCAAGGATGAGTACAAGGACGGCTTGGCCAAGAGCCGAGAAGGGCTACTCGATGTGCTTCAGCGCGCAGGCATCAGCGTAATGTGGACTGACAACAATTCGGGCTGTAAAGGGGTCTGTGACCGGGTGCCTAACCACAAGGCTACCCAACATGCGGATGCTCAGCTGTGCACCAGCGACGAGTGCAAGGACGGGGTGCTGCTCTCGGAAATGGAGGACTTCATCAACCGTCAGGAAGGCGATGCTGTCCTGGTGCTCCACTACAAAGGCAGCCACGGCCCAGCCTACTACAAGCGATATCCCTCGCAGTTCAAGAAATTCGAGCCGGTCTGCGAGACCAATGAGCTCGACAAATGTAAGCAGCAGGAGGTGATCAATGCCTACGACAACTCGATCCTCTACACCGACTACGTAACGGCCGGGCTGATCGACATCCTGGCTGCGAACACCAAATTCGACACTGCGCTCATGTACGTCTCGGATCATGGGGAGTCACTGGGAGAGGGTGGCCTCTACCTACATGGGCTGCCCTATGCGATGGCCCCGGACGAGCAAACCAAGGTGCCAATGGTGCTCTGGATGTCTGACTCTATCGCGAAGAGCGAACGGCTGAATATGGGCTGCTTGAAAGCCCAGACAAACTCGCCATTGAGCCATGACAACCTGTTCCACACGGTGCTCGGGATGATGAGCGTCCAGACATCCTCGTATCGCTCAGCCCTAGACTTCACTGCCCCTTGCAAGCCCTTGGCCGGAAGCACGTACTCCGGCCTCTGAATGCTCGAAGTGCGATTGAAATACTCGCTCGTATCAGCTGCAATATTCAATTGGAGAGCAGAAAAGTCAGTTGAATCTGGTTGCCCAGGTTTTGCTCGCTGTGAATGTCGACCTTGCCACCGCAGTGTTCCACGATCCGTTTGTACCGCGAGCGATGCGCCTGCAGTGTACGTTCAAGCAATTCGGGCCAATCAAGCGCATTGACCAGTGTTGAGACCTAGGCTGGCATCTCGGTTGCTGCCGTTCTAGTCATGGGTAACCTGGGTCGCAGCAGGTGGCGACTGAGCGTAATCGACCTATGAAGCGGCCGGTCGACAACGACCGCTGTGGGTCGAAAGCTGCCTTAGGGCTGGGCGTCTGCATCACTAATTGGCTTTAGCACTATGCTCCCGCCTATCAGCTGTATGCTCAGGGAATCACCGATTTTGAGACCCATGCGTTCGAGGATATCGTCCGGGAGGTCAGTGATGACATCCCCAGTACCATCACCTGGTTCTTGGCATTTCAAGGTTGTCCGCACGGATTCATTCATAAGGGGCGGCTCCTTATGAGCTGATGGGGAAGCCTCCATCCTACGCCCACTTGCCCCCTACTGGCAGCATTCGACCCACTGCGAAGGCTGGATGTTGGAGCCAGCACCGGCAAGCTCTGCTTTCGCAAGTATGAAGGAGTTTAGTGATAATCCTGCTTCCGGCTGGCGGCGATGGCGCTGACAACTCAGCTTAGGGCCGTGTCTGCTTGAGGTCGCAAGCAGCCAGTCGCTAATGACCGCGCTATCGAACCACTGAGCACCATCCGAGACAGAGCTTTGTTTACCGCGGAGCGTGAGCCCGTTCGCTCGAATACCTTCCTAACAAAGGGGCTTCCCCTTAGGCATACGCTTGATGCGGTTCGAGTTAGATCCTGCGATAGACACAGCTAATCCTATGTCAGACGAGATGTAGACAGGTCCTCTGGCATGGAACCCAACGGCGTTAAGTGTAGACACCGTGTTCAATTCGTCCTAGGAGTGTCACAACTTGCTGGTAGCCCGATCGAGTCACCAAGGTGCTGCAAGGTGACTGATGCCTTAGCCCGATTGCTGGCTTGTACAGCCATTGCGCGGCAAGCACTCGACTGCCAAGCACCAGCGTTGCCAGATGCACGATTTCTTCGCACCTGCCCTTGAAGCTTCGGTGGTCGATGCTCCAGCACCCCTGCGGCGAGCATGGGCACAGCGCTAATATCTGAGGATCCTTCATTTGCAAACCTCAAAGGTGAAAGCCTATCTCTCAACCGGCAATTCGGCCAACAGGTTCCATTCCTTTGCCGGCATGTGCTGCTATGTCGAGAAACCTTCCTTGCGTCTGTACCCGCCTTCGCAAAAGCCTTCGGGCGTCGTCTTCATTTTCCGACTTTATACGCCACTTATCAGTCTTTACCTTCCGTCGGCCCTTCATTGCCTCTCCTCTTCCACGTAGGTAGCGCCCAAGATCAAACCAGCCGCAGGGTCAGATCGCGCAGACTTTGGTTGCATCCGATCGGACATCTCAGTCCATGCTGAAGGGGGACAGGCGCCCCTCCTCATCGGTCCGATGGCGTCACGCTTAGCTCCTCACGAACGCGCTCAATGATTGAATCCAGAGTGGCATCCTTGTCCATAAAAAGGTAGCACTGGGTCAAGATCGTCAAAGGATGAACATTCATGACAGAGGCGAGCCCATGCACCATTTCGAGGGTAGGGCCCTTTCCTCCGGCTTCCAGTTGACTAAGGTAGGTTTGGCTACTGTGGCCGCCGAACTCTTCTTGGCTGAGGCTACGAGATTTCCTCAGCAACCTCATGGCCTTACCAAATGCCTGTTTCAGCTCCATTTTTTCATTCCTACAAAAGGAATGATGAAGCCGTCTTGAACGCCATACATCCATTAACTATTGTTAATATTTTGAGGGTTTTTCGATGTTCAAGACCTATAGCCATGCCGAACTCAGCCCAGCCGGTATTTTCGGCGAGCCCGCCAGCCGTCACTGGAAATTTATTGAGCTGGAGCTGCACCACCCATGGTTTTACGTGGAGCTTGTGCGCGATTACGGTGACGACATCGTGGGCAGCATGCTGATGATCCCCACGGTACCGATCCTACAGCAGATGCTTTCGGAGCTTGATGACCGCTCATGGCTCGCGCAAGCACATCTGATGTCACCTGGTCACATGAGAGGCGGTAACGACTGGGTGATGGAACCGCTTCAGGAAGTGAGCATTGCTGAAGACGCGTCAGGAACAGAAGAGGGCTATATCTATAAGGTAGTAGGCGGGGCTTGTTACAGCATTCATCACTCAACTCAGCGAGATAACCTCAAGGTCACTGAAATTATTTTTTTGGCTGAGCGCGATCTACGCGTGAGTGGATGATTAAAGTAGCTTACGCATTTAATTTATCGTTACGGCTTTTAGAAGGCAAATAGACTATTCTAGAGTAATTATCTTGGTTTTTACTATTGAATTAGCTGCAATCAGTGCTATCTTTATGGAGGCGAGTTTCAGATGTTGTCATCCTAAACTGTTTAATCTCCTGCCAGTAAGCTTAGGACTTTCTCCACCCAGCGATCAACTGGTTGTCAGTGAGCCTAGGCTGGCCCAGGTGTATTTTGGGGAGAGGCTTGCGCTACCCAGTGCAGTATGAGCATAGGCCTTCAGGTTATGAATTTTTCAAGACTAACGAACGGCTCATCAACAGTAACTGGCTTCAATAGAAAATATTTTTAGTTACTCTGCGACGATTGATCCTATGGATTTTTTCAGGTGTACGAGGAGTCTTGTTAGGCCAAGTGACGGCTTCATGCTGTGGTGTCATCCGAATCACCGCCTCGTAGGTACCGACCCTACCACCGTTCTTCCGATAGACTGTCAATGCTTCTTTTGTCAGCAGAGCTTGCAGGGACCACCAGTGATCGGACGCCTTAATGTAATTAGTAATTTCGGGATCTATCCAGCCTGCTAGCCAAGATATTTGGTTTGCGAGCAAACGGAGGCTGTTTACCGTTTGGCGTGGCCGGCGAGGTATAAAGCCCAGATTGCCATAGGAGTCAAACTCCGGCGTTCTCCAGATCTGATCGTGATGGCCAATCCTATTTCGAACATCTCGTACTTGGCTAAGTAGGTTGGCCAGTCTATCGACAAACGCCGCATCATCGTATGGCGTCGTAGCAAGGTCAGGGGCGTTTGGAAATGCTATTGATAAAACGCTAGCCTGCATGCCAGCAGGGTGCGATTTATGCTTCAAGCCTTTGATAATCGTTTCCCAGAATCCAAAGGGGACCTTCGCGACAATGTCGTCAACAGTTGCATTCCCTTTTCCTTTCTTCTTTGCGATCTTCTCTACCGCGCCGAGTACATCCTCGTGGGTGTATCGTGTGGATCTGGGGTTGTTGCCCCTTGCTAGGTCATTATTGGCCAAGCCCTGACTGCATGGCCAGCTGATGCGCTTAACATCCGTTGTGCTTAGCCTGTAGGTGACTTCCATCCCCGCTCTGAGCAATGATGCGGAATGGTCGTAGACGAGAGGAAGAACATGGACGAAAGGATCTTGCAGCTAATCGGTGATGCTCAGTTCGAGCGTTGCCTTTATGAAGCTGCGATGTTTAATCTCGAAGACCGCAGGAACAGGCTTCGCTTTCATAACTTCGCCTTTGCTATGCGCGAGCTGGTGGGTCACACGCTGAAGCGCCTGGCTCCAGACGCCGAGGTGAAAAAGTGCATATGGTGGCAGCAGAAGGCAGAAGGCGTTGTCCCGGAGGTAACGCGAGTCGAGCGGTGTGTGTATGCAACGCAGGGCGGGCTTTCCAACCACTACGTGCGAACAAAGCTCCGGTTGGACTTCGCTCAGGAGTTTGAGGAGCTTCGAGATGCCGTAGTCCGTTTGAACGGGTACGTCCACATCACACCAGAAGTTTTCCTCATGGAGGAGGACGACATCGAGCACCTCGCAGTAGAAACAATCGAAGCCGTGGCCGGACTGATGGCCTGCATCCAAGAGTGCAGAGCCGCCGTCGGGGATCGTTTATCGCATGCGATCAATGATGCGACGGTCCAGCAGATTGTTGGGGAAAGTTTGGACGCTGTAGATGAGCTAGCCTCGCACTATTCCCTTGAAGAAATCTATGTGGAATCGCATGAGGTTACCAGTATTACCTCAGAGACTGTACACATCAGGGTAAGCGGTAGCATAGGGGTAACACTGCAGTGGGGATCTAACTCTGATCTCAGAAGAGGCGATGGAGCCGAATTGGATGAGTCGTTCGATTACACCTGCGAATTGACCTGCGAAGCGGCAAATCCAAATCCTGAGGCGCTAGAGTTCGTCGAAGACTCTTTGATGGTAGACACGGGCGACTGGCACGATCAAGAGGAGGATTGGATCGACTCTGCGGCGAGTACATCCGAAGACCATGAAACTCTCGATGCATCGGGCATTCGATCGGACTTCTAGGCTCAGTAGTTTAAGCACCGTCCCGTCCATAGCTATCCATTATCAAGGGCGATTATGGAGCCGAAAGCGGGACGTTCAAGCATGCTGATTCCGCCATGCATCAAATGGGTTGGCTATGTGTTGTGACACCATCTCAGTTGGCGCTATCGTCTTTCCCTGTCAACTGATCCAACGCATTAGCACCACTCTTAAACGCCGACGCAAAGATTGCTCTATTTTTCGCCATAAAAATGCTTGCGTCCTCCGCTTGTTTTTCGTCAAGACCTGGTACATTTTTAATGAGAACGGAAGTTAAAATTTCTGCCAATTCAAGCATTTGATCATGTGCATCGGCTAGTTTTCGATCCAAAAAAACCTTCTCCAAATCTCGAGTGCTTCGGTAAAGTACTTCTACTGCCATGATGGCCTCTCAAAAATTAAAGGGCTGCCTACCTGGGGCAATGCCCTGAAAAAAATTCTATCCGATGGATGTTATCTCTACGATCCGTGCTTGTCTTCATATGAACATTGATAACTAGGCATAGGTCCTTTCGAAAATCTATGCACCGCCTTCCTGTATCTGATTTGTCAGTTGGCGTCTAACGCGCTGATTTAAAACAATAAAACAAAGCATTTTGACACTAACTGGACAGGCATTAGGTGTAGAAAACGGCGGACAAGCGCTCCAGGTCGCGGCTGCTGCGGTACACCACTTCGACGGCCATTCATCACCTCACATGCCTTTCGATAATTGAATAATACGAATACTGGGTTTTTATACAGTAATCCGGCAAAGCTGGATAGTGGCATTTTATAGCCCAGATTTTGCAGGTTGATGGAGAGCACGCGTGCCTTGCGGCAATCGGTCGCCTTCTCAAGCGAGGCCGCTGGCCTTTTTACTGCATGCAGGCAAAGCGTCATGTGCTTGTCGCATCCTCCGTCGAAGTCGTACCAAGGAATCCGCATCGTGAACATCAAATGGGCTGACAAACTGCGCAAGGGCCTGCATGGCGCCGCCGACTCGCTGGGCAATCTGTGCGTCGAGTCGTTCCACTACCTGGCCCTGTTCGGCATCGGCGGCATCACCGCCTGGGCTGCGGTGATGACCTTCATCGACATGCTCGGCAAGGGCGGGGTCAGCGTCGACGACATCCTCCTGCTGTTCATCTACCTCGAGCTGGGCGCGATGGTGGGGATCTACTTCAAGACCAACCACATGCCGATCCGCTTCCTGCTGTATGTGGCAATCACCGCGCTGACCCGCCTGCTGATCGGCGACGTCTCGCACCACAAGGCGCCGGATGTCGGGCTGCTGTACCTGTGCGGCGGAATCCTGCTGCTGTCGTTCTCGATCCTGGTGGTGCGTTACGCGTCGTCGCGCTATCCCTCGAGCCGGGTGATCGATGCCAACGGCAAGGAGATCGAGGAAGGGCGCTGAAGGATTCGTGAGGCGCTTATAACCAAACGATCTGCAAGATTTTCTCGTCTCACCCCACAAGCGGAGGTCAGCCCATGATCCAGGACCTCCGCAAATGCCCCATTACCTCGACGACGCCCAGCGCGAAGATGTGTTGCGCCTGCAAGCCAGTTTTCTCGGGCGCAGCGAATGGCCGACCTGGCTGTTGCTGATCGGTGTCTATGCCGGCTGGTTCGCGCTGTTGCTGGCCAGCCCGGTTCTCGGCGTGTGGCCCACCACCGTGCTGCTGGTGCCGCTGCTGGTGCTCTGGCTGTCGCTGCAGCATGAGCTGCTGCACGGCCATCCGACGCGCTTCCTCTGGCTGAACAAACTGATCGGCTACGCGCCGTTCGCGGTCTGGTATCCGTACACCCTGTACCGCGACAGCCACCTGCTGCACCACCGCGATGAAGACCTGACCCTGCCGGGCCGCGACCCGGAAAGCCGCTACCTCAGCCGCCACCATTGGCAGCAGGCGCCACGCCTGGCGCGGGCGCTGCGCTGGCTGGACAAGACCGTGCCGGGGCGGGTGCTCAGTGGTGCACCGCAAGCGCTGTTCGGTCTGGCGCGGGAAGAATTCGCCCGGCTGGCGAAGGGCGATCGGCAGGCGTGGCTGATGTGGCTGACTCACGGCGCCGCCACCCTGCTGATGTTCGCCTTCATCGCCGAATACAGCGCGCTGTCGGTGGCGCACTACGTGTTTTTCGTCAGCGTGCCGGCGTTGTCGGTGGCGATGGTGCGTTCGTTTTATGAACACCGTCCCGCCGAACGGCCGGAGCAGCGCACCGTGCTCAACGAGGCCGGCTGGCCCTGGAGCTGGTTGTTCCTGCACCTGAACCTGCATTTGGTGCATCACGATCTTCCTGGCTTGCAATGGTATTTCCTGCCGCAGGTCTACCGTCGGCGTCGCGAGCAGTGGCTGGCGCGCAGCGGCGGCTTCCTGGTGCACGGCTATGGCGAGTTGTGGCGCCGCAATGCTTTCAGCCCTATCGACAGCCCTGAACATCCCCACGCCTGAACCGGAGTCCGCCCATGTCCCAGGGGTTTGCCGAATTGTTGATGTACGTCGCGCCGCCACGGGTCTGTGCTGCCAGCGAGGCGTGGTTGCAGCGCACCCTGGCGCTGCTCGGTGCCAGCCGCCTCGACGCGGGCGGGCTGGACCTGCCGGGCCTGTGGCTGTCGCCGCAATTGCTCTTCACCCAGACTTGCGGCTATCCACTGATGACCCTGCTGCGCGGCAAGGTGCAGGTGATTGGCCGACCCGTCTACGAACTGCCCTACAGCGGCGGTGGCGACCATTGCAGCCTGCTGGTGGCCCGGGCGGACGATCCGCGCCGCGAGCTGGCGGCGTTTTTCGACAGCCACGGCCTGATCAACAGCCCCGACTCCAATTCCGGCATGAACCTGCTGCGCTATCGCCTCGTGCCACTGCAACGCGAGGGCCGCTTCTTTTCGACCATCAGCTACACCGGCGGCCATCGCGACAGCCTGCGCGCCTTGCGCGAGCGGCGCGGCGATCTGGCGGCCATCGACAGCGTGACCTGGGGGTACCTCGCCCGTGACCACAGCGAAGAAGTCGCCGGGCTGCGCATCATCGACATCAGCGCGCCAAGCCCGACCCTGCCGTTCATCGGCCCCGCGCACCTCGATCAGGACGCTGCGGCGCTGATCCGCGACGCGCTGAACCAGGCGCTGCAGGACTTGCCGGAAGTCGCCGCGACCCTCGCGATCAGCCGCGTGCTACCGGCGAGCGAGGCGGATTACCAGGTGCTGCTGGGTTACCGCGACGAGGCCGCGAGGCGGGGCTTGGCGCAGATTCACCCCGAAGACGGGTAATTCCATTAGCGAATATAAAAATGCTTTTTAAATATTTTTAAAGAATAAGACCTCCCACTAGCATGGCGTCACCGGACCACCGGACATTTCAAGCAATCCTCCTTCTGGAGCCATTCATGTCCGGTATCGAAAACTCTCACAGCGATTACGTGGGCGGCCTGTTCCGCAGTCATTACCAGTGGCTGTGCCTTCGTTTGCGCCGGCATCTGGGCGACAGCGGCGCGGAAGACATCGCCGCCGACACCTTCGTGCAGTTGCTCAGCGCGCCGGGTGTGGAACCGATCCGCCAGCCACGGGCGCTGCTCACCACCATCGCCCAGCGCCTGATGTACCAACTCTGGCGCCGCCGCGACCTGGAGCGGGCCTACCTTGAGGCCCTGCACCTTGATGACGAAGCGCAGGCGCCGTCGCCGGAAGAACTGACGCAAATGATCGAGGCCCTGCAGATCATCGACGGCCTGCTCGACGGCCTGCCGGCCAAGGTCAAGGCGACCTTCCTGCTGTCTCAGGTCAACGGCCTGACGTACCCGGAAATTTCCGCGCAACTGGGCATCTCGCAACGCTCGGTGAGCGACTACATGGCCAAGGCCATCCACCGTTGTCTCAAGGCCAGCCTGGAGTGATATGAGCGCTGAACAGGACCACCTGATCGAACAGGCCACCCGCTGGATCGTGCTGCTGCGCTCGGGACATGCCAGCGACGCGGAGCGCCTGGCCTTCCAGGCCTGGCGCGCCCGCGACCCGCGTCACGAAGAACTGTGCCTGCGCCTCGAACGCACCCTCGGGGTGTTTCAGGTGCCGGTCGCCCAGGGCATCGACGGCAGCGTGCTGCAACGCGCGCTGAATGCGCCGTCGAGCCGACGCAAAGTGCTGCAACGGGCGTTGCTGGGGGCCGGGCTGATGATCGGTGGCGGCCTGACCCTCAGTTCCGGGTTGCCGTCACTGGATAGCCTGAGCGCGGATATCTCCACCGGCATCGGCCAGCGCCAGACCGTGCAACTGGACGACGGCAGCGAACTGGTACTCAACGCACAGAGCGCTGCCGATGTGCGCTTCGACGAACAGCGCCGGCTGCTCAAATGGCGCGGCGGCGAGGGCCTGGTGCGGGTCGTCAACGACCGCCGGCCGTTTATCGTCCAGACCGACGCTGGCGACCTGTTCGCCCGTGCCGCGCAGGTGTTGGTGCGCGAGCGCGGCGCGCAATGCCGGGTTGGCGCGCTGGATGCGCCGGTGCAGATCGTCACCCGCGGCGGCGATCGACTACAGCTCCAGGCCGGACAGGAAGTCAGCTTCGACCGCTACCGTTTCGGCGTCGTCGAGGCCGTTCGCAACGGCGACAGCGCCTGGGTCAACGGCTTGCTAGAAGTACGCGACAGCCCGCTCAGCGAGGTGATCGAAGCATTGCGGCCTTACCGCCACGGCGTCCTGCGCCTCGACCCGGCGATCGCCGGGCTGCGGGTCAGCGGACTCTATCGACTGGACCAGAGCGATGTGGTGCTGGAAGCGCTGAGCCGGACCTTGCCGATTCGGGTAGCGCGGCGTAGTGATTATTGGGTGACGTTGGTTCCGGCATAAATCAAATCGCCAAGGTACAGTTTTTGCTCCCGCTGAGCCCGCGTAAGACTGCCAAAGACAATGTCGGTAAATTCACTTTTCCAGTTTCTCGGCGCCCATTGCCGCGATTGCCAATTGCAACTCGGCCGCCTGCAACTGCTCGTGATAATGCTGTTTCAACTCTGGAGCCCAACCAGCAACTTCATCAATCACGGCTGTAGCCACAGCCTCAGTCAAGCCGAAGTGACCGACCTGGCTCAGCAGGTTGCGCCGTGATAGTTCATGCCCATAGCGACCGATACCCATCGCCAACCTGGAAGGCGCCTGCCCTTCAGTCGTGGGCACCACGTCGTACAGGGGAGAAAGACGCCAGCCGCCATTTGTGAATATCACGGCTGTGTTTTTCGGGTGATCGTCGTCGTTGCCCACCAGAATGTTGAAGCAGATGCGTTTGAACAACTCCTGCCGGTCCCCTTCGGGGATGTTGCGCCTGGTCATTTCGTCTACGAGATAGCCGTAGTGCCATTCTCTTGGCCAGGCCGATGGCGTGTTCCAGTCACTATCCAGTAGTGTCAGCCCGCTGATCATGGGGATGCGAAGGAACCGGCCGTCCGCCGCCGGCTCGCGGTCAAACCGGTCCACCAGCAGTGTATTGACGCGACTACGGTGCAGCGTCACGCCAGCGGTATTCAAACCTTTTCGGGCAGCGAATGACATGCAGGCGTATTCAAGTGCCGGAATGTCATAGGCATCGTGACGGTCTCTCGGTTTGGCCAGAATCAGCCGTCCTTCGTGAAGCAGCGTACATTTCGGACGTGCACCGCCGAGCGAAGAGCGCTGCTGCAGCGTCGCTCTGGTGGCTTTGTCTGCTCCGGGCGGGAACCCTCCCTGTATTCCATCGGCAAACTGTATGAAGTCGTCGAGTTGGGTGAGGTTCGCCAGTCCTGCCTGGCCCACACCTTCCGGAGCGACGCGTGCTGTCCCCATCATCAGGCTGCCGGTTCGATCGTGGTTCGGTGACTTGAGCAGGAAACCCACTGCATCGAGTTCGCCGTCGAATTCCCGGATTGCCAGCCGTTCTCCCCAGCCGTCCGGCGCGGCATCCCTGATGAAGCCTGGTACGCCGCGGTTTTTGGTTAGGTTGCCGTAGGGCTGGGATCGCAGCGGAAAACGGACAGGGTCCGGCACCCAGCCGCCGGCATTGACCCAGGCCGGGCTGTAGACGAATTCGCCGATGCCGTTACGGACTTCCAGGCGGCCCAGTGTGTTGACGTCATCCGAGCCGGGTATTTGCATGTAGATGTAAACGGAAGCCATCAGAAGTCTTCCTCGGAAAATTTCCTGAGACGGACGCGGTGCTCCGTGGCACGCGGAGCAATGGTGGGAACAGCGGGGTCTTGGAAGGCCTCGTCCAGCAGCCCCAGGTGCCAGAGGGCTGTCATGTAGCTGCGTATCTCGACGCTTGGAATGCCGGACTCGATCTTGCCGAGTGTCGTCGTGGACAGGCCTGTTTGAGCGGCAAGGTCTTTTTGGCGAATTTTTCGCTCCAGGCGTCTGGTTTTGACCAGAAGCCCAATCTTTTCGAGCCTGTCAGCGCAGGCCAATGGAAAGATGCTCGTCATAAGAACTCTTTTGAGAATGCTTAATTAATTTAAGGTCGACTATAGCAGCTCTTATGTGTTGGTGATTTTTGCCGGCGCAGCGGCTTCACACCCGGTTCTAAGCCCATAACCAATCGATCTGCAAGATTTCCCCTTCCTGCGCCACACCCTTCCCGTAAGCGCTGCCGAGGGAGCAGCGTCGTTTGATTCCGTGGGGGGAATCGTTGTGCGCAAGAGCAAAGACAAGATCCAACGCAACACGACATCCGCAACCGGTGCCATCGCGTTCAGCCTGCTGCTGAGCGGCATGGCGTTCGCCGACGAGGCGCGGCAGAACTGGCATATCAACCCCGGCCCGCTGGATGAGGTGCTGTTGAGCATCAGCCGGCAGAGCGGTCAGGTGATTTCCTTTACGCCGGAACTGGGCCGTTATTCTTCGGCGCGGGTCGACGGCAATCTCTCCGCCGAGCAGGCGATCAACGCGGCCCTGCGCGGCACCGGCCTGGAGCTGGAAGTCAGCCCCACCGGCGCGTTCATCATCAAGGGCAATGGCACCGAGCCCGCAGCAACCACCAGCGCCAGCGCTAGCACGGTCGCGCGCAATCAGACTTCCGCGGCCAGTGTGCCGACCCTGGACCGGGTCGTTGCTCTCGGTACCCGGCGCAGTGACGCCACCGCGCTGACCAGCGCCGCGCCGGTGGACGTGATCAACAGCGAAGAGCTGGTGCAGACCGGCGCCACCACCCTGAACCAGGCGCTGTTCCAGTTGCTGCCGTCGTTCAACTTCCCGCAGAACCAGAGCGCCACCCGCGGCCAGAACCCCAAGGGCGCCTCGTTGCGCGGGCTGGCGCCGGACCAGACCCTGGTGCTGGTCAACGGCAAGCGCCGGCATGCCTCGGCGGTGGTGAACATTTCCAGCGGCGTGCCGTTCATTGGCGCCCAGCCGGTGGATCTGGACATGATCCCGATCAGCGCCATCGACCACGTCGAAGTGCTGCGCGACGGCGCCTCGGCGCAGTACGGCTCCGACGCGGTGGCCGGGGTGGTCAACATCGTGCTCAAGGAGCGCGACACGGGCGGGCAGATCAACACTCAGGTCGGCCAGTACGGCCAGGGCGACGGTTTCAACAAGAGCGCCGATGGCTGGTACGGCATCGGTCTGCCGGGCGATGGTTTCCTGACCCTGAGCTTCAACGGCGTCAACAGTAAACCCACCGATATCGGTGACAGATACGTCGCCGACGGCAAGCTGCAGGACCCGCGCTGGGGTGGTGCCGGCCGCGACAAATACAACCTCGCGGCGAACGCCGAGGTCGGTCTGAACGACCAATGGCGGCTGTACAGCTTCGCCACCTTCGGTCAGGACAAATCGATCAACAACACGCCGCCGTTGCTGGCGTCCAACCCCAACAACGTCGCGTCGATCTACCCCAACGGGACCATTCCGAAATACCGCTTCCGCTACGAAGATTCCTCGCTGACGGTGGGTTCGCGCTTTGAGGACGATGTCATCGGCCGCCTCGATATCAGCGCCACCTACGGCCGCGACAAACACGACGAGCTGGCCTTCGACACGGTCAACCCGAGCTACGGCGCCAGCAGCCCGACCAAGTTCGATGTCGCCACCCTGATCAACGAACAGACCAACGTCGGCATCGACTACACCAAGGACCTGCCGGTGGCCTGGTCGGACAACCCG
The DNA here is from genome assembly GCF_903166565.1 of Pseudomonas sp. Marseille-P9899. NCBI lineage: Bacteria > Pseudomonadati > Pseudomonadota > Gammaproteobacteria > Pseudomonadales > Pseudomonadaceae > Pseudomonas > Pseudomonas sp. Marseille-P9899. The sequence continues at coordinate 269,111 of NZ_CAESCG010000003.1, forward strand.
CTGACGGTGTCCGCCGGCGTTGCCTACCGCCACGAAGAGTACACCCTGGAGGCGGGCGACTACGACTCCTATTCCTACGGCGGCATCGACGGTGTGCAGGTCGGCGCGGTGCAGGCGTCCGGGCTGACGCCGGATGACGCAGGGGTCTACAAGCGTGATGTCGGCGGTGTGTACTTCGGCCTGGAAAACCAGCTCACCGAGAAATTCCAGGTGGGTATTGCCGGGCGTACCGAACACTATTCGGACTTCGGCTCGGCCACCACCGGCAAGCTCTCGGCGCGTTACGAACTGACTCCGCAAGTGGGCCTGCGGGCCACGGTCAACAGCGCCTACCGCGCGCCAACCCTGGGCCAGATCGGCACGTCCTGGACCACCACCACCAACGTCGACGTCAACGGCAACCCGGTGCTGACCCGCATGCTGCCGGTGGACCACCCGGCCGCCCAGGCGCTGGGCGCCGAGGCACTGAAACCGGAGAAATCCACCAACTACTCGCTGGGCGTGGTGTTCCGGCCGAGCGAGCAGGCTTCGCTGACCATCGACGCCTACCAGATCACCATCCGCGACCGCCTGCTCTACAGCGGCGGCATCTCCGGGCCGGATGCCGAGCGCATCCTCGCCGCCGCCGGCTACGGCCAGTACAGCTGGGCGCAGTTCATGACCAACGCGGCCAACACCCGGACCCGCGGCGTCGACATCGTCGGCAAGTACAACCTCGACCTCAAACAGTTCGGCAGCCTGGCGCTGTCGGCCGGCTTCACCAAGGCGCGGACCACCATCGAGTCGGTCAATGCCAGCCCTTACGGCTTCGACATCCTGACCCGCGAGGCCCGTGGCTTCCTTGAACACGGTTACCCGGAAAGCAAGCTGGTGCTCGGCGCGGTGCATCGCTACGGCCCGTGGACGGTGAGCCTGTCCGAGACCCGCTACGGTGAGTACCGCAAATACGCGGCCTCGGCGACCAACGCCCAGTACGACCAGACCTTCTCGGCGCAGTGGAACACCGACCTGGACGTGAACTACGCGTTCACCAAGCAACTGAAACTCTCGGTGGGCGCCAACAACCTGTTCAACAGCAAGCCGGACGACTTCAACCTCCGCCTGCGCCAGACGCCGGGGCAGCAGTACAGCTACCTCGCGCCGTCGGCGCCGGAGGGGGCGTTCTACTACACCAAGCTCACTTACGACTTCTGATCCGAGGCAGCGCTGCAGCCTTCGCGAGCAAGCTCGCGCCTACAGGGGACGACCGTGTAGGCGCGAGCTTGCTCGCGAAGGGCCGCAACGCGGTCCCTCCGTGTACCGAGGCACACCATGAAACCACTGAAAACCCTCCTGGCCGGCTCGCTGCTGACCCTGTCCCTGCTCACCCACGCCGCCGACAAACCGCAGCCCATCCACTTCGGCGACATCACCTGGGAAAGCGGCAGCCTGATCACCGAGATCCTCCGTACCCTGGTGGAAAAGGGCTACGGCTACACCACCGACACACTGCCGGGCAGCACCGTCAGCCTTGAAGCGGCGCTGGCGAAAAACGATATCCAGGTCATTGGCGAAGAATGGGCCGGGCGCAGTCCGGCCTGGGTCAGGGCCGAAGCCGAAGGCAAGGTGTTCGGCCTCGGCGACACGGTCAAGGGCGCTACCGAAGGCTGGTGGGTGCCGGAATTTGTCATCAAGGGCGACCCCGAGCGCGGCCTCGCGCCGCTGGCACCGGAGCTGAAATCGGTGGCCGACCTGCCGCGCTACGCCCACGTCTTCAAAGACCCGGAATCCCCCGACAAGGGCCGCTTCCTCAACAGCCCCACCGGCTGGACCTCGGAAATCGTCAACAGCCAGAAACTCAAGGCCTACGGGCTCAGCGACAGCTACGTCAACTTCCGCACTGGCTCCGGCGCGGCGCTGGATGCCGAGGTCGGCGCATCGATCCGCCGTGGCAAGCCGGTGCTGTTCTACTACTGGTCGCCGACGCCGCTGCTGGGCCGCTACAAGCTGGTGAAGCTGGAAGAACCGCCGTTCGACGCCGAGGCCTGGAAAACCCTGTCCGACACCAACAACCCCAGCCCGCGCGGCACCCGCTCGATGCCGGCGCGCCTGGCGATCGGCGTGTCCGCGCCGTTCCGCACGCAGTACCCGGAGCTGGTGGCGTTCTTCGAGAAAGTCGATTTGCCCATCGACCTGCTCAACCAGACCCTCGGCCAGATGGCGGAAAAGCGTCTGCAACCCAAGGCCGTGGCCCAGGCGTTCTTGCGCGACCACCCCGACGTGTGGCGTGCCTGGCTGCCGGCGGATGTGGCGGCGAAGGTGAGCGGGAGCCTGTGATTGCATGAGCACACGACCGATCTACATCGACTTCCTCAACGGCCTCGACGTGGCCGAGTTGAACCTGAACAACGATGAAATCCTCGCCGCCGTCGAAGCTGGCCTTGTCCTTCAGGGGCAGGGCGCGGCAGTGATAGAACCGCGCACCCACCTGATTCCGGGCGGCGCCATCAATGGTCATTTCAACGTGCTGCGCGGCGTGCTCGGCGGTGATATCGGCCGTGCCGGGGTCAAGGTGGTGGGCGATTTCGTCGACAACTACCAGCAAGGGCTGCCCTCGGAACTGGCCATCCTCAACCTGCTGGACCCGGCCACCGGCGTGCCCCAGGCGATTCTCGACGCCTCGGCGATCACCGACATGCGCACCGGCGCGCTGACCGCCATCGGCGCCCGGCACCTGGCCAATCCACGCAGCAAGGTGCTGGCGCACATCGGCGCGCGTGGCACGGCGTACTGGAATGTGCGGCTGCTGGATCACCTGTTCGACTTCGACGAAATCCGCGTGCACTCGCGCCGGGTCGAGAGCCGCGAAGCCTTCGCCGAACGCCTGCGCCGCGACCTGGGCAAGCCGGTGATCGTCACCGAAGACTGGGAAAGCACCGTGCGCGATGCCGATATCGTGGTCGAAGCCTCGCGCCTGCAACAACCCGAGCCGCTACTGAGTACGGAGTGGATCAAGCCCGGCGCCTTTGTCGTGCCCTACGGCACCATGAGCGCGGTGGAGCTGTCGCTGACCGACATCATGGACAAGCTGGTGGTTGACGACTGGGGCCAGTGCAAGGGCGGCCAGTTCGGTTCGCTGCGGGCGCATGTCGAGGCCGGCAAGCTCAGCGAGCAGACCTTGCATGCCGAGCTTGGGCAGATCGTCGCCGGGCTGAAAACCGGTCGTGAGCACCCGCAGGAAACCATCTTGTTCTGGCACCGCGGCCTGAGCCTGAGCGATATCGCCCTCGGCCATGCACTGCTGGAAAAGGCCCGTCGGCTGGGTATCGGCCAGCGGCTGCGCTTTGCATGAGCGCGCTGGAACTGGGGGTTGATGGCCTCGCGCTGCCTCAGTTGCTGGCGCTGGTGGACGATGACGTCCCGCTGCAACTGAGCAGCGCGGCGCGCGGACGCATCGAGGCCGGACATCGCCTGTTGCGTGAGCTGATCGCCGCCGGTGAATCGATCTACGGTGTGACCACCGGGCTTGGTGCAGCGGTGGATCAGGCGCAAGCGCTGGACGATATGGCGTTCCAGCAACGCATCGCCGCAGGCCGGGCGGTGGGTGTCGGGCGCCTGGCGCAGCGGCGCGAGGTGCGGGCGATCATCTGCGCCCGCTTGGCCGGGCTGGTCCAGGGCCGTTCCGGTATTTCCCTGACCAGCGCCGAGCGCCTGCTTGATCTGCTCAACCATGGCATCCATCCCGAAGTGCCTTTGCTCGGTTCCCTGGGCGAAAGTGATCTGGCGCCATTGGCCCATCTGACCCTGGCGTTGCAGGGGCAGGGCTGGGTCGAATACCGCAGTGAGCGGCTGGCGGCGGATGAGGCCCTGCGCCGTGCCGGGCTGAGTCCGATCGTGCCGCGGGACAAGGACGGTCTGGCGCTGGTCTCGGCCAATGCGGCGAGCATCGGCCTTGGCGCCTTGTTGGTGATCGAGGCGGAGCGTGTGCTGGCGCGGCAACTGGCGGCGCTGGCGTTGTCTTGCGAAGGCTACCGCGCCAGCCTCGCGCCGTTTCAGCCTCGGGCGGCGGGTCTGCGTCCGGCGCCGGGGCAAGTCGAGGCGGCGGCCGAGTTGCTCGGATTGCTGGCGGGCAGCGACTTGAACGATTCGTCGCATGCGCGGCGCTTGCAGGACCCGTTGAGTTTCCGCTGTTCGACCATCGTCCTCGGCGCCGCCCGGCACGCCTGGACCTATGCCCGCGACATGCTGGAAATCGAGCTGGCCAGCGGCGCGGACAATCCGGCGCTGGTGGACGAAAGCCGGCAGGTGCTGGTGACCGCCAACTTCGACAGCACGCACCTGGCTCTGGCCTTTGAAGGACTGGGACTGGCGTTAAGTCGGGTGGCGGTGGCGAGTGCGGAGCGCATGGCCAAGCTGCTGTCGCCGGCGTCCAGTGACCTGCCGCGTTCGCTCAGCCCGCGTCCGGGGCGCGTCGGGCTGGCGGCGTTGCAGCGCACGGCGGCGGCATTGGTGGCGGAGATCAGCCATCTGGCCAACCCGATTCCGGCCATCAGCGTGCCGGTGGCTGACCGCGTGGAGGATTATGCCGGGCAGGCGCTGGCGGTGATCGAAAAGACCCGCGCGCTGCTGCAACGGCTGGAATGGCTGACCCGCATCGAAGCGGTGATTGCCGCGCAGGCGGTGGACCTGCGCGGCGAAATTCGTTTGGGCGAAGGCGTGCGCCGGGTGTACGAACAGGTCCGCAGTCGCGTGCCGTTCGTCGATGAGGACCGGGCCGTAGAGGTGGCAGGCGACGAATGGTGGTCGCCCGATTAATGCCGGGTGGCGCTGGTGCCCCAGCGATTGTCACGCCGGCTGTGGCGTGCACCTTCTTCGGTCATGGCCGCGAGGATGTCCATGGCGCTGTGGCCCTGCTCGATGGCGATGCCGAAACGCACGCTGTCGATCAGCCGATCCAGGCGTTGCGGGTCGTTGCGCTGGGCCGGGCTGATCAGGCGTTTGGCGACCACACCGCCGGTTTCGTTGGACAGCGTCAGCATGATGCTGCCGTCCAGCCGCTCGATACTCAGGTTGACCCGGTACTGCGCCGAAAAGGCGGCGCTGATCTGCTGAAAGGGATTGTGCATGGTGCTCACCTGACAAATGACGTGCATCGATTGACTGGCCTCAAGGCGGGTAGTTCAGATCAGGTTGCAAGGGTCGGGCCGGGCGGCAGGCTGTTGGGTGTTTATGTTGCGGGCTTATCCATTCAGGCCCTGAAGACCAACACCAGACCTTTACCGCCAAATCACCCAAATCAATAGTACTGGGCCCTCCCTCAAGCCGACCCTATCCTCAAGCGCTCTTGCCACCCCCACGGAGCGCCACATGTCCGCCAACCCGTTGTTCACCCCCTTCCAACTGGGCGCCCTGGAGCTGCCGACCCGCGTGGTCATGGCGCCGATGACCCGCACCTTCTGCCCCGGCGGCGTGCCCCACGCCAAAGTGGTGGATTACTATCGTCGCCGCGCCGCGGCCGGTGTCGGCCTGATCATCACCGAAGGCACCACGGTCGGGCACAAGGCCGCCAATGGCTACCCGAACGTGCCGCGTTTCTACGGTGAAGACGCCCTGGCCGGCTGGAAGAAAGTGGTCGAGGCCGTGCACGCCGAGGGCGGACGCATTGTTCCGCAACTCTGGCACGTGGGCAGCGTGCGCCGCATCGGCACCGAGCCGGACGCCAGCGTGCCGGGCTATGGCCCGAGCGAAAAACTCAAGGATGGCCAGGAAGTGGTCCACGGCATGACCCACCAGGACATCCAGGAGGTCATCGCCGCCTTCGCCCAGGCGGCCCGCGACGCCAAGGCCATCGGCATGGACGGCGTGGAAATCCACGGCGCCCACGGATACCTGATCGACCAGTTCTTCTGGGAAACCAGCAACCGCCGCGACGATGAATACGGCGGCGACCTGGCAGGCCGTTCGCGCTTCGCCATCGAGCTGATCCAGGCCGTGCGTGCCGCCGTCGGCGCGGATTTCCCGATCATCTTCCGCTTCTCGCAGTGGAAGCAGCAGGATTACAGCGCGCGTCTGGTGACCACCCCCGAGGCGCTGGAGGCTTTCCTCAAGCCGCTGTCCGACGCCGGCGTGGATATTTTCCATTGCTCGACGCGGCGCTTCTGGGAGCCGGAGTTCGATGGTTCGCCGCTCAACCTGGCCGGCTGGACCCGCCAGCTCACCGGCAAGCCGACCATCACGGTGGGCAGTGTCGGCCTCGACGGCGAGTTCCTGCAGTTCATGGTGGACACCGACAAAGTCGCGCAGCCGGCCAGCCTGGAAAACTTGCTGCAACGCCTGAACAATCAGGAGTTCGACCTGGTGGCGGTCGGCCGTGCGCTGCTGGTGGACCCGCAGTGGGCGGCCAAGGTGCGCGATGGTCGCGAAGCCGAGATCCTGCCGTTCAGCCGTGAGGCGCTGACGAGCCTGGTTTGACCTGCAAACCGTGGTCGCGGTGAGTCGCCTGCTCGGGATGCAGCGGCTCGCAGGCGTCGCGCAGGTGTCCTTCGAACTGCTCGATGATCGCCGGCCAGCCCTGGCGGCTGGCGTGCTGGCGGGCATTGAGGCGGACTCGGCGCAGGGTTTCGCGGTCTTCCAGCAGCCAGCAGGCCGCGTCGATGAAGCCGGCGGCGTCGCCGGGTATGGCCAGTGCGCCGTTGTGGCCGTGGCGGATATGCTGGCCCGCCGCGGCTTCGTCATACGCGACCACGCCCAACCCTGAGGCCAGGGCCTCCAGCACCACATTGCCGAAGGTCTCGGTCAGGCTCGGGAACAGGAAGATATCCCCCGAGGCATAGTGTTCCGCCAGGTGTTCGCCGCGTTGCGGGCCGCAGAACACGGCATCCGGCAACTGCTCCTGCAACGCCGCCCATTGCGGACCGTCGCCGACGATCACCAGGCGCATGCGCCGCTGTGGATACTTTTGCTGCAACACCTCAAGGGTGCGTCCGAGCATGCCCAGGTTTTTCTCCGCAGCCAGGCGACCGACGTAGAGCAGGGCAATATCATGTTCGCCCAGGCCCCACTGTTCGCGCAGGGCCGGGTTGCGCCGCGCCGGGTTGAACAGGCAGCCGTCGACGCCGCGCGACAGCAGCGTCAGGCGCTCGAAGCCACGGCGTTCCAGGTTCAGGTGCTGGCTCGGGCTGGGCACCAGGGTGCTGTGGGTGCGGTGATGGAACCAGCGCAGGTAATGGGTCAGCGCGCGGGCCAGCAAGCCCAGGCCGTACTGGCTGGAATACTGCTGGAAGTTGGTGTGGAAGCCGCTGACCACGGCAATCCCCAGGCGCCGCGCGGCACGCAGAGCGCTCAGGCCCAGCGGGCCTTCGGTGGCGATGTAGAGCACGTCCGGCCGGTCCCGCCGCCAGCGTCGCAGCAGTTTGTGCATCGACACTTGTCCCCACTGCAGCCCCGGATAACCAGGCAGCGGCCAGCCGCGGCAGAGCAGTTGGTCACTGTCGGCCTGCCCCGGCGGGTCATCGCTCTGCCGCGGGCGCACCAGCTCGACCCGATGACCGCGCTGGCGCAGGCCTTCGCTGAGGCGGCCAAGGGTATTGGCCACGCCGTTGATTTCCGGTGGGAAGGTTTCACTGATCAGGGTGATATGCAGCGGGAGTGTTGTCATGATGGCCAGTCTCCGGCGACCAAATTGCGCCGGTATGACATTCTGGTGACGTATCCGTGACGCCCGATCCCTGGCGTTTCCGGACCGCGAAATATTCCCGGTTTTACTGCTCAAGAATGGCCACCTGTCAGCCGATAAAAGCGACATTCCGAATGACGATTTCGCTCCAGGAGAGCGTTGATGTTCAACAGCAAATTGAAAAAAGAAGTTCTCGAATTACGCGAAGAACTGATGTCCCTGGAACAGGTAAAAGGCAGCCTCGACAGTGAAATGCTGGTGCTTCAACTAGACCCTAACGGGCGCATCGAGTCGGTGAATGGCAACTTCGAAAGAGAGATGCTGTACAACAGTTCGCAACTGATCGGTCGCCATATCGAGGAGATCGTTCCCGATCACGTCAAGCCGCTGGATTTCTACCAGCGCATGCGTCACGCCCTCAACCGTGCTGAACACCTCAACGGCGCCTTCCGCCTGCTGCGTGGCAATGGCGAGGAAGCCTGGTTGCGTTCGATCCTGCAGCCGGTGAAGAACAGTGAAGGCCGCATCAAGTACTTCACCCTGCACTCCAGCGACCTGACCCGCACCATCGAAAGCTCCCGCGAGCACGAAAGCCTGATCAAGGCGCTGATGCGCTCGACTGCGGTGATCGAGTTCAACCTCAATGGCGAAGTGCTCAGCGCCAACGACCGTTTCCTGCGCACCATGGGTTACACCCTTGAGCAAGTGCGCGGCAAACATCACCGTATGTTCTGTGAGCCGGAGGAATACAACTCCGCTACTTACCAGGCATTCTGGGACAAGCTGCGTCGCGGCGAATTCGTCGCCGAGCGCTTCAAGCGCATCGATGCCCATGGGCGTACCGTATGGCTGGAAGCCTCGTACAACCCGATCATCGACGCCCATGACGTGCTCTACAAAGTGGTCAAGTTCGCCACCGTGATCACTGAACAGGTCAACCAGGAAGCTGCGGTCGCCAAGGCGGCCGACATTGCCTACAGCAACTCGATCGCCACCGACGAGAGCGCACGCCGTGCCACGGAAGTAGTGACCCAGACCGTCGAAGTGATGCGCGGCCTGGAAACCTACATGCAGGACGCCGCCAGCGGCATCGAAGCGCTGGACAAGCAGTCGCAGATCATCGGTTCGATCATCAAGACCATCAGCGACATCGCCGGCCAGACCAACCTGCTGGCGCTCAACGCCGCCATCGAAGCGGCCCGCGCCGGTGAGCAAGGCCGTGGCTTTGCGGTGGTCGCCGACGAAGTCCGCCAACTGGCCTCGCGCACCAGCAGCGCTACCGAGGAAATTGCCCGGGTGGTACAGCAGAACGAGCAACTGGCCAAGGCTGCCGTGGACATCATCGACAGCAGCAAGCGCCAGGCCGAACAGGGCCTGGCCCTGGCCGGGCAGACCGGTACGGTGATCGTCGAGATTCAGGACGGTGCGCAGAAGGTGGTGAATGCGGTAGGACAGTTCTCCAACCAGCTCAAGTAAGGGCGGGAGAACGATGGCCGGTGCGCAAGGCACCGGCCATGGACGGGATCAGGTGCGCTCGCGCACCCAGAACAGCGTGGCGCCCGCCACCGCTGCCGGCATCATCAGGATGTTGACGAACGGCACCATCAGCGCCAGATAAGTAATCCCGCCAAACCCCAACGATTGCCAGCGCTTCTGCCGCAGCCAGGCGAGCATGTCTTGCCAGCTCATCTTGTTGTTGTCCGCCGGGTAGTCGATGTACTGGATCGCCATCATCCAGATCCCGAACAGCAGCCACAGCGGCGCGGCAACGATGTTCACCACCGGAATAAACGACAGAATGAACAGCCCCAGCGCCCGCGGCACGAAGTAGCCGAGCTTGCGCATTTCGCGGCCCAGGGTGCGTGGCACCATGGCGGTCAGTTCGCCCCAACTGAAGGGCGGGAATTCATCCTTGCCACGCAGCACCACTTCGACCTTCTCCGCGAGGAAGCCGTTGAAGGGCGCGGCGATGATGTTTGCCAGCAAGGTGAAGGTGAAGAACACCATCAATGCCACCAGCACCACGAACAATGGCCACAGCACATAGCTGAGAAAGCTCAGCCAGTGTGGCAGGGTGGGCATCAGCGCATCGACCCAGAGGCTGAACTGATGGCCGGCGAGGTAGATCAGGCCGACGAACAGCAGCAGGTTGATCGCCAACGGCAGCAGCACGAACGCCCGCAATCCGGGGCTCAGGACCAGTTTCAGGCCCTCGCGCAGGTACTGTGGGCCGGAAAGGACAGGGGCTTGCATATAAGGCTCCGAGCGATGGAAAACGCGCCGACCTTACCGAGTTTGCCGACGCGACGAAAGCCGTCCGGGGGCGGCGCAACGGGCTGTAACAAATCCTCGGGAAAGTCGCCAATAGGAAATGAACCACGCGATGAAGGGGAATATAGATCAAGTCTATAAGGTGGATTGTTTAAGGATATTTCCTTAATCTTTGCCCCCTCGCTACAGTGCGCACATTGGTTTTCAGGACCTGCAGCCATAAGCCTTCCCCAAGTGCTTTGCAGGTTCTTTTTTATTTCCGCCGGTGATTCCGGCGTAACGGGGCCGGCAATGCATCGCCGGCCTGACAGGAGCGTGTCATGTCTGAAGTACGTCATTCGCGGGTCATCATCCTCGGTTCCGGCCCTGCCGGTTATAGCGCTGCTGTCTATGCCGCCCGTGCCAACCTCAAGCCGCTGCTGATCACCGGCATGCAGGCTGGCGGTCAGCTGACCACCACCACCGAAGTCGACAACTGGCCGGGCGACCCCCATGGCCTGACTGGCCCGGCGCTGATGCAACGCATGCAGGAACACGCCGAGCGTTTCGAGACCGAAATCGTCTTCGACCACATCAATGAAGTCGCGCTGCAGCAGAAGCCGTTCACCCTCAAGGGCGACAGCGGCACCTACACCTGCGACGCACTGATCATCGCCACCGGCGCCAGCGCGCGTTACCTGGGCCTGCCTTCGGAAGAGACCTTCATGGGCAAAGGCGTTTCCGCCTGCGCGACCTGTGACGGCTTCTTCTACCGCAACAAGCCGGTTGCCGTGGTCGGTGGCGGTAACACCGCTGTCGAAGAGGCGCTGTACCTGGCCAACATCGCCAGCAAAGTGACCCTGATCCACCGTCGCGAGACCTTCCGCGCCGAGAAGATCCTGATCGACAAGCTTCACGCCCGGGTTGCCGAAGGCAAGATCGAGCTCAAGCTCAACGCGACCCTGGACGAAGTGCTGGGCGACAACATGGGTGTCACCGGCGCGCGCCTGAAGAACAACGACGGCAGCTTCGACGAGATCAAGGTTGACGGCGTGTTCATCGCCATTGGCCATACCCCGAACACCTCGCTGTTCGAAGGTCAGCTTGAGCTGAAAGACGGCTACATGGTTGTTGCCGGCGGCCGTGAAGGCAACGCCACCGCCACCAACATCGAGGGCGTGTTCGCCGCTGGCGACGTGGCCGACCACGTTTACCGCCAGGCGATCACCTCGGCCGGTGCCGGCTGCATGGCCGCGCTGGATGTCGAGCGCTACCTGGATGGTCTGCAGAACGCTTCGTTCTGATCTAAAAAAAACCGCGAAGGGCCGGATGGCGCTTCGCGGTTTTTTTATGCCTGAAATTTGTCAGTAGACCCGTTCAAGTCCCGCCGCCGATTCCTTGCCGCGTTTGCGGCAGACGAAAATCCCCACCAGTGACACGCCCATTACCAGCACCAGCGTGCTGGTCGCTTCGGCGCGATGCTCCGGCGTCACCACCAGCACCGCCAGCGCCGCCGAGATAAACACGATCACGCCATAGGTCAGCCACGGGAACAGCCACATCTTCAAGGTGAGAGCATCGCCGTGCAGGCGGCGCATGCGCAGTTGGGAAATGGCGATCGCCAGGTACACCAGCAACGCGATCGCGCCCGAGCTGGACAGCAGGAAGTCGAACAGGCTGGCCGGCGCGAAGTGATTCAACGCGGCAATGAACGCACCGACCGACGCGGTGATCAGCACTGCCGTGCGCGGCACGCCGTTGCCGGACGTTCGCGCCGCCGCTGCGGGCGCATCGCCGCGCCGGGCCAGGGAATACAGCATGCGTGAGGCGATGTAGATCGAGGAATTCATGCAACTGGTCACGGCCACCAGCACCACCAGATCGACGATCAACTTTGCATGGGGAACGTTGAGCAACTCCAGCGCACGCTGGTAGGAACCGACGGTTGCCAGTTGCGGATCGCTCCACGGCACCACGGAAATCACCACCATGATCGACAGCAGGTAGAACACGCCGATGCGCCAGATCACCGAGCGGGTGGCCTTGGCGATGTTGCGCGAGGGCTCGCCTGATTCGGCTGCGGCGATGGTCACCGACTCGGTGCCGATGAAGCTGAACATGATGGTGATGAACGCACCGACCACCGCCGCCATGCCGTTCGGCGCGAAGCCGCCATGTTCGCGCATCAGATTGATGAGGCCCGCGCTTTCGTGGTTGGGCACCCAGCCACTGAGCGCCATGGCGCCGAAGCCGATGAACAGAATGATCGCAGTGACCTTGAGCAAGGCGAACCAGAACTCGAACTCGCCGTACTTCGCCACGCCGAACAGGTTGGTGATGCTCAGCAGGACGACCGAGGCCAGTGCGTAGATCCAGGTGTCCACTCCGGGGAACCACTGGTTGAGGATATAGCCGGCTGCCAGCGCCTCGATCGGCACCACCAGCACCCAGAACCACCAGTACAGCCAGCCGATGGTGAAGCCGGCCCAGGGGCCGATGGCTTTTTCGGCGTACGTGGAGAAGGAGCCGGTGTCCGGGTTGGCCACGGCCATTTCGCCGAGCATTCGCATCACCAGCACGACCAGCGTGCCGGCGGCCAGGTAGGCCAGGATAACGGCGGGGCCGGCAGCGGCGATCGCATGGCCGGAACCGACGAAAAGTCCGGCGCCGATGATTCCGGCGATGGACAGCATGGTGACGTGACGAGGTTTGAAACCGTTGGACAGTTGTCCGCCGCTGGAGTCGTTCAGGCTCGACATACTCTGCTCTTTTGAAGGGATTGTTGGAGGCAGAGACGAAGCGACGCCGCGAAGCGTTAGGAAATCAATGAAGCCGCTTCAAGGGACGTGCCTCTACGCGTGTTGTCATGGGCCGGGTCAGGCGTTCCGGCGGGAATACCTTACCTTGAGCGGTTGCGGGGGAATTGACCCGGTTGCGTCCCGGGGCTGTCGGATTACGACATGGAGGAAACACCGCAGCGGCGACCCGGAGCGCAGCCTGGCCAGCCCAGAGCCCCGTGAAGAACAAAAAAAGCCCCGGGCCTCAAGGCCAGGGGCTTTCTCTACCGTCCGCGTTACCGCGGGATTATCAGCTCAGACGAGCCTGTTCGTTTTCCAGGAATTCTTCCTGCAGCAGCCCATCGGCGTCATTGGCACTGCTTTCCTGCTGGGTGACTGCGCGTTTGCTGCGCTGCTTGCCGTAATGGTGTTCCAGCGCGTGGTTCAATTTGTCTGCGGCGCCCGCGACAGCCTTCTCCAGCGATTCGGCTTTGTGGGACACGGAAATCGGTTGATGGCCTTTTGGGCGTGCCTCCATCTGGCAGCGTTTGTCATGCGGGCCGGGCTTGTCGCCGTTTTCATCGCGCATGTGGACTTCAATTCGGGTGAGGTCCTCTTCGTAACGTTCGAGCGTGCTTTCCACCGTGCTGCGAACCCACTCGTTCAGCCGGATATTGCCTTGAATATGGTTGTCGCTGTAGACCTGGATTTGCATGGTTCCAATCCTTATTCAGCTAGCTCGCAAGAGACTGACCAGGAGCTTTGCGCTCTGTGGGAATCATTGCCTCTTGACTACAAGGTCAGGCACTTGGACGAACATTTCAACCCCCTAAAAAATAAAAATATTTTGTTTCAAGTGGGTTGGGGAATAGGGTTAGGATCCGGTAGATAAGTTGCATGGGGGCATTTCACTCTTGCCCAGGAAGGGCCGCAACGCGGCCCCCAGGGTCTTCAGAACGCCACGGACGTTTGCAGGTAAACCGTGCGCGGCTCACCCACATACTTGCCCTTGTTGTTGTCGTCGAACGAGCGCGTGAAGTACTCACGATTGAAGATGTTCTTCACCCCTACCGCCACGTTCAGGTTCGACAGTTGCGGACCGAAGTCGTAAGCCGCGCGGCTGCTGAACAGCATGTAGCCAGGGATGCGTCCGGTGCTGCCGTCGGCGCTTTCTGCCGAGGTGTTGGCGTTGTCGGCAAACTGGCCGCTCTGGTAGGTGCTGTCCAGGTTGAGCTTCCACGCACCTTCGCTGTAACCCACGCCCAGTGTGCCCTTGTGCCGCGACGAGAACGGCACGCGGTTGCCCTTGTTGGCGCCGTCTTCGCGGATGGTGGCGTCGACGAACGCATAGCTGGCGTACACATCGAAACCGGCCAGCGCCGGGGTCAGCCCGTCGAGCGCGTATTTCACGCTGGTTTCCAGGCCCTGGTGACGGGTTTCGCCACGGGCGATGACGCTGTCGTTGGTCTGGTTGCTCTCGTACTGATTGTCGAAGTTGATGAGGAACAGGCCGGCTTCTGCCTGCAAGTTGCCGTTATCGTAGCGAGTTCCGACTTCCCAGGTACGCGCCTTCTCCGGCTTCACTTCACCCTGGTTCACGCGGTTCGGCATCTGGCTGTACTGCACGCTGCCGAACGAGCCTTCGGTGTTGGCGTAGAGGTTCCAGCTCTCACTCAGGTGGTACATCACGTTCAGTGCCGGCAGGGCGGTGTTGTAGCTGCCCTGGTAGTCCTTGCCGGTGAGGTTGTTGTTCTGCCGCGAGTCGATCATCTCGTAGCGGATACCCGGGGTGATGGTCCACTGGCCGATGTCGATGCGGTCATCGAGGAACAGCGCATGGGCTTCGGTGGCGCCGCGGGTGTCGCGGTCGTTGAGGCTGGCGGTGGACGGCAGGCGATTGGCGCTCACCGCTTCCATGAAGCGCAGTTCGTGGCCGGCCTCGTTGACATAGCGGTAGCCGAGGCCGACTTCGTGGTGGCTGTCGCCCAGCGCGAAGCCCTGGGTGAAGCGCGTCTCGATGCCACGCACCCAGTACTCGCGCGGCGACAGCGAGATCGAGTTGCCCTGGCGCAGGTAGCCGCTGCGCAGGGTCTTGGTGAAGAAGCTGTTGACGCTGAACTGGCGCTCGCCTTCCTTGTAGTCGTAGCCGGCGTTAAACATGGTGCGACGGCCCCAGAACTCGTCCTGCAGGCGGGTCGACTGGTACGGATCGGCGTCGTACGCAGCCGTGCTTAGGCCGCCGGGCATCTCGGCTTCGCCCTCGTAGTACTGGGCCGTGGCGTGCAGGCTGTTGGCTTCGTCGATCTGGAATTTGCCCTTGAGGATCAGGTCGTCGATCTGCGTGTCGCTGTGCTCGCGCCAGTCGCCGCCGCGGGTGCCGGAGTAGAGCAGGGCGCCACCGAGGCCGTTGTCGGCGGTACCGCCGGCGAGCAGGTTGGCGCTGCTCTTGAAGCCGTCGTGGCTGGACGACGGGCTGGTCTGGGTTTGCAGGCCGGCCTTGACGGTCGGCTCGTCCGGGATCGCCCGGGTCACGAAGTTGACGATGCCGCCGACGTTCTGCGGCCCGTAGCGCACCGCGCCGCCGCCGCGCACCACGTCCACCGCGTCCATGTTGCCCATGCTGATTGGGGCAAAGGACAGTTGCGGCTGGCCATAGGGCGCGAAGGGCACCGGAATGCCGTCCATCAGTACCGTGGAGCGCGAAGCCAGGCGTGGATTGAGGCCGCGGATGCCGAAGTTCAGCGCCATGTCGTGGCTGCCGGTGCCGTTGTTTTCCGGCGCGTTGACCCCCGGGATACGGTTGAGCACTTCCCGCGCGCTGCTGGCGCCGGTGCGTTCGAATTCTTCGCGGCGGATCACGTCACGGGCACCGGCGTGCTCGAAGACGTTGTCCTGCGCCGCGTCGCCGAGCCAGTCGCCCACCACGCTGGAAGCGCCCAGTTCGACCGGCGCACTGGCGGCGCTGCTCACCGGTTGCAGGCTGAAGGCGTTGTTGCCCTCGGCGCGGGCGTACAGGCCGGTGCCGTGGAGCAGCGCGGCGAGGGCTTGCTCTGCCGTGAAGTTGCCGCTCAGGCCGTGGCTTTGCAGGCCCTGGGTGACCTCCGAACCGAAGGAAATCAGCACGCCGCTTTCCCGGCCGAACTGGTTCAGGGCGTTTTCCAGCGGCATCGGCGCGATCTGGTAAGTGCGCGCCGGGGCATCGGCGGCCTGGGTCGGGGCGATGGCGCTGAAGGTCAGCAGCAGGGCGAGAGCAAGCGGGCTTGGACGCAAGGGCATTTCGGGATCCTTGAGAAGTCAGGAGCGGAAGGGTTCTGTCTTCTCTGTCACGCGAGGAGCGGAAAACGGCTCACGGGTTTTGAAAATAATTCACAGCGCAGTGGATGGGTGGTTTGAAAACACCCATCAGGCCTAATGCCAGCCAGTTAACGTTTTGGCGCCTATGTTGGGGCTGCTTTGCAGCCCTTCGCGACGGTTCGGCGCCCCGACAAGCTCGCTCCCACACACTTGCACCTTGGCCAGGATCCTGTGGGAGCGAGCTTGTCGGGGCGCCGAACCGTCGCGAAGGGCCGCAAAGCGGCCCCAATGGGTTTAACTGACAGGCATTACCCATCAGGCCCGGCCTTCCACCGTCACCCAATACCGCGTAAACCGCTTCACCCGGACCGGCAACGCCACTTCCAGCAGATCCAGAATCCGCTCGCTGTCCGCCAGTGGATAACTCCCCGACACCAGCAACCCCGCGACCTTCGGATCGCAATTGAGCTGCCCGCGACGGTAGCGACCCAGTTCGTCGAGGAATTCGCCCAGCGGCATATGCGCGGCCACCAGCATGCCGTCGACCCAGGCGCCGCTGTTGGCGTCCAGCGGGCGTCTGGCGCTCCAGCCGCTGGCGTCGAAGCGGGCCTGGCGGCCGCTTTCCAGCAACGCACCATCAAGGCCGGCGCTGCCCTGAAACACCGCCACGCTGCTGTGCCGCGACCACTGGCGAACGTTGAAGCGCCCGGCGGAAAGGTCCAGCAGGCCGTCGTCGGTCTGTACCCGCAACGGGCGACTGTCATTGGCCACGGTTAGCAGCAACTCGCCTTCGAGCAGGTGAATCAGGCGCTGCTCGGCGTCGAAACGCACATCGGCGGCGCTGGCGGTGTTCAGGTGCAGTTGGCTGCCGTCGTCCAGGCGCATTTGCCGGCGCTGGCCCAGCGGGCTGCGGTAGTCGGCCAGCAGCGGTGTCAGAGTGTGGTTGGCCTGCAGGCCGAACCCGACGGCGCTGCCGGCGCCCAGCAACAACAGCATTTTCAGCGCACGACGACGGCTGGCCGAGGCGGGCGCCTGCAAGGTGGCATGGGCCAGCGGCGAGGACAGTCCGCCCAAACGCTGGTTGACCCGCTGGATATGCGCCCACGCCCGGCGATGTTCTTCGCTGGCCTGCAACCAGCGCTCCATGGCCAGTTGCTGACGGTGATCCAGCGTGCCGCCCTGGAGTTCGATCAGCCAGTGCACGGCCTGCTCGGCCACTTGATGGGAAAACGCGGGATTGGGTGTGTTCACAGGGCGAAATAGCAGCGCAGGGCGGCCTTGTTCAGATGGCGTTTGACCGTGGCCAGGGAAATCCCCAGTTGCGCGGCGATTTCGTTGTAGGTCAGGCCGTCGACCTGGGCCAGCAGGAAGGCGCGCTTGACCTGCGCCGGCAGGCCGTCGAGCAGGCGGTCCAGTTCCAGCAGCGTGTCGAAGATGATCGCCCGGTGTTCTTCCGACGGCGCGACCTCTTCCGGCAGTTGCGCCAGCGCCAGCAGGTAGGCGCGCTCCAGCTCCTGGCGGCGGTAGTGGTTGAACAGCACGCGCTTGGCCACGGTGGTGAGGAACGCCCGCGGCTCGTTCGGCGCTGGCGCTTCGCGGGCCTGGAGCAGGCGCATGAAGGTGTCTTGCGCGAGGTCTGCGGCGCTGTCCGGGCAGCCGAGACGGCGCCGCAACCAGCCGGTCAGCCAGTGGTGGTGATCGTGGTAAAGACCTTCGACCGAGGAAGACAGGGCGGTTGGGGCACTGGGCACCGTGGACACTCCGGCGCCGGGATGCGCAACAGAATAAGAATAATTCGCATTGTATGAGTGAAAGCCGGAATTCGGCAATCGGACGTTGACTGGCGGTCTGCAGGAATCACGTCGCGAGGGCGTCGGTCAGACAGTTTTGCTTGTGAGAATCCTTATCATTTATATTGGCGGCCTTTTCCGCCCTGGAATCTCCCTCATGAAAAGCAAAGCCGCCGGGCTGCCCTTGAGTTACCGCATGGCCGTGGCGTCTCGCTGCCTCGCGGCGCTGCTCGGCGGCTACCTGCTGGCGGCGATGGCCAGCGTCTGTTTCAGCCTGCTGCTGCCGATTCCCCGGGCCGAAGCGGTGCTCAGCGGGATGATGCTGTCGTTCCTGTTTTACCTGGGGGCGTTCATCTGGGTCTTTGCTGCGCGCAGTGCGTGGCTGGCCTGGTTCGGCGTGCTGGCGCCGAGTGCGGTGTTGGGGGTGATCAACGGACTGACGTGGTGGGTGACCAACGCATGAAAGAGGGCTTTCGCCAGGCCATGGCCTGGCTGCACACCTGGGCCGGACTGATTTTCGGCTGGCTGCTGTTCGCGATTTTCCTGACTGGCACGATGTCTTACTTCAAGTCCGAGATCACCCACTGGAGCCAGCCGGAAATCCCGGTGCGCCCGCTCGACGGCGCCGCCAGTCTGGCGATGGCCCAGGATTACCTGCAACGCAACGCCGCCGATGCCGGCAGTTGGTTCATCCAGTTGCCGCACGCCCGCGAGCCGGCGCTGACGCTGGGTTGGCGCGCGCCCGGCGCCGGGCGGCGCGACTTCACCGAAAAGACCCTTGATCCTGCCAGCGGCGCCGAAATCACCCCGCGTGACAGCCTGGGCGGCGAGTTCTTCTACCGCTTCCATTTCCAGTTGGAAATGCCGTACCCGTGGGGCCGCTGGCTGTCCACCTTCGCCGCGCTGATGATGCTGGTGGGGCTGGTGACCGGGATCATCACCCACAAGAAGATCTTCAAGGAGTTCTTCACCTTCCGCCCCGGCAAGGGCCAGCGTTCCTGGCTCGACGGGCACAACGCGATCGGCGTGCTGGTGCTGCCCTTCCACCTGATGATCAGCTACAGCAGCCTGGTGATCTTCATGTCCATGGTCATGCCGGCGAGCATCCTCGCCAGCTATGGCAACGACACCCGGGCGTTCTTCAACGAGGTGTTCGGTCCGCAGCCCACCATCGAGCGGGCCAACCAGCCGGTGCCGTTGCAGTCGCTGGCGGCGCTGCACCACAAGATCGTCGAAGCCGCGCCGGGCAGCTCCATCGGCTGGGTCGAAGTGCAGCAGCCGGGCGACCTCAATGCGCGAATTCGTTTCATCCCCGAAACCGGCGCGCACATTGCCCGTCAGCGCGGTGTTGGCTGGGTGGTCGAGGGCGCTGGTGGCACCCTGGCCTACAGCGAACTGGCCAACCCGGCACCGGTGCTGATCGCCGGTGGTTTCTACGGTCTGCACATGGGCGAGTTCGCCGGGCCGCTGCTGCGCTGGCTGTACTTCTTCTTCGGCCTGGCCGGCACGGCGGTGATCGGCACCGGCCTGGTGATGTGGCTGGGCAAGCGCCAGCTCAAGCACGCGAAAAGCGGCACCCAGCCGTTCGAACTGCGGCTGGTGGAAGTGCTGAACATTGCCAGCATGAGCGGGCTGATTCTCGGGATCGCCGGGTTCTTCTGGGCCAACCGCCTGTTGCCGGTGGCGCTGGAAGGGCGCTCCGGCTGGGAGGTGAACGCCTTCTTCGGCGTCTGGCTGCTGGGCTTGCTGCATGCGCTGCTGCGACCGGGCCGCAAAGCCTGGGGCGAACAACTGGCGCTGGCGGCGCTGGCCTGGGGCGGGCTGCCGCTGCTCAACGGCCTGACCACCGACGCCGGCCTCAATCACTCGCTGGCTGCTGGCGACTGGGGCATGGCCGGCTTCGACCTGACGGCCCTGGGTTGCGGCCTGTTCTTCGCCTGGACCGCCAGCAAGATGCTGCGCCCACCGGTGCAGGCGCCAAAGCGCACGCCGAAAGCGGCGAAGGCCGCACCGGTAGCCACCCGTGAAGTGGAGGTGCACTGATGCTGGCCATTGCCCTGTTTGCCTTCGCCGGTTCTGCTGCTTTGTGCCTGGCCATGGAAAAGCATTTCAGCGACCTGCTCGGACGCAAACCGACCCCGCGCCAGCTCAAGGGGCTGCGTGTCGCCGGCTGGCTGTTGATGGCGTTGGCCCTGGCCGCCGCGGTGCATCACAGCGGCTGGGCGATGGGCCTGGTCGAATTGTCCGGCGTGCTGATGGCCGGCCTGTGCCTGTGGGTGTTCGCCTTGCCGTACCGGCCGCGCTGGCTGCTGGGGCTGGCGGCGGCGAGCCTGTTGCTGGCGCCGTTTTCCGCACTGGGGCTGATCTGAACCGATGAGCGAACCCCTCGACCCGCCGTCCACCGACGCCCCGGCCCGCGCGCGCTTTCTCCAGGTGTTCCTGGCCCAGCGTGCGCGCATGGAAAGCCTGGTCAGCCGGCGAGTCGGTTGCCGGGCCACGGCGGCCGATCTGGTGCAGGAGCTGTTCCTGCGCTTCTGGCGTCGGCCGCAGGTCGAGGTTGAATCGCTGGACAGCTACCTGATGCGCTGCGCCGGCAATATCGCCATCGACCACCTGCGCAGTGAAGGCGCTCGCGAGCGGATCAACGACAACCTGCCCGAACCCATTCAACAGACGCTGGAAAGCGAGCCCCAGGCCGCGCTCGAAGCCGACAGCGACCTGCGCCGGATCGAGGCGGCGCTGCGGGAATTGCCCGAGCGCACCCGGCACATCTTCTTGCTCAACCGCATTCACGGCCGCACCTACAGCGAGATCGCCAAGGTCATGCAGGTGTCCCAAAGCGCGGTGGAAAAACATATGATGCGGGCCCTCGAGGCCTGCAAGGCGAGTGTCGCCGCAGAGCCCGAGCTGCCCCGCAAGCCTGGAACCGCGCCGCGATGAACGCTTCAGCCACTCCCCAACAGCAGCAGATGGCCCTCGACTGGCTGACCCGCATCAGCGGGCAGCCGGCGCTGGCCGACGGCGCCGCCTTCAAGCGCTGGCTGCTGGCTGATCCTGCGCACGCGCGGGCCTATCGCGAGGCCCAGGCGCTATGGCAGCGCAGCGCGGAACCGGCGGCGCGGCTGGCGCAGGAAGAAGACGCGGCGTTGCAGGCGTACCTGCGCGCCATGGATCGGCCCGCTGCGGCACCCGGGTCGCGGATCGGCCGGCGTGTTGGCGGACTGGCCGCGGCGGCAGCGGTGGTGTTGATGGTCAGCGTCGGCGCCGGTTGGCATCCCGGCGACTGGTTGCGCGACCTCGGCGCGGACTATGTGGCCGACGTCGGCCAGATCCGCCAGGTGACCCTGGCAGACAACTCGCAGCTCGTGCTGGATGCCGACACCGCCATCAGCGTCGATTTCAGCCAGGGCCAGCGCCGTATCGAACTGCACCGCGGCGCGGTGTTCTTCCAGGTCAGCCATACCGGCGAACCATTTATCGTCGAAGCCGAGGGCGGCCGCACCGAGGTGCTGGGCACGCGCTTCGAAGTCCGTCGGCAGCAGGAAGGCGCCGAGGTCACGGTGCTCTCTGGCCGGGTCGGCGTTACCGCCGCCGAAGGCCAGCCGCAGCAGGTGCTCGGCGCCAGTCAGCAAGTGAATTACCGCGACGGCAGCGCCGGCACTGTCCACGGTGTCGACAGCGAAAGCCGCCTGGCCTGGCGCCAAGGCTGGCTGAATTATTACCAGGCGCCGCTGGGCCAGGTGGTGGACGACCTCGCCCGTTATTACCCGGGGCGCATCGTCCTGCTCGGCGATGAACTGGCGACGCGCAAGGTCAGCGGCAGCTTCCCCAGCAACGACCCGCTGGCGGCCCTCGATGCCCTCGGCGCGGTAGCCGGATTCCAGCGTCACACCCTGCTCGGGCGGGTCACGTTGCTGCGCTGAAAAAATATTTTCAGATTCAGGTGAGGTATCCCGCGACGGCGTCCGTGTAGTGAGTGGAAGTGCGATTGATTCGCATATATGAAAGCTTCTCTCTCACAGGTTCATCGGCATGAAGGCAAGATCGGCGGTGGTTCACAGCATTTCAATCGGTGTGGCGGCGGGGCTTATGGCTGCCTGCGCGGTTCCGGCGTTCGCCGCCGAGCAGGTCGAGCAGGTCTACGCGTTCGACCAGCCGGGCAAGCCGTTGCCCCACGCCCTGAGCGATTTCAGCCGGGTGACCGGGCTGAGTGTGGTCTACACCGTCGATCTGCCGAACCTGCAAGCGCCCGCACTCAATGGCCGCCTCAGCGCCGAACAGGCCCTGCAACGCCTGCTGGCGAATTCCGGCTACGGCTACCGCCGGATCAACGCCCGCACCCTGACCCTCGAACCGCTGGCCCGCGATGCTGGTGCCCTGAACCTGGACGCCACCACCGTCTCTTCGCAGCGTGACGGCGTTGGCAGCTACCGCCAGCCGGAGACCAGCTCGATCATGCGCGGCGCGGCGTCGAGCATGGAAATCCCTCACGCCATCAACGTCGTGCCGGAGCAGGTGCTCAAGGACCAGACCCCGCGCAACCTCGACGACGCGCTGTACAACGTCAGCGGCATCACCCAGGGCAACAACTTCGGCGGCACCTCCGACACCGTGATGAAGCGCGGCTTCGGCGACAACCGCGACGGCTCGATCATGCGCGACGGCATGCCCATCGTGCAGGGCCGCAGCCTCAATGCCACCACCGAGCGGGTCGAAGTGCTCAAGGGCCCGGCCTCGCTGCTGTACGGCATCCAGGACCCGGGCGGGGTGATCAACGTGGTCAGCAAGCGTCCGCAACTGCAGAGCTACAACGCCATCAACCTGCGTGGCTCGACCTACGGCGACGGCAAGAACGGCAGCGGCGGCGGCATCGACAGCACCGGCGCGCTGGGCGACAGCGGGCTGGCCTACCGGATGGTGCTGGACCACGAAGACGAAGATTACTGGCGCAATTTTGGCGTGCACCGCGAATCGCTGGTAGCGCCGT
Source organism: Pseudomonas sp. Marseille-P9899 (assembly GCF_903166565.1). Lineage (NCBI taxonomy): Bacteria > Pseudomonadati > Pseudomonadota > Gammaproteobacteria > Pseudomonadales > Pseudomonadaceae > Pseudomonas > Pseudomonas sp. Marseille-P9899. The sequence continues at coordinate 291,863 of NZ_CAESCG010000003.1, forward strand.
CGCTGGCCTGGTACGGCGAAAACACCCAGGTGCAACTGGCCTACGAGCACCGCGAGTTCCTCTACCCGTTCGACCGTGGCACCGCGATCGACCCGCGCACCAATCGCGCGCTGAACATCCCTCGCGAGCGTCGCCTGGATGAGCCGTTCAATGATATGGAAGGCCGCTCCGACCTGTACCGGCTGGAAATCGACCACCAGTTTTCCGATGACTGGAAAGCCCACTTCGGCTACAGCTTCAACCGCGAAACCTATGACGCCAGCCAGGTCCGCGTGACCGGCGTGAATACCACCGCCGGCACCCTGACCCGCAGCATCGACGGCACCCGTGGCTCGCTGAGCACCGACCGCTTCGCCACCCTCAGCTTCGACGGCAAGGTGCAGATCGCCGGCTTGCAGAACGACCTGCTGTTCGGCGTCGACAGCGAGTACCGCAAGATCTACCGCTCCGACCTGATCCGCCAGACCAGCCGCAGCACCTTCAGCTACCTCAATCCGGTGTATGGCCGTGAAGTCGAGGGCACCACCGTTCGTGCCACCGACAGCGACCAGACCGACAAACTGCGCAACGACTCGATCTTCTTCCAGGACTCCCTCCACCTGGACGAGCACTGGATTCTGGTGGCGGGTGCGCGCTGGCAGACCTACGACCAGCTCGCCGGTCGCGGTCGCCCGTTCAAGGCCAACACCAACAACCAGGACCAGGCCTGGACGCCGCATGCCGGCGTGGTCTATCGCGTCGATGACACCCTGTCGTTCTATGGCAGCTACAGCGAATCGTTCAAACCCAACTCCAGCATCGCCCCGCTGACCGGCGGCCTGGTGCTGGACTCGGCGATTGCGCCGGAAGAGGGCAAGTCCTGGGAACTGGGCGCCAAGCTCGATCTGCCGGACTCGCTTAGCGCCACCGTCGCGCTGTTCGATATCACCAAGCAGAACGTGCTGGTTTCCAACTTCGATACCACCACCGGTGACACCGTCTACAGCAACGCCGGCGAAGTGCGTTCCCGTGGGCTGGAAGTGGATGTCAGCGGCCAGTTGAGCGAGCGCTGGAGCCTGATCGGCAGCTACGCCTTCACCGATGCCGAAGTGACCAAGGACCCGGATTACAAGGGCAACCGTTTGCAGAACGTGGCGAAGCACAGTGGCTCGGTGTCGGCGGTGTATGACGTCGGCAGCGTGTTCGGCGGCGACCGCCTGCGGGTGGGCGCGGGCGCGCGTTATGTGGGTGAGCGGGCGGGGAACCCGGTCAACGACTTCGACCTGCCGTCCTACACCGTGGCGGATGCGTTCGCCAGCTACGAGACCCGGCTGGACGAGCACAAAGTGCGCTTTCAGTTGAACGTGAAGAACCTGTTCGACAAGACCTACTACACCTCGGCGGTGAACCGGTACTTTGTGGCGGTGGGGGATTCGCGGCAGGTGAGTTTGTCGAGCACGCTGGAGTTCTGACACATCTCGCAGCTCACCAACCTGTGGGAGCGGATTCACCGGACGCCGGACCGCCGCGAAGGGCCGCAGAGCGGCCCCAAAACCATCCCGCACGAGGTGGCGGTCTATGTCCGGCATTTCTTTCGACTGCCAGGACGCTTGAATGTGATAACCAGTTCAGCCAGAAACAGTGTGCTGGATGGATTTAGGGCCGCTTTGCGGCCCTTCGCGGCGGTCCGGCGTCCGGTGAATCCCACAGGACCGCGAGTGGCTGACGGTTTGCGATTGCCTGCAAGATGTGTAGATACCCATGCAGCGATGAGACCCTTCAACCTAACCGCAACGCCAACCGATAAGCCCCCGGCGTCGCCCCAACCGCCTGCCGGAACCGGTTGCTGAAATGACTGGCGCTGGCAAACCCGCACGCCAGCGCCACTTCAACCAGTGGCAGATCCCCGCAAGCCAGCAACTGCCGTGCCTTGGCCAGGCGCCGGGCCAGCAGGTACTGGTGCGGCGGCAGGCCGAAGCTCTCTCGGAACATCCGCGCAAAATGGTATTCGGACAGGTTGCACAGCGCCGCCAGTTCGCTCAGGCCAATGGACTGTTCCAGGTGGCTGTCGATGTAATCCACCAGTTGCCGGCGCTGGTGCGCGGCCAGGCCACCCTTGCGCTTGAGCCCTTCACGCAAGCCGACTTCGCTGAGAATTGCGTGGCTGAGAATCTCGTGGGCCAGGCTGCTGGTCAGCAGGCGTTCGCCGGGTTCTTCCCAGTTCAGGGTTATCAGTTGGTGAAAGCGCCGTGCCTGCTCCGGGTCTTCGACGAAGTCCGCCTCGCGCAGTTGCAGTTCGCGGGGTTCGCGGTCGAGCAGGGTCACGCAACCGAGGGCGAACTGTTCTTCGCTGATGTACAGGTGGGCCAGGCGGATGTTGCCGTTGACCACCCAGTTCGAGACGCAGCCGGCCGGCATGATGCACAGCTTGTTCGGGGCGCCTTTGGTGGCCGGGCGTTCACGGCGGAAGGTGCCGGTGCCGTCGGCGATGTAGCACGACAACGTATGGTGGCTGGGCGCCTCGTAGTCGCGGGCGTCATGGCGGTTGCTCCACAGGGCCGCGGCCATGCCGTCGCCGAGCTGCGCGCTATGTTCCAGGCGAGCGTGGGGGGACGCGTGCATGGATTTGAAAACCTGTAACTGATCGAGCGCGGTCATGGTGGCTACCTCCGACGCCATCCTACGCCTGTGAACCGGGTCTGACAGCGGCTGACCCGACAAAAGCGCAAGTTTGTGCAAGCGGCCCGCCCGAACGGCGCGGGACACTGACGGCAACCTTGGGAGGCTTGCCATGAACCTGTCGCTGTATCTGCTCACCGTCCTGATCTGGGGCACCACCTGGATCGCCCTGAAACTGCAACTGGGCGTGGTGGCCATTCCGGTGTCCATCGTCTGGCGCTTCGCCCTCGCGGCGCTGGTGCTGTTCGCCGTGCTGTTGCTGACACGCAAGCTGCAACCGATGAACCGCCGTGGGCATCTGGTCTGCGTGGCGCAGGGGCTGTGCCTGTTCTGCGTCAACTTCATGTGCTTCCTGACTGCCAGCCAGTGGGTCACCACCGGGCTGATCGCCGTGGTGTTTTCCACCGCCACCCTGTGGAACGCGCTGAATGCGCGGCTGTTCTTTGGCCAGAAGATCGCCGCCAACGTGCTGTTGGGCGGTGCGCTGGGTTTGAGCGGGCTGGGGCTGCTGTTCTGGCCGGAGCTATCCGGGCAGGCCGCCAGCCATGAAACCCTGATGGGCTTGGGCCTGGCGCTGGCCGGCACGCTGTGTTTCTCGGCGGGGAACATGCTTTCCAGCGTGCAGCAGAAAGCCGGGCTGCGGCCGATGACTACCAACGCCTGGGGCATGGCCTATGGCGCGGGGATGCTGGCGACGTACTGCCTGGTCAGCGGGATTCCGTTTGCCATGGACTGGAGCGCGCAGTACGTCGGGTCGCTGCTGTATCTGGTGATTCCGGGGTCGGTGATCGGCTTTACCGCGTACCTGACGCTGGTCGGGCGCATGGGGCCGGAGCGGGCGGCGTATTGCACCGTGCTGTTCCCGTTGGTGGCGCTGAATGTGTCGGCGGTGGTGGAGGGGTATCAGTGGACGGCACCGGCGTTGATGGGGCTGGTGTTGGTGATGGTGGGGAATGTGTTGGTGTTCAGGAAGTCTCGGCCCAAGGCGGTGAATGCGGAGGCGGTGTTGAGGTAGCGAGACGGTATTGGATGGTTCTGGGGCTGCGCTGCAGCCCTTCGCGAGCAAGCTCGCTCCTACAGGGGAGGGGATCGCGTTCCTCTGTAGGAGCGAGCTTGCTCGCGATTAGCGTTAAGCGACTACTTCCAGACCTGCGGATTCACCAGATCCCGCGGCCGCTCGCCCAACAGCGCCGCCCGCAGGTTGTCGATGGCGCGGTTGGCCATGGCTTCGCGGGTCTCGGCGGTCGCCGAACCGACATGGGGCAAGGTCACCGCATTGCTCAACGCAAACAGCGGCGATTCGGTCAGCGGCTCTTTCTCATACACATCCAGCCCCGCGCCGCGAATGACGCCGTTCTGCAACGCTTCCACCAGCGCCGCTTCATCCACCACCGGCCCGCGGGACACGTTGATCAGGAACGCGCTGCGCTTCATCTGTTGTAGCTGTTCCGCGCCGATCAGGTGTTTGGTCTGCGCACTGAGCGGCACCACCAAGCAGACGAAATCCGCTTCGGCCAGCAACTGCTCAAGACTCACATGGCGCGCGCCCAGTTCCTGCTCCAGCGCTTCCTTGCGGCTGTTGCCAGCGTAGATCACCGGCATGTTGAAGCCGAAACGTCCGCGCCGCGCGATGGCCGCGCCGATGTTGCCGAGGCCGACGATGCCCAGGGTCTTGCCGAACACGTCACTGCCGAACTGCGCCGGGCCGACGGTGGCCTGCCACTGGCCGGCCTTGGTCCAGGCGTCCAGTTCGGCGGTGCGCCGGGCAGCGCTCATGATCAGGGCGAAACCGAGGTCGGCGGTGCTTTCGGTCAGCACGTCCGGGGTATTGGTCAGGGCCAGGCCGCGTTCATTGAAATAGGCCAGGTCGTAGTTGTCGTAGCCCACCGACACGCTGGACACCACCTCGAGTTTCGCGGCGTTTTCCAGTTGCGCGCGGCCCAGCTTGCGGCCTACGCCGATCAGGCCGTGGGCCTCGGGCAGGGCTTCGTTGAACTGCGCGGCGATGTCGCCCAGCTTCGGGTTGGGCACGATCACATTGAAGTCTTGCTGGAGGCGTTCGACCATCGGCGCGGTAATGCGACTGAAGGCAAGGACGGTCTTTTTCATCGGCGAAATCTCTGCGGGCGGTGGAGAATGGGTAGCACGCTATCATTCCCCGCCGCCGCTGTGCAGCAAGATTTCAGTTGGCCACGCGCAGCTCGTGGGTCTTCAGGTCGGCCTCGTGGGCGGCGAGGATTTCCGGCAGGGAGTTGCGCAGGTACTCGACCCAGGTCTTGATCTTGGCATCGAGGTACTGCCGCGACGGGTAGATCGCGTACAGGTTCAGCTCCTGCAAGCGGTACTCGGGCATCACCCGCACCAAGCTGCCGTCGCGCAGGCCGTCGATTGCCGAGTAGATCGGCAGCACGCCGACGCCCATGCCGCTGCGGATCGCGGCTTTCATCGCGTCGGCGGAGTTCACCTGGAACGGCGCGTGGGTGATGTTCACCACTTCCTGGCCTTCCGGGCCGTCGAACAGCCATTTCTCCAGCGGAATCACCGGGCTGACCATGCGCAGGCAGGCGTGCTTGAGCAGGTCCGAGGGTTTCTGCGCGATGCCGTGCTGGGCCACGTACTCAGGCGATGCGCAGACGATGCTGTAGGTAATGCCCAGGCGCTGCGAGACGAAACCGGAGTCCGGCAGCTCGCTGGCCAGCACGATGGACACGTCATAGCCTTCGTCCAGCAGGTCTGGCACGCGGTTGGCCATGGTCAGGTCGAAGGTCACGTCCGGGTGGGTCTGGCGGTAGCGGGCAATCGCGTCGATGACGAAATGCTGGCCGACGCCGGTCATCGAATGCACTTTCAGTTGCCCGGCGGGGCGGGCGTGGGCGTCGCTGGCCTCGGCCTCGGCTTCCTCGACATAGGTGAGGATCTGCTCGCAGCGCATCAGGTAGCGCTTGCCGGCCTCGGTCAACGCGATGCGCCGGGTGGTGCGGTTGAGCAGGCGGGTTTGCAGGTGCGCTTCAAGATTGGAAACCGCCCGCGAGACGTTCGCGGTGGTTGTATCCAGTTGCACGGCTGCGGCGGTGAAGCTGCCGACTTGCGCGACGCAACTGAAAGCACGCATGTTTTGCAGGGTGTCCATGGGGCGCTCTCAAGGAAGACGACAGAATTGTGACATGAAGTAACCAGGCCGGTCTTGCGACTAAAGCCGGATTATCGCCAATTCGGTAACAAAGATTCGCAGGAAAGCACGCTTATCGCCACCGCGGCGGCCCCCTAGAATTGCCCGGCCTCATCCACCTCTACGTCGGGAACTCGCAGCTGTGCCGCGTCGCATCATCAGAGCGCTGAATGCGCTCAGTGTCTGTGCCTTTAGCTTGACCTTGAGCGGCTGTATCGGAACCTGGGGCATTGCCCCGCAAAGCAAGACGCTGCAAGCCAACAACCTGACCCCCGACGCGGCGATTACCGAAGCCGCGCGCGATGCCCATTGGCCCGACCAGCAATGGTGGCGTGCCTATGGCGATCCGCAACTGGACCGCTGGATCACCCTGGCGATGAACGGCAGCCCGAGCATTGCCATGGCCGCCGCGCGGGTGCGCGAGGCCAGGGCCATGGCCGGCGTGGTCGAGTCGGCGGAAAAACTCCAGGTCAACGGCGACGCCAGCCTGAAACGCCACAACTGGCCGGAAGACCAGTTCTATGGCCCCGGCGCCTTGTCTGGCGCCAACACCTGGGACAACAACGCCGCGCTCGGCTTCAGCTACGCCCTCGACCTCTGGGGTCGTGAGCGCAATGCCAGCGAGCAGGCCGTGGACATGGCGCACATGAGCGTGGCCCAGGCCCGCCAGGCCCAGCTCGAACTGCAGAACAACGTGGTGCGAGTTTATATCCAGCTCTCCCTGCATTTTGCCCAGCGCGATGTGGTCAAGGCCGAACTGGCTCAGCAGGAACAGATCCTGGCCCTCGCCGAACGGCGTCTGGCCGGCGGCATCGGCACCCAGTTCGAAATCAGCCAGGCACAGACGCCGCTGCCGGAAACCCACCGCCAGCTCGACGCCCTCAATGAAGAAATCGCCCTGGCCCGCAACCAGCTCGCCGCCCTGGCCGGCAAAGGTCCGGGGGAGGGCGCGCAACTGCAGCGTCCGCAACTGTCCCTTGGCGCACCGCTGAAATTGCCGTCGGCGCTGCCGGCGGAGCTGGTTGGCCAGCGCCCCGATGTGGTCGCCAGCCGCTGGCAGGTCGCGGCCCAGGCCCGTGGCATCGACGTGGCCCATGCCGGCTTCTTCCCCAATGTCGACCTGATCGGCGGCCTCGGCTTCATGGCCACCGGCGGCGGCCCGCTGGAATTCCTCACCGGGCGCAAGTTCAACTACAACGTCGGCCCGGCGATCAGCCTGCCGATCTTCGACGGCGGTCGCCTGCGCTCGCAGCTCGGCGTGGCCTCGGCCGGTTACGACATCGCCGTGGCGCGCTACAACCAGACCGTGGTGGAAGCGCTCAAGGGTATTTCCGATCAGCTCATCCGCCGCGAGTCGATGAAGGAACAGGCGCACTTCGCCGCCGAATCCGTGGCCTCCGCGCAGAAGACCTACGACATCGCCATGATCGCCTTCCAGCGCGGCCTGACCGATTACCTCAATGTGCTCAACGCCCAGACCCTGCTGTTCAAGCAGCAGATGATCCAGCAGCAGGTCCAGGCCGCGCGCCTGAGCGCCTATGCCGGACTGGTCACGGCGCTGGGCGGCGGCCTCGGTGCCGGCACCGATGTGCCCGAGCCCGGCAAACAGGACGCTCCCCCGACACCCCGCACCCTGGCGATTTTCGATAAAGCCGATCACTCCGAATGAACGCCCTGACCCTGCCGTTCCGCTGGCTGGCCTCGCTTGAGTGGCGCCGCGGATTCTTCCACTGGGCGCGCACCGACGGCGTGACCTGGGTGTACATCTTCAAGGTGCTGGTCGCCGCCTTCGCCACTCTCTGGCTGGCCATGCGCCTGGAACTGCCGCAGCCGCGCACGGCGATGATCACTGTGTTCATCGTCATGCAGCCGCAGAGCGGGCACGTCTTCGCCAAGAGCTTCTACCGGGTGCTCGGCACCCTGGCCGGCTCGGCGATGATGGTGGCGCTGATCGCGATCTTTCCGCAGAACACCGAGCTGTTTCTGCCCAGCCTGGCGGTGTGGGTCGGCCTGTGCTCGGCGGGGGCGATGCGCTACCGCACCTTCCGCGCCTATGGCTTCGTCCTCGCCGGCTACACCGCGGCGATGATCGGCCTGCCGATCCTCGACCAGCCGCAGCAAGCCTTCATGGCTGCGGTCTGGCGGGTATTGGAAATCGGCCTGGGGATCTTCATCTCGACCCTGGTCAGCGCTGCGATCCTGCCGCAATCGGCCAGCGCCGCGATGCGCAACGCCTTGTATCAGCGCTTTGGCGTGTTCGCCGGCGTGGTGGTGGAAGGGCTGCGCGGCGACAGCCAGCGTGATCGTCTGGAGAGCAGCAACGTGCGCTTTATCGCCGAGGCGGTGGGCCTGGAAAGCCTGCGCAGCGTGACCACTTTCGAAGACCCGCACATGCGCCGCCGCAGCGGCCGGCTGGTACGCATGAACAGCGAGTTCATGGCCATCACCACGCGCTACAACGCCCTGCACCAATTGCTCGAACGCCTGCGTCTACGTGGACCGTTGCAGATCGTCAGCGCCATCGAACCGGGCCTGAAAACCCTCATCGAGCTGCTCGACCCTTACGTTGGCCGTGCCCTGACTGATGCCGACGCCCTGCGCCTGACCCTGGAACTTGCCGCGTACAAAGAAGGCCTGCCGGCCCAGGTGCGCAGCCTGCGTGCGGCCTTCGAGGAAACCGGGCCCAGCGAAACCGAGCTGCTGGATTTCCATACCGCCTACGAGCTGCTTTACCGCTTCGTCGACGACATGCACAGCTACGCCGAGACGCACGCCTCGCTGGCCGCGCACAACCACGAACGCGAGCAATGGGACGAGCCCTATGTGGCGCAAACCAACTGGCTGGTGTCGGCCGCCGCCGGCGTGCGCGCGGCGGCGGTGTTGCTCCTGCTCGGCAGCTATTGGCTGGTCAGCAACTGGCCCAGCGGCGGCATGATGACGCTGATCGCGACCGTCACCGTGGGCCTCTCGGCGGCGTCGCCGAACCCCAAGCGCATGTCGTTCCAGATGGCCTGCGGCACGCTGTTCGGCGCCTTTGTCGGCTTCTTCGAAACCTTCTTCGTGTTCCCCTGGATCGATGGCTTCCCGCTGTTGTGCATGGTGCTGGCGCCGGTCTTCGTGCTTGGCGCCTTCCTCGCCTCGCGCCCGGCCTACGCGGGTTACGGCATCGGCTTGCTGGTGTTCTTCGCCATCGGCTCGGTGCCGAACAACCTGACGGTGTACAACCCCTACACCTACATCAACGACTACATCGGCATGATCATCGGCATGCTGGTCTGCGCCGCCGCCGGTGCGATCATCCTGCCGCCCAACAGCCGCTGGTTGTGGAGCCGCCTGGAGCAGGATCTGCGCGAACAGGTGCTGTTCGCCATCACTGGACGCCTGCGCGGCCTGGGCTCGGGCTTCGAAAGCCGCACCCGCGACCTGCTGCACCAAGCCTATGGCCTGGCGGTGGGTCAACCGTTGGTGCAGAGCCGCTTGCTGCGCTGGATGTTCGTGGTGCTGGAAGTCGGCCACGCCATTATCGAGCTGCGCAAGGAACAGGCGATCCTGCCGGTGCACCCGAGCTACGCCGAGTCGCAGCCGTGGCGTCAGGCGATCCGGGTCATGGGCCGGGCGCTGGCGCGGCTGTTCCTGCAACCGACGGCGAGCAACCACGAGCGCGCGCTGATCGCCGTGGACCACGCCATCAGCCGCGTGCAGGCCACCGACGAACCGTTCGCCCGCCACTTCGATACCTCGGCGCTGCGCCGGGTGCAGAGCTACCTGCACTTTATCCGGACCTCCCTGCTCGACCCTCAATCGCCGCTGGCCGAACTCGGCCCGTCGCAAGGACTGCCCCATGCTCCGTGAAATCGCCTTCCATGGCCTTTACATGCCGACCGTGACCCTGATGTTCCTGTTCGCCGCCGTCCTGGCCTGGGGGCTGGACCGCTTTATCGCGAGCATCGATGGCTACCGTTTTTTCTGGCACCCGGCGCTGCTGCGCCTGTGCCTGTTCATCTGCCTGTTTGGCGCCATGGCGCTGACCGTTTACCGTTGAGAGCCCGTCGATGAAGAAGTTTTTCAGCCTGATCGCCACCTTGCTCGTGCTGCTTGCCGCCGTGGCCATCGGCCGGCAGCTCTGGGTGAGCTACATGACCACGCCCTGGACCCGCGACGGCCGGGTGCGCGCCGACATCATCAACGTCGCCGCCGACGTGCCCGGCTACGTGGTGGACGTACCGGTGAAGGACAACCAGTTGGTGAAAAAGGGCGACGTACTGCTGCGCATCGACCCCGAGCACTACGAAGTCGCGGTGCGCCAGGCTGAAGCGCTGGTGGCCTCACGCAAGGCCACCTGGGAAATGCGCAAGGTCAACGCCAGCCGCCGTGCCGACATGGACAACCTGGTGATCTCCAAGGAAAACCGCGACGACGCCAGCAACATCGCCAACTCTGCACAAGCTGATTACCAACAGGCGCAGGCTCAACTGGCGGCGGCGCAACTCGACCTCAAACGCACCACCATCCTCGCCACCGTCGACGGCTACGTCACCAACCTCAACGTCCACCGCGGCGACTACGCCCGCACCGGCGAAGCGAAAATGGCAGTGGTCGACAGCAACTCGTTCTGGGTTTACGGCTTCTTCGAAGAAACCAAACTGCCCCATGTGAAAGTGGGCGCCGAAGCCGAGTTGCAGATGATGAGCGGCGAAGTGCTCAAGGGCCATGTGGAGAGCATCTCCCGCGGTATCTACGACCGCGACAACCCCGAGAGCCGCGAACTGATCGCTGATGTGAACCCGACGTTCAACTGGGTGCGCCTGGCGCAGCGGGTGCCGGTGCGGATTCATATCGATGAAGTGCCAGACGGGTTTCTGCTGGCGGCGGGGACTACTTGTACGGTGGTGGTGAAGCCTTGATTGAGGGTTTCAGTACACATTTCGCAGGCAATCGCTAACTGTGGGAGCGAGCTTGCTCGCGAAGGGCCGCAAAGCGGCCCTAAATCAATCCAGCACATTGTCTCTGAATGGTCTGGATCTCACATTGAGGCATCCTGAAGGTTGAAAGAAATACCGGATGTAGACAGCACCCTCGTGCTGGATGGTTTTGGGGCCGCTTTGCGGCCCTTCGCGAGCAAGCTCGCTCCCACAGGATCGCAAGTGACTGGCGGTTAGCGATTGCCTGTGAGAGGTAGCCACCCATGCATCAACGAGCCCCAGGATCCACCCGCTCAGCCAGCAACCCCCACCAACACCGGACACCCCACCCGGTCAATCACCTTCCCGCTAACCGACGGATCCAGCAACCTCCCCAGCCGCGACAGATGCCGATGGCCCATGACGATCAGCTCGCAATCCAGTGCCTTGGCCTGGTCGACAATCGCCGCCACCGGCTCGGCCGCCACGACGCTGCCGTCACAGGTGAACCCGCTTTCGCGCAGAACCGCCACCGCGTCTTGCACCGCTCGTTCAGCCAGGTGCTGCTCTTCGCAGGCGGCAGGGTATTCCTCTTCTTCGCCGCGGGTGTAGGCCGCGGGTTGACCGTGCACGGCGAAGGTGGCGTCGATGGCCAGCAGCACGTGCAGGTGATGTTGTTCCGGGCGGCAGTAACGACGGGCGAGGTCGAGCAGGCTGGCGCAGGCAGGGGAGGCGTCGATGGCGATAAGTACCGGGCTGGGCATGCGGGTTCCTTGGCTGGGGCGGAGACAGGGCATTTTCGACCGGATGCAGCGCCCGAATAAATGGCCCGGCGTGCAGTGGATCATTGCACCAGACGCAATCCGCCGAGCTGCTAAGATCGCGTTTCCATCACGCCACCACGGAGCCCGGCCATGCAACTCCCGGACATGAACCTGCTTGTCGCCCTCGATGCGTTGCTCGACGAGGGCAGTGTGGTCGGCGCGGCCCAACGCATGAACCTGAGCCCGGCAGCCATGAGCCGGACCCTCAGCCGCATCCGCGAAGCGCTCGGTGATCCGATTCTGGTCCGCGCCGGCCGCGGTCTGGTGCCGACGCCGCGGGCGCTGGCGTTGCAGGAGCAGGTGCGGGTGCTGGTGGAGCAGGCCGGGCAGGTGTTTCGGGGCGGCGATGAGGTGGACCTGCCGAACCTCGACCGTGCCTTCAATATCCGCACCAACGACCTGTTCATCGCCCTCTATGGCGCGCAGTTGCTGCGCAAGATGCACGAGCAGGCGCCGCGCACGGTGCTGCGCTTCGTCCCGGAAACCGGCGGCGATGACGATGTGGTGCTGCGCGACGGGCGCACCGACCTGATCATCAGTTCGAGCATCGACCTCGGCCCGGAGATCAAGGTGCAGAGCCTGTTCCACACCGTCTATGTCGGCCTGGTGCGCCGCGATCACCCGATCTTCGACAGTGAGATCACGCCGGAGAGTTTTGCGGCTTATCCACAGATCAGCGTGTCGCGGCGCGGGCGGGCCAACGGGCCGATCGATGTCGAGCTGGCCAACTTCAAGGTGCAGCGGCGGGTGGCGTTGATCACGCCGAGTTTCCACTCGGCGATGTTCTCGCTGCCGGCGTCGGACCTGATCCTGCCGATGCCGGCGAACATCCTCAACAGCGTCGCCCGGCTCGGCCTGCCGCTGCGTTCGTTCGAGATTCCACTGCCGATGGAACGGGTGACGGTGATGCAAGCCTGGCACCCGCGTTTTCACAACGATCCGGCGCACCGCTGGCTGCGCCAGACCCTGAAAACCTGCTGCAGCGTCGACCCTTGAACCGTCGATTGCGTTTGGTGCAACTGTAAACTGCCGAGAAGTCAGTTTTCGTAAGCATTCAGTGTTTCTAGACTCGCTCCAGTCAATTTGTTGCTGGAGATTTCTACTGATGACGTCCCTCACCGCGCCCCTTGCTGCGCCTGCCGCTGCCCCTGTGGCGGCCGCTCCCGCGCAACAGGCATTCGGCCTGCGGGTAGTGGTCGGGCTGTTCGGCGTGTTGCTGGCGGTGCTCTGCGCCGGGCTCAACGAGATGGTCACCAAGATCTCGCTGGGTGATATTCGCGGCGCCATGGGCATCGGCGCCGACGAAGGCGCCTGGCTGGTGGCGGTGTATGCCGCCGCGTCGGTCTCGGCGATGGCGTTCTCGCCATGGCTGGCGGCGACCTTTTCCCTGCGCCGCTTCACCCTCTGCGCGGTCGGCCTGTTCGCCGTGCTCGGGCTGGTGCAGCCCTATGCGCCAGACCTGCACAGCCTGATGGTGCTGCGAATACTCCAGGGCCTGGCCTCCGGCGCGCTGCCGCCGATGTTGATGAGCGTGGCGCTGCGTTTCCTGCCGCCGGGCATCAAGGTCTACGGCCTGGCCTGCTACGCCCTGACCGCCACCTTCGGCCCCAACCTGGGCACGCCGCTGGCCGGCTTGTGGACTGAATACGTCGGCTGGCAATGGTCGTTCTGGCAAATCATCCTGCCCTCGGCGCTGGCGATGTTCTGCGTCGGTTGGGGCCTGCCGCAAGACCCGCTGCGCCTGGAACGCTTCCGCCAACTGGACTGGCGCGGTGTGCTGCTCGGCCTGCCGGCGATCAGCTCGCTGGTGCTCGGCCTGAGTCTGGGTGACCGCTGGGGCTGGTTCGATTCGACGCTGATCTGCTGGCTGCTGGGCGGCGGCCTGCTGTTGCTGGTGCTGTTCATGTTCAACGAATGGTCCGAGCCGCTGCCGTTCTTCCAGTTGCGCATGCTCGGCCGGCGCAACCTCAGCTTCGCCCTGGTGACCCTGGCCGGCGTGCTGGTGGTGCTGTCGGCGGTGATCAGCATTCCGTCCGCGTACCTGGCGCAGATCCAGGGCTACCGCCCGGCCCAGACCAGCCCGCTGATGTTGCTGGTGGCGATGCCGCAATTGATCTCGCTGCCGCTGGTGGCGGCGCTGTGCAACATCCGCGCGGTGGACTGCCGCTGGGTGCTGGCGGTGGGCCTGGGGATGCTGGCGCTGAGCTGTTTCGGCGGCACGCAACTGACCTCGGAATGGATTCGCGACAACTTCTACCTGCTGCAACTGCTGCAGGTGTTCGGCCAGCCGATGGCGGTGCTGCCGCTGTTGATGCTCGCGACCAACGGCATGAGCCCGCAGGAAGGCCCGTTCGCCTCGGCCTGGTTCAACACCGTCAAGGGCCTCTCGGCCGTGGTTGCCGGGGGCCTGCTGGATGCCCTCGGCACCCTGCGCCGGCATTTCCATTCCAACCACCTCACCGACAGCCTGGGCAACGCGCCCTTGCTCGACGACAGCGCTGCCAACCTGGCCCGGCGCATCCATGAACAGGCGCTGGTGCTGGCTTCGGCCGACCTCTACCTGGTTGTGGCGTGCATTGCCGTGGCGCTGATCTGCCTGATTCCTTTCGTGCCTGTCCGGGTCTATCCACCGCGTGCGGTGGCCTGAGCCTGGATGAATTAGAGACTTGCCGACATGACCAACACACGCAAAAACATCCTTATCGGTTCGGTGCTCGCCATTGCCGTTCTCGCTGCGATCGGCGGCCCGCACCTGCTGGGCAGCGACCACCGCCAGCGCACCAACGATGCCTACGTCATCGCCGACTACACCGTGGTCGCGCCGAAGGTGGCGGGTTTTATCAAAGAAGTGCGGGTGGAAGACAACCAGCAGGTGCGCGCCGGACAGTTGCTGGCGACCCTCGATGACCGCGATTACCAGGCCGCCCTGGACGCCGCCCAGGCCCAGTTGTTGGTGGCCCGCGCGCAGAGCGCCGATGCTCGCGCCACCCTTGAACGCCAGGCCGCGCTGATTGCCCAGGCCGACGCCGCGCTCAAGGCCGCGCAGGCCGAAACGGCCTTCGCCAACCATGAAGTGACGCGCTACAGCCGCCTCGCCGAGCAGGGCGCCGGCACCGTGCAGAACGCCCAACAGGCGCGCAGCCGGGTCGATCAGGCCAGCGCTCGCCAGGCCAACGCCCAGGCCGCGCTGCTGGCGACGCGCAAGCAGGTAGACATCCTCCAAGCCCAGGTTGCCAGTGCCGATGGCCAGCTCAAACGCGCCGATGCCGGGGTGGACAAGGCCCACCTGGACCTGTCCTACACGCGCATCGTCGCGCCGGTGGACGGCATGGTCGGCGAGCGCGCCTTGCGCGTCGGCGCCTACGTCAATCCGGGGGCGCGGTTGCTGTCGGTGGTGCCGCTGACCGAGGCCTACGTGGTCGGCAACTTCCAGGAAACCCAACTGACCCACGTGCAGCCCGGCCAGCCGGTGAGCATCAGCGTCGATACCTTCTCCGGCGAAACCCTGCGCGGCCATGTGCAGAGCATCGCCCCGGCCACCGGCGTGACCTTCGCCGCAGTCAAACCGGACAACGCCACCGGCAACTTCACCAAGGTGGTCCAGCGGATTCCGGTGAAGATCGTCTTCGACGCCGATCAGCCGCTGCTGGAGCGCTTGCGCGTCGGCATGTCGGTGGAAGCGACCATCGATACCCAGGGCGACACCCTCGGCGGCAAGGAGGTCAGCGCCCGATGAATGCCATCTTTCGTGTGAGCCCGCTGCTGCTCGGCCTGGTATTGGCCGGCTGCAGCCTTGGCCCGGATTTCCAGCGTCCCGACAGCCAGGCGCCGACTGAGTGGGCGCCGTTGCAGGGCGACGCCGCGGCGAGCCAGCCGCAGGCCGAGCCGCTGGAACTGCGCTGGTGGGAGAGTTTTCATGACGCCCGGCTCAGCGCGTTGATCCAGAGTGTTGCCGACAACAACCTCGATCTGCGC
The DNA here is from genome assembly GCF_903166565.1 of Pseudomonas sp. Marseille-P9899. Taxonomy (NCBI): domain Bacteria; kingdom Pseudomonadati; phylum Pseudomonadota; class Gammaproteobacteria; order Pseudomonadales; family Pseudomonadaceae; genus Pseudomonas; species Pseudomonas sp. Marseille-P9899. Next base: position 307,390 of record NZ_CAESCG010000003.1, read on the forward strand.
ATGGCCAGTGCCCGGCTGCTGCAAAGCCGCGCCCTGCGCAGCAGTATCGCCGCCGACGAGACGCCGTCGGTCGGCCTGAATGCCGGTTACAGCCGCGCCCGCAACAGCGCCGAAGGCCTTAGCGATCCGTCCGGCAATTCCGGCAAGGCCGCCTACAACCTGTGGCAGGGCGACCTGGTTGCGGGTTGGGAACTCGACCTCTGGGGCCGGGTGCGGCGTCAGGTCGAAGCCGCCGACGCCACGGTGCAAGTGGCCGAAAACGATCGTCGCGGTGTGCTGCTGGCGCTGCTGGCGGAAACTGCCGGCGACTACATCCAGTTGCGCGCGGTGCAGCACACCCTGGCGGTGACCCGCGACAACCTCGAGGTGGCCCGGCACAGCCTCAAGCTGTCCCGCGATCGTCAGGACCAGGGCGTCGCCACCCGTCTCGACGTCGCTCAGGCCAGCGCCCAGGTGGCGTCCATCGAAGCGCGCCTGCCGAGCCTGGAAGCGCGGCAGGCTGACCTGATCAACGCCCTCAGCCTGCTCGCCGCCGAGCCGCCGCGCAGCCTGCAAAGCGATTTGCTGGAAGCCACCGAACTGCCGGCGCCGCAACAACGCTTCGCCATCGGCGTGCCGTCGGAACTGGCCGAGCGTCGGCCGGACATCCGCCAGGCCGAGGCCCGGCTGCATGCTGCCACCGCCAGCATTGGCGTGGCCAAGGCGGACTTCTATCCGAGCATCCGTCTGTCTGGAAACCTCGGTTTCCAGGCCCTGCAACTGAGCGATTTCGGCGCCTGGGATTCGCGCCGGTTCGCCATCGGCCCGCAGCTTTCCCTGCCGATTTTCGAGGGCGGGCGCTTGCAGGGCACCCTCGAATTGCGCGAGGCCCAGCAACAGGAAGCGGCGCTGAATTACCGTCAGGTGGTGCTGCGCGCCTGGCACGAAATCGACGATGTGCTACGCCTGTACAACGCCAGCCAATTGCGCCGCGATCATCTTGCCGAAGCGGTGCGGCAGAACCGCATCGCCCTGGAAACCGCCCAGCGCCAGTACGTCGAAGGCGCGGTGGACTTCCTCAATGTGCTCAGCGTGCAAGGTGCGTTGCTGGCCAGTGAAGAACAATGGATCGACAGCTCGGCGGCGGTGTCACAGGCCCTGGTGGGGTTGTACAAGGCGCTGGGTGGGGGCTGGCAGGCATTTGATCTCGCCAGTAACTGAAGATTGATAACGGTAGGAGCAAGCCCGAATGCATATTTCCCTGAACGGTAAACGCGCCATCGTCAGCGGTTCCACCGCCGGTATCGGCCTGGCAATCGCCATTGGCCTGGCCGAGGCGGGTGCCGAAGTGGTGCTCAACGGCCGTACCCAGGAGCGGGTCGATCAAGCCCTCAAGCAGGTTCGCGAACGGGTGCCGGCGGCGCGGATCATCGGCATTGCCGCTGACCTGGGCACGGTGGACGGCGCCCGCGTGTTGTTCGAGCAGGTGCCGCAGACCGACATCCTGGTCAACAACCTGGGCATCTTCGAGCCCAAGGGCTTCTTCGAGATCAGCGACGACGACTGGCAGCGCTTCTTCGACGTCAACGTCATGAGCGCGGTGCGCCTGTCGCGGCATTACGCGCCGGGTATGGCCGAGCGCAACTGGGGGCGGGTGCTGTTCCTGTCCAGCGAGTCGGCGCTGGAAATTCCTACCGAGATGGTTCACTACGGCACCACCAAGACCGCGCTGCTGGCGGTTTCCCGCGGACTGGCGGAAACCCTGGCTGGCACCGGAGTGACGGTCAACGCCGTGTTGCCGGGGCCGACCCGCTCGGAAGGTGTGGGTGATTTCTTCGCTGAAATGGCGAAAGAGCAGGGCGTGTCGGTGCAGGAGATGGAAGCCAACTTCATCGCCGAACACCGGCCCAGCTCAATCATCCAGCGTCTGGCGACGGTGGAAGAAGTGGCGAATCTGGTGGTGTACCTGTCGTCGCGGCAGGCCAGTGCGACCACCGGCGCGGCGATGCGGGTTGATGGTGGGGTGGTGCGGGCGATTGCTTGATTGATGGGGCGGTTTCAGGGCCTCATCGCTGCATGGGTACCTACACATCTCGCAGGCACTCGCAAACCGTCAGCAGCTCACAATCCTGTGGGAGCGGATTCATCCGCGAAGGGCCGCAAAGCGGCCCTAAATCCATCCAGCACATTGTTTCTGGCTGGTCTGGATCTCACATTCAAGCATCATGAGGTCGAAAGAAATATAGGACATAGACAGCCACCTCGTGCGGGATGGTTTTTGGGGCCGCTTTGCGGCCCTTCGCGGATGAATCCGCTCCCACAGTACGAGGCGATCTGACGTCCTGTGCTTGCCAGCGATGAAGTCAGTAGCCCCCCTACAACACCCGATCCAGCCCGAATTTCTTCTTCAACACCTTATCCAGCAACCGCGTCGGCAACCAACTCGCCAGCCACGGCAACGCCCGACTCCCATTCCCCAACCGCACCAGCGGTGGCGTCGGGCTTTGCTGCGCCGCCTTGAGCAATCCCTTCGCAAACTCCGTGGCCGGTGTCGGCTTGTCCTGCGAGGCCCGGGCCCGGGCCCGAATGCTTTCACGCATCGGCCACCACGCCGATTCCGGCTTCAGCAGTTGCTCGGCCTCATGCCCGGCGTTGCTGGCGAAACTGGACTGGATCGCCCCCGGCTGCACTTCCATCACCCGGATGCCAAAGGGCGACAGCTCAAGCCGCAGCGCATCGCTCAACGCATGCACCGCCGCCTTCGAAGCGCAGTAAGCGCCGGCAAACGGTGTCACCAACACCCCGGACACACTGCCGATATTCACCACCAACCCGCGGTTGCGCCGCAGCAAGCCGAACAGCGCGCGGGTGACCCCGATCACGGCAAACACATTGGTCTCGAACTGCCGGCGCATCGCCTCGACGCCGCCGTCCAGCAGCGGCCCCATGGCGCCGTAGCCGGCATTGTTGATCAGCACATCGAGGCCGCCGTGGGCGTAGTCGATTTCTTCGCTCAGGTGCTGCAGCGCCTGTGGATCGTTCACGTCCAGTTGGCGGGCGCGAAACCCGGCGGACGCCAGCGCCGCGACATCCTCGGCCTTGCGTGCCGTGGCCCAGACCTCGTAGCCCGCCTGTTTGAACGTGTCGGCCAGGGCACGGCCGATACCACTGGAGCAACCGGTGATGAGAGCGATGGGCATGAGGCGGTCCTTCGATTGATTCAGGAAGAGGGGATTTTGCCGCAGTGGAAAAAGCTAGTTGGCGAAGCTGCCTTGCAGGCGCTCAGCGCGGAATTCCAGGGTTTGCGGCCGATAACCGGGACGCACCGGCGGCAGGGGCAGGCAGTCGCTCCAACTGGCGCCGGCCTGGAGTTCGCCGGGGCCGCGGTAGCGGGGCGCAGCATAGGTGTTTTCGGCGAGGTTGACGCTGTCGCCCGGCGCATAGGCCGCGACCCGCCAATGCAGTTCCACCAACGGCACGTCGTTGCCGTTATTCATCCTCACCCGCAGCGGGCGCCCGACGGGGCACTCTTGCGGCGCGTAGTCCAGGCGCAGTTCCAGTCGCGCCAGTTGGCGTGCCTCACGGTTGTCCAGCCAGACTACCCAGGCGCCGACCATGACCAGCCCGAGCAGCGCCGCCAGCGACACCGGCAGCGCCTTGGCCGGGTAACGCAGCAGCAGGACCAGCCAGGTGAGGATGAGCAGGATGCCGATGATCATGTCGAGTACCGAGACAGAAGGGTTCCTTGATCCTAGCGGCAAGGTGGGCGGACTGTCATTTTTGTCTGGGGTTGAAAGGGGGCCGTGCCGAGGCTGGCCCCCCGCAGCGCGGGTTCAGATCGGCATTGCCGTGGCCGACCCGGCCAACGCGATCTTCAGGTACGCCTGACAAATCTCCATCTCCAGGATCGACGCGCTGAGCAGCGTCTGTTGTGCGGGGATGGGTTGCCGGGGCAGGCACGAGGTTTTGGCGAGGGCATGCTTGAGGAATTCCGCCGCCTGGCGGACCGCCTCGTCATGGGTGACACCGGGGCGGATGGAGGCAACGGGCGGGGGATCGGGGACGAGTTTTTTCATGGCAATACTCTGCGTCGGCTTATGGAGCGGCCACATTTCGCTGCTAAACGAAGGGTGGCAACTGTGCGTGGGTTAGCAGACCGAGGACACAGAACCCGGCGCACCCGAAGGTGCCCACACGCACAGCCGCCATAACGGGTTGCTGTTGGGTTTGTATCGTTCGGACTGCTAATCCGGCCGTTGATTTGGCAACGACGGACGGAGACTAGGCAGCGATTCCACAGAGCGCAACAAGCTGGCAGGGCCGGGCAGTATGCTTGGGAAGTTGCCTACAAGAAAGTCGGAGATTGAGGAAGTTTCTGCGCTTTAGGCGCCGCCTTTCGCCTGAAAAATCGCGGCGACCTGGCATTTCTGTCAGGTGCTCCCCTCACTTCGCCGCTAAACGAAGGGTGGCCACTGTACGCGGGTTAGCAGACCGAGCCACGAGAAACCCCGGCGCACCCGAAGGTGCCCACACGTACAGCCGCCATGACAGGTTGTTGATGTGCTAATCCGTCCGTTGATTTGGCAACGACGGAGGGAGACTAGGCAGCGATTCCACACCGCGCAACAAGCTGGCGGGCGGTGCAGCATGCTTGGGAAGTTGCCTACAAGAAAGTCGAAGATTGAGGAAGTTTCCGCGCTTTACGCACTACCTTTTGCCTGAAAAAACGCAGCGACCTGGCATTTTTGTCAGGTGATGGCGCAGGCGGGTGGCAGTAGAGTGGGGCATTCGCCTTCGAGGCCCGGGTAATGCACGCCAAGACCCCTCACCTGACTGTCAGCGACCCCCGAGGGTTGACTGTGCGTTCGGTGGATTACTGCCGCGTTGCGCCCGGTGCAGCGGCGCAGTTGCGGATTGATCACACCTGTTTCGACACCGCTGGCCAGCGGGTCGAGCAGCGTGATCCACGGCTGTGGGCGTTACCTGAGGCGCCCGCGAATCTTGTAACGGTGCAGTCGTTATCGGGCCAGGTGCTTGGCAGTGACGGTGTGGATAACGGTTGGTGTTGCAGCTTGTCGGGCGAGGCGGGGCAGGTGGTTTGCCAGTGGGATGGGCGCGGCAGCCGGCGCACGGTGGAGTACGACGACTTGCTGCGTCCGGTGGCAGTGTTCGAGCAGTCGGCGCACCAACCGCAGCGCTGCAGTGAACGCTTCACCTACGCCGATGGCCGCGACGAAAACGGCCAGCACAACCGCAGCGGTCGCCTGTTGCGCCATGACGACACGGCGGGCACGCGCCGCTGGTCTGGCTTCTCGCTGACGGGCGAGGCAAGTACCGAGCGGCGGCATTTTCTGGCTGCAACCGACGGGTCAGACTGGCCCGTCGCTATCGACGCCCGCGATGCGCTGCTGGAAGCGGGCGAGGGCGCTTCGACCAACTGGCGCCACGGCCCGCTGGGCCAGGTGCTGGAACAGACCGACGCCGGTGGGCATCGCCAATCCTTCCATTCACAGCTGAGCGGTGAGCTGCAACAGGTCCGCGTCCAGCTGGTTGGCCAGCCGGTGCAAACGCTGTTGAGCCATGCGCGCTACAACGCCTCGGGTCAGATGCTGGAAGAAACACTCGGCAACGGCGTGATCATCCAGCGCGCCTACTGCGAGCAGGACGGCCGCCTGCTCAGCCTGAGCGCCCGCCGCGAGACCGGCGAAACGTTGCAAGACATTCATTACGGCTACGACCCCGCAGGCAATGTCATCCAAGTGGAAGACCGCGCCCAGCCATTGCGCCACTTCGCCAACCAGCGCATCGAGCCGCGCTGCCACTACCGCTACGACAGCCTCTATCAATTGATCGAGGCGAGCGGCTGGGAAGCCGGGGCGACGAGCAAGGGGCAGGGCACGCTGAACGACCCACAGGCGCGCGCCAACTACCGCCAGACCTATCGCTATGACGCCGGCGGCAATCTGCTGGAACTGACCCATGTCGGGGCGCAATCTCACGGACGAATCCTGACTGCGGACCGCCACAGCAACCGCTGCCTGGAACAGTTCGGCGATCGCCCACCCAGTGACAACGACTTTCTCGAGCGCTTCGACGCCAGCGGCAACCGGCTGGAATTGCAACCGGGCCGGCGGCTGCACTGGGATGTGCGCAACCAGTTGAGCGAAGTCCATCCGGTGATCCGCGAAGGCGCCGCCAACGACACCGAGCGTTACCTTTACGATGGCGCCGGCCAGCGCGTGCGCAAGCAACGCTCGGCATTGGTTGCGGGTCGACTTCTGCACAGCGAAGTGCGCTACCTGCCGGGTCTGGAACTGCACGACAACGCGGTCACCGACGAGCGATTGCAGATCATCACCGTACAGGCCGGTACATGCGGTGTGCGGGTGTTGCACTGGTTGGCCGGGCGCCCCGCTGAAATCGCCCCGGACCAGCAGCGCTATGCCCTGAGCGATCATCTCGGCTCCTGCACCCTGGAGCTGGATGAGACGGCAGCGTTGATCAGTCACGAGGTGTATTACCCCTTCGGTGGCACCGCCTGGATGGCCGGGCGCAGCGAGATCGAGGTGGGTTACAAGACCCACCGTTATTCGGGCAAGGAGCGGGATGCGACCGGGCTGTATTACTACGGCGCCCGTTACTACATGCCTTGGCTACAGCGCTGGCTCAACCCTGATCCGGCCGGGGCGGTGGATGGATTGAACCTCTACCGGATGCTCAGGAACAGCCCGCTGACCCATATCGACCTGACGGGCCACAACTCGCAAAAGGCGCGGGAGCGATGGAGAACGGCCTACAACTTTCACCGCAAGGCCATCGCCAGTGTGGCGCCGGGGATCGTCAAGGTGCACCTGTCCGGAGACCGTTCTGTCTTCGAGGCTGCCGGTTTCCCGACGGACGACAGTTTCCCGCGCACCGATCATTGACCTGGCTGTCGATCGATTCGAGTTACAAAGGAAAAGTTGCCGGGGCCAACCGGGCTCTGACTTCGCTTCAGTCCATTGCCGGGCGGCAGTTGAACGCTGTGGCGAAAACCGGGGGCGCCAGTCATATGGCGTTTATCAATGGTGGCTTTTTCAATTGGCAGAGTACGACAGACCGCAGGCTTCCCGAGAGCAGTCCGATCGGCGCAGCAGTGATCGACAGCAAAACCGTGCACTCGGTTGCGATCCCCGAGGTGCATGCTCGCGACTACCATAAATTGCTCATGGCAGACCTTTCTTATATTCATTCCGCTCCGATGCTGGCATTCCAGGGCATCGCTTCTTTCACCGAGGACCATCTCAATCATTCCCGGTTCATCTTCAGTCGCGGTACCAATGTGCCGGGTAATCTGGGGCACGCGGACCAGCGAAATACCCGCTCGGCGATCAGTCAGCCGGCTTCGGGTACCGATGGCCGGACAAGGCTGGTTGTAGGTTCGAGCAAGGGCCGAGGCCCGGAAGGCACCGGCTACACCATGGCCGAGTGGGCTGACGCAGTGGCCCGGATCGACCGCATGAATGCCGACCCTGGCCGCTCGCTGAACCTCGACGGCGGTGCTTCCAGCGTCTTGGGCGTGGTGAATAAAGCCGGAGAGGTGTTGTTGAGGTTCGGCGATTATTCCAACCCCGACCGAAGCATCGGCAACTTCCTCGCCTTCGCCAGGCGCGGTTGATCTGCGCGGCACAGGTAAGTGCCGCGCAGATCATGGCTGCATTACTGCGCAATCGTCTTGATCGACACCCCACGCTCGATCGGCGTCGAGCGCCCGTAGATGTCTTCGAAGCGCTCGATATCGTCTTCGCCCAGGTAACTGCCGGACTGCACTTCGATGATTTCCAGCGGGATCTTTCCGGGGTTGCGCAGGCGGTGGATGGAGGCGATCGGGATGTAGGTGGACTGGTTTTCGGTAAGCAGGAACACGTTCTCGTCGCAGGTCACTTCGGCGGTGCCGGTGACCACGATCCAGTGTTCGGCACGGTGGTGGTGCATCTGCAGCGACAGGCTGGCGCCCGGCTTGACGGTGATGTGCTTGACCTGGAAGCGCCCGCCCATGTCCACCGAGTCATACGAGCCCCACGGTCGGTAGACCTCGCAGTGGTTTTGCGTCTCGCTGCGGCCTTGCGCGTCGAGGGTGTTGACCATCTGCTTGACGCCCTGAACCTTGTCTTTGTGGGCGATCATCATGGCGTCCTTGGTTTCGACCACGACGATGTTTTCCAGGCCGATCACCGACACCAGTTTGCCGTTGCCGTGGATCATGCAGTTGTGGCTGTCCTGCACCACCACGTCGCCCTTGGTGACGTTGCCGTTGTCGTCTTTCGGGTGCACGTCCCACAACGATGACCAGCAGCCGACATCGCTCCAGCCCGCAGACAGCGGCACCACGCAGGCACGCTGGGTTTTTTCCATCACGGCGTAGTCGATGGAGTTGTCCGGGCAGCAAGCGAAGGTGGCTTCGTCGATGCTCAGGCTGTCGCCGTCTTCCTGGCTGCGTTCGAGGGTCAGCAGGCAGGTGTCGTAGATGTCCGGGTCGTGTTTTTTCAGCTCTTCGAGGAAGCGGCTGGCGCGGAACAGGAACATGCCGCTGTTCCAGAAATAACCGCCGGCGTCGACGAACTCGCGGGCGCGTTTTTCATCGGGTTTTTCCACGAACTGCGCCACCCGGCTGACGCCTTCGGGCAGCAGCGCGTCCTGGCTGGAACGGATGTAGCCGTAACCGGTTTCCGGTTTGGTCGCGGGGATGCCGAACAGCACCATCTCGCCGCGCTCGGCGGCTACGGTGGCCAGGGCGAGAGCGCGTTGCAAGGCTTTCTGGTCGTCGATCACGTGGTCGGCCGGCAGCACCAGCATCAACTCGTCACGGCCTTCATTGATCAGCTTCATCGCGCTCAGCGCCACCGCCGGTGCGGTGTTGCGGCCGAAGGGTTCCATGAGGATGGCCTGGGTCTCCAGGCTCAGGGTGTTCAGTTGCTCGTTGACGATGAAGCGGTGGTCTTTGTTGCAGACCACGATGGGCGTGTCCATGCCGTCGAACACCAGCCGCGACAGGGTCTGCTGGAACAGCGTGTGTTCGCCGGTGAGGGCCAGGAACTGCTTGGGGAATTGCTTGCGCGACAGTGGCCACAGACGCGAACCGTTACCGCCGGACAGGATGACTGGAATCATGGGTGTTCTCCGAATCGTTCAATAAAGGGCAGTGGGATTAACGGGTCGATACCGGGCGCTTGACCCAGACCGGGGACAGCGTGTTGCCGGAGCCGGTGACATAGAGCACGGCGGCTTCGCCGCGCTCCAGGGCGACCGGTTTGACGTCGCTGACTTTCTTGTCGCCTTCGTACAGCGCCAGGCTGACCTTGACCGGGTTGATCTCGCGTTCGCCGCGGCTGCTGGCGGCCACCGGCTTGACCACTTCGGTCTTGCCGTCGGCGGTCTTCAGGGTCAGGGCCTGGTCGCTCAGGTTCTGCACGCGCACCAGGGATTTCTGCTTGTTGCGAAACGGCGGTTCTTCCACCAGTTGCGGCTTGCCATTGGCGTGGTTGACCAGGGTGTAGTAGTGGTCGGCGGCCAGTTTTACCGGCAGGTTGGCGCTGCCGACTTTGGCGCTGTAGTCGCCTTGCGGCATGAAGCTGAAGTCGCTGCTGGCTTGCGCCCCGACCTGGTTGATCGGGGTGTTGCCGACCGTGGCTTCGACCGGCTGGCTGGAGGCGTTGTACAGGCGCACGAAGGTCGAGCCTTTTGGTGCGGTCGGGCCGTAGAGCGCGGCGTCACCGCCGGCCCAGGCTTGCAGCGAGGCGAGGGTGAGGCCGGCAGCGAGGGCGCAGGCTTTGGCGATACGGTGCTTGGAAGTGTGCAAGGTCATGTGCGTTTCCTCTTCAGTGTTCCGTCCGATGGGACGACAGGGCCAGCTCTTGATGGGATGTACGGGTTTTTTTCAGTTGCGCGATCCAGTGCGGATCGAAGCCGCTGAGATCGTTCTTGATTGGCAGATAACGCTCGGGGAATTCCCAGACCACGACTTGTGGCGGGCTGTTTTTGAATTCTTCGCTTTGCAGGTACTTGAGCATCGGCAGGATCGGGCCATGGCCGTCTTCGGCGTAGTTGGCGACGTCGCTGCGCAGCGCTTGTTGCAGGGCGCCGAGGAAGTTCCAGTTGGGATTGGCGCTGTAGCTGGTGCCGACCAGAGCTACCGGGATCTGCTTGTCGGCGAACAGCGCGCCGTCGTCGCCGTGGCCTTCTTCGGTGGCGCGGGTGCTGCGTTTCTGCAGTTGGTCGGGCTTGGGCAGCAGGTTGCTGAACAGCGGGTCCAGCGGCAGGAAATTGGTCAGGTCGCCCTTGTACGGGGTCTGCTGCTGGTCCTCGGTGACGAAGGTCTGCGGCTCGCCGTTGAGCAGGGTCTGCCGGGCCACCGCTTCGGCCAGTTGCTGGGCGGCGACTTCCGCGCCCATCGGCGTCCAGTGGCTGTCGGTGCGCAGGAACACTTGGCCGCGGGCCTTGGCCGCTTGCAGCGGGCCGAACAGGTCCGGGGCGAAGATGTTGGCCTGACGGGCCTGGGCGTGGAAGGCGTTGTAGAGGTCATTGTGGACGCTGGCCGGGGCCTGCTTGCCAATGTACTCGGGGTAGACCCGTGCCTTGGCCGGGACGATCGCCAGCACCAGTTCCACACCGTGCTCGCGCAGGGTGTCGCGCACGCCACGCAGCAAGGCGAGGTTCTCGGTGCGGGCCTGCTCGGTGTTGGCCGCCGGCTTGAATTCCTCGTCGCTGAACAGCCACTGGTCGCGGCCCAGGACTACGCCGGGACGGCCTTCGTTGAACAGCTTGAAGTCCAGCGCCGCCCATAGGTTGGTGCCGATGCGCTTGAGCGGGAATTGCTCGTCGTAGTGGGTTTCGGCGGCCTTGGCCAGCTTGCCGTCGAGCAGGCTCATCTGCGCCGTGCGCTGGAAGCCGCCGAGCCCGCCGAGTGACCACAGGCCCAGCGCCGCCAACAGCGCGAGGAACAGCAGGGAGTAGAGGATGCGTAATGATCGGGTCATGGTCGGCTCGCTCAGAACTGGAAGTAGAGGAAGGGCGAGTAGCTCTGCGCCGAGAGCTTGAGGATCGAGGCCACGAACAGCAGCAGCACCAGCGCGCGGGTGGCGTAGAGGCTCCAGTCGAGGCCGACGCTGCCGTCGTTGTGGATCACCACCGGGCTGGCTTTGGCGGTCGGCTTGGCGTTGCGATAGAAGTCGCGCAGGCCGAACCAGGCCAGGGTGATGTAGGCCAGGATCAGCGTTGCCACTTGCAGGCCGGTGAGGCTGGCGCGGTTGAGTTCCGAGAGGCTCCAGTCGCCGAGGCTGAACATGGCGGCGTACATGCGGCCGGCGACGTGCAGGTTTTCAGCGCGGAAGATTACCCAGCCGATCACCACCAGCAGGAAGGTGAAGGCCCATTTGACCGGGTTGAAGCGTTGCGGATTGGTGTCCAGGCCCAGCGCCCGCTCGATCGCCAGCCACATGCCGTGCCAGGCGCCCCAGAGGATGTAAGTGAAGTTGGCGCCATGCCACAGGCCGCCCAGCAACATGGTCAGGAACAGGTTGCGGTAGGTGGCGAAGGTGCCACCGCGGTTGCCGCCGAGGGTGATGTACAGGTAGTCGCGCAGCCAGGTCGACAGGCTGATGTGCCAGCGCCGCCAGAACTCGGTGATCGACTGGCTGATGTACGGCTGCTTGAAGTTCTCCATGAAGCGGAAACCCATCATCAGGCCGAGACCGATGGCCATGTCGCTGTAGCCGGAGAAGTCGAAGTACAGCTGCGCGGTGTAGGCCAGCGCGCCGAGCCAGGCATCGCCGGTGGTGGGGTTTTCCAGGGCGAAGCAATGGTCGGCGACCACCGCCAGGGTGTCGGCGATGAACACTTTCTTGATGAAGCCCTGCATGAAGCGGGTGCAGCCTTCAGCGAACTTGTCGACGGTGTGGGTGCGGTGGTTGAACTGGTCGGCCAGGTCCTTGAAGCGCAGCACGGGGCCGGCGATCAGGTGCGGGAAGATCGCGACGAAGGCGGCGAAGTCGATCAGGTTGCGGGTGGCCGGGGTGTCGCCGCGGTACACGTCGATGATGTAGCTGATGGACTCGAAGATGTAGAACGAGATCCCGATCGGCAGCAGCACGTGGGTGAGGATGAACGGTTCGAGGCCGAACGACGTCATGATCGCGTTGATGCTGTCGACGCCGAAGTTGGCGTACTTGAAGTAGCCGAGGATGCACAGGTCCACTGCCACGCCGAGCAGCAGCCAGCGTTGGGCGGGTTTGGTGCGCACGCCGGCGGCGCCGACTTTCAGGCCGATCCAGTAGTTCCACAGGGTGACCCCGGCGAACAGCGCGAGGAAGTCCACCCGCCACCAGGCGTAGAACAGGTAGCTGGCCAGCAGCAACAGCAGGTTGCGGTAGCGTTGCCCGCTCAGGTAGTACAGGCCGAGGAAGGTCGGCAAAAACAGGAACAGGAACACGTTGGATGAGAAGACCATCCCGGTTCTCCTTGTTGTTCAAGCATCCGGGGCAACAGCGCCCCCCAAACCCCCCAGCCGTGAAGATGGGGGAAACCTTTTTTTGGGACTGCTTTGCAGTCCTTCGCGAGCAAGCTCGCTCCCACAGGGATCGCTGCTGCTTTTGATGTTGTGGGAGCGAGCTTGCTCGCGAAGGGCTGCAGAGCAGCCCCTATTTCCGGGCCTCCGCCCCCGGGTCGTACACCCGCGTCACATCCCCGCCGAGGCGGAAGCTGTTGAAAGGCTGCAAGTCATGCCGGCGCTGCTGCACGTCGGCGCCGCAGGCGTAGACGCTGCACCACGGCTCCAGCCAGGCGTACTTGCTGCCGACCTTGAGGTCTTTCATGTCCTGGTCCTCGCCGTTCTTGCGCGCGAACGCCGACGGATCTTTCGACCCGCTCAGCACCCGATCGCCCAGGCGCTTGAGCGCCTGATGGTTTTCATCGCGCAGGTCCACGCCGTTGACCTGGGCGAAGCTGGCAATCATCGCCAGCGGCGGCAGGGCGTAGTTGTGGTAGGCGAGGGCGCGTTGCTTGCGCTTGAGTTCGTTGGGCAAGAAGCCCTGGTCGTCGATCTGGTTGGCGGCGACGCGGTATTCCTTCACCGACCAGTCGAACAGGTCGCGGCGGTCAGTCGCGACGGCAGTCGCCATCACCGACCAGGCGGCCCAGTAGCTGTGGTTGTTGATCTTGGCCAGCGGCAGGTTGCTCCAGTCGCTGACCACCTGATCGGCCAGGCGGCCGAACCATTTTTCGATTTCCTCGGCCTGGGCCTGATGCGCCGTCAGCGGCCGCGCATTGGAGAACTTCAGGCGCAGCCAGGCGCTGCTCATGCTGCCCAGCGCCCATTTGCGCATCGACTTGCCGGTGTGGTTGAAGTCTTTCGACAGCAGCGCATCGGCCCGCGCCCAGGTGCCCAGCCAGGTGAGCGTGCAGTCCAGTTGCTGCGGACGGCCATCACGCAGGTAGCGGGTGACCTGCTGGGCGACGCCGCGCTCCAGGGTGGTGATGCTGGCGGTGGAGTCGCGGAAGGCCTGTTCGGCGTCTTCGTTTAGGGTCGAGCGGGCGCCGTCCGAGCCTTCGTACTTGCTGCGAAATTGCAGCTTGCCGGTGTAGGGCGTCGGCACGGCATCGCACTTGAAGTCGTTCTTGCCGGTTTTCTGTTTCTCGATGCCGGCGTAGTAGCCGGGCGGCGGCACCAGCCCTGCGGCCATGACCTGGCCGCCGAGGCTGAGCAGTACCGCGCTGGCGAGCATGCTGAGTCTGTTCATGGTGTCCTCACAGTCCGGCCTGGGCGTTGCGCGAGGCATCGCCTGAACCGCGTTTGCACAAGGTGGCCTGCACCTTCTGGCTGCCGTTTTCCGGACCCTGGAGTTCCACGGCCAGCAAGGTCTGCCCGGCCCAGTCCTCGTCCTCGCGCAACTGGAAGGTGAAACGGCCATCGGTGTCGGAGGTGGTCGGCTTGTCGATCTTCAGGTCTTCGTGGCGGCCGTTGAGGTACCAGAGGGTGGCCTGGAGGGTCTTCACCGAGGTGTCCTCGAAGCGGATATCGAGCTGGTGATTGCGATTGGTCAGGTCCTTGATCACGCCGTTGCGACCATTGACCAGCAGCTCGTTGGCGCCCGGCTTGAGCGCGGTGCTGGCGCTCATCTGCGCCAGCTTGCCTTCGCAGCCGTTGTCGAGCAGGGCGAGCATCTGCCGCCAGATGGTTTCCTGGTTGAGCGGGTACAGCGGCGAGAATTCCCAGACCAGAATCTTCGGCGGGTTTTTCTTGAATTCCTCGCTGCCCAGGTACTGGATCATCGAGCCTTCCAAACCGCCACCGGGGAAGGCGACGTTGAGCACGTCGGCACCGATGTACTGTTCCAGGAAGCCGGCGAAGTTGTAGTTCTTGCCGCTGTGGCTGGTGCCGACCAAGGTGATCTGCGCGTTGCCGGAATCACCGAACAGGTCGTCGCCGCCGCTTTCGCCCTTGGGCTCGGTGGCGAACTGGTCCATGTACTGCACCGCGTAGCTAGTGCCGCAGAGCTGACCGGCGACGTTGTGCAGGGTGCCGGTCTTGCCCATGCGCCCGGATTTGGTCGTCTCGAATTCCTTGCGCGGAATGCCTTCGAAGGCGGGCATCGAGTGCACCGTCTCGGCCACGATTTTTGCCGCGCGCTCGGCGCCGTAAGGCGTCCAGTGCTGGTCGCCGCGGAAGTAGAAATCCTTGCCCTGATCGGCGGCGGCCAGTTGCTCGTTGGTCAGCGGCGACAGGTCGGGCACGTTGTAACCCATGCCGCCAAAGCGCTTGAGCATCGCTTTGTAATTGCCGAGGGCCTTCTGGTAATCGAAGGCGGCTTTGTCGGCGGGGTTGAGCATGTTGCGGTTCACCAGACCACGGGTCGGCTGGTAAACCACCACCAGCTCGATGCCGCGCGCCTTGAACGCATCGTGGATCTGCTGCAGGCGTTTGTAGCCGGCCGGGGTGGTGTTGAACTCGGTGCGCAGGTCTTCCTTGGTACGGAACAGCCAGTCGCCCTGGGCCTGCACCAGCGTGGTGAAGTTCTGCTGGTAGCGGGTGGTGTAGCGGCTGGCATCGTGCGCTTCCGGGCACAGTTGGCAGCAAGGCTCGGCGCTGAAGGTCGGCGCCTTGACCTCGTCGGCGCGCACGCCGTTGCTGATCGCCAGCAGGGCGGCGCTGAGGCCGAGGAGTTTCATCAGGTGTGGGGTCATGTCGGGCTTCCTCAATCCAGCATTTCGGTCTGGCGCTCGACCGGGTCGATCAGTACGGCCTTCTGCTGGCGCACCATCAGGTCGAGGATCTCGTCCTGACGCTCGCCGAGCACGCCGGAGAAACTGATGCCGCTGGCCTTGCTCGGGGCCAGCATCGACACCCGGTACAGCTCGACGCTCAGCGGCGAGTCGATGGACAGCGGGCCGCTGCCGTTGGCCGCCAGTTCGCCGCCGACGAGGATCAGCGAGACCTTGGTGTCGAACGGGTCGAGGGCGATGTCGCGGTCGGTGTCGGACAGGTCCTTGATGTGCCCGTAGACACCCACCAGGCCGTTGGCCATGGCGAGGTTCTCGTACAGGCGGATGTTCACGCTGTTGCGCACGCGGATGCCGTGGCGACGGTTGCTGATCAGCTTGTTGCCCCAGATCAGGTTGTCGCCGCTCTCGTACAGGGTGATGCCGTCGGTGTGGTTGCGGTAAATCTCGTTGTAGGCGATCAGGTTGTTGACGCTGTTACGGTCGATCACCACGCCGGAGAGTTTGTTGTCGAAACTCTTGTTGTTGATGATCCAGCTGTCGTTGACCTCGCGGGAAATGATGATCCCGTGTTTCTTCTTGGTGCCATGCACGGTGTTGCCGGCGATGATCAGCCGGTGCGAGCGGTCGTGGGGGTCGATGCCGTAGACGATGTTGTCGCGGTAGGTGCTGTCCTTGACCACGAAGTCGCTGGTTTCGTAGCAGTAGAAGCCGTACCACATGTCGCTGAAGGTTGAGCCGATGATCCAGCCGGTGGGTTCGGCGCGGCCCATCTGCTTGGCCATGTTCGGCGTGTACTGCGAGATGCTCACACCGTAGGACTTGCTCTTGGCGTAGCCGAAGCTGGCCATGGTGGTGTTGACGATGTACGTCTCGGTGCCGCCCCACGACAGCAGGAACGGCCGGAATTCATCCGGCTTGCGGAAGGTTGCGGGGCGGTTTTCCGCCTCGCGCCAGCCGACCACCCGGCTGTCGCTGACGAACAGTTTGCCGTCGTTGACCAAGAACGAGCCGCCTTCCTGCGACAGCCGCAGTTCCTTGACCTTGCCGTTGATTTCCAGGGTCGCGTCGTGGCCGACGACGATTGGCAGGCGGGCCAGGTACACGCCCGGCGAGACTTCACGGACATAGCGCTCGGGCACTTTTTTCGCCAGTTCGGCGAAGTCCACGTGGCCGCCGTCGATGAAGATCGCCTGGGGAATGCCGCGCTGGCGGGCGACCCATTCGGCGCCCTTGTTGTCGCCGCCGATGAACTCCTTGAGGGTGGTTTCCTGGAGCATGCGGCGCACCGAAACCTGGCCCTTGTGACGGCGGTCGATCTTCTTCTGCACCGCCTCGGCGGTGTAGCCGCTGAGGTCCGGCAGGGTCGGCGGGTCCATGTGCAAGGGCTCCACCGGCGCGCTGCTGACGGTGTAGGTCTTGGCGTGTTGCAGCCCTTTGGCGGTCGGCGCCGCCTGGCCATTGGCCTGGGCGATGCCGGCGGCCAGCAGCAGGGCGCCGGCCAGCAGGGCGTGGAGCCTGTTCGGGTGAAGGTTCATGTCAGTGCTCTCCGTGCATCAGAAGCGCCAGACCACGTCAACGAAGGCGCGATGCATGTAGGAGTCGGCCTCTTTGCCGTAGGCGTCGCCCGGCTTGAACACGCCGCCGCGAAAACGCACCAGCGCCGAGGGTTCGTCGATCGACTTGCTCAGCGCCGCCGGTAGCAGGCCCTGTTTGAAGTACTTGGTGACCACTAGGTCCATTTCCTGCCCGACATCTTTCTCGCCCTGGATCAGCGGACGGTTGATGCCGCCGTCGTCGACCACTGCGTTGATGCCGCTGCCGCCGAGGTTCTGGTCGCCATCGACGCGCCAGAACTTGTGGTAGATCAGGCTGGCGTCGTAGTCGTCGCGCAGTTGCCAGGAGGTGAACAGGGTCGCCGCTTTCAGGTTGCCCAGCTCGCCGCGGAAGGCTTCGCCGAAGCGGTGCACGCGCGAGCGGGTGCCGGTGAAGTTGGAGCGGTTGCTCTCAAGGCCGGTCTGCTCGTAGTTGTTCGAGCCGTCGCTGCCGCCACCACCGCTGCCGCGGGCGTAGGCCGCGCCGACTTGCCAGTTGGGGTCGAGGCGCAGGCGGATGCCGAGGTCGGTGGCCCAGGCGTTGACGTCGCCGCTCTGTTTGCCGGTGGCGACCTGCTCGCCGTTCACCGTGGTGCTGCCGAGGGTGTCGCGGTCGCCGGTCAGCCAGGTGAGGCTGCCCCAGTAATTGACGGTGTTCTGGTTGCGCCAGTTGTAGGCGTCGCTGTTGGCTTCGACGCCGAGCCAGGTGAGGTCGCCGGTGCGGGTCTTGTCGAGGACGTCGAGGGTTTCGCCGGGGTTCTTCAGCTTGCCGTCGTCGTGGGTGTGGTGGGCGCGCAGGCCGACCCAGTGGCCAGGTGTCCATTGCGCCGCCACGTCGCCGTAGACATGCAGGCGGTCCTTGTCTTCGGCGGCCAGTTCCGTGAGGTCGGTGCGGTATTCGCTGAAGCGTTCGGCCACGCCGAGGTTGGCCCGCAGCAGAGTGGTGTCGAAGGTCCAGTTCAGCGCTTCGATATTGGTGTCGCGCCACATGCCGTCGTCGTTGCGCAGGCGCTGGCGGCCGAAGCGCAGTTGCTCGCCGGGGTAGGCGGTGAAGCCGCTGTAGCCGACCCAGAACTCGCGCATCGCCAGGTAGTTTTTCTTGGCTTCGCGGTCGTCGCTGCTGCTGTTGGCATTGTCGATTTCGCTGCCGTCGGCGGACTGGCGGCTGGTGTCGGTCTCGATGATGTCGGTGGCCGCGACGGCCTGGCCCATGGCGTAGGCGCTCCAGTCGCCGCGCTCGAAGAACACCCACGGGCGCAGGTCGAGGCCGAGGCCGTTGACGTCGCCGCCAGCGCGGGTGCCGAGGTCACGGTCGTCTTCGGACTGGCCGGTGATTTTCACTTCCAGGCCGAAGTTCTTTTCGGCGGTTTCGGCGGCCAGGGTCGGGCAGGCCCAGAACAGCGCGAAGCTCAGGCCGAGGCCGGCTTTCATCCACGGATTGAGCGTCATAGGGAGTCCTCAGCTGGTTCGTCGTCGGGGGCTTGCACCGTTTGCATGGCCAGGGCTGCAGGGCCTGGGCCCATGGCGCCACGGGCGGCGCGCTCCTGTTCCAGCAGGCGCTGGGCGGCGGCTTTCTGTTCGGGGCTGAGCTGGGCGTCGATTTCGCCCGCCAGGGTGGTGGATTGTTCGCTGGCGTTGGCCTGCGCCAGTTGGGCGAAGACCCAGGCGTTGACCGGGTCCTGGCGAATGCCGTGGCCTTCGCTGAACAACTGGGCCAGGGCGTAGTCGGCGCTGAGCTGGCCGCCGCGTGCGGCTTGCAGCAAGTGATCGACCGCCTTCTGCGGCTCGACATCGCCCAGGTAGCCGCGGCGGTAAAGCTGGCCGAGGTAGTAATGGGCGCTGATCTCGCCGGCGCTGGCGGCGGCGAGCAGGTGGGATTCGGCTTTCGGCGCGTCGGCCGGCAGGGTCTTGCCTTCGTAGTAGAGGCGACCCAGCAGCAGTTCGGCGCGCGGTTGCTCGGCGGCGCGGCCCTTGTCGATGTACCCCATCAACTGCTCGCTGTCGCCCAGTTCGGGGAAGTCGTAGAGCAGTTGCGCGAGGCTGACCCAGGACGCCGGGTTCTGCGGCGCGATGTTTTCGAGCAGGGCCTGGGCGGTTTTTTCGTCGGTCTGGCCGAGGTTGCGGTCGGCCAGCACGCGGGCCACGCTGTCGACCCGGCTGGCCGGGACCACGCCGCGCTGGTAGGCGCTTTTGAGCTGGTCCAGCAGCGCCGCCTGTTGCTCGGGCTGGGCGCGTTTCTGGTAGACGGTGGCGAGCTCGACGTAGCAGATGTCGGTGCTGGTCAGCGCAGCCTTGCAGATGCGCTCGACGTCATCGAGGTGCTGGTCGTAAGTGTTCTGGGTGCGGTACAGCAGCACCTGGGCCAGGCCCGCTTCCGGGTAGCCGGCAGTGCGCCACTGGTTGATCTGGTTTTGCGCATTGATCCGCGGGAAGCTCTGCGGGTATTGCAGGTAGAGCATCGCCAGCGGGATCAGGGTGTTGCCCTCGCCGTTGGCGAAGGCTTTCTTCAACAGGGTTTCGGCTTCCTGGCGCTCGGCTTCGCTGGCATCGGGCTTGGCTGCCAGCAGACGGCCGAGGCGGGCCTGGGCGCGGGGCGAGACATCGGCGGCGGCGCGGTAGGTGGCTTCGGCTTCCTTCAGCTTGGCCGGGTCGCGGGTTTCCACCTGGATATCGGCAAGCCCGACCTGGGCTTCGCTGTAGCCGAGGTCGGCGAGTTGCCGGTAGTTGCGCTCGGCGGTGGCGGTGTCACCGTTTTTCAGGGCTTCGTTGGCCAGGCGCTGGTCGGGGAGGCCGGCGCAGCCGGTGAGGCTGATGGCCAGGACCAGGGCGCACAGCAGTGGTGAGGCTGGGGGCCTCATCGCGAGCAAGCTCGCTCCTACAACGGATGGGTGCGTATTTGCTGTAGGAGAGAGCCGGGCGGCGTTCCGCTTGCTCGCGATGGACGCAATATGATTATTCATCGTGGAACCCTCTTCAGAGCCCATGCGCCACAGCGCTATCGATCAACCAGTCCAGCGACGGACCCCGCTTGGCGTTGACGCTCGCCGGCAAGCCGATCAGGTTCGAAGGCATCGGTGCATCCGGTTTGATCTGCACGCGGATATCCGAAGACAGGTCGTCCTGGTTCAGGTTGCTGCTGCTGACGATCTGCCCGGTACGGGTCTGCTCTTCGCCGGCAACCTGGAAGTTGACCCGGGTGCCCGGCTTCACATCGTCGAACTGGCGATAGCTGAAGCGCGCTTCGACCGTCGGGTTGGTGGTGCGCGGGATCAACTGGAAGATCACCGTGCCCTTGGCCGCGTACTGGCCGTCGTCCACCAGTTGCCGCGCCACGGTGCAATCGCACGGGCTGGTGAGGGTGCCGCTCATCTGCTTGCCGAACAGTTCTTCAACCTTGGCCGGCTCCAGTTGCTGGTCGTCCAGATGCCCCTTGAGCAGGTCGAGCATGCTGGTGCTGAACGACGCCAGCGGCGCGCCCTTGACCACTTCGCCACCGTTGTCCACCAGCGCCTGCACAGTGCCGTCGCGGGGCATGGTGACCTGGGTGGTCGGTACGCTGACCACGCCGGCCTCGGCATGGCTGACGAAGTACAGGCCGTAGATCGACTTGGCGACAAAGCCGAACGCCGCGACCCCGACCACGAACACGCCGAGGCTGAAGGTCACCGCCCGCAGCCGGCCCAGCGGGCTCAGGCCGCCGTGGGTGTCTTTCTGCTTGCGCGCCTTGGTGAAGTTGTCGCGCTGCAGGGTGCTGAGCACGTCGCCGATGCTGATCAACTCGCCGGACAGGTGCGAGGTGATGAGGTGGCGCAGGGTGGCGATGTCGCGCTGTTCGAGGTTCTGGAACTGCACCCCGGTGCGGCCGCTGGACGGGTCGAAGGAGCGCACCTGGAATTCCACGTCCATCGACAGGCCGAGGTTGTCCACCGTGAATTGCAGGCGGCCGCGCAGCACGTCGCCTACCGTCAGTGGCTGTTTGGCGTGGAAGCTCAGGCCCCCGGCGGAGAGGTCGTCGACCTTCATCTCCAGGGTTTCGCGGTTGGCCCCCAGATAGCGCAGCTTGGCGGGAATGCGCACCCGGGCATGCTGACGCTGGGTTTCGGACTCATGCACGACATTGACGTTCACGGCGGTATTCATGGTTATGTTTTCCTGTTGGGTCCGTTGGGTTACCGCGGCTCACACGACCACGAACAGCACAGCAACGAAGATGCTGGCCGCCGAGAAGGTCATGGTCCGGGAAGACCAGGTGTTGAACCATTGTTGAAAGCTGGCGAGGTCGCGTTTGAGCGCAGTGGGCTGGCGGGTCCAGGACTGTCGGTCGAGGCGGAAGAACACGTAGATCTTCATCAGCGCGCCGACGATCTGGTTGTAGTAAAGGATCAGCGGATAAGCCGGGCCGATCTTGTGCCCCGAGCACAGCAGCATGAGGGTCAGGATCAGGCGGGTCAGGCCGATCCACAGCAGGTAGGCGAGGAGGAACTTGCCGCCGAACTTGAGGCTGGCGATCACCGCGACGGTCAGGCCCAGCAGGCTGGTCCACATCGACACGCGCTGGTCGAACAGCACCACGCTGGTGAACAGGCCGAGGCGACGCATGCCGAGGCCGAGGGCGCGGGAGTTCTGCCGCAGGTTGTTGCCGTACCAGCGGTACATCAGTTTGCGGCTGGCCTTGATGAAGCTCTTTTCCGGCGGGTGCTCGACGGTGTTGATCGCCGCGTCAGGCACGTAGAAGGTGTCGTAGCCCAGGCGCATCAGGCTGAACCAGCTCGACTTGTCGTCGCCGGTGAGGAATTTGAAGCGACCCAGGCGCCAGTGCATCAGCGAGTCGCTCTCGACGTCGGCGATGAACTCGGGGTTGGTCACTACGCTTGCGCGGAACACTGACATGCGTCCGGTCATGGTCAGCACGCGCTTGGACAGGGCCATCGAGCACATGTTGATGTGGCGTTGGGCGAAGCGCAGCTTGTGCCACTCGCTCATGATGTAGCCGCCGCGCACTTCGCAGAATTCGTTGGTGGTCAGGCCGCCGACGTTGCCGAACAGCTTGAACCAGGGGACGGTCTTGCGCACCACGCCTTCGCCGAGCACGGTGTCGCCGTCGATCACTGCGACCACTGCGTTGTCGTCCGGCAGGTGACGGGAGATGGCGCGGAAACCGAAGGCCAGGCCATCGCGCTTGCCGGTGCCGGCGATGCGCACGAAGTCCAGGCTGACTCGTTCAGGCGGGTTGTATTTGGCCCACAGGCTTTTCACCAGCAGCTCATCGGACATTTCCACCAGCGAGCAGACCACGGTGGTGGGGTAACCGCAGTCGATCGCCTCGCGGATCACCGAGCTGTAGACCTGCGCGGTGGTCAGGGCATCGATACGAAAACTGGTGACCATCAGGTACACGTGCGACGGGTCGGCGGCGGCGCCGAGCTTGCGCACCTTGCGCCGCAGCCGTGGGTAAACCACGTAGAGAAACAGCATGCCGCGGACGAAATGGGTGGCGCCCATGGAATAGCGCCAGATGCCGACGGCGCCGATCAGGAAGAGGAAATCCTTCGAGTCGGGGTCGAACAGGGTGTTGGGCAAGGCCAGGGCGATCAACATGAGCAAAGTCACGTAGAACAGCCAACCGGCAGCCTGTAGCAGGCCGTGCTTGAGGCTTTGCATGTTCTGCATCCGTATCGGTGACGTCAGGTTGGAAAAAGCGCGCGGGGCCGGACAGCCCCGCGCGGCCTGCTTACCAGCAGATGCCTTCGGTACGGGTGGTCGGGCAGGTGGCCTTGCTCATGAAGCCCACCAGGTCGATCACTTGCTTGCCGGCCGGCGCCTGTTGGGCGAGGGCGCGGAACTGCTCGTCGCGGTTGCCCAGGACGATGATCTCGGCGTCGTCGATGACCTGTTGCAGGTCAGCGTTGAGCAGCGAGGAGACGTGGGGGATCTTCGATTCGATGTAGTCCTTGTTGGCGCCGTGGACGCGGGCGTACTGGACGTTCTGGTCGTAGATGTTCAGTTGGTAGCCCTTGCCGATCAGGCGCTCGGCCAGTTCCACCAACGGGCTTTCGCGCAGGTCGTCGGTGCCGGCCTTGAAGCTCAGGCCGAGCAGGGCGACCTTGCGCTTGTCGTGGCTTTCGATGATGTCGAAGGCGTTCTGCACCTGGGACTCGTTGCTGCGCATCAGCGAGTCGAGCAGCGGTGCTTTCACGTCCAGGCTGCCGGCGCGGTAGGTGAGGGCGCGGACGTCCTTGGGCAGGCACGAGCCGCCGAAAGCGAAGCCTGGGCGCATGTAGTACTGCGACAGGTTGAGGGCCTTGTCCTGGCAGACCACGTCCATCACTTCGCGGCCATCGACACCCACCGCCTTGGCGATGTTGCCGATCTCGTTGGCGAAGGTGACCTTGGTCGCGTGCCAGACGTTGCAGGTGTACTTGATCATCTCGGCGACTTCGATGTCCTTGCGGATGATCGGTGCGTCGAGTTCTTCGTAGAGGGCCTGGAGCACGTCGCCACTGGCGCGGTCCAGCTCACCGATGACGGTCATGGGCGGCTTGTCGTAGTCGGCGATCGCGGTACTTTCGCGCAGGAACTCGGGGTTCACCGCGACACCGAAATCGACCCCGGCTTTCTTGCCCGAGCAGTCTTCGAGGATCGGGATCACCACGTTCTTCACCGTGCCCGGCAGCACGGTGCTGCGCACCACGATGGTGTGGCGGCTGGCTTTGTCGCGCAGGACGAAACCGATTTCACGGCAGACCGACTCGATGTATTCCAGGCCCAGGTCGCCGTTTTTCTTGCTGGGAGTACCGACGCAGATCATCGACAGATCGCTGTCGCGAATGGCCTGGGAAAAGTCGGTGGTGCCGCGCAGGCGGCCGGTGCTGATGCCCTGTTGCAACAGGCCTTCGAGGCCTGGCTCGACAATCGGGGATTTGCCCTGGTTGATCAGGTCGATCTTGGTTGCGGAAACGTCCACGCCAATCACGTCATGGCCTCGTGCGGACAGACAACCGGCACAGACTGCACCCACATAACCCAAACCAAAGATGCTGATACGCATCGCATTCACCTCATGTAGTTAGCACTGCCGATTCCATTAAAAGAACCGGACCGGGTTGATTTACCAGCCGTTTTTCGGGCGCACGGAACTGTGGCGTTAAATACGCAGTACCGCGTGCAGGCATAAGTAATTTGTGAGCGCGAACGTTCACGCGCTCAAAGTAGGCAGCCAATGGCCATTAATCGGGACGTGCCCAAAACGCTAGCCGTCTTTATTGCAGTACTGCACTTTCAATACTGCAGTGCTTGTTTTTTCAAGTGGATTAAATCCTTTGAAATCAACCACTAGGACGAGTTGTGAGTGCGTATTCTCCTGGGCGTGAGCCGCGCACCGAAAGGGTTTCGGGCGAGTGCTCGACTGACTCTGTATAACTTCCTGACTTCAGTTTGTTATGTAAGTCATTTCTCACACATGGTTCGAAAATCGTTACGGGTGGTATGAGCGAGCGGCGAGGGGATAAGTTCCTGAGGGCGGAGAGTGCTGGTGAAAGATTTTTTAATATTTCTCTACTTGCCGATACTTTCACTTTGATGGCACGCGGGAGTTTCGTCCCGGTATATAAAGGGCGAACTTGAGGTGAGATGGTTTTGTGCCAGTACTGAAAAGTTTTTCAGGATTTTTCGTCAAAAAACTACGAACGGTCTTATGGCGTTTTGCGATAAGGATGGAAGGGTGGTTTTTTGGCGCCGGAATAATGGCGATTCTGGACGGGGAGAGGGAGATTGGTGCTCATGGCCTTGTCGCTGGCTTCTCAGCGATAAGGCCATGAGCCACGCGACGGATCAGTCGTCAGGATGATCCCGCAAAAACACCAGGTTATCCGGCTTCGACTGCTCGGCACTGTAGTAGTAGCCCTGCACATCGAACTGTTTCAAGCGCTCCGGATCATTGATGCGCTCCTGGATCACGAAGCGGCTCATCAGGCCGCGCGCCTTCTTGGCGTAGAAGCTGATGATCTTGTACTGGCCATTCTTCTGGTCGCGGAACTCGGTGTTGATGATCCGCGCCTTGAGGGCGCTGCGTTTCACGGCGCTGAAGTATTCGTTGCTGGCCAGGTTCAACAGCAGGTCGTCGCCTTGCTCGGCGAGCGCCTGGTTCAGCCATTCGCTGATCCGCGTGCCCCAGAAGGCATACAGGTCTTTACCGCGGGCGTTGGCGAGCTTGGTGCCCATTTCCAGGCGATACGGCTGCATCAGGTCCAGCGGGCGCAGCAGGCCATACAGGCCGGACAGCATGCGCAGGTGATCCTGGGCGTAGCTGAAATCGTCCTCGCTGAGGCTTTCGGCATTGAGCCCGGTGTACACGTCACCCTTGAACGCCAGCAGCGCCTGCTTGGCGTTGGCCGGGGTGAAATCCGGGGTCCAGCTACCGAAACGCGCGGCGTTGAGGCCGGCGAGCTTGTCGGACAGGTGCATCAGTTCGCTGATCTGCGCCGGCGACAGGTCGCGCAGTTGCACGATCAGTTCCTGGGAGTCGTCCAGGTACTGCGGCAGGGTGTGCCGCGAGGTGACGGGCGGGGTGTCGTAATCGAGGGTCTTGGCGGGGGAAATCACCGTCAGCATGAGGTCGGCTCCTTGAATCGTGGCCGCGATTCTACGGGGCGGGGGCAATGTTCTCCAGCTATCGCGGCGATAGCCGGGCGCGCTGCTATAGTGCGCGGCGGATGAACCGGAGAGTGTGAACGTGCGCATAGCCCTAGTTGCCCTGACAGCCCTGCTCAGCCTCGTGGCCCAGGCCGCCCCGCTGGAAATCGCGACGTTCGAGCGCAGCCACTGGCCGGAAACGCTGGATACCCCGGTGCTGTTCGACGTTGCTTCGCGGGCCGAGATTCTGTCCTTTGCCCGGGTCCTGAGTGAAACCGAGGTGCTGAACGAGCCGACCCTGGCGGCGCGCCTGCAACTGCGCCAGATCAACCTGCCGGCCATCAGCGAATACCGCGAACGGCTCTGGCGCACGCTGTGGCGCAACTACGACATGGCCCAGCAAAGTTGCGAGCAGGACGCGTCGTTCTGCTATGCCATCGAAAACCTCGGTGACCTGCGCCAGCAGGCGGCGAAGTTCGCCGTCGACGCCGACTCCTTCTATGCCGGCTGGGCCGAGCCGAGCCGGCAATTCCACACCGCCTACCTCAATGAACTGCTGCGCAAGGCCGCGCTGTTCCCGCAGACCGCCAGCGAAGTGATGTTCTACGACGCCGCAGAGGTCAACGGTGATCGCCTCAATGACCGCGTGTTCTTGTTCACCTTCGATGGTGGCCCGAGCATGGCCGGGGCCAGCACCGAGCAATTGAGCGTGTTCCTGCGCAAGCAGAAACTCGACGGCCTGTTCTTCGTCCTCGGCCAGAGCGTGCAGAGCCGGCGCGACAAACTTTCGCTTGCGGCGCTGCGTGAGGTCTATCGCGGACAGTGCGTGGGTGTGCAGGGCTGGCAGTACCGTTCCCATGCTCAGTGGAAGGACTGGGAAGACTCGGTGCTGCGCAGTGTGGCGCGGGTTCAGGGCGATCTGCCTGACCAGTATGTGCCACTGTTTCGCCCGCCCTACGGCCAGCGCCGGGCCGACAGCGCCGGCTTTTTCGCCAGTCAGAACCTGCGCGTGACGTTGTGGGATATCGACGCCCAGGACCTCAGTCCGCTGACCGCCGAGCAATCGGCGCAGCGCACCTTGAGCCTGATGTTGTTATGGCGTCGCGGCTTGATCCAGTTGCACGACAGCCAGCCGAAAGCGCAGGCGGTAGTGACCTGGGTACTGACGCACACGGCACAAAGCGGGATTGGCTGGGAGAGTTGCCGAGACTTCGCGGGTCGGCAGTAGCAGGGGAGTCCGGGGCTGGGCGAAACGTTTCAACGGGCTCCATCCTTGAATGTAGTCGCGCTTTGCGACGCCGCCAAGGGCAATTCGTCCAAGCGAAAAATAAACTGCCCTTGTGCATGAAAATGCTTTTTCCGGTAACGGTTTTTGCGGTATGTAGGAGTCAGACAGCCGAACCCTGCAGCCAGGTGGCGTCTTCCAAGGCCCCCTTGTTGGCAGGTTCTCTTCCCGCCCGTAGCAACGCGGATACGGGAAGCGCGGCGGTCACTCTGCGATGCGCGAAGTACCGCATCGTGTAGCTTCCACATAAGGTGACCGAGTATGGATGACCAAGGACGCAACCCTTCCTCCAACCAGCCAATCCTGTATGTGCTCGATACCAATGTCCTGATTCACGACCCCAACGCCTTGCTCAACTTCGAGGAGCACCACGTCGCGATACCGATGACGGTGCTGGAGGAACTCGACAAGCTCAAGACCGGAAAACACACCATCGCCGCCGAATGTCGCCAGGCCATCCGCCTGATCGACCAGACCCTCGGTGACGCCAACCCCGAAGATGTCGAACAGGGCGTACCGATCCAGCGTGGCAAGGGCGGGCCCAAGGGCTTCCTGTCGATCCTGATGACCCCGCGTGCCGAACCGCACCGTCTGCTGCCCGAACACCTGAACGACAACATCATCATCAACCAGGTGCTGGAACTGCGCAGTCGGCGCAAGGACCGCGACGTGGTGCTGGTGACCAAAGACATCAACATGCGCCTCAAGGCCCGCGCTTGTGGAATCGCGGCGGAGGACTACAGTACCGACCAGCTGGTTGACGACGTCAGCCTGCTGTCCAAGGGCTATCACTCGGTCACCGGATCGTTCTGGGACCGCGTGAGCAAGGTCGAGACCCGCCAGGAACGGGGGCGCACCTGGCACCGTGTGCAACTGATCGACAACCTGCCAGCGGTCCACGTCAACGAGTTCATCATCGACGAACAGGGCTTCGTCGGCTGGATCAAGGGCATCAAGGACAGCGAACTGCTGCTGCTCGACCTCCATCAGGAACCGCTGTTGCACCAGGAAGCCTGGGGCCTGAAACCTCGCGATATTCATCAGGCGCTGGCACTGTTCGCGCTGCTCGACCCGGACATCCACCTGGTCAACCTCACCGGCGCCGCGGGCTCCGGCAAGACCATCCTGGCCCTGGCCGCGGCTATCGAGCAGACCATGGTCAGCAAGCGCTACCGGCGCATCATCGCCACCCGCAGCGTGCAGGGGCTGGACCAGGAGATTGGCTTCCTGCCGGGCACCGAAGCGGAAAAAATGGAACCCTGGCTCGGCGCCATCACCGACAACCTCGAAGCCCTGCACATGGACGACGAGAGCACCCACGGCAGCGTCGAATACATCCTTGAACGCGTCCCGCTGCAGTTCAAATCGCTGAACTACATTCGCGGTCGCAGCTTCCAGCAAAGCCTGATCCTGATCGACGAATGCCAGAACCTCACGCCGCACCAGATGAAAACCATCATCACCCGTGCTGGTACCGGTTCGAAGGTGATCTGCCTGGGCAACCTGGCACAGATCGACACCCCTTACCTGTCGGCCACCAGTTCCGGGCTGACCTACCTGACTGAACGCTTCAAGGACTTCCCCAACGGGGTCCACATCACCCTGCAGGGCGTGCCGCGGTCGATCCTCGCCGAATACGCCGAATCCCACCTGTAAACCACGCTCCGGGCGGCCTCGCGCCGCCCGGTTTTTTTCGCTGGCAAAGCTGACTCCCAGGTTTACAATCGGGGCTCCTGATCTGGAGTAACCCCGTGCTGACTCATCTCGATTCCCAAGGTCGCGCCGCCATGGTCGACGTCACCGACAAGGCCGTGACCTTCCGCGAAGCCGTGGCCGAAGCCCGCGTGCGCATGCTCCCGCAGACCCTGGCGATGATCGTCGACGGTGCCCATCCCAAGGGTGATGTGTTTGCCGTGGCGCGTATTGCCGGGATCCAGGCGGCGAAGAAAACCAGCGATCTGATCCCCCTGTGCCATCCGCTGATGCTCACCAGCGTCAAGGTCGAACTGAGCGCCGAAGGCGAGGACGCCGTGCACATCGTCGCCCGCTGCAAGCTGTCCGGGCAGACCGGTGTGGAAATGGAAGCGCTGACCGCCGCCAGCGTCGCCGCGCTGACCATCTATGACATGTGCAAGGCCGTCGATCGCGGCATGACCATTGAAAACGTGCGCCTGCTGGAAAAGCTCGGCGGCAAGAGCGGCCACTACCAGGCGGATGCGCAATGACGATCAAGGTGGTGTATTTCGCCCGCTACCGTGAACTGCTGGGCACGGACGGCGAGGTGCTCGTCGGCGCTTTCGCCTGCATCGAAGACGTGCGCCAGGCCTTGCTCGACAAGGGCGAGCGCTACGCCGTGCTGGCCGAGAAGAACCTGATGTGCGCGCGCAACCAGGACCTGTGCAAGCCGGACGAAGCCCTGGAAGACGGCGACGAAGTCGCGTTCTTCCCGCCGGTCACCGGAGGTTGAGATGAGCGTTCGGGTCCAGACCGCGCCCTTCGATCCGGGAGCGGAAACCAATGCCATGCACGCGGCCAACGTCGGTGTTGGCGCCGTGGTGGCGTTCGTTGGTTATGTGCGTGACTTCAATG
Organism: Pseudomonas sp. Marseille-P9899; assembly: GCF_903166565.1. Taxonomy (NCBI): domain Bacteria; kingdom Pseudomonadati; phylum Pseudomonadota; class Gammaproteobacteria; order Pseudomonadales; family Pseudomonadaceae; genus Pseudomonas; species Pseudomonas sp. Marseille-P9899. The sequence continues at coordinate 336,721 of NZ_CAESCG010000003.1, forward strand.
ATGGCCGGGAGGTGGCGGGGATGTTCCTCGAACACTATCCAGGCATGACCGAGAAGGCGCTGGGCAAGATCGTCATCGAGGCCGAGGAGCGCTGGCCACTGCTCAAGGTCGAGGTGCTGCACCGTATTGGCGCGCTCGAACCGGGCGAGCCGATCGTCTTCGTCGGCGTCGCCAGCGCCCACCGCCAGGCGGCATTCGACGCCTGCAACTTCATCATGGACTACCTCAAGACCCGCGCCCCGTTCTGGAAAAAGGAACAGACCTGCGAAGGCCCGCGTTGGGTCGAGGGCAAGCAGAGTGATGCTGACGCCGCTGAGCGTTGGTAGTGAGGGGCAGTCGCAAGTTGCAAGCTTGAAGCTGCAAGAAAAAGGCTGGAACGCCACCGACTGCTTTCTCTTGCAGCTTGGCGCTTGTAGCTTGCACCTGCCGTGTGTACGATAAAGTCCATAATAGAAATATAAGTATAAAATTGTTCGGCCACTGGCCGGCCCCTTTCCTCTGTCTTGTCACCCCCAACACAACAACGAGCGAGAGAGCCCCATCATGAAGACCTCCAACCTGATCGCCGGTCTGGCGCTTGGCCTGTTGGCCAGCAGCCCTGTGTTCGCGGCCGACGACGTTCTGCGCATCGGCATCGAGGCTGCTTACCCGCCCTTTGCCTACAAGACCCCGAACGGCATAGAAGGCTTTGACTACGACATCGGCAACGCGCTGTGCGCCGAGATGAAGGTCAAGTGCCAGTGGGTCGAGCAGGAATACGACGGCCTGATCCCGTCGCTGAAGGTCAAGAAGATCGACGCGGCCCTGTCGTCGATCACCATCACCGAAGAACGCAAGAAGTCCGTGGACTTCACCAACAAGTACTACTTCACGTCGGCGCGCCTGGCGATGAAGGAAGGCACCCAGGTGGACGACCAGTACGCAGCCCTGAAGGGCAAGCGCATCGGTGTGCAGCGCGCCACCACGACTGACCGCTATGTGCGTGCGGTGCTGGAGCCCAAGGGCGTGATCGTGGTGCCGTATACCACCAACGAAGAAATCTTCCTGGACATGGAAAGCGGGCGCCTGGACGGTGTGTTCGCCGATACCATCCCGCTGCAACTGGGCTTCCTCGACACGCCACGCGGCAAGGGCTTCGCCTTTGTCGGCCCTGAGCTGAAAGATCCGAAATTCGTCGGTGAAGGCGCTGGTATCGCCGTGCGCAAGGGCAATACCGAGCTGGTGAAGAAACTGAACGATGCCATTGCCGCAATCCGCGCCGATGGCGAGTACCAGAAGATCCAGAGCAAGTACTTCAAGACCGACATCTACGGCGACTGATCGCCTGACTCAAGCGCCCGGGGCTGCTGCCCTTTCTGTAGGAGCGAGCTTGCTCGCGAAGCGGTACCCGCAGCCTCAGGCCTTGAGTTCCTTCAGGTGTTTGTACACCGTCGCCCGCCCCATATTCAGCACATTGGCCACATAGTTGGCCGCACTCTTGCCGCGGAACGCGCCTTCGGCGTGCAGGGCCAGGACCAGCTCGCGCTTGTGGTCGCGGTTGAGCACATTGAGGCTGAGCTGACGCTGGCGCAGCCAACTGTTGAGAAAGGTATTGATCCGTTCCTGCCAGTCATCGCGAAACAGGGCGTCGGGCTGCGGGATCAATTTGCTCGGTGACAGGAACAAATCCAGCGCCGCCTTGGCATTCTCGAACAGGGAAATATTCAGGTTGATGCACAACACGGCCTGCGGGTTGCCGGTGGCGTCGCGCAGTACCGTGCTCAGGGAACGGATCTTCTGCCCGTCCCAGTTGAGCTTCTCGTAGGGGCCGATATTGGTCTCGTCGGTACCTTCCTCGAACATGTCTTCCAGCGCCGCGTCGTCGCCGACTTCGCGTTTGGACAGGTTGTTGGCGATGTAGTCGATCTTCTGGGTGCGCAGGTCGTGCAGCACGACTTCGGCATGGGGGAAGAACAGCGTGGCGATGGCATCGGCGATCGCCCGGTAGTTCTGCAGGACATCATCGGGTGTCGACATTCGGGCGGGCTCCGGACGGGTTCAGCGCCCTGGGGCCAGGGCGCTGGGAGTGTGCCGCAAACGCGCGGGCGCGTCATCCTTCCTGGCGGGTGGCCAGGCGCGCGGGCGAGAGTTGCTCGGCACTCAGGCCGAAATCACCGAGGTGGGCGGGCAGGGGCTCGCCACGCACCAGCGCGGCGCTGGCCTGACCCATCGCCGGCGAGGTCTGGATACCGTAGCCGCCTTGCGCCGCGACCCAGAACAAGCCGGCCACAGCGCCGTCGAAACCGGCCACCAGGTCACCGTCGGCAACGAAGCTGCGCAGCCCGGCCCAGGTGCGGAACGGGCGGCGGATGCTCAGGGTGGTGGCTTCCTCGATCTGGTAGATGCCCATGGCGATGTCCAGTTCTTCGGGCTGCACGTCGTGGGGTTCGACCGGGTCGGCGTTGCACGGCGAGCCGAGCAACATGCCGGCGTCCGGCTTCATATAAAAGGACTCATCGAGGCTGACCAGCATCGGCCAGTCGTGGGTGTCCAAGTCGGCCGGTGCTTCGAAGATGAACGCGGCACGCCGCTTGGGTTGCAGGCCCAGCGGACGGGCGCCGGCCAGTTGGCCGATGTGGTCGGCCCAGGCGCCGGCGGCATTGATGATTACCGGTGCGCGGAATTCGCCGCGGCTGGTTTCCACGCGCCACTGGCCGTCGTCCTCGCGATGCAGGGCGAGGACTTCACAGTCGCCGTGCACTTCGCCCTGTTGGCGGCGGATGCCGCGCAGATAACCCTGATGCAGGCCATCGGTGTCGATGTCGCTGGCGCTCGGGTCGTACAGCGCGCCGTGGACTTTCTCGCGGCGCAGCACCGGCAGGCGCGCGCAGGCCTCATCGGCGCTGAGCAACTGCATCTCCGGCACGCAGGCGCGCGCGCTGTCGAACTGGCGTTGCAGTTCGGCGGCGTCGCCGTCGAAGTCCACGGTCATCTCGCCGCGCGGGGTCAGCAGCGGGTGCTCGGCGAAGCCGGCGGGCGGCTGGTCGAAGAACGCCCGGCTGGCCAGGGTCAGGGCGCGGACTTGCGGCGTACCGTAGGCGGCGGTGTACAGCGCCGCCGAACGACCGGTGGAGTGATAACCCGGCAGCGTCTCGCGCTCGAGCAGCAGCACCCGGCCATGGGCGGCCAGCCAGTAGCCGGTGGACGCGCCGGCGATACCGGCGCCGATAATGATGAAATCAGCCTGTTGCATGGGGCCTCCGACGCTGTCAGCGCGCGCGTTGCAGGTGGTACAGGGCGTTGGCCAGGGCGATGTCTTCCAGGCCGAGGCCGATGGAGCGGAAGAACGCGTGGCGCTGGTAGTCCGGGCGTGGAGCCTGGCCGCTGATCAGCTCCGGCAGGTCGCCGACGATGGCGTCGGTCTTCCAGCCATGCTCCTCGGCGGCCAGGCGCATTTCCCCGGCGCTGCCCGGCGTGGTCACCCGGTAGTCGCAGTACACGTCCATCGCCGCGAGGCTGGCCGGTGGCACTTCATGAGCACGCACCGCATTGGTGCTGATGGAGGTGATCAGTGCCGGCTTGCTCAGCTTGGCCGGATCGATGACCGGCTTGGCCGACGAAGTGCACAGCAGGATCACGTCGGCATCGACCAGGGCCGCTTCGGCGTCGTCGTGCAGGCTCAGGCGTGGATCAAGGGCGGTGAGGGCGTCGCGTTCGCTGGCGCTCTTGCCGTTCAGGCTCGGCGAGTACAGGCGGATGTCCTGCCATGGGCGCAGGTTGCGCACGTAATGCAGGTGAGCACGGGCAATCGGGCCGCTGCCGATAAGGGTCAGGCGCCGGGCGTCGGCCGGGGCCAGGGCATCCACGGCCACGGCAGTGGTTGCGGCGGTGCGCGCGGTGGTCAGTTCGCCGGCATCGCACAGCAACAGCGGCTGACCGCTGTCCATGGACATCAGCAAGGTCCAGGCGGTAACCAGTGCGCCTTGCTCACGGACGATATAAGGCGAGGTCTTGACCCCGTAGACGCGCTCCTGCGCCAGCACGCCGCCGTAATTGATGAAGTCGCCTTTGCCGGACGGGAATTCCACCAGTTGTTGCGGTGGCTGCACCGCCTGGCCGGCTGCCAGGTCACGGAACAGATCGCGCAGCACCTGGGGAACATCCACCTGGGCGAGCAGTTGACGGGCGTGCTGCTGATCGAGAACGAGGGGCGCGGCCATTCGAGACTCCGGGGTGACTGGTTTCTAAACTAATTTTTCCATTATGGACTTTTAGTTTAAGTCTTCGCTATCCCGGTGGAAAAAAAGATTGGGGCTACCAAGGGGCTTCGCGAGCAAGCTCGCTCCTACAGACACGGTATGGTCTGAATCTGTAGGAGCGAGCTTGCTCGCGAAAAAATTGCAGCCATAAAAAAACGCAGCTCCAAGGCTGCGTTTTCTCGATCACGCGTGCTTGCGAGGCACTGATTTCAACAACTCGGTCGGCGGCATCTCGCAACTGATCTTGCGACCCAGCAACGCCTCGATCGCCGGCAACTGGTAGGAATCATCCTCACCGGCAAAGCTGATCGACACACCGCTGGTCCCCGCACGACCGGTACGGCCGATACGGTGCACGTAGTCGTCCGGATCTTCCGGCAACGTGAAGTTGATCACGTGGCTGATGCCATCGATGTGGATACCGCGACCGGCCACGTCGGTGGCAACCAGCACGGTAATGCGGCCTTCGCGGAAGCTTTCCAGGGTGCGGATGCGTTTGTGCTGTGGCACGTCGCCGGACAGTTGCGCGGCATTCACGCCGTCGCGCACCAGTTTCTCTTCGATGCGCCGCACTTCGTCCTTGCGGTTGGCGAAGACGATCACCCGTTCCCACTTGTTCTCGGTGACCAGGTTGTACAACAGCTTGTACTTGTCGCTGCCGGCAACGGCGTAGACGTGCTGTTCGACGGTTTCGCTGGCAACGTTCTCCGGCTCGATCTCGACGATGGCCGGGTCGGTGGTCCACTGCTTGGCCAGGTTCATCACGTCTTCGGTGAAGGTGGCCGAGAACAGCAGGGTCTGACGCTCGCTCTTCGGCGGGGTCTGGCGAATGATCTGACGCACCTGCGGGATGAAGCCCATGTCGAGCATGCGGTCGGCTTCGTCCAGCACCATCACTTCGACCATGTCCAGGTGCACTTCACCGCGCTGGTTGAAGTCCAGCAGACGGCCAGGGGTGGCAACCAGGATGTCGCAGTGGCGGGCTTCGAGGGCCTTGAGCTGCTTGTCGTAGTCCATGCCGCCGACGAAGGTCATCACGTTCAGGCCGGTGTACTTGGTCAGCAGCTCGGCGTCCTTGGCGATCTGCACCACCAGTTCGCGGGTCGGGGCGATGATCAGCGCCCGTGGCTCACCCATGTAGCGCTCTTTCGGCGGGGGAGTCTGTTGCAGCTGGGTGATGATCGAGATCAGGAAGGCCGCGGTCTTGCCGGTGCCGGTCTGGGCGCGACCGATGGCGTCCTGGCCACGCAGGGTGAAACCCAGGACCTGAGCCTGGATCGGCGTGCAATAAGGAAAGCCGAGGTCATGGATGGCGTGCATCAGCTCGGGGGAGAGCTTGAAGTCGTGGAAACGGGTTTTGCCTTCCTGTGGCTCGACGGCGAAGTCTTCCAGCTTCCAGGTCGAAGCTTGTGGTTTTGGCTTGCGCTCGCGGCGAGGTTTGGCAGCGGCGGCGGGTTCGGCGCGAACGGGTTGGGGTTCCTCGGCCTTGAGCGGGGCCACCGGTGCGGGAGCGGTGGCCGGCGTGGGTGGCTGCATCGCGGGAGCAGCGCTTTCGGCGGCGAGTGGCTCATCCTCGCCTTTGCCGAACATCTTCTTGAGTGCTTTGAGCACGGTCTTCTCGTCAATTGATTAAGGAATGTACGCCGGGCAGTGTAATGCAAGATTCGGGCTCGGCGTAGCGGATTGCACTGACAACTACAAGGAATACGACCGTCAGCGCAAGCACTGTGTCAGCCAAGCGCCAATGTCGTTGATTTCTTCCGGCAGCACCGCGTGTTCCATCGGGTATTCCTGCCATTGGGCGCTGACGCCCCATTTTTTCAGGTACTCGAAGGCCGTGCGGCCCATGACCGGCAGCACCACCGGGTCATAGATGCCGTGCAGGCAAAGTGCGGGGATGCGCTGCTGGCTGGCGCTGAGTTGGAGGTCGTCCTTGAAGGTCGGCGCGTAGGTGGACAGGGCCATCACCCCGCCGAGCGCTTCTTGCCACTTTATATAAGCGGTGTGCAGCACCACCGCGCCGCCCTGGGAGAAACCGGCCAGGATGATCCGGCTGGGGTGGATGCCGGCGCCTCGCTGTTCTTCGATCAGCTCGATGACGTGGGCGGCGGATTCTTCCAGTTGCGCCTCGTCGATCGCCCGGGCCGGGCTCATGGCCTTGATGTCGTACCAGCTGGGCATTTCATAACCACCATTGATCGTCACCGGGCGACTCGGTGCCTGGGGCATTACGAAACGCGTGCTGAGCAATTGCTCCTGCAGGGTTTCGGCCACCGGCATGAAGTCATAACGGTCGGCGCCCAGGCCGTGCAACCAGATCACACAGGCGTCCGCAGTTTTTTGTGGTTCGAGAATCAAGGGTTTGGTCATGACTGCTCCGAAAAAGTGCACGCGATCTCAATTGAGTGCATGAAAAAAAGGCACGAGGGGGCAATACGGAAAGAAGGTGTCGCATTGCTGCAACTTTGCTCGTTGTAGAACACTGAAACGCTTTAGCCACCAGATCTGGTACGCGCTTTGCTACTTGACCTACGACGTGAGGTGGCGTGTTTCCGCGGTAACACCCCTCATGGGTAACCCAAGGCTGTCACAGAACAGCGTATTGCGCCAATTGACCCAATAACAAGCCGAAACGGGTCGGATGCGCCTCATAAGGGTGCGGTGCAAAACCGGCTCACACAACAAGAGCGATCTGGAGGTTTGAATGAAGATGTTGAAATCCACCCTGGCAGTCATGACGGCTGCCGCTGCGCTGGGCCTGAGCTCCTTCGCCCACGCGGGTGCGACCCTGGATGCGGTGCAGAAGAAAGGTTTCGTGCAGTGTGGCGTGAGTGACGGTCTGCCGGGCTTCTCGGTGCCGGACGCCAAAGGCACTATCGTCGGGATCGACGCCGATGTCTGCCGCGCAGTAGCAGCGGCGGTATTCGGTGACGCGACCAAGGTCAAGTTCAGCCAGCTCAACGCCAAGGAGCGCTTCACCGCGCTGCAGTCCGGCGAAGTCGACGTGCTGTCGCGCAACACCACTTGGACCAGCTCGCGTGACTCCGGCATGGGCCTGGTGTTCGCCGGCGTCACCTACTACGACGGCATCGGCTTCCTGGTGAACAAGAAGCTCGGCGTTTCCAGCGCCAAGGAACTGGACGGTGCAACCATCTGCATCCAGGCCGGTACCACCACCGAGCTGAACGTCTCCGACTACTTCCGCGCCAACGGTCTGAAATACACCCCGATCACCTTCGACACCTCCGATGAAAGCGCCAAGTCGCTGGAATCCGGTCGTTGCGACGTGCTGACCTCCGACAAGTCGCAACTCTACGCACAGCGCTCCAAGCTGGCCGCGCCGACCGACTACGTGGTTCTGCCGGAAACCATCTCCAAGGAGCCGCTGGGCCCGGTGGTGCGCAAGGGTGACGAGGAGTGGTTCAGCATCGTCAAGTGGACCCTCTTCGCCATGCTCAATGCCGAAGAAATGGGCATCACCTCGAAGAACGTCGAGGCAGAAGCCAAAGCCACCAAGAACCCTGACGTGGCGCGCATGCTCGGCGCCGACGGCGAATACGGCAAGGACCTGAAACTGCCGAAGGACTGGGTGGTGCAGATCGTCAAGCAAGTGGGTAACTACGGCGAAGTGTTCGAGAAGAACCTCGGCAAGGCTACCCCGCTGCAGATCGACCGCGGTCTGAACGCCCTGTGGAACAACGGCGGCATCCAGTACGCGCCACCGGTGCGCTGATTGGGTCGGCCCGCGGCGGCGAGGTTGCCGCCGCGGGCCGTTACGTTCCTTCTCTTCGGGGCTTTTCATGCAAAATCCACCCAAGGGCTTGTCCCTGAACGACCCACGTGTGCGTGCGTGGCTGTTCCAGATCCTCACCATCGTCGTGGTGGTCGGTCTGGGCTGGTACCTGTTCCACAACACCCAGACTAACCTGCAACACCGGGGCATCACCTCGGGCTTCGACTTCCTGGAGCGCAGTGCCGGCTTCGGCATCGCCCAGCACCTTATTCCGTACACGGAATCCGACACCTACGCCCGGGTCTTCGTCATCGGCCTGCTCAACACCCTGCTGGTGACTGTTATCGGCATCATCCTGGCGACCCTGCTGGGGTTCATCATCGGCGTGGCACGACTGTCACCGAACTGGATGATCAACAAGCTGGCCACGGTGTATGTCGAGACTTTCCGTAACATCCCGCCGCTACTGCAGATCCTCTTCTGGTACTTCGCGGTGTTCCTGACCCTGCCGGGACCGCGAGGCAGCATCAACCTCAACGACACCTTCTTCATCAGCAACCGTGGGCTGAACATGCCCGGGGCTTCGCTGGCCGACGGCTTCTGGCCGTTCGTGATCTGCCTGGTGGTGGCAATCGTCGCCGTTGTGCTGATGGTGCGTTGGGCCAACCGGCGTTTCGAAGCGACCGGCGTGCCATTCCACAAGTTCTGGGCCGGATTGGCCCTGTTGCTGGTGATCCCGGGGCTGAGCGTGCTGTTGTTCGGCAACCCGCTGAGCTGGGAAATGCCGCAATTGAAAGGATTCAACTTCACCGGTGGCTGGGTACTGATCCCCGAGCTGCTGGCGCTGACCTTGGCACTGACCATCTACACCGCGGCGTTCATCGCTGAGATCGTGCGCTCCGGCATCCGCTCGGTGAGCCACGGCCAGACCGAGGCGGCCCGTTCGCTGGGCCTGCGTGAAGGCCCGACGCTGCGCAAGGTGATCATTCCCCAGGCGCTGCGGGTAATCATTCCGCCGCTGACCAGCCAATACCTGAACCTGGCGAAAAACTCCTCGCTGGCGGCCGGTATCGGTTACCCGGAAATGGTTTCGCTGTTCGCCGGCACCGTGCTCAACCAGACCGGCCAGGCCATCGAGGTCATTGCCATCACCATGAGCGTTTACCTGGCCATCAGCATCAGCATTTCGCTGTTGATGAACTGGTACAACAAGCGCATCGCGCTGATCGAGCGGTAAGGAGACGCGCATGACTTCCCATGTTTTCAAACCCGATATGCCGCCACCGGTGAAAACCGTCGGCGTACTCGCCTGGATGCGCGCCAACCTGTTCTCCAGCTGGATGAACACCCTGTTGACGCTGTTCGCCATCTATCTTGTCTGGCTGATCGTGCCGCCGCTGCTGCAGTGGTCGATCTTCGATGCCAACTGGGTCGGCACCACCCGCGCCGATTGCACCAAGGAAGGCGCCTGCTGGGTGTTCATCCAGCAGCGCTTCGGCCAGTTCATGTACGGCTATTACCCCACCGAGCTGCGCTGGCGGGTCGACCTGACGGTCTGGCTGGCAGTGATTGGCGCCGCGCCGTTGTTCATTTCGCGCTTCCCGCGCAAGACGATCTACGGCCTGTGCTTCCTCGTTGCGTACCCGATCGTCGCCTACACCCTGCTGCACGGCGGCACCTTGGGTCTTGCCACGGTACCGACCAGCCAATGGGGCGGCCTGATGCTGACCCTGGTCATCGCCACCGTGGGCATCGTCGGCGCCTTGCCGCTGGGCATCCTGCTAGCCCTGGGCCGGCGCTCGAAAATGCCGGCGGTGAAAGTGGTCTGCGTGACCTTCATCGAGTTCTGGCGTGGTGTGCCGCTGATCACCGTGCTGTTCATGTCCTCGGTGATGCTGCCGCTGTTCCTGCCTGAAGGCATGAGCTTCGACAAGCTGCTGCGGGCGATGATCGGCGTCATCCTGTTCCAGTCGGCGTACATCGCCGAAGTGGTGCGCGGTGGTCTGCAGGCCATTCCCAAGGGGCAGTACGAAGCCGCCGCGGCCATGGGCCTGGGCTACTGGCGCTCGATGGGGCTGGTGATCCTGCCCCAAGCGCTCAAGCTGGTGATTCCCGGCATCGTCAACACCTTCATTGCCCTGTTCAAGGACACCAGCCTGGTGATCATCATCGGCCTGTTCGACCTGCTCAACAGCGTCAAGCAGGCGGCCGCCGACCCGGCCTGGCTGGGCATGGCGACCGAGGGCTACGTGTTCGCGGCCCTGGTGTTCTGGATTTTCTGTTTCGGTATGTCCCGCTACTCCATGCATCTGGAGCGCAAGCTGGACACAGGCCACAAGCGTTAGGAGAGATTTTGATGAGCGAAGCGATCAAACAGCCTGTTGGCCCTGAAGGCATTATCCAGATGCAGGGCGTGAACAAGTGGTACGGCCAGTTCCACGTGCTCAAGGACATCAACCTGAATGTGCGCCAAGGCGAGCGCATCGTGCTGTGCGGGCCGTCGGGTTCGGGCAAGTCTACCACCATCCGCTGCCTCAACCGTCTGGAAGAACACCAGCAGGGCCGCATCGTGGTCGATGGCGTTGAGCTGACCAACGACCTCAAGCAGATCGAGGCGATCCGCCGTGAAGTCGGCATGGTGTTCCAGCATTTCAACCTGTTCCCACACCTGACCATCCTGCAGAACTGCACCCTGGCGCCGATGTGGGTGCGCAAGATGCCCAAGCGCAAGGCCGAGGAAATCGCCATGCACTACCTGGAGCGGGTGCGGATTCCGGAGCAGGCCAACAAGTTTCCCGGTCAGTTGTCCGGTGGTCAGCAGCAGCGTGTGGCGATTGCCCGGGCGCTGTGCATGAAGCCGAAGATCATGCTGTTCGACGAGCCGACCTCGGCACTCGACCCGGAAATGGTCAAGGAAGTGCTGGACACCATGGTCGGCCTGGCGGAAGACGGCATGACCATGCTCTGCGTGACCCACGAAATGGGCTTTGCCCGCACCGTGGCGAACCGGGTGATCTTCATGGACAAGGGGGAAATCGTCGAGCAGGCCGCGCCGGATGACTTCTTCGACCGGCCGCAGAACGAGCGGACCAAACTGTTCCTGAGCCAGATCCTGCATTAATGAAAAGGGGCCGCAAGCTTCTAATGTCAGTCAGTTAAATCAATTAGGGCCGCTTTGCGGCCCTTCGCGAGCAAGCTCGCTCCCACAGGATCCTCGCCAAGGTGCAAGTTGTGGGAGCGAGCTTGCTCGCGAAGGGCTGCAGAGCGGCCCCAATATAGGTGCTGAAACGCTAATTGACAGGCATTAGCCGAAAGCGGCTCCGAAATCAGTTCTCTTCCTGCACCGCCGGCGCTGGCGGCGGTCGCAGACCCACCTCGGCAACCAGTTTCAGCGGCTTGCCATTGCGCACCACCTCGATCGCAACCTTCTCATTGGGCTTGATCCGCGCCACCTGGTTCATCGAGCGGCGGCCATCGCCGGCCGGTTCGCCATTGATGCTGAGGATCACGTCACCCAGTTGCAGACCGGCTTTCTGTGCCGGGCCATCGCGGAAAATCCCCGCTACCACGATGCCTGGCCGGCCCTGCATGCCGAACGACTCGGCCAGTTCCTGGCTCAGCGGCTGCACCTCGATACCCAGCCAGCCACGAATCACCTGGCCATGCTCGATGATCGACTTCATCACCTCCAGCGCCAGCTTGGTCGGAATGGCGAAGCCGATCCCTTGCGAGCCGCCGGACTTGGAGAAGATCGCCGTGTTGATACCGGTCAGGTTGCCGCTGGCATCCACCAGCGCGCCGCCGGAGTTGCCGGGGTTGATCGCTGCGTCGGTCTGGATGAAGTCTTCGTAGTTGTTCAGGCCCAACTGATTGCGCCCGGTGGCGCTGATGATGCCCATGGTGACGGTCTGGCCGACCCCGAACGGGTTGCCGATGGCCAGGGCAACATCGCCGATATGGATATTGTCGGAGCGGCCGATAGTAATGGCCGGCAGGTTTTTCAGGTCGATCTTGAGGACCGCGAGGTCGGTTTCCGGGTCGCTGCCGATGACCCGGGCCAGTGTTTCGCGGCCATCCTTGAGCGCCACCACGATCTGGTCGGCGCCGGCGGTCACGTGGTTGTTGGTCAGCAGGTAGCCTTCCGGGCTCATGATCACCGCCGAACCCAGGCTCGACTCCCAACGCCGCTGCTTGGGCAGGTTGTCACCGAAGAAACGACGGAACTGCGGGTCTTCGAACAGCGGGTGCGCGGACTTGTTGACCACTTTGGTGGTGTACAGGTTGGCCACCGCGGGCGCCGCGTGGCTGACCGCATCGGCGTAGGACACCGGGCCCTGGACGATGCTGGTGGTCTGCGGCGCTTGTTGCAGGTTGACGTCCTGGCTGGGCAGGCCGACCCATTGGGGAAAACGCTGGATGACCAGCAGCGCGATCAGCACGCCGGTAAACAGTGGCCAGCCGAAGTAACGCAAAGCCTTGAACATTGAATGGATCCTGGGGGGTTGGCCCGAGCCGATGACGCAGTGGGGAAGTGATGAACGCGCGCGATCATACTTCGGCAAGACCTGTGCAGGAATAGCTAAATCATCCGGCGTGTGACGACGTTGGCCAGATGCCCCCAGGTTGTTGCCGCCGGTTTCCCCAACACAGTCGACGGCCCATAATGGCGGGCATTATACGGGGCCTTGCGCCGCGCTGAACTGCTGAATTGAGGAGTCTTTCCATGGCTGTTGCCCTGACTACCCTGGTCGAGGAAGCCGACCGCTACCTCGGTAGCGCGAAAATCCAGGATTACTGCCCCAACGGCCTGCAGGTCGAAGGCCGGCCGCAGGTCACCCGGATTGTCAGCGGCGTGACCGCCAGCCAGGCGTTGCTGGATGCCGCCGTCGAAGCCGGGGCGGATCTGGTGCTGGTGCACCACGGTTATTTCTGGAAGGGCGAGAACCCCTGCATCACCGGCATGAAGCAGCGCCGCCTGAAAACCCTGCTGAAGAACGACCTGAGCCTGCTGTCGTACCACCTGCCGCTGGACGTCCACCCCGAAGTGGGCAACAACGTGCAACTGGCGCGGCAACTGGACATTACCGTGGAAGGCCCGCTGGACCCGAACAACCCGCGAGTGGTGGGGCTGGTGGGGTCACTGGCCGAACCCGTGTCGGCGCGGGATTTCGCCCGCCGCGTCAGTGAAGTGATGGGCCGCGAGCCGTTGCTGATCGAAGGCGAGGGAATTATTCGCCGGGTTGGCTGGTGCACCGGCGGTGGCCAGGGCTACATCGACCAGGCGATCGCCGCCGGCGTCGATCTGTTCATCAGTGGCGAAGCCTCCGAGCAGACATTCCACAGTGCCCGGGAAAACGGCGTCAGCTTCATCGCCGCCGGTCATCACGCCACCGAGCGTTACGGCGTACAGGCGCTGGGCGACTATCTGGCGCGGCGTTTTGCCCTGGAGCATCTGTTCATCGATTGCCCCAATCCGGTCTGAATCCTAAAACGACTGGGCATATCCATATACTGTTTCGTTCTAGCCGCCTTCCTAAATAGAATCGGGCGCTGTGATAAAGTTGCCCGCTCGAACACGGCCCGCTTGGCCGTCCATAAGATCGTTTTCCCGTGAGTAGCCATGGTCGACAAACTGACGCATTTGAAACAGTTGGAGGCGGAAAGCATCCACATCATTCGTGAGGTGGCCGCCGAGTTCGATAACCCGGTGATGCTGTATTCCATTGGCAAGGATTCGGCCGTGATGCTGCATCTGGCACGCAAGGCCTTCTTCCCTGGCAAGCTGCCGTTTCCAGTGATGCATGTCGACACCCAGTGGAAATTCCAGGAGATGTACAGCTTCCGCGACAAGATGGTCGAGGAAATGGGCCTTGAACTGATCACCCACGTCAACCCGGAAGGTGTGGCGCAGGGCATCAACCCGTTCACCCATGGCAGCTCCAAGCACACCGACATCATGAAGACCCAGGGCCTGAAACAGGCACTGGACAAGCATGGTTTCGACGCCGCCTTCGGTGGCGCGCGCCGCGACGAAGAGAAGTCCCGCGCCAAGGAGCGCGTCTACTCCTTCCGCGACAGCAAGCACCGCTGGGACCCGAAGAACCAGCGTCCCGAGCTGTGGAACGTCTACAACGGCAAGGTCAACAAAGGCGAGTCGATTCGCGTCTTCCCGCTGTCCAACTGGACCGAGCTGGACATCTGGCAGTACATCTACCTCGAAGGCATCCCGATCGTCCCGCTGTACTTCGCCGCCGAGCGTGAAGTCATCGAGAAGAACGGCACCCTGATCATGATCGACGACGATCGCATCCTCGAGCACCTCAGCGACGAGGAAAAGGCCCGTATCGTCAAGAAGAAGGTGCGTTTCCGTACCCTCGGCTGCTACCCGCTGACGGGCGCCGTCGAGTCGGAGGCCGAGACCCTGACGGACATCATTCAGGAAATGCTCCTGACCAGAACGTCCGAACGCCAGGGCCGTGTCATCGACCACGATGGCGCCGGTTCCATGGAAGACAAGAAACGCCAAGGCTACTTCTAATTTCAGGGTTACTCCATGTCGCACCAATCTGATCTGATCAGCGAGGACATCCTCGCCTACCTGGCCCAGCACGAGCGCAAGGAACTGCTGCGTTTCCTGACCTGCGGCAACGTCGACGATGGCAAGAGCACCCTGATCGGGCGCCTGCTGCACGACTCCAAGATGATCTACGAGGACCACCTCGAGGCCATCACCCGCGATTCGAAGAAAGTCGGCACCACGGGCGAAGACATCGACCTGGCGCTGCTGGTCGACGGCCTGCAGGCCGAGCGTGAGCAGGGCATCACCATCGATGTGGCCTACCGCTATTTCTCCACTGCCAAGCGCAAGTTCATCATCGCCGACACCCCCGGCCATGAGCAGTACACCCGCAACATGGCCACCGGTGCATCCACCTGTGACCTGGCGATTATCCTGGTCGATGCCCGTTACGGCGTGCAGACCCAGACCCGCCGCCACAGCTACATCGCGTCGTTGCTGGGCATCAAGCACATCGTTGTCGCCATCAACAAGATGGACCTCAAGGGCTTTGATGAGCAGGTCTTCGAGTCGATCAAGGCCGACTACCTGAAGTTCGCCGAGGGCATCAACCTTCAGCCGAGCAGCCTGCACTTCGTGCCGATGTCCGCGCTCAAGGGCGATAACGTGGTCAACCGCAGCGAGCGTTCGCCGTGGTACACCGGCCCCGCGCTGATGGAAATCCTCGAGACCGTTGAAGTCGCCGCTGACCGCAACTTCACCGACCTGCGCTTCCCGGTGCAGTACGTCAACCGTCCGAACCTGAACTTCCGCGGCTTCGCCGGCACCATCGCCAGCGGCGTGGTGCACAAGGGTGACGACGTGGTCGTGCTGCCGTCGGGCAAGAGCAGCCGCGTCAAATCCATCGTCACCTATGAAGGTGAACTGGAGAACGCAGGTCCAGGCCAGGCCGTAACCCTGACCATGGAAGACGAGATCGACATCTCCCGTGGCGACCTGCTGGTTCACGCCGACAACGTACCGCCGGTGACCGACCAGTTCGACGCCATGCTGGTGTGGATGTCCGAAGAGCCGCTGCTGCCGGGCAAGAAATACGACATCAAGCGCGCCACCAGCTATGTGCCGGGCTCGGTTGCCAGCATCACCCACAAGGTCGATGTGAACACCCTGGAGCAGGGCGCCGCCAGCGCACTGCAACTGAACGAGATCGGCCGGGTCAAGGTCAGCCTCGACACCGCCATCGCCCTGGACGGTTACGACAGCAACCGCACCACCGGCGCGTTCATCGTTATCGACCGCCTGACTAATGGCACCGTCGGTGCGGGCATGATCATCGCGCCTCCGGTCCTGCCACACGGCAGCACCGGTCAGCATGGCAAGCTGGCCCACGTCGCGACCGAAGAGCGCGCTCTGCGCTTCGGTCAGCAGCCGGCCACCGTGCTGTTCAGCGGCCTGTCCGGCGCTGGCAAGAGCACCCTGGCCTATGCCGTGGAGCGCAAGCTGTTCGACATGGGTCGTGCGGTCTACGTCCTCGACGGCCAGAACCTGCGTCATGACCTGAACAAGGGCCTGCCACAGGACCGCGCCGGTCGCACCGAGAACTGGCGTCGTGCTGCCCACGTGGCGCGTCAGTTCAACGAAGCCGGCCTGCTGACCCTGGCCGCGTTCGTTGCACCGGATGCCGAAGGCCGCGAACAGGCCAAGGCGCTGATCGGCAAGGAGCGTCTGGTGACCGTTTACGTCCAGGCGTCCCCGCAAGCCTGCCGCGAGCGTGACCCGCAAGGCCTGTACGCTGCTGGCGGCGACAACATCCCGGGCGAGAGCTTCCCGTACGATGTGCCGCTGAACGCCGATCTGGTCATCGACACCCAATCCACCAGCGTGGAAGAGGGTGTCAAGCAGGTGCTGGACGTGCTGCGTGAGCGTGGCGCGATCTAAGCGTCGACGCTGAAAAACAAGAAACCCGCGATGGTGAAAACCATCGCGGGTTTTTTTGTGCCCGCTGGAGAGGGCGCCTCAGATGTGCTTTTCCGATACCGGGATGACTCGCTTCTCCTTCACAGCCTTATAGGAAAAGCTCGAATAGATTTCTTTCACACCCGGTAACGATTGCAGCACCTCGCGGGCGAATTCGCCGAAGGACTCCAGGTCCCGCGCCAGCACTTCCAGCAGGAAGTCATAGCGCCCGGAAATATTGTGGCAGGCAACGATTTCGGGGATTTCCATCAGCCGCTGTTCGAAGGCGCGGGCCATCTCCTTGGTGTGTGAGTCCATCATGATGCTGACGAAGGCGGTGACGCCAAAACCCAGGGCCTTGGGCGAAAGGATCGCCTGGTAACCGGTGATATAGCCGCTTTCCTCCAGCAACTTGACCCGTCGCCAGCAGGGCGAGGTGGTCAGGGCGACGTTGTCGGCCAATTCCGAAATGGTCAGTCGGGCGTTGTCCTGCAGGGCGGCGAGGAGGGCGCGGTCGGTGCGGTCGATGGCGTTGGGCAAAATTTGCCCCGTCTTCATGGAATCATGAGCTTTCATGCCTGCAATACCCCAAAGCGGTAGTCACATTTGGAAAAATATTAGTCGGTCGGTGGCATAAGCTTATTACAAACCACAAGAGGCTGTTGTCATGAGCGGCTCGACCAGAAACCCAGGATTCGCTACCCGTGCCATTCACCATGGCTACGACCCACAGGCCCACGGAGGGGCGCTGGTGCCGCCGATCTACCAGACGGCCACGTTCGCTTTTCCCACCGTTGAATATGGCGCGGCCTGTTTTGCCGGCGAAGAAGCCGGGCATTTCTACAGCCGTATCTCCAACCCCACCCTCGCGCTGCTGGAGGCGCGAATGGCGTCGCTGGAAGGTGGCGAGGCAGGTCTGGCCCTGGCCTCCGGCATGGGCGCCATCACCGCCACCTTGTGGACGCTGCTGCGCCCCGGCGACGAGGTGCTGCTGGGCAGTACGTTGTATGGTTGCACCTTCGCCTTTCTGCACCACGGCATCGGTGAGTTCGGCGTCAAGCTCAAGCATGTCGACATGGCCGACCTGAAAGCGGTCGAGGCTGCAATCACACCGGCAACGCGGCTGATCTATTTCGAATCACCGGCCAACCCCAACATGCACCTGGCCGATATCGCCGGTGTCGCGAAGATCGCCCATCGCCACGGTGCGACACTGGTCGTGGACAACACCTATTGCACGCCTTACCTGCAACGCCCGCTGGAGCTGGGCGCGGACCTGGTGGTGCATTCGGCGACCAAGTACCTCAGCGGTCATGGCGACATCACCGCGGGACTGGTGGTCGGGCGCAAGGCGCTGGTGGACCGCATCCGCCTGGAAGGGCTCAAGGACATGACCGGCGCGGTGCTCTCGCCGCACGATGCGTCGTTGCTGATGCGTGGCCTGAAGACCCTCAACCTGCGCATGGATCGCCACTGCTCCAATGCAATGGCCGTCGCCGAATTCCTCCAGCAACAGCCGGAAGTCGAGCTACTGCATTACCCCGGCTTGCCGTCCTTCCCGCAGCACGCCCTGGCGAAGCGCCAAATGGCGCTGCCGGGTGGCATGTTGGCGTTCGAACTCAAAGGCGGAATCACCGCTGGCCGCCGCTTCATGAATGCCCTGCAACTGTTCAGTCGGGCGGTCAGCCTGGGGGATGCCGAGTCGCTGGCGCAGCATCCGGCGAGCATGACCCATTCCAGCTACACGCCGGAGGAGCGGGCCCGCTACGGAATTTCCGAAGGGCTGGTGCGGTTGTCGGTCGGGCTGGAGGATGTCGAGGACTTGTTGGCGGATATCAAACACGCGTTGCGAGCGCGAGATTGAGTAGAAGGGGATTACAACTAGTTACCTGACTTCCTGTAGTCCCCTTACAAGACCTCGGTTTTGTTACCGAAATTTCTGTCGCCATTGCAGGATCCAGCATGATTTTTCTCACCAGTGAATGAGCCTAGTTTTCGGGGATGCTTTTCCCGGACACGAGGCACTCGCGGTGGCGACAGACAATCGGAATCAACAAGGCGAGTTGCTGGACTCTGGTCTGGCATGCTTGGTCATGCTGGCGCGTTATCACAATACGGTGGCTAGCGCAGAGCAACTTGTTCACCGCTTCGCGGCCGGCAGGGCGCGCTTTTCCACCCCTCAGTTACTTCAGGCGTTCAAGCAGCTCGACCTCAAGGTCACGCTGTCCACGTGCACGGTTGAGCGCCTTCCCCGGTTGCCGCTACCGGCCATCGCCATTGACCGTGACGGTGAGTACTTCATCCTTGCCCGGCTCGAGGGCAATCAGGCGCTGGTTCAGGATCCCCGTACAGCGACCCCGCAAATACTGACGCTCGACGCCCTGGGCAAACGCTGGAGCGGCGAGGTGATCCTTGTGCGTTCGCAGGCGCTCCTGCCCGGCGTAGCGGCGCGATTCGATTTCACCTGGTTCATCCCCGCCGTGGTGAAGCACCGAAAGCTACTGGCTGAAACGCTGTTCGTGTCGTTCGTCCTGCAGTTGTTTGCCCTGGTGACACCGCTGTTCTTCCAGGTGGTCATGGACAAGGTTCTGGTGCACCGGGGGCTGACCACGCTTGACGTAATCGTGGTCGGGTTGCTCGCGATTATCCTGTTCGAAAGCCTGCTCAGCCTGTTGCGCACCTATGTTTTCGCCCACACGGCCAGCCGCATGGACGTTGAACTGGGAAAGCGGCTGTTTCAACACCTGGTGGAATTGCCACTGGCGTATTTTCGGTCGCGCCGGGTGGGAGACTCCATCGCCCGTGTGAGAGAGCTGGAAAACATCCGCAGTTTTCTCACTGGTAACAGCATCACCCTGGTGCTGGACGTGCTGTTTTCCATCGTGTTCATCGCGGTCATGTTCGCCTACAGCGGCTGGCTGACCTTGGTGGTGGTGGCGTCGCTGCCGCTGTATGTCCTGATCTCCCTGCTGCTCACCCCCATACTGCGTGCCCGGCTGGAGCAGAGTTTCAACCGCGGCGCCGAAAACCAGGCATTTCTGGTCGAGACCATCAATGGCATCGACACCCTCAAGTCGATGGCGGTGGAGCCGCAGGTCATGCGCCGCTGGGACGACCAACTGGCGGCCTATGTATCGGCCAGTTTCAAGACGCAGAACCTTTCCACCCTGGCCCATGAGAGTGCCGCGCTGATTGGCAAGCTGGTTACCGTCATCACCCTGTGGCTGGGCGCGCGGCTGGTTATCGATGGAGAGCTGACAGTCGGCCAGTTGATTGCCTTCAACATGCTTGCTGGCCGTGTATCGCAACCGATCATGCGTCTCGCTCAACTGTGGAGCGATTTTCAGCAGGTTGGGCTGTCTATTCAGCGACTTGGCGACATTCTCAATACCCGGACCGAAGCGAACCATGGCAACGGCAGCGTGTTGCCGAAACTGGCCGGGCGGATCGAACTCGACCAGGTGAGCTTTCGCTACCGGCCCGATGCCAGTGAAGCATTGCGTGCGGTTAGCCTTCGGATCGAGGCTGGCGAGCTGATCGGCGTCGTGGGCCGCTCCGGCTCCGGCAAAAGCACCCTGACCCGACTGATCCAGCGCCTCTATTCGCCGGAGCGCGGCCGGGTGCTGCTCGACGGCATGGACCTGGCGATCGCGGATGTCTCCTCCCTGCGCCGGCAGATCGGTGTCGTGCTGCAGGACAACATGCTGTTTCGCCGCAGTGTCCGCGACAACATCTCCCTCAGCGACTCCGGTGCGCCGATCGAGGACATCATGCGCGTGGCGAAGCTGGCCGGAGCCCATGATTTCATCCTCGAACTGCCCGAGGGCTACGACACCATGGTGGGGGAGCATGGTGCTTCGTTGTCGGGCGGGCAGCGGCAGCGCCTTGCCATTGCCCGGGCCTTGCTGGGCAATCCGCGGATCCTGATTCTCGACGAGGCCACCAGTGCCCTCGACTACGAGTCGGAGCACATCATCCAGCAGAACATGGCGCATATCTGCCGCGATCGCACGGTCATCATCATTGCTCACCGGTTGTCTGCCGTGCGCCATGCCCACCGCATTCTGGTGATGGAGCGCGGGCAGGTTGTCGAGCAAGGCCCTCATGAGCAGTTGCTCAGCAAACCTGATGGGGTCTATGCCCACCTGCACCGTCTGCAGCAAGGCGGTGGCGAGTGATCGTCCTCAGGATGCTGCTGGAGCGTTACCGCGAGGTTTGGTGTGAAGCCTGGCGTCAGCGCCGCTCGATGGACGGGCCGCAGAGAACGCGACACGAACTTGAGTTCCTGCCTGCCGCGCTCGCCTTGCAGGAAACCCCCGTGCATCCCGCGCCGCGTTACTTGCAACGGATGCTGCTGCTCTTCGCGGCCCTGACCCTCGCCTGGGCCTGCATCGGCGAAATCGATGTGGTCGCCAGTGCCGCAGGGAAGATCGTTCCCAGTGGTCGGAGCAAGTTGGTCCAGGCCAGTGAAGGGGCAGTCGTCCGCGTTATCCACGTCAGCGACGGGCAAGCCGTCAAGGCTGGGGATCTGCTGGTGGAACTGGAGGACCGGATAACGGCCGCTGAGGTCGAGCGACTGGGCAGTGAGTTGCTGGCGGCGCGTATCGACAAGGCCAGGGCACAGGCGCTGCTGTCAGCGATCGAGCAACAGCGCGAACCGGAGCCGCTGGCTGCGCTTATCCCCGACGCACCCGCCATGCAGAAGCAGGCCGCGCAACGTTGGGTGCAGGGGCAGTATCTGGAATTGCGCACGGCCCTCGATCAGGTGGCGGCTGAAATCGAACAGCGCAGCGCCGAGATCCGCTCCGCCAGTGCCCGGGCCGGGTCGCTGCAGCAGATGCTGGTCATCACCCGGCAACTCGCCGCTGACTACAAACTGCTGTGGCGCGAGTCGGCCATGGCCAAGCACCTGTACCTGGAAAAGGAACAGATTCGCCTCGACCAGGAGCGGGAACTGACCACGCAGCGTTTGCGGGTAGAGGAACTGACTGCCGCGAAGAACGCCGCCAGCCACCGTCATGCCGGTGTCATCGCGCAAACCCGAAGGGCAATGCTCGACCTCTATGGCGAAGCCGGACAGCGGGTTGCAGCGCTGACGCTCGAGGTGAGCAAGGCCGAACAACGGCATCGCCTGAAGACCCTGACATCGCCCGTCGATGGCACCGTCCAGCAGTTGGCGATTCACACACGCGGGGGCGTCGTTACCGAAGCGCAGACGCTGATGGTGATTGTTCCGGTCGAGCAGCCCGTTGAAGTGGAAGTGCAATTCGAGAACAAGGACATAGGCTTTGTTTTTTCCGGTCAGCCGGTGGAAATAAAGATCGAGACGTTCACCTTCACCAAGTACGGCGTGATTCCCGGTGTTGTTCAAAGCATTTCCAGCGACGCCATCGAGGATGAACGGCGCGGGTTGATGTACAGCGCCAGGGTGAAACTGGAACAAAGTCATATTCGAGTGAATGAGCGGGATATTCCGTTATCTGCGGGCATGGCCGTGCGCGCGGAAGTGATAACGGATAGACGCAAGGTGATCAGTTATTTCTTGAGTCCGTTGCAGCGGCATGTGCGGGAGAGTTTGGGGGAGCGCTGAATGCATAGAAACTGGATGAAGAGACTCTTGGTGGTTTTTTATATCGTTGTTTGGCAGTTTCTTAGAATCTGCGCGGGTGTTTTCATTTTGCTGTGGTTTGTGCCGCAACTCATATGTTTCATGATCGGCAGTGCTCATGTGTTTTTCAGGTAAGTGGTGGGAGGGAACTGATGCTGAAATTGATTCTGTCATTTTTTACACTTTTTGGTTTGCTGGGCGGCGTGTGGCATGCGCTAGGGTTTTTTATCTTGAAAGAACGGGTTGTCGAGAGTTTTAGATACGAGGTTGTTCACTCTCTCGATGACAAGTTTGTGCTGGTCAAATCGTACAGCGTAACTCAAGGGGGAGCGCTGGTCTCCAACTGCCAAGATTCCATTTTTGTGTTTTCTTCAGCTATTCCAGTTGATGAAGGAGCTAGTAATTCAGCATTCAAAGTGTATTCGGGGAGTTGTGACGGTTTTTCGGACGGTTCACGTTCTCCGAGGGTTAGATGGATTGGGGCAAGAGGGATTGAAGTTGAGTTTGCTATCAACGGAGCGCGCTTGGTTTCTCATGATGTGGCCTTAAGAGTGATGGATTTCACGGGTGAAGTGCATGTGAAATTTATTGTTTCGGAATAAACGACCTTTTGATTTGAGGGTGGGCGATGAAAAGTACATTGGTAAAACAAGGCCAGTTTGGTCCGGATGATTTTTTTGTTCAAGCCAGGGATGGAACCGAGGTGGCCGCTAAGTGGTTGGAGGACGGTATGGGTAATTATATTGTTGATCCCCATACTGAGCTCCCATACAAAGTTCCTGCTTCCTACGATCTTGCGGCTGTCATAAAGAAGTACGAGGGGGTCAGGGATCGCATCATGAGCTTCCCAAGTGGAGAGGAAGTCGCGAAATATGCTGAAGTGTATGATGTCCCCTACAAGGCTTTCAGGCAGGGGGGAGAGGGAGACTTGCAGCGCTCCTATAATGAGGTGGTAGGTGGGAATGGTGAGAGATTTGTAAGGGATTTCACAAATTCAGCATCCTTCAATTTTGGTTTGGTTGGTTCTGTTTTAGGTGTTTCACAGGCTGAGCTGATTGCGGGGGGAGGAGCGTATAACCTATGGAATTCCCTGCGAGAAGGCGGAAGCTATATCAATACATCTGGTGAGTTTTGGAATAATCCAGAGAATGTTGTGTCAATAAAAACAGGCGTAGGATTGGTTCGGTCCGATAGAAATTTGAATTATTATTGGAATGATTTCTCGGGCAATCCCGCGCTAGAAGAAATTCTGACGATTGAGATCACCCCCTCCCTTCAACCCCAACAACAAATCCTCGACGAAGACCGCATCCGCGACGACGTCTCCAGCGGTTTCGTCGACAGACGCGGGACCCACAGCATCGCCTTCAACGACGGCACGCTGGATAAAACCGATTTCACTTCCGTGCAGATGGGCAGCTTTGCCACGGGCGGTATTCGTCCCGGTGAGTTGCAGCCAGACCCCAATGTGCAGCCGGCTGCTTATCTTTCCCGGTTCTACAAGGATGGCAAGGAAGACGGTCCTGCGGATTTCAGCCTGCGCAATGCGGTATCGCTCAATGGGCTCGCGGCGCTGACCACGGTCAACACGTTCGTCGACCCATTGCTGCTAGACCTCACCGGCCTGGGCGCGGGTATGACACCGCTCAGTGATGGCGTGCTGTTCGATGCCGACAACAGTGGCTTATTGCGGCGTACGGGTTGGGCGGACCCGCAAACCGGCATGCTGGTACGCGATGACGGCAGCGGCGTTAGCAATATCAGCCAGTTGTTTTCCGAGTATTACGCGGGGCGGGCCGGCGCTGATGGCGCGCCAGGCGAGAGGCCGCACAAGGACGGTTTCGCGGCGCTCGCCAGTGAGGACAGCAATGCGGACGGCGCGATCAATTCACAGGATCCGATTTGGAGCCAACTGCGCGTCTGGGTGGACAGCAGCCAGGATGGACGCGCCGACGCTGGCGAACTCAAGACACCGGATGAGTTGGGCATCAGCGCAATCAGGGTCGATCAAGTCAGCCCGGTGGGAGAACTGCGTCACGGTAATCAGGTGATCGCGCGGAGCACCTTTTCCATTCAGGGTGTTGAGCGGGAGGTGCTTGCGGTCAACTTTCTTTCCGATACGGTCAGCAACCAGGTCATTTCCCAAGACGGCGGCAGCACGCTGGTCTCGACGGCGCAAGGGATCACCCGGCGAGCGTTTGTCGGGCAGAGCAGCACGGGCGAAACACTGGATGCTTCGGCCCTGGGTGTGGACAACCTGTACGGCGGCAGCGGCGATGATGTGCTCAAGGCTGCGGTAGCGGGTAGTTGGCTGGTGGGTGGGCAGGGCAGCAATACTTATGTGGGTGGTGCGGGCGACGATGTCTTCGTCATCAGCGCCAGCGATGACCAGCGCAATATCAAGGGCAACGGCGGACGGGACACGCTGCTGATCGTCGGCGATCAGGGTGTCGGGTTGAACATGGCCGAAGCGGGTTTGACCATCGCGCAGGGCGGTCGCGGCAAGGACATCATCGCCAGTGGCGGTGGTCGCGGTGTTTTCATCAAAGGCGGGTCGGGTGATTCCACCTTGATCGGCGGCGCGGGAAACGATGTGCTGGCGGGTGGCGCCGGCCGCAATACCATCATTGGCGGCAGCGGCAAGGCGGTGATTTACGCGGGGCCCCAGGGAGACACCATTATTGCGTCCGATGCCGGCAGCATCATTTACGCCGGTGGCGGCGCTGATCGAATCCAGGGCGGGCCGGCCGACGATGTCATCGAAGCCGGACGTGGTGATGCACAGATCGATGGCGCGGGAGGCATCAATCTGGTGTCGTTGCACGGCAGCCACGACCAGTACCTGATTGGTCGCACCGGTAGCGGTTATGAGGTGACCGACAAGGTGGCCGGTCGTGATGGCAAGCTCACGCTGACGAATATCCAGAAGCTCGGTTTTTCCGATCTGTCGTCGGTTGATCTCGACCTGCCTAATGCATTGCCCATTGCCGATATCGTTGACGCTGCGCCGAACCTTCACGCGGCGGGACAACTTATCCCGGCTGCCGCGCTTGTGGGTAACGATCAGCCGCTGAACAGCTCCGGTGCATTGCGCATTTCCACGCTCAGCGACGCGCGAGGGGCGACGGTCAGCCTCAACGAGCAGGGTGATGTGCTGGTGTTGCCGGTGGCGGGCCATACCGGCGTTATCAGTTTCAAATATGACCTGGTCGACGCTCAGGGCAATCCTTCGGCATCCGTCGTGTCACTCGACACGGGGGCGTCGGCACCGATGCGAGCCATGGTGACATTGCGCGAGGCCGGCGCACCGGTGGACCCTCTGGCCGCCCGGCAGTGGTACCTGGAAGACGTCAATGTGCTCCCGGTCTGGGGCGACTACAGCGGCAAGGGCGTGCGCATTGGGCAGTTCGAACCGGGCGGCAGGTTTGCGGTGAGCCCGGAAATCTTCGATATCCATCATCCTGATCTACAGACCAACGTCGACCCGGCCTGGTTGCAGACGCAGCGCGCCAGTGGCGCATTGCCCACGGTGGTGTCGAACCATGCGACCCAGGTGGCGGGCGTGATGGTGGCGGCGCGCAACACCGAAGGCGGTGTTGGCATCGCTTACGAGGCGACGCTGGGCGGCTATTATCTGGCAAACAGCGGTGAAGACCTGACCAGCCTCGGGCAGATGATCAACTACGACATTGCCAACAACAGTTGGGGTTTCACCAACGACTTTGCCCGTACCAGCCTGCAGGGAGGGCTGATCAACACTTCAACGGCACTGGCGGCCAATGCGCGCTACGCCGCCGGAAACGGGCGCGGAGGGCTCGGCACCATCATCGTGGCCGCAGGAGGTAACGCTCGGGAGAAGGGCGGCAGTGCACAGGGTTCCCTGACCAATAACAACCGCTTCACCATTGAAGTCGGGGCGATCAATGCCAAGGCGGATTTGTCGACGTTGCAGGTCGCCTCCGCGCCGTTTTCCAATCCCGGCACCAGCCTGCTGGTTTCGGCGCCGGGCAGCCATGTGTTTTCCAGCAGCCATTCACTGGAGGCCGAACGCGGTGCCAGGGTCGGCAATGCGTACAGTGCGACCCAGGGCACCAGCTTTGCGGCCCCGATCGTGTCCGGTGTGGTGGCATTGATGCTTCAGGCCAATCCCAACCTGGGTTATCGGGATGTGCAGCAAATCCTCGCCCTGTCTGCACGCAGGGTCGATGACCCGAACACCGAGTGGCGTTTCAACGGCAGCCGTAACTGGAATGGCGGTGGTCAGCATGTCAGCGATGACTACGGTTTCGGCCTCGTGGATGCACGGGCGGCGGTGCGGTTGGCCGAGTCGTGGATCGGGCAGGCGACCGCCGCGAACGAAAAAGTGCTGGCTGCTTCAAGCGCGGTACTCGGACAGTCGGTTGGACCCAACGAAATCGTGCGATTGTCATTGCCAATGGCGTCGGGCGTTCAGATCGAGCATGTCGAGATCGACATCGATGCGCAGGTAGCGCGCCTGGGCGACCTGACCCTTAAACTGATCTCTCCATCGGGCACACCGAGCTTGCTGCTCGCACGCTCTGGCAAGGCGCCGGGCAGTGGCGATAACGACCTTGGCAGCGCGCGGGAGGGCGAGTTCAGGTACACCTTCATGTCCACTCATGATCGGGGCGAGGCCTCAGGCGGAGACTGGACGCTGGAAGTCAGCAATGCGGGCAATGGCTTGCCCGTGGCGTTGAACAGTTGGGGGCTGCGTGTGTCCGGTAAACCCGTTACCCACGACGACACCTACTTCTATACCGACGAGTACGCCCTCGTCGTGAGCGGCCAAGCCGAGCGTGGTGTTCTGGATGACGCGGTCAATGGCCAGGCGGGTGGGCGCAATACCCTGAATGCGGCGGCAGTGAGCGGAGATGTTCTGGTCGATCTGGGTACGGGCGTCGCCAGTATTAGCGGTACGGGATTGACGCTGGCCAACGGCGGCATTCAAAACCTGATCAGCGGCGATGGTAACGACACATTGGTGGCCGCTGGCGAGGATGCGCTGCTCGACGCCGGGCGTGGCCAGAACCGCCTGGTGGGTGGGACGGGCAAGGACGTGTTTGTAGTGCACCGGCGTGCGGGTGGTCAGGATGCGCTGGAGCATTTCGAGGCGGGCCGCGATGTCGTCGAACTGATCGGGTTCAGCGGCAAGCAGTTTGGCGACCTGCTGCCCGAGTCTGGCGAGAGCGGTTTCAAACTCGGCCTGGGGAATGGGCAATACCTGATGTTTCCGGGGCAGATTGCGTCGGCAGTGGGCGAGTCGGATATTCGCTTCAGGGATACCTTCGTTGCCCCGGCGCATTATGTCGACAGCAGCATAGTCGAGCAGCCGGCAGATGCGCCGGGCGTTGTCTTGCTCAATGGCGGCGGAGGTGGCGTGAGTTACTCCACTGATGCGACCGGCCAGTTCGTGGCATCGTTGTCGGGCACGGTGTACAGCCGGGATAACGGGGCGAAGGATGTGTTTGTGGTGGTGAGGCAGGAGGGCGTGGATAACTACCGCAACGCGTTGCGTGGTTTCAGGCATGGCATCGACAAGATCGACCTGAGCCAGACCGGCATCAGCAGCTTTGATGCGCTCGACCTGAGCAAGGTCAACCGGGCCACCATCAATGGTTTGTCGCAGATTCACGGCGTATCGGTGCGCACCTCCGCCCTGGGAGACGGAGCCAAGCCCGTGGAGTTGCTTTATCTGGATACGCTAGAGCTCGCGCAGATCTCTCGAGAGGACTTCATTTTTGCGGATGCCGGGCAGGCTCTTGCTGTTCCGGTTGTCACGGAGGGTGATAGCGCGCAAACAGCACAGTTGCTGGTGGCCCGCGCGGAACTGCGAGCATTGCCCGACATTGGTAGCCTGATCGACTCGATGGCAGCATTTGCGCTGCCGTCTTCGGCAGGGTTCTTCCCAAGGGGGGATCAGGCGTTGGCGTGGCAACCAACGCTAGCGGTCAGTGCCTGACGGGCGTGTCGAATAACGGGCCTAATAAAAGCCCCGCGGGTGCGGGGCTTCGGGGGTCAGTTGCGCTTGAGTCCATAATGCTCGTCGAGCATGCCCGGTGTATTCGGCGCTTTAGGCGCGTAGTCACGCGGGACTTCGGTGTCCTTTGGCGGGGTCAGGCGATCACGCGGGCCTTGTGGTGCGTCGGAGTGCAGGGCCGCCAGCAGGCGCTGACGGGTCAGTTCATCCAGCGCCAGGCGGTTGGCGCCATCGGCCAGGTGATCCTGCACTTCCTGATAGCTTTGGGTGAGTTTCTTGACCAGAGCCGCGGTGCTGTTGAAGTGGGTCACCACTTCATTCTGGTAGCTGTCGAAGCGTTCCTGGATATCGTCCAGCTGCCGCTGGGTGCTGCTCGGTGCGGCATTGGGCAGAAGGCGGGCAACCAGGAAACCAACGACGACACCCACTGCCAGGGCCAGGGTCGGCAACAACCAAACTAAGAGCGAGAGTTCCACGAGTCCTTCCTCTATAAACGGCTTTGCTTTACGTTAACGGCTCGGACCTGCGCTGTATACCGCGAAGCATCGCAAATATCTCAGAACAGAATCATTCAGCTAGACGAGTCGACCCTTGCCGGGGTCACGGAGTTTAATTCCTTGCTTACCCGCGAAACCCCCGTATTCATCGACGGCCCGGTCGGCCAACTGGAAGCGCTTTATCAGGAGGCGGCCGACGCCCCTGGCGCGGTGCTGATCTGCCACCCCAATCCGGTCCAGGGCGGAACCATGTTGAACAAGGTGGTTTCGACGCTGCAGCGTACCGCGCGGGACGCCGGGCTGATCACCCTGCGCTTCAATTACCGTGGCGTTGGTGCCAGCGAGGGTAGCCACGACATGAGCAGCGGTGAAGTGGATGATGCTCAGGCCGCCGCCGCCTGGCTGCGGGAAAAACACCCGGACTTGCCGTTGACCCTGCTCGGTTTCTCCTTCGGCGGTTTCGTCGCCGCTGCGCTCGGCGGTCGTCTGGAGGCCGAAGGCGCGGCGTTGAAGCAACTGTTCATGATCGCGCCCGCGGTGATGCGCCTGGGTGACACCTATCCACTCCCGCAGCAGTGCCCGCTGACGGTTATCCAGCCCGATGCCGACGAAGTGATCGAGCCTCGCGCCGTCTATGACTGGTCCGCTGCATTGCCGCGTCCCCATGAGCTGCTGAAAGTGGCAGAATGCGGACACTTTTTTCATGGCAAGCTGACCGACCTCAAGGATCTGGTGCTGCCGCGTCTTTCGAACTGAGCCAAGCCTGAATAAGCGATAACCCATGACTACGCGCATTCTCACCGGTATCACCACCACCGGCACCCCGCACCTGGGCAACTATGCCGGTGCCATCCGCCCGGCGATTCTCGCCAGCCAGCAGCCGGGTGCCGACTCGTTCTATTTCCTCGCCGACTACCACGCCCTGATCAAATGCGATGACCCGCAGCGCATCCAGCGCTCGCGTCTGGAAATCGCCGCGACCTGGCTGGCCGGTGGCCTGGATCCCGAGAAGGTGACCTTCTATCGCCAGTCCGACATTCCCGAGATTCCCGAGCTGACCTGGCTGCTGACTTGTGTCGCGGCCAAGGGCCTGCTCAACCGCGCGCATGCCTACAAGGCGTCGGTGGACAAGAACCTGGAAAACGGCGAAGACCCGGATGCCGGCGTGAGCATGGGCCTGTATAGCTATCCGGTGCTGATGGCTGCGGACATCCTGATGTTCAACGCGCACAAGGTGCCGGTGGGCCGTGACCAGATCCAGCACGTGGAAATGGCCCGGGATATCGGCCAGCGCTTCAACCACTTGTTCGGCCAGGGCAAGGACTTCTTCGTCCTGCCGGAAGCGGCGATCGAGGAAAGCGTGGCAACCCTGCCGGGCCTGGACGGTCGCAAGATGTCCAAGAGCTACGACAACACCATTCCGCTGTTCAGCAGCGCGAAGGACATGAAGGACGCGATCTCCCGCATCGTCACCGACTCCCGCGCACCGGGTGAGGCGAAGGATCCGGACAATTCGCACCTGTTCACCCTCTATCAAGCCTTCTCCACGCCAGCGCAGGCCGACGCCTTCCGCGGCGAGCTGCTGCAGGGCCTGGGCTGGGGCGATGCCAAGCAGCAACTGTTCCAGTTGCTCGACGGCCAACTGGGCGAAGCCCGCGAGCGTTACCACCAACTGATTACCCGCCCGGCGGACCTGGAGGACATCCTCCTGGCCGGCGCGCAGAAAGCCCGCAAGGTCGCGACACCGTTCCTCGAGCAACTGCGTGAAGCGGTGGGCCTGCGCTCGTTCCGCGCCCTCGATCAGGGCCCGGCCGAAGTGAAGAAAAAGGTCGCGAAAGCCGCGCGTTTCGTCAGCTTCCGTGATGAAGACGGCAGCTTCCGCTTCCGCCTGCTGGGCGCTGATGGCGAGCAACTGCTGCTTTCCCGCAGCTTCGCCGATGGCAAGACCGCCGGTGCCGTGACCAAGCAACTGCAGCAAGGTCAGGCGCTGGACGTCCGTGAGGATGGTCTGGGCTTCAGCCTGTGGCTGGAAGGCGAGAGCGTGGCCGATGGCCCGCAGTTCGACGATGCCGCAGCCCGTGACAGCGCCGTCGAAGCTCTGCGCGCGGCGCTGGCGCCTCAACAGGACTGACGGCTTATCGGAAGTCTGATTGCCATTACCCGGGGCCGTCGCTACAGTGACGGCCCGCTTTTGTTGCCTTGCTAACGAATTATGACGCCCCTAGAACGATATCAAGCAGATCTGAAACGTCCCGATTTCTTCCATGACGCGGCCCAGGAAACGGCAGTGCGCCATTTGCAGCGCCTGTACGACGATCTGATCGCGGCGCAGAACAGCAAGCCGGGCGTGTTCGGCAAACTGTTCGGCAAGAAAGAGCAGGTGCCGGTCAAGGGCTTGTACTTCTGGGGTGGCGTTGGCCGGGGCAAGACTTATCTTGTCGACACCTTCTTTGAAGCGCTGCCATTCAAGGAAAAGTCCCGCACGCACTTCCACCGCTTCATGAAGCGGGTCCACGAAGAAATGAAGGGGCTCAAGGGCGAGAAGAACCCGCTGACCCTGATTGCCAAGCGTTTCTCCGACGAAGCGCGGGTGATCTGCTTCGATGAATTCTTCGTCTCCGACATCACCGACGCCATGATCCTCGGCACCCTGATGGAAGAGCTGTTCAAGAACGGCGTAACCCTGGTGGCCACCTCCAACATCGTTCCGGACGGTCTGTACAAGGATGGCCTGCAGCGGGCGCGCTTCCTCCCGGCTATCGCCCTGATCAAGCAGAACACCGAGATCGTCAACGTCGACAGCGGCGTGGACTATCGTCTGCGCCACCTGGAACAGGCCGAACTGTTCCACTTCCCGCTGGACGAAGCTGCCCACGAAAGCCTGCGCAAGAGCTTCCGCGCGCTGACGCCGGAATGCACCCAGGCAGTGGAAAACGATGTGCTGATCATCGAAAACCGCGAAATCCGCGCTCTGCGCACCTGCGACGACGTGGCCTGGTTCGAATTCCGCGAACTGTGCGACGGCCCGCGCAGCCAGAATGACTACATCGAACTGGGCAAGATCTTCCATGCGGTGTTGTTGAGCGGTGTGGAGCAGATGGGTGTGGCGACCGACGATATCGCGCGGCGCTTCATCAACATGGTCGACGAATTCTATGACCGCAACGTCAAGCTGATCATCTCGGCGGAAGTGGAATTGAAGGACCTGTACACCGGCGGACGCCTGACGTTCGAATTCCAGCGCACCCTGAGCCGCCTGCTGGAAATGCAATCCCACGAATTCCTGGCTCGCGCGCACAAGCCTTAAAAGCAGCTACAAGCGGTAAGCGACAAGTCGAGCGCGTGCTCTTCTTGTAGCTTGCCGCTTGCCGCTTTCAACTGCCGTCAAGCTTCCTGCATGAACTGCTGCCGATACTGATTCGGCGACAGCGCGGTGTGCTGCCTGAAGAGTCGTGCGAAGAAGCTGGCATCGTCGTAGCCGACTTCGTAGCTGATGGTCTTGATGCTCTTGCGCGTGCCGGACAACAACCCTTTTGCCGTTTCGATCCGCAGCCGTTGCAGGTAATGCAGCGGCTTGTCGCCTGTGGCGCTCTGGAAGCGACGCATGAAGTTGCGGATGCTCATGCCGTGGTTGCGGGCCACATCCTCAAAGCGGAACTTGTCGGCGAAGTGCTCTTCGAGCCAGTGCTGGATCTGCAGGATGATCACGTCCTGATGCAGCTTCTGCCCACCGAAGCCCATGCGGCCCGGGGTGTAGTTGCGTTGCACTTCATAGAGGATGTCGCGGGCAACGGCCTGGGCGACATTGGCGCCGCAGAAACGCTCGATCAGGTAGATATAGAGGTCGCAGGCCGATGTGGTGCCGGCGGCGCAATAGAGGTTGTCAGCGTCGGTCAGGTGCTTGTCCTGATTCAGCTGGACCTTGGGGAAGCGCTCGGCGAACTGGTTGAAGAAGCGCCAGTAGGTGGTTGCTTCCTTGCCGTCCAGCAGGCCGGCCTCGGCCAGCCAGAACACGCCGCTGGCCTCGCCACAGAGCACCGCGCCACGGGCATGCTGCTCGCGTAGCCAGGGCAGAATCTGGGGGTAGCGCTCGCAGAGCGAGGAGAAGTCCTCCCAGAAGGCGGGAAGGATGATCACGTCGGCTTCTTCCAGGCCGCCGTCGACCGGCACCTGAACGTCGCTGAAGCTGTTGACCGGCTCGCCGTCGGGGCTCACCAGGCGGGTCTCGAACATGGGTTGGAGACTCAGGCCCAGTTGCTTGGCGTAGCGCAGGCTGGCCAGGTGGAAGAAGTCCTTGGCCTGCATCAGGGTCGAAGCGAAGACTTTGTCGATGGCCAGGATGCTGACGCGGCGCAGGGGCGCGTTGGGTTGGGTAAACATCATGTTCTTTATTCTTATAGGGGAGAGTGGTCAATCACCGGCTGGATCGTCTTATTTTTTGGCGATTGTGTCCAGTCTCGCGTCCCTGTGTTGTGTACACGTTTTTCAAACATTGCCCAGGGTGCAGGCAAAGGCCTGGGAATCGCTCGCCAGAGCGCGGTTTCCGCAAAATCAGGTTGATATTTTCCCGGTAATCTGGATAATCCTGCTGCTCTTTCTTCGGTGGAAGTGATGCCCCGCCGTCGAACGGAATCCCTGCCGTATATTGGACGCGCTGACCCGAGCCCCCGATAGCGTTCGTATGCGGCTGCCTTTGACCTTGTCAAAGTAAGCACTATTCAGTAAGATTTGCCGTCTTATTTTCGCAGGGCGGCCCCTGAGGCTTATAAAGAATGAAAACTTTTACTGCTAAACCGGAAACAGTAAAACGCGAGTGGTTCGTCGTTGATGCTGCTGGTCAGACCCTGGGTCGTCTGGCCACTGAAATCGCGAGCCGTCTGCGTGGCAAGCACAAACCTGAATACACCCCTCACGTTGACACCGGCGACTACATCGTCGTAATCAACGCCGAGCAGGTACGTGTTACTGGTGCCAAGAGTTCGGACAAAATGTACTACTCCCACTCCGGTTTCCCGGGCGGCATCAAGGAAATCAGCTTCGAGAAGCTGATCGCCAAGGCCCCTGAGCGTGTGATCGAGACCGCGGTCAAAGGCATGCTGCCTAAGAACCCGCTGGGTCGTGACATGTACCGTAAGCTGAAAGTCTATGCGGGCGCTGCTCACCCTCATACTGCTCAGCAGCCCCAAGAACTGAAGATTTAACGGAATAGTTCATTATGTCGGCGACTCAAAATTACGGCACTGGCCGTCGCAAGACTGCAACCGCACGCGTTTTCCTGCGTCCGGGCACTGGCAACATCTCCATCAACAACCGTTCTCTGGACGTGTTCTTCGGTCGTGAAACCGCGCGCATGGTCGTTCGCCAGCCGCTGGAACTGACTGAAACCACCCAGAAATTCGACATCTACGTCACCGTTATCGGTGGTGGTGTCAGCGGTCAAGCCGGTGCTATCCGTCACGGTATCACTCGCGCTCTGATGGACTACGACGAGTCCCTGCGTGGCGCTCTGCGCCGTGCTGGCTTCGTTACCCGCGACGCTCGTGAAGTCGAGCGTAAGAAAGTGGGTCTGCGTAAAGCACGTAAGCGTCCACAGTACTCGAAGCGTTAATTCGCCCGAGTTTCAAAAAAAGCCCGGTTCCAGGTGGAACCGGGCTTTTTTTATGTCTTGAATAATGGGGGTTGATCATCCGTGTGACAACTTGCCGCATAGACGCAGGTCAAGGCCAGCGCGGGATGCAGGCCTTTGGCCAGGGTAATAACCTTGTCAGCCATGGGTCTTTTCTTTACCATGCGGCAAATTTTTAGCGGTTCGGAAGTTACTTAGTAGATGCCTGTTTCAACAGGCCACAAAGCTGATGGGAGAGGACTGAATGAGCAATGACGGCGTCAACGCAGGCCGGCGTCGCTTCCTGGTAGCAGCCACGTCTGTAGTGGGTGCAGCAGGAGCGGTGGGGGCTGCGGTCCCGTTCGTAGGGTCATGGTTCCCCAGTGCCAAGGCGAAAGCTGCCGGTGCACCGGTGAAGGTCAATATTGCCAAGGTGGAGCCTGGGCAGCAGTTGGTGGCCGAATGGCGTGGCCAGCCGGTTTTCATTGTCCGTCGCACTGAAGAGATCCTCGGTAACCTCAAGAAGATCACTGGCGACCTTTCCGATCCGGAGTCCAAGGCGTCGGACCAGCCGACTTACGTTGACCCATCGAACCGCTCGATCAAGCCGGAGATCCTCGTGCTGGTTGGCCTGTGCACCCACTTGGGCTGCTCGCCGACTTTCCGTCCGGAAGTGGCGCCCGTCGACCTCGGGCCAAAATGGGTGGGGGGCTATTTCTGCCCATGCCACGGTTCTCACTACGACCTCGCCGGCCGCGTCTACAAGTCCCAGCCTGCGCCGCTCAATCTACCGGTGCCACCGCATTCGTACGAGTCGGATGAGATCATCATCGTCGGCATCGATCAGGAGAAAGCGTGATGAGTAAGTTCATGGAATGGGTTGACGCCCGCTTCCCCGCCACCAAGATGTGGGAAGACCATCTGAGCAAGTATTACGCTCCGAAGAACTTCAACTTCCTGTATTTCTTCGGCTCCCTGGCACTGCTGGTGCTGGTCAACCAGATCGTTACCGGTGTCTGGCTGACCATGAGCTTCACCCCTTCGGCCGAAGAGGCGTTCGCCTCGGTCGAATACATCATGCGTGACGTCGAGTACGGCTGGATCCTGCGCTACCTGCACTCCACCGGTGCGTCGGCATTCTTCATCGTCGTCTATCTGCACATGTTCCGCGGCCTGCTCTACGGTTCGTACCAGAAGCCACGCGAGCTGGTGTGGATCTTCGGCATGCTGATCTACCTGGCGCTGATGGCAGAAGCCTTCATGGGTTACCTGCTGCCTTGGGGCCAGATGTCCTACTGGGGTGCCCAGGTGATCATCTCGCTGTTCGGTGCCATCCCTGTGATCGGCGCTGACCTGACCCAGTGGATCCGCGGTGACTACCTGATCTCGGGCATCACCCTGAACCGCTTCTTCGCCTTGCACGTGATCGCACTGCCGATCGTGATCCTCGGCCTGGTGGTTCTGCACATCCTGGCGTTGCACGAAGTGGGTTCGAACAACCCTGATGGTGTCGACATCAAGAAGAAAAAGGACGAGAACGGCATTCCGCTGGACGGCATTCCATTCCACCCTTACTACACCGTGAAAGACATCGCCGGTGTCGTGGTCTTCCTGTTCGTGTTCTGTGCTGTGGTGTTCTTCTTCCCGGAAATGGGCGGTTACTTCCTGGAGAAACCGAACTTCGAGCAAGCCAACGCCTTTAAGACGCCTGAGCACATTGCCCCTGTTTGGTACTTCACGCCGTTCTACGCAATTTTGCGGGCGATTCCAGACAAGCTCTTGGGTGTCATCGCCATGGGTGCTGCGATCGCTGTGCTGTTCGTCCTGCCTTGGCTGGACCGCAGCCCCGTTCGCTCCATGCGCTACAAGGGCTGGCTGAGCAAAGTGTGGCTGCTGGTGTTCTGCATCTCCTTCGTGATCCTGGGTGTGCTGGGTGTGCTGGCACCAACCCCGGGCCGTACGCTGTTGTCGCAGGTATGTACCTTCCTGTATTTCGCCTACTTCATTCTGATGCCGTTCTACACCAGGCTTGAGAAGACCAAACCGGTTCCGGAAAGGGTGACTGGCTGATGAAAAAGCTATTTGCAGTATTGATGCTGGCAGTGATGCCGACCCTGACCTTCGCTGCCGGTGGGCATGAAGTCGAACTGGACAAGGTCGATATCGACCTGACCGACAAGGCCGCCATGCAGGACGGCGCCCGGACCTTTGCCAACTATTGCATGGGTTGCCACAGCGCCAAGTTCCAGCGCTATGAGCGTGTTGCTGATGACCTCGGCATTCCGCATGAGATCATGCTCGAGAAGCTGGTCTTCACCGGTGCCAAGATCGGTGATCACATGAAGGTCGGCATGCAGCCGAACGACGCGAAGACCTGGTTCGGTGCGGCGCCGCCCGACCTGACCCTGGTTGCCCGTGTCCGCGGTGCTGACTGGCTGTACAGCTACCTGCGGGGGTTCTATGAAGATCCGTCGCGTCCATGGGGCGTGAACAACAAGATCTTCCCGAACGTCGGCATGCCGAACGTGCTGGTTGGTCTGCAGGGTCGTCAGGTCGTGGGTTGCAAGCAGATCCAGACCGTCGTCGAAGGCAAGAAGCAATTCGACCCTCTGACCGGTGCTCCTCTGACCCATGAAGCATGTGATCAGCTGACCATCGTGCCGAAATCCGGTACCCTGACCGACGAGCAGTTCGACGAGAAGGTCAAGAACCTGGTGACCTTCCTGGCCTATTCGGCCAACCCGGTCAAACTGGAAAGTCAGCGCATCGGTACTTATGTGCTGCTGTACCTGGCCTTCTTCTTCGTATTCGCCTACCTGCTCAAGCGCGAATACTGGAAGGACGTGCACTGATCACGCAGTAATTTCTGGTAGTTGAACGCGCGCCCTGGGGCGCCTCCGGAATACGGAGGTGGCCGCAGGGCGCGTTTGCATTTGTATCTTTATTATTCCAACACGCGAGGAGGACCCATATGGGCGTGACCAACCGGTTAGCCTGCTACTCCGACCCCGCTGATCACTATTCTCATCGGGTGCGCATCGTTCTCGCCGAGAAGGGTGTCAGCGTCGAAATCATCAACGTCGCGGCGGGAAACCAGCCGGCCAAACTGCTTGAGGCCAATCCGTACGGCACGCTGCCGACCCTGGTCGATCGCGATCTGGCGTTGTACGAATCGACGGTCGTAATGGAATACCTCGATGAGCGTTATCCCCATCCGCCGCTGCTGCCGGTATACCCGGTGGCGAGGGCGAACAGTCGGTTGTTGATTCACCGTATCCAGCGTGACTGGTGTTCACTGGTGGACCTGATCCTCGATGCTCGCAGCAAGGATGCGGCCCGCGCCCAGGCGCGCAAGGAGTTGCGCGAGAGCCTCACGGGTGTGTCCCCACTATTCGGTGACAAGCCATGTTTCCTGAGTGAGGATCAAAGTCTGGTGGATTGCTGTCTACTGCCCATACTGTGGCGTTTGCCGATACTGGGTATCGAGCTGCCACGGCAGGCCAAGCCGTTGCTGGACTATATGGAGCGGCAGTTTGCCCGCGAAGCTTTCCAGGCAAGCCTGTCCTCTACAGAACGAGAAATGCGCAAGCTTTAAGGAGCTGTTGATGAACTCCAGTCGCCCCTACCTGGTGCGTGCACTGTATGAGTGGATCGTGGACAACGATTGCACGCCTCACATCCTGGTGAATGCCGAATACCCGGCTGTCCAGGTTCCCCAAGGTTTCGCCAGCGACGGTCAGATTGTTCTGAACGTATCGCCCAGTGCTGTGCGCAGTTTGCACATGGACAATGACGCGGTGAGTTTCGAAGGTCGGTTTGGTGGTGTTGCGCACAGCTTGTTCGTGCCCATCAGTGCCATTCTCGGAATCTATGCTCGTGAGAACGGCCAAGGCATGGTCTTCGAGCTGGAGCCGCCGGTGATCGATGATGAAGATGATGTCGAGCCGGATGACGACGGTCCGCCGGACGGTGGGCAGCCGCCTCGCCCGAGTGGTCGGCCAAGTCTGAAAGTAGTGAAATGAAAAAAGGCGACCTCAGGGTCGCCTTTTTGCTGCAGAGCGTTCGTTGTTCAGTCGATGTATTCGAACAGCTTGACGATCTTCTGCACGCCGGACACACCCTGGACCAGGTTGGTGGCGCGGCCGGCTTCCGCCTGGGTCAGCAGGCCCAGCAGGTAAACGATGCCGTTCTCGGTGATGATCTTGATCCGCGAGCCGGGAATGCTGGCGTCGGTAAGCATCTGGGTCTTGATCTTGGTGGTCAGCCAGGCGTCGTTGTTGCGGGCCAGCAGGGAGGAGGGCTGTAGCACCTGCAGCTCGTTGTGCACCTTCTTGACCTTCTGCACCTGGCTCGCGGCCTGTTCGGCCAGGCTCTTCAGGTCGGCACGGGGTGTCTGGCCGGCGAGCAGGACGACGCCGTTGAAGCTGCTGACGACGATGTGTGAGTTCTGGTCCAGGTCAGGGCTGGCCTTGGCGACGTTGACCGCCACCTTGGTTTCGATCAGTGAGTCGTCGATTTTGCTGCCGAGGGTGCGGGTGCCGCGGTCGTCCTCGATCGGAGACTCGCGGCTGGCATTGATCACCGAGCTGCAGCCGGTCAGGCTCAGGCACAGGGTCAGGGCCATCAGGCCGAGGCGATTTGGGGTCATTCTTCACTCCCGAACAGTTGGCTGTCGATCAGGTCGCAGAGGCAGTGGATCGCCAGCAGGTGGACTTCCTGGATACGTGCGGTGACGTTGGCCGGTACGCGGATTTCGACGTCTTCAGGCAGCAATAGCGAAGCCATTCCACCGCCATCGCGTCCGGTCAAAGCTACGACAATCATTTCGCGATCATGTGCGGCCTGGATCGCCTGAATTATGTTCGCCGAGTTGCCGCTGGTGGAAATAGCCAGCAGTACGTCACCCGGCTGCCCGAGCGCGCGGATCTGCTTGGAGAATATTTCGTTGTAGCTGTAGTCGTTTGCGATCGAGGTGATGGTCGAGCTGTCGGTGGTCAAGGCAATGGCCGGCAGGCTCGGGCGCTCGCGCTCGAAACGGTTGAGCAGCTCGGAGGAAAAGTGCTGTGCGTCGCCGGCCGATCCGCCATTGCCGCAAGCGAGCATCTTGCCCTCGTTCAGCAAGGCATTGACCATGATCTGGCTGGCTTGCTCGATGTGGGGTGCAAGGACTTCCATGGCCTGTTGCTTGGTGTTGATGCTGGCCTGGAAGAGCTGGCGAATTCGGGATTGCATGTCCATCAGTGTGACCTTAAATGGGGCTGGCCGGGCGGGGATTGAAAGGCTCCCGGCACATGACTGTGCAGCCCGCGAAGCAAAGAGCAAAAAGTTGAATAGGTAAAGGCGCGTTCGTCGCAGTGGGGTCAGCTGTCGAAGGCATTTTGCAGCCAGTCGAGCGGTTGTCCTGAATGACCGCTCCCTTGCAGGGCGATCACATCGAAACGGCAGGGGTGACTGGCCCAGCGTGATTCCTCTTGCAGGAAATGCTGCGCGGCGAGCGTCAGTTTTTCCTGCTTGCGGGCATCGATGCTGCCGAGGGCGCCGCCAAAGCCTGCGTGCAGGCGATAACGAACTTCGACGAATACTACTGTATCGCGGTCGAGCATGACCAGATCAAGCTCGCCGCGTTTGCACCGCCAGTTTCGCGTCAGAAGCGAAAGGCCCTGGGTCAGAAGGTAATCCAGGGCCTGTTGCTCGGCCGCCATTCCGGCGGCCTGGCGCGAAGGTGTGGTCATCAACGAGGCGTATCAGGCAGGCGTTTGACCTGGCCGCCGGAGAACTCGGCCCACGGCAGTTGCCGCTCGATGCGCTGTGACGGGTTCATGCTCAAGCTGCCGGAGAGGCCTTCGATACGGTTGTCCGGCAGGGCCTTCAGCTGGGTGAGGCGTGGGGCCAGGCTGTAGGCGTCGACACCCATGGCGTACAGCCGACCCAGGCTGCCAGCCGCTTGTGGCCACTGACGCACCACCTGCTGACGCAGACCGTTGCTGCTGTCGAGCAGCCATGGCGTTTCGCAGAAGCGAATGCCGGTCATGTCGTTGTACTGGTTGACGTCGCCACTGGCGCTGTAGACGTTGGAGGTCGCATAGACCGGCACGTCGCCGGCGTATTGGAAGTTCAGCGTCGGCTTGATCTGCTGGGCCTGCTGCGGGGTTGCGGCGAGGAAGATGAAGTCGATGTCCTGGCGACGCGACGGTTGTGCGGAAATGTTGCCGCCAACGGTGCTCTGCAGGCTCTTGGCGCGGCCTTCGCTCTGGCGCAGTTGGAACAGATCAGCGATCTGCTGGGCCAGCGCGACCGGTTGTGCGACGCGTTCGGCAGCCAGCAGGGTGCCGCCTTTGGCTTCCCAGTCCTGGCGGAATGCCTTGAGTACGCGATCACCCCATTCGCCGCTTGGGACCAGTGCTACGGCACGGCGCATGCCGTCGGCGTAGGCGCGACGGGACACTTCGCGCGCTTCGTCTTCGGCGGCGAGGCCGAACTGGAACAGCTGTGGCGGGGTGCCCTGGCCGGAGTCGCTGTAGTTCAGCGCCAGCGTGGTGATCGGCAGTTGCGGGTAGCTGGCGAGTTGCTTGACCAGCGGTTTTTCCAGCGGACCGACCACCAGTTGCACGCCAGCGGCCTGTGCCTGACGGTAGAAATCGTCGAGGGAGGTCAGGCGGGAACTGTCGAATACCTGGATGGCGGGCGGGTTCTGTCCTGCCTGCTGGGCCTGGAAATGTGCGGCCATGAAGCCGTCGCGCAGGGCTCGGGCAACACCGGCCAGCTGGCCTTCCTGTGGCAGCAGCAGGGCGATCTTGGTCAGCGGCTGGCTGGTCAGGCTCTTGAGTTTGACCAGTGGCGATGGCAGTTGCAGTGCGGCTGGATGATCGGGGTGTTGTGCTTTCCAGGTGTCGATGGCGGCTTGCTGTTGTTCAAGCGTGCCTGCGCTTTTGACTGCCAGGGCCAGGCTGGTCCAGCCGGCAAGGGTGTCGCTGCCCGCGCTCTGCAACTGCTCTGCGGGCAGTGCCGAGACCAGGCTCCAGATGGCGTCATTGTTGGCGTTGGCGGCATCGCCACTCAACAGGGGCGCCAGGGCAATGCGTTCCTGCGCGGCGGCAAGGGGCTGGCCGTCGGCTTCGAACGCCGCGGCGTGCACGCTGCGGGTGCGGGCCTGCTGGTCTTGCGGCAGTTCGTTCAGGCGCGCCAGGCTCGGGTGGCTCAGGGCGGTCAGCGCGGCCTTGGGTTGGTTGCGGCTCAGTGCCAGTTCGGCGGCCAGGGTGCTGGCGAAAACCTGCTGGGCTGGTTTCAGCGAATCCAGTTGGACCTGCTCGAGAATCCGGGCGGCACGCGCAGTGTCTTTTTGCCGGTAAGCCTGATCGGCGGCGCTCAGTCGCAGCAGCGCAGCTTTCTCTGGCGTCTTGCTGGCGGCGGCCTGCTCGAGCAGTTGCTCGATGCTGGCGTCCGGAGTGCGCGGCAGGTCGCCCAGGCTGGACGAAGGCGAACTGGCGCAGGCTGCCAGCAGGGTAGCGAGGCAGAGGGCTGAGAACAGCCGCAGGCATGCGATCATGTAAGGGTCCTGTTACTCGATCAAATTAACCTGCGATTGTACCCAAGCGCTGGCCCCGGCGCGATCTTGCTGGCGTGAATCCTTCGATACAAGTCGTAGCACGGGGTTGTCGGCAGTGTGGGGAGGCATTGTTTTCGGCGATCACGCTACAATGGCGGCTTTATCCAGATGACAGGTATGTGCTGTGACCGATGCTCCAGGTGTTTCCAATCCCGCCGCCGGAACCCTTTATGTGGTGGCCACGCCAATCGGAAACCTGGATGACATCAGTGCCCGTGCGCTGAAGGTGCTGGGCGAGGTCGCGCTGATCGCTGCCGAGGACACCCGGCACTCGATCCGCCTGCTGCAACATTTCGGTATCAATACGCCTCTCGCGGCCTGCCACGAGCATAACGAGCGTGATGAGGGCAGTCGCTTCCTGACCCGGCTACTGGCGGGAGACAACGTTGCGCTGATCTCCGATGCGGGAACGCCACTGATCTCCGATCCGGGTTATCACCTGGTGCGCCAGGCGCGTGCGGCCGGTGTCGGTGTGGTGCCGGTGCCCGGTGCCTGCGCATTGATCGCCGCACTTTCCGCGGCCGGCCTGCCCTCGGACCGCTTCATCTTCGAAGGTTTCCTGCCTGCCAAGGCCGTTGGGCGACAGGCTCGCCTGAACTTGCTCAAGGAAGAGCCGCGCACACTGATTTTCTATGAGGCGCCGCATCGGATCCTCGAATGCCTGCAGGACATGGAAGCGATTTTCGGTGCAGAGCGCCCGGCGGTGCTGGGGCGTGAGTTGACCAAGACATTCGAGACCCTCAAGGGGCTGCCTTTGGCGCAGTTGCGAGCGTTTGTCGAGGGCGACAGCAATCAGCAGCGTGGCGAGTGCGTAGTACTGGTTGCGGGCTGGACGGCTCCGGAAGACGAAGAGGCCGTCAGTAGTGAAGTATTGCGCGTACTTGATTTGTTGTTGGCCGAGATGCCGCTCAAGCGAGCTGCTGCATTGGCTGCGGAAATTACCGGTGTGCGCAAGAATGTTTTGTATCAAGTCGCACTGGAAAAACAGAAAAACAAGTGATGTCACTGTGACATTATTTGTATTGTTCACTTGTTCTCGGATCGCTCTCCCGTTACTCTTTGCGGCGGAGAGTCGATTGGACAGTCGCTGCCTTCTTTTGTTCCGCAAAAGAGGGGGGAGGAAAGTCCGGGCTCCATAGGGCAGAGTGCCAGGTAATGCCTGGGGGGCGCGAGCCTACGGAAAGTGCCACAGAAAATAACCGCCTAAGCACTTCGGTGCCGGTAAGGGTGAAAAGGTGCGGTAAGAGCGCACCGCACGTCTGGTAACAGTTCGTGGCTAGGTAAACCCCACTCGGAGCAAGACCAAATAGGGTTCCATATGGCGCGGCCCGCGTTGGAACCGGGTAGGTTGCTAAAGACGTCCAGTGATGGCCGTCGTAGAGGAATGACTGTCCTCGACAGAACCCGGCTTACAGATCGACTCTCCACCTCTTTCCCTCCCTGCTTGATTCGATAGCAGACGCGCTCTGGTAATACCGAAAAAGTCTTACTCGTAATAAATCACTTTAACTTCGCACTCTATTCATTTGAGTGAATTTGCATTTCGTCCTCGAAAACCCCTCTGAATTACCCTGTTGTCTGTCCTTGTTACGCTAAATCGCCGATCTGTAAGGGTTTTCCTTATATGCGCGCCTTGACGGTGCGGTAGGCGGATTCCTATAGTGTGCGCAAGTGGCAGAAAGTGGCATGAAGTGGGTTTTCAGA
Organism: Pseudomonas sp. Marseille-P9899; assembly: GCF_903166565.1. Lineage (NCBI taxonomy): Bacteria > Pseudomonadati > Pseudomonadota > Gammaproteobacteria > Pseudomonadales > Pseudomonadaceae > Pseudomonas > Pseudomonas sp. Marseille-P9899. Next base: position 380,183 of record NZ_CAESCG010000003.1, read on the forward strand.
CACCAAAAAGCTAACAATTAGGGAATCGCAGCCGTGTTCCGCGGAGCAAACGCCATCAACCTCGACGCCAAGGGCCGTCTCGCGATGCCGAGCCGGTACCGTGACGAGCTTGAATCGCGTAGCTCGGGGCAGTTGATTGTGACGATCGATGCGGTTGATCCCTGCTTGTGTGTGTATCCGCTCGATGAGTGGGAGCTGATAGAAGCCAAGTTGCGCGCCTTGCCGTCGTTACGCGAAGAGAACCGTCGCCTGCAGCGTTTGCTGATTGGCAATGCGGTGGATCTGGAGCTCGACGGCAGCGGCCGTTTTCTCGTTCCGCCGCGTTTGCGCGAATACGCCAAGCTCGACAAGCGAGCGATGCTGGTGGGGCAACTGAACAAATTCCAACTGTGGGACGAGGATGCCTGGAACGCTGTTTCCGCAGCGGATCTGGCAGCCATTCAACAACCGGGCGCCATGCCTGATGAACTGCGTGATTTGATCCTGTGACTATAGATAGCGGCTTTAACCACATCACTGTGCTACTGGACGAAGCCGTAGAGGCTCTCGCCGTGCGCGCCGATGGTTGCTATCTCGATGGTACCTTCGGACGTGGCGGTCACAGCCGACTGATTCTCAAACACCTTGGGCCTGATGGCCGTTTGCTGGGTTTCGACAAGGACCCTCAAGCGATTGCCACCGGGCAAGCGCTGGCGGCCGAAGACGGCCGCTTTGTCATTGTGCAGCGCAGCTTTGCCGAGCTGGGTTCGGAAGTCGCCGAGCGCGGCCTGTCGGACAAGGTCAGCGGTGTGCTGTTCGACCTGGGCGTGTCCTCGCCGCAACTGGATGACCCGGAGCGCGGCTTCAGTTTCCTCAACGATGGCCCGCTGGACATGCGTATGGACCCGTCCCGGGGCGTCAGCGCTGCCGACTTCATCGCCTCCGCGCCTGAAGAAGAAATTGCCCGGGTATTCAAGGAATACGGCGAAGAGCGTTTCGCCAGGCGTATGGCCCGCGCCGTAGTCCTGCGCCGTGCGGAGCAACCCTTCACCCGCACCGCCGACCTGGCCGAAGTGCTCAAGGTCGCCAACCCTGCCTGGGAGAAAGGCAAGAACCCCGCAACTCGGGCGTTCCAGGGGCTACGCATCCATGTAAACAATGAACTGGGCGACCTTGAAGTCGGTTTGCAGGCTGCACTCGATGCCCTGGAAATCGGTGGCCGCCTGGTGGTGATCAGCTTCCACTCCCTGGAAGACCGCATCGTCAAACTGTTCATGCGCAAGCTGGCCAAGGGCGAGGCGGACAACCTGCCGCGCAACTTGCCAGTCCAGCACAAACCGTTCGAGCCGAAGATCAGGACCATCGGCAAGGCACAGTTCGCTTCCGACGCTGAACTCAAGGCCAACCCGCGGTCGCGCAGCGCCGTCATGCGTGTGGCGGAGAAGCTGCGGTGAGCAGGCTCTATGCCAAGCCTTTGCCCGGCGGGAGCTTCCTGATGCTCCTGCTGTTCATTGGCGTGCTCGTTTCCTCGGTCGCGGTGTCCTACAGCGCCCACTGGAACCGGCAACTGCTCAATACCCTGTACGGCGAGCTCAACGAGCGCGACAAAGCACAGGCCGAGTGGGGCCGTCTGATTCTTGAGCAAAGCACCTGGACCGCCCATAGCCGTATCGAAACCCTGGCCAGTGAGCAGCTGAAAATGCGCATCCCTGCCGCAGATGAAGTGCGGATGGTGGCGCCATGATGAAGCTCGAAGGCGCCCTCTACCCCTGGCGCTTCCGGGTAGTGCTCGGTTTGCTGGCACTGATGGTCGGTGCCATCGCCTGGCAGATCATCGACCTGCAGGTAGTCGACCGTGACTTCCTGAAAAGCCAGGGCGATGCCCGCAGCATGCGGCACATCCCGATTCCCGCACACCGTGGTCTGATCACCGATCGCAATGGCGAGCCTCTGGCGGTGAGTACCCCGGTGACCACCCTGTGGGCCAACCCCAAGGAAATGCAGGCCGCCAAGGATCGCTGGCCGGCGCTGGCTGTCGCCATCAACCAGAACCCCAAGCAACTGACCGAACGTCTTGAGCAGCAGGCCAGTAAAGAATTCATCTACCTGGTCCGCGGCCTGACCCCGGAGCAGGGTCAGGTTGTGCTCGACCTGAAGGTTCCTGGTGTCTATGGCATCGAGGAATTTCGTCGTTTCTACCCCGCAGGGGATGTCGCGGCTCACATGGTTGGCTTTACCGACCTCGACGACCATGGTCGCGAAGGGGTCGAGCTGGCCTACGATGAGTGGCTGGCCGGCGTGCCCGGCAAGCGGCAAGTCATCAAGGACCGACGCGGTCGCTTGATCAAGGATGTCCAGGTCACCAAAAACGCCAAGGCCGGAAAGACCTTGGCGTTGTCGATCGACCTGCGCCTGCAATACCTGGCCACCCGCGAACTGCGCAACGCGATTGCCGAGCAGGAGGCCAAGGCCGGCAGCCTGGTGATCATGGACGTGAAAACCGGCGAAGTGCTGGCCATGGTCAACCAACCCACTTACAACCCGAACAACCGTCGCAGCATGTTCCCGGCGGCGATGCGTAACCGCGCCATCATCGACGTGTTCGAGCCGGGTTCGACAGTGAAGCCGCTGTCGATGAGCGCCGCGCTGCAAAGCGGCCGCTGGAAGCCGACCGACAAGGTTGAAGTCTATCCGGGCACCCTGCAGCTGGGGCGTTACACCATTCGTGACGTTTCCAAGACGGAAGGCCCGGTCCTCGACCTGACCGGCATCCTGATCAACTCCAGTAACGTGGGCATGTCCAAAGTCGCCTTCGATATCGGTGGCGAAGCGATCTACCGCGTCATGTCGCAACTCGGTCTGGGTCAGTACACCGGACTTGGTTTCCCGGGTGAGCGAGTCGGCAACCTGCCAAACCACCGCGAGTGGCGCAAGGCCGAAACCGCGACCCTGTCCTACGGCTACGGCCTGTCGGTTACTGCGCTGCAACTGGTGCATGCCTACGCGGCCCTGGCCAACGACGGCAAGATGGTTCCGCTGAGCATCCTGAAAACGGACAAGGCGCCGGAAGAAACCCAGGTGGTGCCGAAAGAGACAGCCGAGACCATTCAGCAAATGTTGCAACAGGTTATCGAGGCGCCGCGAGGCGTTTTCCGCGCTCAGGTGCCGTCGTACCACGTTGCCGGCAAGAGTGGTACTGCGCGTAAGGCGACCATCGGTTCGAAGGGCTACACCGAAAACGCCTACCGCTCGCTGTTCGCAGGCTTCGGCCCGATGAGTGACCCGCGTTACGCCGTGGTCGTGGTGATCGACGAACCAAGCAAAGGCGGTTACTTCGGTGGCCTTGTATCCGCGCCGGTCTTCAGCAAGGTCATGTCTGGCACCCTGCGTCTGATGAACGTGCCGCCAGATAACCTGCCCGCCCCGACACCTCAGCAGCAAGCCGATGCTGCGTCCGCCAAAGGAGGGCGTGGTTGATGACGATGCCATTGAGTAAATTGTTCGCCAACGCCAGCAGCGATCCCCTGATTCGCGAGCTGACCCTGGACAGCCGCAACGTGCGGGCAGGTGATCTGTTCCTGGCGGTGCCCGGGGCCAAGGTCGATGGTCGTGACCATATCGCCGATGCGTTGAAGCGCGGCGCAGCCGCCGTGGCTTATGAAGTGCAGGGCGCTACGGTCCTGCCGATCACCAGCGTGCCGCTTATCCCGGTAAAGGGCCTGATTGCTCAGTTGTCGGAAATCGCCGGTCGTTTCTATGGTGAGCCAAGCCGTTTGCTGGATCTGGTCGGTGTCACCGGCACCAACGGCAAGACCAGCGTCACGCAACTGGTCGCCCAGGCGCTGGACCTGCTGGGGCAGCACTGTGGCTTGATCGGTACGTTGGGCACTGGCTTCTACGGCGCACTGGAAAGTGGCCGTCTGACCACGCCTGATCCGCTGGCCGTGCAGGCAACCCTGAATAACCTGAAAAAGGCCGGCGCTCGCGCCGTGGCCATGGAAGTTTCGTCTCACGCGCTGGAGCAGGGGCGTGTCGCCGCGCTGGCATTCGATATCGTCGTGATGACCAACCTGTCCCGCGATCACCTCGATTATCACGGCACTATGGAAGCCTACAAAGCCGCCAAGGCGCGCTTGTTCTCCTGGCCGAATCTGCGCTGCCGGGTGGTCAATCTGGATGACGATTTCGGTCGCGAACTGGCCAGCCAGCAAGGCGAGTCCCGTCTGATCAGCTACAGCCTCAAGGATCCCGCCGCAACCTTGTATTGCCGCGAAGCCACCTTCGATGACGACGGCGTACGTGCGGTGCTGGTGACGCCACAAGGCGAGCACATGCTGCGCAGCCGCCTGCTCGGTCGCTTCAACCTGAGCAATATGCTGGCCGCTGTCGGCACCTTGCTGGCGATGGAGCATCCGCTCGACGAGATTCTCAAGGTCACCGCCAAGCTGGAAGGCCCGATCGGCCGGATGCAGCGCCTCGGCGGCGGCAGCAAACCGCTGGTCGTGGTCGATTACGCACACACGCCCGATGCCCTGGAAAAAGTGCTCGAGGCCCTGCGTCCTCACGCTCAAGGCAAGTTGACCTGCCTGTTCGGTTGCGGCGGTGATCGTGATCGCGGCAAACGCCCGCTGATGGCCGAGATGGCCGAGCGCCTGGCGGACCGGGTGATCGTCACTGACGACAATCCGCGCACTGAAGATCCGCTGGTGATTTTCGACGACATTCGTCCTGGCTTGACCAACCCTGAGTCCGCCACCTTTATCTCCGGTCGCGGTGAAGCAATTGCTGGTGCCATCGCATCGGCTGCTGCGGACGACGTCATCGTCCTGGCTGGCAAGGGGCATGAGGACTATCAGGAAATCAACGGCCAGCGGCATGACTTCTCCGATCTGGTTGAAGCCGAAAAAGCGCTGGCAGTCTGGGAGGCCTCTCATGCTTGAGCCACTTTCCCTCACCCAGTTGATCGAACCGCTGAAGGGGCGCCTGGTAGGCGCTGATGCGCGTTTCGACGGTGTCAGCATCGACAGCCGCAAGATCGACGCGGGACAACTGTTCGTCGCGCTGGCGGGGCCGCGCTTCGACGGGCATGACTATCTGAATGAAGTCGCCGCCAGAGGCGCCGTCGCGGCGCTGGTCGAGCGGGAAGTCGCCGGCGCGAGCCTGCCGCAACTGGTTGTGGCCGATACCCGCCTGGCGCTGGGCCAGCTGGCTGCGCTGAACCGCCGTGCATTCAAGCAGCCTGTAGCCGCAATCACCGGTTCCAGCGGCAAGACCACGGTCAAGGAAATGCTTGCCAGTATCCTGCGCACTCGTGGCCCCGTCCTGGCGACCCGCGGCAACCTGAATAACGATCTCGGCGCGCCGCTGACTTTGCTCGAACTGGCGCCGGAACACACCGCAGCGGTGATCGAGCTTGGCGCTTCGCGTATCGGCGAAATCGCCTACACCGTGGGCCTGACCCGTCCGAGCGTGGCGTTGATCAACAACGCGGGCACTGCTCATGTCGGTGAGTTCGGTGGGCCGGAGAAGATTGTCGAAGCCAAGGGCGAGATTCTCGAAGGGCTTGGAGAGGACGGCGTCGCGGTATTGAACCTCGACGACAAAGCCTTTGGCATATGGAAACAGCGCACAGGTAAACATGCGGTATTGAGTTTTGCGCTGAACAACCCGGCTGCCGATTTCCATGCCAGCGATATCGGCAACGACGAGCGCGGTTGCCCGGCCTTCGTGCTGCACGGTCCGCAAGGCCATGTGTCGATCCAGCTCAACCTGCTGGGGACTCACAACATCAGCAACGCACTCGCCGCTGCGGCAGCCGCTCATGCCTTCGGTGTGACGCTGGGCGGTATCGCGCAGGGCTTGAACACGGTGCAGCCAGTCAAAGGGCGCACGGTGGTGCAGATGACCGACGCAGGTGCCCGGGTCATCGATGACACTTACAACGCAAACCCCACCTCGATGTGCGCGGCCGTTGATATACTTGCCGGCTTTTCCGGTCGCACCGTCCTGGTGCTCGGGGATATCGGCGAGTTGGGCCAGTGGGCAGAAGAGGGCCATCGTCAGGTTGGGGAATACGCCAAAGACAAGGTTTCCGCGCTGTATGCCGTAGGTCCGATGATGGCCCACGCGGTCAAGGCGTTTGGCAAGAATGCCCGCCATTTCGCAAGTCAAGCTGACCTGATCGACGCCATTCGCGGCGAGCAGGCCACTAACACCACTATTTTGATCAAGGGTTCGCGCAGCGCTGCGATGGAGAACGTCGTGGCGGCTTTGTGCGGTTCCAGCGGGGAGAAACATTAATGCTGCTGCTGTTGGCCGAGTACCTGCAACAGTTCTACAAAGGCTTCGCGGTCTTTCAGTACCTGTCCCTGCGCGGGATTCTGGGGGTACTGACTGCGCTGTCGCTGGCCCTTTGGCTGGGCCCGTGGATGATCCGCACCCTGCAGATCCGCCAGATCGGTCAGTCGGTCCGTAACGACGGTCCGCAATCGCACCTGTCCAAGTCCGGCACGCCGACCATGGGTGGCGCGCTGATTCTTTCCGCCATCGGCGTCAGCACGCTGCTCTGGGCTGACCTGAGCAACCGCTACGTCTGGGTCGTGCTGATCGTCACGCTGTTGTTCGGCGCCATCGGCTGGGTCGACGACTACCGCAAGGTCATCGAGAAGAACTCCCGTGGTCTGCCGAGTCGCTGGAAGTATTTCTGGCAGTCGGTGTTCGGTCTCGGCGCCGCGATCTTCCTCTATATGACCGCTCCGACCAGCGTGGAAACCACCCTGATCGTGCCGATGCTCAAGGATGTCACCATTCCGCTGGGCGTCGGCTTCGTGGTCCTGACCTACTTCGTGATCGTCGGTTCGAGCAACGCGGTCAACCTGACTGACGGCCTCGACGGCCTGGCCATCCTGCCGACGGTACTGGTGGGCGGCGCCCTGGGTATCTTCTGCTACCTGTCGGGTAACGTGAAATTCGCCGAATACCTGCTGATTCCTTACGTGCCGGGCGCGGGCGAGCTGATCGTGTTCTGCGGCGCGCTGATCGGTGCCGGCCTCGGCTTCCTCTGGTTCAACACCTATCCGGCACAAGTCTTCATGGGCGACGTCGGCGCGCTGGCACTGGGTGCGGCGCTGGGCACCATCGCCGTGATCGTTCGCCAGGAAATCGTCCTGTTCATCATGGGCGGCGTGTTCGTCATGGAAACCCTGTCGGTCGTCATCCAGGTCGCTTCGTTCAAGCTGACCGGCAAGCGGGTGTTCCGCATGGCGCCGATTCACCACCACTTTGAACTCAAGGGCTGGCCCGAGCCGCGCGTGATCGTCCGCTTCTGGATCATCACCGTGGTGCTGGTGCTGATTGGCCTTGCCACCCTGAAACTGAGGTAGAGCGCGTGTCACTGATCGCATCTGACCACTTCCGCATCGTTGTCGGCCTCGGCAAGAGCGGCATGTCCCTGGTTCGCTTCCTGGCGAACCGGGGCGTTGCGTTTGCGGTGGCCGATACCCGGGAGAACCCACCGGAGCTGGCGACGCTGCGACGCGACTACCCACAGATCGAAGTGCGCTGTGGCGAGCTGGATGTGGACTTCCTCTGCCGCGCCGACGAGCTCTACGTCAGCCCTGGCCTGGCACTCGCTACGCCGGCCTTGCAGCAGGCCGCCGCTCGCGGCGTGAAGCTATCGGGTGATATCGAACTGTTCGCCCGCAATGCCAAGGCTCCGATCATTGCCATCAGTGGTTCCAACGCCAAGAGCACTGTGACCACCCTGGTCGGCGAGATGGCCGCAGCGGCGGGCAAACGTGTGGCAGTCGGCGGCAACCTCGGCACTCCCGCGCTGGACCTGCTCAGCGATGATGTCGAGCTGTACGTGATGGAGCTGTCGAGCTTCCAGTTGGAAACCACCGATCAGCTCAACGCTGAAGTGGCGACCGTGCTCAATGTCAGCGAAGACCATATGGATCGCTACAGTGGCCTGCCGGCTTATCACCTGGCCAAGCACCGGATCTTCCGTGGTGCGCGACAAGTGGTGGTCAACCGTCAGGATGCCCTGAGCCGTCCGTTGCTGACCGAAGGCCAGCCGTGCTGGACCTTCGGCCTGAACAAACCTGATTTCAAGGCCTTCGGCCTGCGCGAAGAGGGTGGCGAGAAGTACCTGGCGTTCGAGTTCCAGAACCTCATGCCGGTACGCGAGTTGAAGATCCGCGGTGCACATAACCAGTCCAATGCCCTGGCGGCGTTGGCACTGGGCCATGCGGTCGGCCTGCCGTTCGACGCCATGCTGGAAAGCCTGCGCAATTTCGGTGGCCTCGCCCATCGCTGCCAGTGGGTACGCGAGCGTAACGAGGTCAACTGGTACGACGATTCCAAAGCCACCAACGTTGGCGCCGCTCTGGCTGCCATCGAAGGGCTGGGCGCGGATATCGACGGCAAACTGGTACTGATCGCTGGTGGAGATGGCAAAGGTGCCGATTTCTCTGGCCTGCGCGCGCCGGTTGCCGAGCATTGCCGCGCGGTGGTGCTGCTGGGTCGTGATGCCGAACGGCTGGCTGAAACGCTGAGCGACAGCGTGCCGCTGGTGCGCGTGAAGACACTCGATGAGGCGGTGCAGCAGTGTGCCGAACTGGCTCAGCCGGGCGATGCGGTGTTGCTGTCGCCGGCCTGTGCCAGCCTCGACATGTTCAAGAACTTTGAAGAGCGTGGGCGCCTGTTCGCCCAGGCCGTGGGAGGGCTGGCATGATCTTCGGCGCCATCAAGCCCTACCCGTCGCCGCTGATCAGCGGCCGTGGCATCGACCTGGACTTCCCGTTCCTGGTCGGTTGCCTGGCATTGCTCGGGCTGGGCCTGGTGATGATCACCTCGGCGTCCTCGGAAGTGGCTGCGGCCCAGTCGGGTAACCCGCTGTACCACATGATTCGTCACCTGGTGTACGTGACCCTGGGGCTCGGCGCATGCATCGTCACCATGATGGTGCCGATCTCGACCTGGCAGCGCATGGGTTACCTGATGCTGATCGGTGCCTTCGGCTTGCTGATACTGGTGCTGGTCCCTGGCATCGGTCGTGAAGTGAACGGTTCGTGGCGCTGGATCGGTTTCAGCTTCTTCAACGTGCAGCCATCGGAAATCGCCAAGGTCTTCGTGGTCATCTACCTCGCGGGCTACCTGGTGCGTCGGCAGCAGGAAGTGCGCGAGAGCTGGATGGGCTTCTTCAAGCCCTTCATCGTGCTGCTGCCGATGGCGGGCCTGCTGCTCATGGAGCCGGACTTCGGCGCCACCGTTGTAATGATGGGCTCGGCTGCGGCCATGCTGTTCCTCGGCGGGGTCGGCTTGTTCCGCTTCGGCCTGATGGTGGCGCTGGCAGTGGGCGCGGTGTTCGTCCTGGTTCAGGCGCAGCCCTACCGGATGGCCCGTCTGACAACCTTCACCGACCCGTGGGCGGACCAGTTCGGTTCCGGCTATCAGTTGACCCAGGCGTTGATCGCCTTCGGTCGCGGCGAGTGGTTCGGCGTCGGTCTGGGTAACAGCGTGCAGAAGCAGTTCTACCTGCCGGAAGCACATACCGACTTCGTGTTCTCGGTGCTGGCCGAGGAGCTGGGCGTAGTGGGCTCACTGGCGACGCTGGCGCTGTTCGTCTTCGTCACCGTCCGCGCCTTGTACATCGGTCTGTGGGCCGAGAAAGCCAAGCAATTCTTCGCCGCCTACGTGGCGTTCGGGCTGGCGTTCCTGTGGATCGGCCAGTTCCTCATCAATATCGGTGTGAACATCGGCCTGCTACCAACCAAAGGGCTGACCCTGCCTTTCCTCAGTTACGGGGGCAGTTCGCTGGTCATCTGCTGTGCCTGCGTGGGGTTGCTGCTGCGTATCGAATGGGAGAGCCGCACGCACCTGGGCAGCGAGGAACACGAGTTCGACGAAGACGACTTTGCCGAGGAGCCGAATCATCATGGCCGCTGACGGCAAGAACGTATTGATCATGGCCGGCGGAACCGGCGGCCATGTGTTCCCGGCACTCGCCTGTGCCCGGGAATTCCAGGCGCGCGGCTTCACCGTGCACTGGCTGGGAACGCCACGCGGCATTGAAAACGAACTGGTGCCGCAGGCTGGCCTGCAGTTGCACCTGATCAACGTCACCGGCCTGCGCGGCAAGGGCAAGCTGTCGCTGCTCAAGGCGCCATTCACCCTGATCAAGGCCGTGCTGCAGGCTCGCCGGATCATCCGCCAGCTCAAGCCGGTCTGCGTGGTCGGCTTCGGCGGTTACGTGACCGGCCCCGGCGGCGTTGCCGCGAGGCTGGCGGGCGTGCCCGTGGTAATCCACGAGCAGAACGCCCGGGCTGGTACCGCCAATCGGCTGCTGGTGCCGCTGGCTGGCCGTGTCTGTGAAGCGTTCCCGAACACGTTCGACGCTAGCGAAAAACGTCGCACCACCGGTAATCCGGTGCGCAGTGAACTGTTTCTGGAGCCTGTGCGTGAAGCCCTGCCGGGGCGCCGTGCGCGGCTACTGGTGCTGGGCGGCAGCCTCGGTGCCGAGCCGTTGAACAAGCTGTTGCCCCAGGCCCTGGCGCTGGTGCCGGAGACCATTCGTCCCGAGGTGTTCCACCAGGCCGGGAAGAATCACGACCAGATCACCGCCGAGCGTTATCGCGAAGCCGGGATCGAGGCTCAGGTAGAGCCGTTTATCAAGGATATGGCCCAAGCCTATGGCTGGGCCGACCTGGTGGTGTGCCGTGCCGGCGCGCTGACCGTCAGTGAGCTGGCGGCGGCAGGCCTGCCTTCGATGCTGGTGCCCTTGCCCCATGCGATCGACGACCACCAGACCCACAACGCCCATTATCTGGTCCGCGAAGGTGCTGCCTTCCTGATGCCACAAGCGACAACTGGCGCAGCGCAGCTCGCTGAACGCCTGAACGAGGTACTGATGCAACCGGAAAAACTCGACACCATGGCCGCCACCGCGCGCCGCCTGGCTAAACCTGCTGCTACCCGCACCGTGGTCGACATCTGCCTGGAGGTGGCCCATGGTTGAGAACCAGAAAGCCATGCCTCAGCCCGAGATGCGCCGCATCCGCCGCATTCACTTCGTCGGTATCGGCGGCGTGGGTATGTGTGGTATCGCCGAAGTGCTGCTGAACCTGGGCTACCAGGTGTCCGGCTCGGACCTCAAGGCCTCGGCAGTGACCGAGCGCCTGGAGTCCTTCGGTGCTGAAATCTTCATTGGCCACCGTGCCGAGAACGCCGCCACCGCTGATGTGCTGGTGGTTTCCAGCGCGATCAACACCGCCAACCCGGAAGTTGCCACCGCGCTGGAACGTCGTATTCCTGTCGTGCCGCGCGCCGAGATGCTCGCCGAGCTGATGCGCTATCGCCACGGCATCGCGGTCGCCGGCACCCACGGCAAGACCACCACCACCAGCCTGCTGGCCTCGGTGTTCGCCGCGGGCGGCCTCGATCCGACCTTCGTGATTGGCGGTCGTCTGAATGCTGCGGGCACCAACGCCCAGCTCGGCACCAGCCGCTACCTGATCGCCGAAGCTGACGAAAGCGACGCCAGCTTCCTGCACCTGCAGCCGCTGGTGGCGGTCGTCACCAACATCGACGCCGACCACATGGCGACCTACGAAGGCGACTTCAACAAACTGAAGAAAACCTTCGTCGAGTTCCTCCACAACCTGCCGTTCTACGGCCTGGCCGTGGTTTGCCTGGATGACCCGGTCGTGCGTGAAATCCTGCCGCTGGTCAAGCGTCCGGCAGTCACCTACGGCTTCTGCGAAGAAGCTGACGTGCGTGCGATCAATGTGCGTCAGTCGGGCATGCAGACCCACTTCACCGTGCTGCGTCGCGACCGCGAGCCGCTGAACGTGTCGGTGAACATGCCGGGCAACCACAACGTGCTCAATGCGCTGGCGACCATCGCCATCGCCACCGACGAAGGCATCAGCGACGAAGCGATCGTCCAGGGCCTTTCGGGCTTCCAGGGCGTGGGCCGTCGCTTCCAGGTCTATGGCGAACTGCCGGTCGAAGACGGCAGCGTGATGCTGGTGGACGACTACGGACACCATCCGACCGAGGTCGCTGCGGTGATCAAGGCGGTCCGCGGTGGTTGGCCGGAGCGCCGCCTGGTGATGGTCTATCAGCCACACCGCTACAGCCGGACCCGCGACCTGTACGACGATTTCGTCCAGGTGCTGGCCGACGCCAACGTACTGCTGTTGATGGAGGTCTACCCGGCCGGCGAAGAGCCAATCCCGGGTGCCGACAGCCGCCAGCTGTGCCGCAGCATTCGTCAGCGCGGTCAGCTCGACCCGATCTACATCGAGCGCGGCATCGAGCTGGCGCCACTGGTCAAGCCGCTGCTGCGCGCCGGCGACATTCTGCTCTGCCAGGGTGCCGGTGATATCGGCGGGCTGGCGCCACAACTGTTGAAGAGCCCGTTGTTCGCTGGTGCGGTTGCCAGTCAGGAGAAATCGAAATGACTGAAGCCTACGCCAAACTGCATTCCACCATTGCGCCGAAAGACTTCGGTCGCGTCGCCGTGCTTTACGGCGGCAAGAGCGCCGAGCGCGAAGTGTCGCTCAAGTCCGGTGCTGCGGTGATCGACGCGCTTCGCAGCGGCGGTGTCGACGTGGTTGCCATCGACGTCGGTGACGACCTGCTGACCCGCCTGCAGAGCGAGAAGATCGACCGCGCCTTCATCATCCTCCACGGTCGTGGCGGCGAAGACGGCAGCATGCAGGGCCTGCTGGAGTGCCTCGGCATTCCTTACACCGGCAGCGGCATCCTCGCCTCGGCACTGGCCATGGACAAGCTGCGGACCAAGCAGGTCTGGCAGAGCCTGGGCATTCCGACCCCGCGTCATGCCGTGCTGGCCAGCGAAGCCGACTGTATTTCTGCGGGCGCGGAACTGGGCTTCCCTTTGATCGTCAAACCGGCCCATGAAGGTTCCAGTATCGGTATGGCGAAAGTGACCAGCGTCGATGAATTGGTCGCCGCCTGGAAAGACGCCGCCACCTACGATTCGCAAGTGTTGGTCGAGCAGTGGATTCATGGTCCGGAGTTCACCGTTGCGGTGCTGCGTGACCAGGTGCTGCCGCCGATCGCGTTGGGCACCCCGCATACGTTCTACGACTACGACGCCAAGTACCTGGCTTCCGATACCCAGTACCGGATTCCGTGTGGCCTGGACAGCGCCAAGGAACAGGAATTGATCGACCTCACCGCCCGCGCCTGCGACGCCATTGGCATCGCCGGTTGGGGCCGTGTGGATGTGATGCAGGACGAGCAGGGCCGGTTCTGGCTGCTCGAAGTCAACACCGCGCCAGGCATGACTGACCATAGCCTGGTGCCAATGGCGGCGCGTGCGGCCGGACTCGATTTCCAGCAGTTGGTGCTGGCGATTCTGGCGGCGAGTGTCGAGGCGCGAGGTTAAGCCCATGCAAGGCGCGATGGTACGTCATCAGCAACCCGCTCCCGGCCGCAAGCCGGTGCCGCGTGGTGCCAGCCGGATGGTGGCGAAAGAGCCACTGTCGGCGCGCCTGCCCAAGCCTGGCTTCAGTGTTTTCAAGCGACTGTTGTGGCCGATCCTGCTGGTGGCCGCAGGCTTTGGCGCCTATGAAGGCGCGCAGCGGTTGATGCCGTATGCCGACCGGCCGATCACCAAGATCGCCGTGCAGGGCGACCTCAGCTACATCAGCCAGCAAGCGGTGCAGCAGCGGATCGCGCCTTATGTCGCGGCGAGCTTCTTCACCGTCGATCTGGCGAGCATGCGCGCCGAGCTGGAGCAGATGCCCTGGATCGCCCATGCCGAAGTACGCCGTGTATGGCCGGACGAGGTGGTGATCCGTCTCGAGGAGCAGTTGCCGGTGGCGCGCTGGGGTGATGATGCCTTGCTCAACAACCAGGGCCAGGCCTTCACGCCGCGCGAGCTGGCCAATTATGAGCACCTGCCGCAGTTGTTCGGGCCGCAGCGGGCTCAGCAACAAGTGATGCAGCAATATCAGGTACTGAACCAGATGCTGCGTCCCCTGGGCTTTTCGATCGCACGTCTGGAACTGCGCGAGCGTGGCAGTTGGTTCCTGACCACCGGCGCCGGAAGCGCCGGGCCGGGTATCGAACTGCTGCTGGGGCGTGACCATCTGGTGGAAAAGATGCGCCGCTTCATTGCCATTTATAACAAGACGCTCAAAGAACAGATCACGAACATCGCCCGCATCGATCTGCGTTACGCCAATGGCCTTGCCGTTGGCTGGCGGGAACCGATTGCACCGCCTGCGGCCCAATCCGCCGTGGCGAAGAATTAGAGAGAGGCAGGACCATGGCAAACGCGCATAGCGGCAAAATGATCGTCGGACTGGATATCGGCACGTCCAAGGTGGTTGCACTGGTGGGCGAAGTCGCTGCCGACGGCACACTGGAAATCGTCGGTATCGGCACCCACCCGTCGCGCGGGTTGAAGAAAGGCGTGGTGGTCAACATCGAATCCACCGTGCAGTCGATCCAGCGCGCCGTCGAAGAGGCCCAGTTGATGGCCGGCTGCCGCATCCACTCGGCATTCGTCGGTGTGGCCGGCAACCACATCCGCAGCCTGAACTCCCACGGTATCGTCGCGATCCGCGACCGTGAAGTCAGCGCCGCGGACCTCGAGCGGGTACTGGATGCCGCCCAGGCCGTTGCCATTCCTGCTGACCAGCGCGTGCTGCACACCCTGCCACAAGACTACGTCATCGATAACCAGGAAGGCGTGCGTGAGCCACTGGGCATGTCCGGCGTGCGTCTGGAAGCCAAGGTGCACGTCGTGACCTGCGCCGTGAATGCCGCGCAGAACATCGAGAAGTGCGTGCGCCGCTGCGGTCTGGAAATCGACGACATCATTCTCGAGCAATTGGCGTCGGCCTATTCCGTGCTGACCGATGACGAGAAAGAGCTGGGCGTGTGCCTGGTGGACATCGGTGGCGGCACCACCGACATCGCGATCTTCACCGAAGGCGCAATCCGCCACACCGCGGTGATCCCGATCGCTGGCGATCAGGTGACCAACGACATCGCCATGGCGCTGCGTACACCGACCCAGTACGCCGAAGAAATCAAGATCCGCTACGCCTGCGCCCTGGCCAAGCTGGCGGGTGCCGGCGAGACCATCAAGGTGCCAAGCGTGGGCGACCGCCCGCCGCGCGAACTGTCGCGCCAGGCCCTGGCCGAAGTGGTCGAGCCGCGTTACGACGAACTGTTCACCCTGATCCAGGCCGAGCTGCGTCGCAGCGGCTACGAGGACCTGGTTCCGGCCGGCATCGTGCTGACCGGTGGCACTTCGAAGATGGAAGGCGCGGTCGAGCTGGCCGAGGAAATCTTCCACATGCCAGTACGCCTGGGCGTGCCGCACAGCGTTCGCGGCCTGAGTGATGTAGTGCGCAACCCGATTTACTCCACTGGTGTGGGTCTGCTGACCTACGGCCTGCTGAAGCAGTCCGATGGCGTGCCCGTGCCAGGTATTAGAAACGACAGCTATGGCGATGAACCAAAGGCTCCTGTGCTTGAGCGTTTCAAGCGTTGGGTCCAGGGCAACTTTTAAGTTTCAAAGCAGTAGTGGTAGGCGCAAAAACTAGAGAAAAATGAAAGGAGAGGGAAAATGTTCGAGCTCGTAGACAACGTCCCGCAAAGTCCGGTCATCAAAGTGATCGGCGTCGGTGGCGGCGGTGGCAACGCCGTCAATCACATGGTGAAGAGCAACATCGAAGGCGTCGAATTCATCTGCGCCAACACTGATGCTCAGGCGCTGAAAAACATCGGCGCACGTACCATCCTGCAACTGGGTACCGGTGTGACCAAGGGCCTGGGTGCTGGCGCCAATCCGGAAGTCGGCCGTCAGGCGGCTCTGGAAGACCGTGAGCGCATCGCCGAAGTGCTGCAGGGCACCAACATGGTGTTCATCACCACTGGCATGGGCGGCGGTACCGGTACCGGTGCTGCACCGATCATCGCCGAAGTGGCCAAGGAAATGGGCATCCTCACCGTTGCGGTGGTGACCCGTCCGTTCCCGTTCGAAGGTCGCAAGCGCATGCAGATCGCCGATGAGGGCATCCGCGCGCTGGCTGAAAGCGTTGACTCGTTGATCACCATCCCGAACGAAAAGCTGCTGACCATCCTGGGCAAGGACGCGAGCCTGCTGTCCGCGTTCGCCAAGGCTGACGACGTGCTGGCGGGTGCCGTTCGCGGTATCTCCGACATCATCAAGCGTCCGGGCATGATCAACGTCGACTTCGCCGACGTGCGTACCGTGATGAGCGAAATGGGCATGGCGATGATGGGTACCGGCTGCGCCAGCGGTCCGAACCGTGCTCGTGAAGCCACTGAAGCGGCCATTCGCAACCCGCTGCTGGAAGACGTCAACCTGCAGGGCGCGCGTGGCATCCTGGTGAACATCACCGCCGGTCCTGACCTGTCGCTGGGTGAGTACTCCGACGTGGGTAGCATCATCGAGGCGTTCGCGTCGGATCACGCCATGGTCAAGGTGGGTACCGTGATCGATCCGGACATGCGCGACGAGCTGCATGTAACCGTCGTGGCCACCGGCCTGGGTGCGAAAATCGAGAAGCCTGTGAAGGTCATCGACAACACCCTGCAATCCGCCGCGGCCCAGGCTTCGACCCCGGCTCCAGCGCCTGTGCGCCACGAGCAACCGGCAGTGAACTACCGCGACCTGGAGCGTCCTACCGTGATGCGCAACCAGACGCACGCCGGTGCTGCAGCGGCTGCCAAGCTCAATCCGCAAGACGACCTGGATTACCTGGACATCCCGGCTTTCCTGCGTCGCCAGGCCGATTAATGAAATTTATCAGGGGTATTAGGGTGATTGGTGTTCAGCAAAGGCCGGGTCTGCTATTATCCCCAGCCTTTGTTGATACCAGTTCGCAATCTGTGCTGAAGCGGCCAATGCCATGATTAAACAACGCACCCTGAAAAATATTATCCGTGCCACAGGTGTCGGCCTGCACTCCGGGGAAAAGGTTTACCTGACCCTCAAACCTGCACCTGTGGACACCGGCATCGTATTTTGCCGAGCCGACCTCGATCCGGTGGTGCAGATCCCTGCCCGTGCGGAAAACGTCGGTGAGACGACCATGTCCACGACACTGGTCAATGGCGATACCAAGGTCGACACGGTAGAGCACCTGCTCTCGGCCATGGCTGGCCTGGGCATCGATAATGCCTACGTCGAGCTCTCCGCGTCGGAAGTTCCGATCATGGATGGTAGCGCTGGTCCCTTTGTATTCCTGATTCAATCTGCCGGCCTGGAAGAACAGGACGCGCCGAAGAAATTCATCCGCATCCTGCGCGAAGTGTCAGTCGAGGACGGCGACAAGCGCGCCACCTTCCTGCCTTTCGACGGGTTCAAGGTGAGTTTCGAGATCGATTTCGACCACCCGGTGTTCCGCAACCGGACTCAAAGTGCCAGCGTGGACTTTTCCAGCACCTCGTTCGTGAAGGAAGTCAGCCGCGCCCGTACCTTCGGGTTCATGAGCGACATCGAGTACCTGCGCAAGCATAACCTCGCACTCGGCGGTAGCGTGGAAAACGCCATCGTGGTGGACAAGGACGGCGTGTTGAACGAAGACGGCCTTCGCTATGAAGACGAATTCGTCAAACACAAGATCCTCGACGCCATCGGTGACCTCTACCTGCTGGGCAACAGCCTGATTGGCGAATTCCGTGGCTTCAAGTCCGGTCACGCGCTGAACAACCAGCTGTTGCGCAAGCTGATCGAGGAGAAAGACGCCTGGGAAGTGGTGATCTTCGAAGATGCCAGCACCGCACCGATCTCGTATATGCGTCCGGTAGCAGCTGTATAAGTCCGAACTCTCTCTCTAGTTTGAAGGCCACCTCCGGGTGGCCTTTTTTATTGCGCGAAATTCACTCGGTCGGCGGATTCTTGTTGCCCTTGCCATGGCTGGCCAGGCGCTCCAGCGCCGCGCGCAAGTTCGGGTCGCTGATACCTTCCGCGGTGGCCTGGATGTTCTCCGCCGACTTGCTCGAAATATCCATTACATGACCACCGGGCCGCGGGCTGCTGGCGGTCGGCTGGACCTTGAACTGGATGCGGTTGAGGCTGACGAACACGTCGAGTTGTTGCAGGGCGCGTTGCAGGCGTTTCTGCTGGTAGCGCAGACGCGTTGCCCAGTGGCCATCGGTGACCACCAGCAACAACGTACCCTCGCGCCACGAAGCGACATGGCAGTGCTCGCGGGCTGCGGGCTGCAACTGGCTTTCTACCAGGCGCTGCAATTGCGCCAGACGCTGTGCATGGCTGAACAATGCCTTGAGGGGACGGGCTTCGCGCAGGAGTACGGCGGGGGCGCGAGCGGGAGAGGGGCGGTAGGCCATGAAGACACCTGCAATGACAGTGCTGGCAATCTTATCAGATCCCTCGTCGCACACCGGACGGATGCGATTGGCAGCAATCTTGCGGCTGACGGGTTGAAGTTGGCGAAAAAGCCCTTATTGTAAAAAAGCCCCGTCAAAGCGCTGTGCCAGCATCGTGGAATTCCACCACTTTCCTCACCATCGTTTCCGGGTAGAATGCTCGTTCGCATGCGGCCAATAAGGGCTGCACGGGCGACTCACGGGGCCGCCCTCCATCCCTATGTGTGGAAGATCCTGCCGATATGTTTGCGCCTTTGTTAAAAAAACTTTTTGGAAGCAAGAACGAGCGTGAAGTCAAACGCATGCTCAAGACGGTACAGATCGTCAATGCCTTCGAAGAGCAGATGGTGGCCCTCTCTGATGAACAGTTGCGGGCCAAGACCGCCGAGTTCAAAGAGCGCCTGGCCAAAGGCGAGACCCTCGACCAGCTCCTGCCTGAAGCCTTCGCCGTCACGCGCGAAGCGGGCAAGCGGATCATGGGCATGCGTCACTTCGATGTGCAGCTGATCGGCGGCATGACCTTGCACGAAGGCATGATCGCGGAAATGCGCACCGGTGAGGGCAAGACCCTGGTAGCAACCCTGGGCGTCTACCTCAACGCACTGTCCGGCAAGGGCGTGCACGTGGTCACGGTCAACGACTACCTGGCCCGCCGCGACGCCAACTGGATGCGTCCTCTGTATGAATTCCTCGGCTTGACCGTCGGTGTCGTCACACCGTTCCAGCCGCCGGAAGAGAAGCGTATTGCCTACGCTGCCGACATCACCTACGGCACCAACAACGAATTCGGTTTCGACTACCTGCGCGACAACATGGCGTTCAGCATGGAAGAGAAATTCCAGCGCGAGCTGAATTTCGCCGTGATCGACGAAGTCGACTCCATCCTGATCGACGAAGCCCGTACCCCGCTGATCATTTCCGGTCAGGCTGAAGACAGCTCCAAGCTGTACATCGAGATCAACAAGCTGATCCCGCGCCTGAAGCAGCACATCGAAGAAGTCGAAGGCGAAGTCACCCAGGAAGGTCACTTCAAGGTTGACGAGAAGACCCGTCAGGTCGAACTCAACGAAGCCGGTCACCAGTTCATCGAAGAGATGCTCACCCAGGTCGGCCTGCTGGCCGAGGGCGAGAGCCTGTATTCCGCGCACAACCTGGGCCTGCTGACCCACGTCTATGCCGGTCTGCGTGCGCACAAGCTGTTCCACCGCAACGTCGAGTACATCGTCCAGGACGGTCAGGTTCTGCTGATCGACGAACACACCGGCCGTACCATGCCGGGTCGTCGTCTGTCCGAAGGCCTGCACCAGGCCATCGAAGCCAAGGAAAACCTGAATATCCAGGCCGAAAGCCAGACCCTGGCGTCGACC
This sequence comes from Pseudomonas sp. Marseille-P9899, assembly GCF_903166565.1. NCBI lineage: Bacteria > Pseudomonadati > Pseudomonadota > Gammaproteobacteria > Pseudomonadales > Pseudomonadaceae > Pseudomonas > Pseudomonas sp. Marseille-P9899. The sequence continues at coordinate 399,934 of NZ_CAESCG010000003.1, forward strand.
ACCTTCCAGAACTACTTCCGCCTGTACAACAAGCTGTCCGGCATGACCGGTACCGCTGACACCGAGGCGTTCGAGTTCGCCCAGATCTACGCCCTCAACGTGATGGTGATTCCGCCGAACAAGCCGTTGGCGCGTAAAGACTTCAACGACCTCGTGTACCTGACCGCCGAGGAGAAGTACGCGGCGATCATCACCGACATCAAGGAAAGCATGGCTTCCGGCCGTCCTGTCCTGGTTGGTACTGCGACCATCGAAACCTCCGAGCACATGTCCAATCTGCTCAAGAAAGAGGGTATCGATCACAAGGTCCTCAACGCCAAGTACCACGAAAAAGAAGCCGAGATCATCGCCCAGGCCGGTCGCCCGGGTGCGCTGACCATCGCCACCAACATGGCCGGTCGCGGTACCGACATCCTGCTGGGCGGTAACTGGGAAGTCGAAGTGGCTTCCATGGAAAACCCGACTCCTGAGCAGATCGCCCAGATCAAGGCTGACTGGCAGAAGCGTCACCAGCAGGTGATCGAGTCCGGTGGCCTGCACGTAATCGCTTCCGAGCGCCATGAATCCCGCCGTATCGACAACCAGTTGCGTGGTCGTTCCGGTCGTCAGGGCGACCCGGGCTCTAGCCGCTTCTACCTGTCGCTGGAAGACAGCCTGATGCGCATCTTCGCCTCTGACCGGGTGAAGAACTTCATGAAAGCCCTGGGCATGCAGTCCGGCGAGGCGATCGAACACCGCATGGTGACCAACGCCATCGAGAAGGCGCAGCGCAAGGTCGAAGGTCGCAACTTCGACATCCGTAAGCAACTGCTCGAATTCGACGACGTGGCCAACGAGCAGCGCAAGGTGATCTACCACATGCGCAACAGCCTGCTGGCCGCCGAGAACGTTGGCGACACCATCGCCGAGTTCCGTCAGGAAGCCCTCGACGCGACCATCAGCCAGCACATTCCGCCACAATCGCTACCCGAGCAGTGGGATGTGACCGGTCTGGAAGCGGCCCTGGCCAGCGACTTCGGCGTGAAGCTGCCGATCCAGCAGTGGCTCGACGAAGACGATCACCTGTACGAAGAAACCCTGCGCGAGAAGCTGCTGAACGAGCTGCTGACCGCCTACAACGAGAAAGAAGACAGCGCCGGTGCCGAAGCCCTGCGTACCTTCGAGAAGCAGATCCTGCTGCGCGTCCTCGACGACCTGTGGAAAGACCACCTGTCGATGATGGACCACCTGCGACACGGCATTCACCTGCGTGGCTACGCTCAGAAGAACCCGAAACAGGAGTACAAGCGCGAGTCGTTCACCCTGTTCCAGGAACTGCTGGACTCGATCAAGCGCGACACCATCCGCGTTCTGTCCCATGTCCAGGTTCGCCGCGAGGACCCGATCGAAGAAGAAGCCCGTCTGCGCCGCGAAGCCGAAGAACTGGCCCAGCGCATGCAGTTCCAGCATGCCGCCGCGCCTGGTCTGGAAGCTGCTGAGTTGCAGGAGGACGGTGCTGAAGTCGCCGTTGCCGCCGCGCCGGTACGCAACGACATCAAGCTGGGCCGTAACGAGCCGTGCTGGTGTGGTTCGGGCAAGAAGTTCAAGCACTGCCATGGCCAGATCGACTGATCTGACCCGCCAGTGTCACGCTGAAACATGAACACCACGCCGCGACAGGCCTGACCCGTCGCGGCGTTGTTCCATCTCAAGCGCCGTCGATCAACGGCGGCATCTCAATGTTCTAGGAGCGCTTTCATGGCTGTTGGTCTTGGTCCTTTGCCAACGTTGCACCCGGTCCCCGGTTTCGAACTCGGTATCGCCTCGGCGGGCATCAAGCGTCCTGGGCGCAAGGATGTGGTGGTGATGCGCTGTGCCGAAGGCTCCAGCGTCGCTGGCGTTTTCACCCTGAACGCGTTCTGCGCTGCACCAGTGATCCTGGCCAAGCAGCGCGTGCAAGGCACCGTACGCTACCTGCTGACCAACACCGGTAACGCCAACGCCGGTACCGGCGCTCAAGGTCTCGCCGCCGCCGAGCGCACCTGCGCCAAGCTGGCCGAGCTGACTGGCGTCGACGCCAGCGCCGTGCTGCCGTTCTCCACCGGCGTGATCGGTGAGCCGCTGCCGGTCGAGAAGATCGAAGGCGCACTGCAGGCCGCCCTGGACAACCTGTCCGAGAACCACTGGGCTGAAGCCGCTACTGGCATCATGACCACCGACACCCTGCCCAAGGGCGCCAGCCGCCAGTTCCAGCACGAGGGTGTGACCATCACCGTGACTGGCATCAGCAAAGGCGCCGGGATGATCCGTCCGAACATGGCCACCATGCTCGGCTACATCGCCACCGACGCCAAAGTTGCGCCGGCGGTACTGAAAGACCTGATGCTGGACGGCGCCAACAAGTCGTTCAACCGCATCACCATCGATGGCGACACCTCGACCAACGATTGCTGCATGCTGATCGCCACCGGCAAGGCCGATGTCGCCGAAGTCACTGAAGCCAGCGGTCCGCTGTTCGAAGCGCTGAAAAAGGCCGTGTTCGAAGTCTGCATGGAAGTGGCCCAGGCCATCGTCCGTGACGGCGAAGGCGCGACCAAGTTCGTGACCGTTGAGGTCAACGGTGGTGGCAATCATCAGGAGTGCCTGGACGTCGGCTACGCCGTTGCCCACTCGCCGCTGATCAAGACCGCACTGTTCGCCTCCGACCCGAACTGGGGCCGCATCCTGGCGGCCGTTGGTCGTGCCGGCGTGCCGAACCTCGACGTCAGCCTGATCGACGTGTACCTGGGCAGCGTCTGCATCGCCAGCAAAGGCGGCCGCAGCGCGACCTACACCGAAGACCAGGGCTCCGCGGTCATGGCTCAGGAAGAGATCACCATCCGTATCGAGCTCGGCCGTGGTGATTGCAGTGAAACCATCTGGACCACCGACCTTTCTCACGAGTACGTGAAGATCAACGCCGAATACCGGACCTGATCGAACACGCGTCTCCGGCAAGCCCGCCAACCGCGGGCGGGCTTGCCGGTTCGGGTTATGTACCCAAGTGTGGATTTCTGGCGGAGAGTGAACGTTGAAACGAATTCATGTAGCAGCCGCGGTCATCCGCGGTGCGGACGGGCAACTCCTCATCGCCCGTCGCGACAAGACCCAGCATCAAGGCGGTCTCTGGGAGTTCCCCGGAGGCAAGGTTGAAGACGGCGAAACCGTGGATGCGGCCCTGGCGCGCGAGCTGCGCGAAGAGCTGGGCATCGAAGTGACCGCAGCGCGGCCACTGATCAAGATCAAGCATGACTACCCGGATAAACAGATCTTGCTGGATGTCTGGGACGTCAGCGGTTTCACGGGTGAACCCCATGGCGCCGAAGGCCAACCGCTGGCCTGGGTGTCGCCGAAGGAACTAGCGCAATACGAATTCCCCGAGGCCAACCGGCCGATCGTCGCCGCTGCGCGTTTGCCTGGCGAGTACCTGATCACGCCGGATGACCTGGAAGTCCCGCAGATGCTGCGCGGTATCCAGAAGGCCATCGCCGGCGGGATCAAGCTGGTGCAACTGCGTGCGCCGAACATGTACGACCCCAAGTACCGCGATGTTGCGGTGGACGCGGCCGGACTCTGTGCGGGCAAGGCGCAACTGATGCTCAAGGGCCCCCTGGAATGGCTGGGCGATTTCCCGTCGGCCGGCTGGCACCTGACCTCCGAGCAGTTGCGCAAGTACGCCGCCAATGGCCGTCCGTTCCCCAAGGAGCGCTGGCTGGCCGCGTCCTGCCATAACGCCGAAGAACTGGCCCTGGCTGAGCAGATGGGCGTGGATTTCGTCACCTTGTCACCGGTGCAGGCCACCCAGACTCATCCAGAGGCACAGCCATTGGGTTGGGATGCAGCACAGCAACTGATCGAAGGCTTCAACCGGCCGGTCTTCCTGCTGGGTGGCGTGGGCGCCGCCGAGCGCGAGCGCGCCTGGCGGGTTGGTGCACAAGGTGTGGCGGGGATCCGGGCGTTCTGGCCCGAGGTCTGAGTCGAATCCATTGGGGCTGCTTTGCAGCCCTTCGCGACGGTCCAGTGCCCCGGCAATCGGCGCAACCGTAGGAGCGAGCTTGCTCGCGATGGGCCTTGGCTCAGGGTTTCGCCGAGGCCTGCCAAAGCACTTCGCCGATACCCTGACGCCGCCCGATCAGGCGTGCCGCGACAAACAGCAGATCGGACAACCGATTGATGTAAGCCAGCCCGACACCCGCCAGCGGCTCGATCGCATTGAGCTGCTGGCAGCGCCGCTCGGCGCTGCGGGCCAGACTGCGGCAGACATGGGCCTGGGCCACCAGCGCCGAGCCGCCGGGCAGGATGAAGTTTTCCAGCGGACCCAGTTCTTCGTTCCAGCGATCAATGGCCGCTTCCAGCCGCTCCACTTCAACGGCGTTCAGCGCCTGATAGCTGGGCATCGCCAATTCGCCGCCAAGGTCGAACAAGCGATGCTGACAGGGCGCCAGCACCTCGATCACTTCTTCCAGTCCCTGTTCCGCCAGACCGGCCAACAGCAGCCCCAGTTGACTGTTCAGAGTATCGACTTCGCCGATGGCTTCGATGCGCGGATGGTCCTTGGGCACGCGGCGGCCGTCACCGAGGCCGGTTTCGCCCTTGTCGCCGGTGCGGGTGTAGATCTTCGACAGGCGAAAGCCCATGGTTCATGACTCCAGTTTGTTAGGCGCCGGGAGCGGCGCGAGGCTGGCGGCCAGCGGCAGGCGCAGGGTGAAGCAGGTGCCTTGGCCCGGCGCCGACTGCACTTCCATCTGGCCCTTGTGGTTGTTGGTGATGATGAAATACGACACCGACAGGCCGAGGCCCGTGCCCTGGCCGATTTCCTTGGTGGTGAAGAATGGCTCGAAGGTGCGTTTGCGCACCGCTTCGGGCATGCCGACGCCGTTGTCCTCGACCTGGATTTCCGCCCACGGCGGGTTCAGCCGGGTGCGCAGGGTAATCCGTCCGGGCTCGCGGTCGTCTTCGCGCAGGTGAATGGCCTGGGCGGCGTTTTTCAGCAGGTTGAGCAGCACCTGTTCCAGTTCGTTGGCGGTGCCGGGCACCGGGCCGAGGTCGGGGTCGAACTGGCGGACGATGGCCTGGCCCTTGAAGTCGAAGCCGATGGTCAGGTCGAAGTCGTTTCCGGCGATCTCCACGGCCTGGTCGATCAAGGCCGGCAGGTCGCAGGGCGCCATTTGACGGTTGCTACGCCGACTGAAGCTGAGCATGTGGGTGACGATCTTCGCCGCGCGGGCACCGGCCTGCTGGATGCCGTCGAGCAGTTGCGGCACTTGGCGACCTTCCAGGTAACGGGTGACGGTGGCCAGGTCGATGCCGGTCTCGTTGGCCTGTTCGAGGTTTTTCGGCAGTTCCGGGGACAGGCGCCGGCGAATGTTCTGCACATTGTGCAAGATGGCGCCCAGCGGGTTGTTGATTTCGTGGGCCATGCCCGCCGCGAGGCCGCCGACCGAGAGCATTTTTTCCGACTGCACCATCATTTCTTCCAGTGACAGGCGCTGGGTGATGTCGTCGATACGGATCACCACGCCACGGCCACCGCCGCCCATCAGCGGATAGAAGGTCAGGGCGTAGTGGCGAGCGTCGTCGTCTTTGGTCCAGGTCACGCGCTCGATCTTCGCCACCCGGTGCTTCTCGACGCTCTCCTTGAGCTGCGGCAGAAACGGCTTGAGCGGTTCGAAGGCAAGGAAGATCGGCTGGTTCAGGGCTTCGTCCAGCGGCGTCCCGGAAAGGGCGCTGGCCTCCTGGTTCCATTGGGTGACGTAGAGCTGTTCATCGAGGGCGATCAGCGCCGAGGGCATGGAGTCGATGATGCTGTTGAGGTAGTTCTGGAAGCCGGTGAGCTTGCGTTCGATCTTGCTGCGCACCTGGACTTCCAGCTCCAGCTTGCGGTTGGTGTGGCGGGTTTCCTCGGCCAGCCCTTGAGCCTGGTCGAAGGCGTGCTGGAACTCGTCGCGGGCGCGCTTGAGTTGCTGCTCGCGTGCTTCGATGCGCGACAGCATGGTGTTGAACGCTTCGGCCAGGCTGCCGATTTCATCGTGGTTGCCAGGGCTGGCGCGCAGGGCGTAGTTCTCTTCCCGGGTCACCTGGCGCGAGAGCTGTTCGAGTTGATAGATCGGCTGGGTGATCAGGCGCTTGATCTGCCGGGCGATGATCATCCATAGCAGCACGCTGAAGACGAGGATGCCCAGGCTGGCGGTGAGGGTCCCGGTATAGAAGGCCATCGGCAGTTCGCTGCTGGCTACCAGCAATAAATGGCCCGGCGGACTGCCGGGGCGGCCCAGGCTGACCAGTTGGGTGCTGCGGAATTCGGTCAGGCGCCAGCCTTCGATATTGCGGTAGCGCTTGGGCAGGGCGATCGGCTCGCCGTGCTGCAACTGCGCCAGCAGCTTGCCATCGGAACCGTACAGCGCCGCGGCGCGCAGTGGCGAGTAGGTGTCGAGCTCCTGCAGCAGCTTGTTGGCGGCTTCGGGAGAGTCGGTGGCCTGCTGGGCGATCTGTGGAGTGGAGACTAGTCGGCCGATCGTTTGCAGGGCCTGTGGCGCCATGGCTTCCTGGGAGATCCAGTAGGCGGCGCTGATAAAGGTCAGGTTGGCCACCAGCAGGATGGTGATCAGCAACACCAGCAGGGCGGCCAGCAGTTTCTGGCCGACCGGCAGGTTTTCCAGGCGTTCGCGCAAGGGCATGGGGAAGGCGTGGTCCTGTGGTGGGAAGGGCAGGGTAACGCTGCCCTCAGTCGCTGGGCAATCCGTGGTTGTTCAGGTGTTCGACCAGGCGCCGGTAGAGCCGTTCCAGGTGCGCCAGGGTGTGTCCGTGGCGGGTGGCGGTGCGGCAGGCGTGGCCGAGCAGGTAGTGGATCTCGGTGCGGCGCCGGTTTCGAACGTCCTGGTACATCGAAGAGTAGTTGGCGGCGGTGGCCTGGATGACCCGTTCGACTTCCGTAGCCAGGTTTTCGGCAGCCTGCGGCTGACCGCAGACCTGCAACAGCTCGGTCAGCTCCGCGCACAGCGTCGCGACCTCGCAGTGGTGCTCGGTCAGGCCACCGTTGCGGCAATCGTGGAGCACGGTCAGCGGGTTGATCGCGCAATTGAGCGCCAGCTTGCGCCACAGCCGGGTGAGGATATCGGGCGTCCACTGGTGGGGGATGCCAGCGTCGCTCAAGTCATCAAGCCAGTTTGGCGGCAACGGGTTGGCCGGGTCGCCCAACCAGTTGAAGCCATGCCCGGCAAAATTCACCTGCCAGTCGTGCTCGCGAAAGGCGCCTTCGGTGCTGGAGGCGAAGATGCAGCGGGCAAGCGGCACGCGGGCGGCGACTTCGTCCTGGCTGCCCAGGCCGTTTTGCAGCAGGATGATTTCGGCATCCGCCGTCAGACGATGGGCGATGCTGGCGACGGCCTTTTCCGCGTCGTAGGCCTTGCAGGCCACCAGCAGTCGGCTCATCGGCCCGGGGGCGGTGGTGATTTCCGCTGGGATGGGGAAGGTCCGCGGTTGTCCTTGCTCGACCAGCGTCAGGCCGCCTGTCGCCTCGTAGGCGTGCAGCCGTTGTGCGTCGCGCAGAATCAACCGGACCGGTTTGCCCGCCCGCGCCAGGCGGCAAGCCCAGAGGCTACCGAGGCTGCCGGCGCCGAGAATATGCCAGGTGCTGCTCATCAGCGTTTCCCAAGCGTTTATAATGAGCCCGCATTTTAACCGTCAAACCCGGTGCGCTCCATCGCGCTCCCCTCACAGGGGCGCCAGCGCGCCTTTATTTTTTGGAGAAAGATATGCCGTCGTTCGACGTGGTATCGGAACTGGACAAGCACGAAGTCACCAACGCCGTGGAAAACGCCGTCAAGGAACTGGATCGCCGCTACGACCTCAAGGGCAAGGGCAGCTTCGAGTTCAAGGAAAAGGACCAGACCGTCACCCTGACCGCCGAAGCCGAGTTCCAGCTCGAGGCAATGGTCGAAATCCTGCGCATGGCCCTGGTCAAGCGCAAGATCGACGTGCAATGCCTGGAAATCAAGGAACTCTACGCGTCGGGCAAGGTGACCAAGCAGGACGCGGTGTTCAAAGAGGGCATCGATAAAGAGCTGGCGAAGAAAATCGTTGCGCATATCAAGGACGCCAAACTCAAGGTTCAGGCCGCCATCCAGGGCGAGCAGATCCGCGTGACCGGCAAGAAGCGCGACGACCTGCAGGAAGCCATCGCGGCCCTGCGTGCCAAAGAGTTCGGCATGCCGCTGCAGTTCAACAATTTCCGCGACTGACAGCCTGCTTGCGGGAACCTTGGCATTTTGATGGCGTCCGAGGTTCCTGTAGCGCTGAAACGTTTGCGGCGCGATATTTTCAGATTTTTGCCGCACGGCTAGGAGAAAAGAATGGATTTGAACGCTGAGGTCGATCAACTGGTCAGGACTTCGCAAACCTGGGTCCCGTTGATCATGGAATACGGCAGCCGTTTGCTGCTGGCGTTGATCACTTTGGCGGTGGGTTGGTGGCTGATCAACAAGGTGACCGCGAAGCTGGGTCGCCTGGTGGCGATCCGCAATGGTGACCAGGCGCTGCAAGGCTTTATCAGCACCCTGGCCAACATCATCCTCAAGGTGCTGCTGTTCATCAGCGTTGCCTCGATGATCGGCGTTGAGACCACGTCCTTCGTCGCCGCCATCGGTGCTGCCGGCCTGGCTATCGGCCTGGCCCTGCAAGGCAGCCTGGCGAACTTCGCCGGCGGTGTGCTGATTCTGCTGTTCCGTCCGTTCCGCCTGGGCGACTGGATCGAGGCGCAGGGTGTCAGCGGTACCGTCGACAGCATCCAGATCTTCCACACCGTGCTGCGTACTGGCGACAACAAGACGGTGATCGTGCCCAACGGCAATCTGTCCAACGGCATCATCACCAACTACAACCGCCAGCCAACCCGCAAGGTGGTGTTCGATGTCGGTGTCGACTACGAGGCGGACCTGCAAAAGGCCCGCAACGTCCTGCTCGACCTGGCCAAGAACGACCCGCGGGTGCATGCGGATCCGGCGCCGCAGGCGGTGGTCGCGACCCTCGGCGACAGCGCCATCACCATTTCCCTGCGTATCTGGGTCAACACCGGCGACTACTGGGATGTGATGTTCATGCTCAACGAACGTGCGCGTGATCGTCTGAAAAGCGAGGGTATCGACATTCCCTTTCCGCAACGCGTGATCCGCGTGGTGCAGGAAGTCGCAACGCCGTAAGCGCAGCCGTTGCAGCCATCGCCGGCACATGCCTCTCCGGGGCATGTGCCGGCGATGTCGTTTGTGGCCGGGTATTACACTTCTTCACCTCTTCTCGCTACCGGCGCCCGGGCTTTTCTGGCATACAGGCCGGTCTGATATCCAATGCTGGCCGAATCATGACACCGCTTCTCAAGATCACCCCGTTCAGGGCCTTCTGCTTCGCCATGACCCTGGCGCTGTTCGAACTCCTCACCTACCTCGCCAGTGACGTAGTGATGCCGGCCATGCCGCAGGTGGTGACAGACCTGCAGGCCAGCCCCGAATTCATCCCCCATGCGCTGAACCTGTACCTGCTTGGTGGCGTGCTGTTGCAATGGCTGATCGGCCCGCTGGCCGACCGCTATGGCCGGCGTCCGTTGTTGTTGGGCGGCTGCGCGTTCTTCTGCCTCGCGTGCCTGGCGACCTTCTGGGTCGACGGGATCGAAGTGTTCAACCTGCTGCGCCTGTTGCAGGGCATTGGCCTGGGCTTCGTGGTCACCGTCAGCTATCCGGCCTTGAACGAAGCGTTCAGCGAAGCCGACGCGGTACGGATGATGGCGTTGCTGGCGAACATCGCCCTGTTGTCGCCGTTGCTCGGGCCGTTGGTGGGCACGCTGATGCTGGAGTGGGTGTCCTGGCGCTGGCTGTTCGTGCTGTTTGGCGGCGCTGCCGTACTGGCCTGGTTCGCCCTGTACCGCTTCATGCCGGAAACCCTGGGGGTGGAGCGCCGCGACGGCACCCGCCTGGAGTTCCAGCCCATTCACCTGTTACCGCTCCTGGCCGGCTATGGCCAGTTGCTCGGTAACCGACGCTTCGTCGCCGGCAGCGCGGCGCTGGGCCTGATCGGCCTGCCGCTGATTGGCTGGATCGGCTTGTCGCCGGTGTTGCTGATCCACGACGAGGGCCTCAGCACGATGCAGTACGCACTGTGGCAACTGCCGGTGTTCGGCGGGCTGATCCTCGGGAACCTGATCATCAATCGGATCGCCGATCGCTATCCGCTGACCACCCTGGTGCGCGGCGCGCTGTGGCCGTTCCTGGCGGGGCTGCTGGCGGCGGTGCTGGCGACCTGGATTTATCCGAGCGTGCCGAGCCTGGTGGTCGGGCTGTCCGTCTACGCGTTGGGGCTGGGCGTGGCCAATGCGGTGCTGTACCGCATGACCCTGTTCAGCAGCGAACAGAGCAAGGGGCTGGTGTCGGCCATGCTGGGGATGATCACCATCGCTCTGCTCGGCTTTGGCGGGGCGTTGATGGCGATGCTCGGGGCCGGTGCCGGCCTGCTGGCATTCGCCCTGGCAGCGGGGCTGTCAGGGGTGCTGGCGCTATGGCCATTGTGGGTGGTGCTGAGGGAAGGACGCGGGACGCTGGCGGTGCAGCCCTGATTCAGGGCTGCTGTTGCTCGCCGACCTGGCCATTGCCGGGTTGCTCCGGCTCCTGCTTGCCGCGGCGCAGCTCCTGATGCCAGTGCAGGGCGATCAGGATCAGCGTCGGTACGCCCAGCAGCGCGGTAATCAGGAAGAAGTCGTGATAGCCGTACTTCTCCACCATCACGCCTGAGTAGCCACCAATCAGACGCGGCAGCAGCAGCATGATGGAACTGAGCAGCGCGTACTGGGTGGCGGAGAACTTCAGGTTGGTCAGGCTCGACAGGTAGGCGACGAACGCCGACGTGGCCAGGCCCGAGCTGAAGTTGTCGAGGGAAATGGTCACCACCAGCATCTGCAGGTTGGGGCCCATGTCGGCCAGCATCAGGAACAGGATGTTGGTCGCCGCCGAGGCCGCGCCGCCGATGAACAGGATCGGCAGGATGCCGAAGCGCACGATCAACAGCCCGCCGAAACCAGCGCCGACCAGGGTCATGATCAAACCGAAGATCTTGCTGACGCTGGCGATCTGGTCCTTGGTGAAGCCCTGGTCGATGTAGAACACGTTGGCCATCACGCCCATCACCGTGTCGGACATCCGGTAGGTCGCGATCAGCCCGAGCAGCAGCAGGGCCTGCCAGCGGTAGCGCTGGATGAAGTCGTTGACCGGGGTCAGCACCGGTGCCAGGCCGCGGCGGCCCATGGCCGAGAGGCACAGGCAGGTGAGGGTGATGTAGAGGATGGCGCGCAGGAAGGCGCGGTCTTCCAGCAGCAGGTCGAGCAGGCTGACGCCTTCGAACAGCACGCTGGCGAAGTCGGTGTTGTAGAGCTGGGTGAACATGGCCGGCACGGACACCAGCAGCACGATCAGCACGAATACCGAAATCAATTGATGGCTGAAACCGTAGCGGGCCGCCTGCAACTGGGTGCGCAGCGATACCGGGGGTTCGCGCATCAACAGCGAGGTGAGCAACGCCGGCAGCATCATCACGCCGAACAGCACGTAGGTGCCGGTCCAGGCCTTGTGCATGTAGCTGAAACCGGTGGAGCCAAACCACTCGGCGAAGAACAGCGCGCCGGCGGTGGCGAGCAGGGCGGCGACCCGGTAGCCGGCCATGTAGCTGGCAGCGAGGGCGGCCTGGCGCTGGTCGTCGGCGATCTCCAGGCGGTAGGCGTCGACGGCGATGTCCTGGGTGGCCGAGGCGAACGCCACCAGCACCGCGAGGGCGATCAACCAGGACAGGTGTTTTTGCGGATCGCAGAAGCCCATGCCGACCAGGCCGATCACCACCAGTATCTGCGACAGGACCAGCCAGGAGCGGCGTCGGCCCAACTTGCCGAGCAATGGCAGGCGCCATTGGTCGAGCAGCGGGGACCACACCCATTTGAATGCGTAGGCCAGGCCGATCAGGCTGGCGTAGCCAATGGTTTCGCGAGCGACTCCGGCTTCGCGCAACCAGACCGACAGCGTCGAGAACACCAGCATATAAGGCAGGCCGGCGGCGAAGCCGAGCAGCAGGAGCACCACGGTCGACGGGCTGGCATAGGCAGCAAGCGCAGCGCGCCAGGTTTTACGGGGCATGGGCCAACATCTGCCTCAAGATTACGAACACAAAGCGCGCACTCTAACTGTTGTGATCCATCGGACGCCAGCCATGGCGCGACATATCGACGCGATTATTGCGCAGGCTGACACCTTCGGCGCGCAATCGCGCCCGTTGTTCATCCCCGGAGGGGGTGCCCTGGGCCAGGCTCAAGCGACCACCGGCGCCCAGCACCCGATGCCAGGGCAGGCGGGTGTCGGGGGGCAACTGGCTCAGGGTGCGGCCAACCCAACGTGCAGCGCGGCCCAGACCCGCCAGATCAGCCAGCTCGCCATAGCTGACGACTTTGCCCTCTGGCACCTGGCCCAACACCATATAGAGCGCCGTCCGTCGGTCTTCGGCGCGCTGCTGGGTCACGTCGGCTGAGGCTTTCATCGTGCACGAACCTGCCTGGCACGGGGGTGGTGGAAACACTTGGCAATTGAACTCATTGGCATTGGTCAGGTCTGTCCTTGCTCGGGGGCTGAGCATCTGGATAATGCCCCACTTTTTTCGCGAACCTTAATGTCCGTATTGCCTATGTATTCTAGAACCTTGTTGTGCCTTGCATTGGTCGGCGTTTGCGCGCCGGCTGTAGCCGATACCGTCTGGATGAAGAACGGTGACCGCCTGAGCGGCAAGATCAAGGTGTTCGACGGCGGCAAGCTGTTGCTGGAAACACCTTATGGTGGCTCGATCCCGCTGGACTGGAAGCAGGTCAAGACCCTGGAAAGTGACCAGGAGCTGCTGGTCAAGCAGGACGAGTACAACGGTGAGCGCGCCAAGTCGCTGCAAGCAGCCGATGCGGGCAAGGTGATCCTGGCCAACGGCGAGGCGCCGAAGACCGTGGAACTGGCGAGCATCCAGCAGATCATGAAGCCCAAGCCCGTGGTCGAAGACCTGGTATGGAAGGGCAATGTCGACCTGGCGCTGGATTACAAACGCGCCGAGTCCAACACCGACGACTACGACGTCGACTTCAAGACCACCGCGCGTCACGGCCGCTGGCGGCACAATGCCGAAGGCGAATACAACCGCGACAGCAAGGACGACGTCACCACCACCAACAACTGGAGCGCCGAGTACGCACTCGACCGCTTCATCACCGACAAGTGGTTCTGGCAAGGCCGCCTGAACTACAAGCGCGACCATGTCGAAGACCTCACCCGTCAGCGCACCGTCGGTACCGGTCCGGGCTACCAGTTCTGGGATGACGAACTGGGCGCCTTCTCCCTCGGCTCGCTGCTCAACCGCACCGATTACGAATACTCCGACGGCGGCAAGGACAACTTCTATTCCGTCGGCGTGAAGTGGGATTACAACCGCTACCTGATCGGCAAGACCATCGAGGTGTTCACCAACGGCGAAGTGGGCAAACCACTGGGCAACGTCGCCGACTACAGCCTGGATGCCGAAGTGGGCCTGCGCTACAAGGTCACCGAGTGGGCATCGCTCAACCTCAAGGCCGAGAAAGACATCATCAGCGGCACCAATGACAGCGACCTGGACAAGACCCGCTACACCGCAGGCTTCGGCGTGACCTGGTAAACCCGACCAAGCTGGCCCCTTGGCATTGCGCGGTGATAATGATTAGCTTGTCGCCATCACCGCCCGTGCCGGGCGGCCCGTTTTACCCAGGAGTCCAGACGTGAGCGCCAACGCTGCAAGGCAAGCCCGAGAACTGCTGCTCAAAGAGTACCGTGGGGTGCTCTCGACCCATTCCAAGTCGATGCCCGGCTTTCCTTTCGGCTCCGTGGTGCCGTATTGCCTGGACGCCGACGGCAACCCGCTGATCCTGATCAGCCGGATCGCCCAGCACACTCACAACCTGCAGAAAGATCCCAAGTGTTCGCTGCTGGTGGGTGAGCGCGGTGCTGAAGACGTGCAGGCGGTAGGTCGTCTGACCGTGCTGGCCGAGGCGCACAAGCTGGAACAGCCGGAGGCCATCGAGGCCGCAGCCGAGCGCTATTACCGCTACTTCCCAGAATCGCGCAATTACCACAGTGCCCACGATTTCGATTTCTGGGTGCTGCAGCCGGTGCGCCATCGCTATATCGGCGGTTTCGGCGCCATTCACTGGATCGATCAGCTCACGCTCGCCAATCCGTTCGCCGGCAAGGCGGAACTGAGCATGGTCGAACACATGAACAGCGACCACACTAACGCTATCGCCCACTACGTTGCCCTGAGCGGTTTGCCGGACACCGTGCCTGCGCAGTTGGCCGGTATCGACAGCGAGGGGATGCACCTGCGCATCGGTCAGGGCCTTCACTGGCTGGCCTTTGCGGAGCCTTGCAACAATCCGACACAAGTGCGCGAAGCCTTGGTTTCACTGGCTCACGCCGAGCAGTGGCCACAGGTGCAGCAGGCCGAGGCTTGAAATTTCGAGCTGAAGTTACCATTTGAGGTCTTATTGGAAGGATGTCTTCCGCAGAGGAACCCTCGATGCGTGCTTTTCTACTGCTTTTCCTGATTTTCCCGATCCTTGAGCTGTACGTCTTTTTCAAGGTGAGCAGCTCCATCGGCTTCTTCCCGGCGCTGCTGCTGATCTTCGCAGGTTCTGCGCTGGGTGTGCTGGTGGTGCGCGTGGCCGGGCTGGCCACGGCGTTGCGTGCGCGTGAAAGCCTGCAGCGCGGCGAACTGCCCGCCGAGGACATGTTTCATGGCTTGATGCTGGCCCTGGCCGGCGGCCTGCTGTTGATCCCGGGGTTCATCTCCGATGTGGTCGGCCTGCTCCTGATGCTGCCGTTCGTTCGTCGCTTGTTCGTCAGCAAACTGCGCAGCCGTGCAGAAGCCCAGGCGATGCGCCAGCGAGCGTTCGCCGATGATCCGTTCGAGGGTGCCCGGCCCGGTCCACAAGGCCGTGTGCCGCGCGAGCCGAACGTGATCGAAGGCGAGTACGAACACCGCGACAAGTGATTCACGCTTGCGCGCAAAAGAAACGGCCCCGAGTGGGCCGTTTTTCATTCCGCCCGGCTCATAGCAAAAAAATTCCTTTGTGAGCCTTGTAATCGCCTTGGCCGACCTTATGTATGGGTCACCGCAAGGTTTCTGGGCATCCGCACCAGACAAAGACAACCGTGACCCGCCCCGCGAGTCACGACCGGCAACGCCGGAAGCATCAACCCGCCGGTATTGATACCGGCCGATGAAAACCACTATCAGGAGAGATCGACAATGAAGCTTCGTCCTCTGCATGACCGCGTCGTTATCCGCCGCAGCGAAGAAGAATCGAAAACCGCTGGCGGTATCGTTCTGCCAGGCTCGGCTGCTGAAAAGCCAAACCGCGGCGAAATCGTCGCCGTCGGCACCGGTCGCATCCTGGACAACGGTGAAGTGCGTGCGCTGGCCGTGAAAGTGGGTGACAAAGTGGTTTTCGGCCCTTACTCGGGCAGCAACACTGTGAAAGTTGACGGCGAAGACCTGCTGGTAATGAGCGAGAACGAAATCCTCGCTGTTATCGAAGCTTGATTCCGCTGGTTTTCCGTTACTCCAAAGTATTCAAGGATTAAACGATCATGGCTGCTAAAGAAGTAAAATTCGGCGATTCCGCCCGCAAGAAAATGCTTGTTGGTGTCAACGTTCTGGCTGACGCAGTAAAAGCGACCCTGGGCCCGAAAGGCCGTAACGTGGTTCTGGCCAAGAGCTTCGGCGCTCCGACCATCACCAAGGACGGCGTTTCCGTCGCCAAAGAAATCGAGCTGAAAGACGCCTTCGAGAACATGGGCGCCCAGTTGGTCAAGGAAGTTGCTTCCAAGGCCAACGATGCTGCCGGTGACGGCACCACCACCGCTACCGTTCTGGCTCAAGCCATCGTCAACGAAGGCCTGAAAGCCGTCGCTGCCGGCATGAACCCGATGGACCTGAAGCGCGGTATCGACAAGGCCACCGCCGCTGTCGTCGCCGAGCTGAAAAACCTGGCCAAGCCATGCGCCGATTCCAAGGCCATCGCCCAGGTAGGCACCATCTCCGCCAACTCCGACAACTCCATCGGTGACATCATCGCCGAAGCCATGGAAAAGGTCGGTAAAGAAGGCGTCATCACCGTTGAAGAAGGCTCGGGCCTGGAAAACGAACTGTCTGTCGTAGAAGGCATGCAGTTCGACCGTGGCTACCTGTCCCCGTACTTCATCAACAAGCCGGACACCATGGTTGCCGAGCTGGAAGGCCCGCTGCTGCTGCTGGTCGACAAGAAGATCTCCAACATCCGCGAACTGCTGCCAGTTCTGGAAGCCGTTGCCAAATCCGGCCGTCCGCTGCTGATCGTGGCTGAAGACGTCGAAGGCGAAGCGCTGGCTACCCTGGTAGTCAACAACATGCGCGGCATCGTCAAGGTTGCGGCTGTCAAGGCACCTGGCTTCGGCGACCGCCGCAAAGCCATGCTGCAGGACATCGCTGTCCTGACCGGCGGTACCGTGATCTCCGAAGAAATCGGCCTGAGCCTGGAATCCGCTACCCTCGAGCACCTGGGCAACGCCAAGCGCGTCACCCTGTCGAAAGAAAACACCACCATCATCGACGGTGCTGGCGTTGAAGACGACATCCAGGCTCGCGTTAAGCAGATCCGCGCCCAGATCGAAGAGACTTCCTCGGACTACGACCGTGAGAAGCTGCAAGAGCGTCTGGCCAAACTGGCTGGCGGTGTTGCCGTGATCAAGGTCGGTGCCGGCACCGAAGTTGAAATGAAAGAGAAGAAAGCCCGCGTTGAAGACGCCCTGCACGCTACCCGTGCAGCCGTCGAAGAAGGCGTTGTACCTGGCGGTGGTGTTGCCTTGGTACGTGCCCTGTCCGCCATTGTCGACCTGAAGGGCGACAACGAAGACCAGAACGTCGGTATCGCTCTGCTGCGTCGCGCTGTTGAAGCGCCGCTGCGTCAGATCACTGCCAACGCCGGCGACGAGCCAAGCGTTGTGGCCGACAAGGTCAAGCAGGGTTCGGGTAACTTCGGTTACAACGCTGCTACCGGCGAATACGGCGACATGATCGAGATGGGCATCCTTGACCCAGCCAAGGTCACTCGCTCGGCGCTGCAAGCTGCAGCTTCGATCGGCGGCCTGATGATCACCACCGAAGCCATGATTGCTGACGCTCCAGTTGAAGCCGGTGCTGGCGGCGGCATGCCTGACATGGGTGGCATGGGCGGTATGGGTGGTATGGGCGGCATGATGTAAGCCAGCCTCACCCGCTGCATCCAAAAGAGCCCCGCCTAGTGCGGGGCTTTTTTATACCTGCCGTAAATGAATCAGTTGGCCTGCACCACAGCATCGCTGGCCCTGGCCGGGGCATGCCGGCGATACAGCACCAGGTAATAACAACCCAGCGCAATCAACCAGCAAAACACTGCAGTCCAGATGTTGTGCGAAAAGAAGTGCGCTCCCTGCAACATCCGCCCGATGGAGAACAGCGTGCCGAGACCAAAGGCCACCCCCAGAGCCACTTTCGCCAGGCGCGGGCGACGATCACGCAGGACGAAGAACAGCGCGAACAGGGTAAAACCGGTCGCCGCATGACCGCCGGGCCAGCAACGCCCTGGTTTGTTGGTTTCAGGCCGGGCTTCGAGCAACTTGCTGTAGGTTTCATTACCGCCGAACTGGCTCAGGCTCCACGGGCACTGCACGGCAGTCACCGCTTTGAGCGGCGTGACGAAGGCCGTCGAAAGGCCCATGGCCAGGACCAGGCAGCCCAACTCCCGGCGCACAGGTTTCAGCCGTTCAACCGCGAAACTGGCGGCAAACCCGGCGATCGCCAGTACGCCAAAGACGATGACCAACTGTTTGGCGCGGTCATGCAGGATGTCTTCGAGAAAGTAACTGTGCCTGCCAATGAACTGGCCAGCGGCTGGATCGAACGCCATCCGGGCCAGCACCATGTCGACATCGGTCAGTTCGAGCAGGACGAGCACCACCGCGACCAGCAGTGGAATGCCCAGGGCCAGCCAGGGATTGAGTGGGCGCGAGGGAACGAAATCGGGTTGTGGGGGCATGACGAGTCCAGGCGGTGAGGGAAGACGACCGGCGATTCTCCATCCCGGCGCATGCCTTGTTTGTGAATCCACCGTGAAAAAAACGTCAGGTGACAATATCGGCCGGTTGGCCTAGCGGCTTGTCTACTATGACCGTAAGCTGCGCCAGCCAGACGGCCACAGCAACAGAAACGAGAGGACGCCATGCGCATACTACTGGTTGAAGATAACCGCGATATCCTGGCCAACCTGGCCGATTACCTGGGCCTCAAGGGCTATACGGTCGATTGCGCACAGGATGGACTGTCGGGCCTGCACCTGGCCGCGACCGAACACTACGACTTGATCGTGCTGGACATCATGCTCCCCGGCATCGACGGCTACACCTTGTGCAAACGCCTGCGCGAGGATGCCCGCCGCGACACGCCGGTGATCATGCTCACCGCCCGCGACCAACTCGACGACCGCCTGCAAGGCTTCCGCTCCGGCGCCGACGATTACCTGCTCAAGCCTTTCGCCCTTTCCGAGCTGGCCGCGCGCATCGAAGCGGTGCTGCGCCGTGCCCAGGGCGGCGGACGGCGCAGTCTGCAGGTGGGCGAGCTGAGCTATGACCTCGACACCCTGGAGGTTACCCGCCAGGGCCGCCTGCTCAAACTCAACCCGGTAGGCTTGAAGTTGCTGGCGGTGCTGATGCAGAAGAGCCCGCATGTGCTGCGTCGCGAGGTGCTGGAAGAGGCCCTGTGGGGCGATGATTGCCCGGACAGCGACAGCCTGCGCAGCCACGTCCACCAATTGCGTCAGGTCATCGACAAACCGTTCGACAAACCGCTGCTGCACACCGTCCACGGCGTCGGCTACCGGCTGGCCGAGGGCCGTGATGGAGTTTAAGCAAAGCCTTGCCCAGCGGATCATCATCGCCTTCGCGTTGATGAGCGCGCTGGTGGCGGGCGCGTTCGCGTTCGGTATTGTCGCGACAGTACACTTGGTGGAAGAGCGCCTGATCTCCACCGTGCTGGGGGGCGACTTGCAGCGCTTGCTGCTGATGGACAACGTCAGTGAGTGGAGCCACCGGCCGCGGCCCGACCAGTTGTTCTATTACAGTGGCGGGCGCGATGACTTCGCCCTGCCGCCGGACCTGAAGCACCTGAATCCCGGTTTCCACGAAGTGTTCCGCGAGCACCTGTCGTACCACGCCATGGTCGAGGTGGTGGATGGCCGGCGCTATGTGCTGTTGCAGGACCAGAGCGATTTCGAAGAGCGCGAGCGGGTGCTGTTCGCCGTGGTGGTAGTGGGGTTTGTCCTCAGTCTGGCGCTGGCGGTGTTCCTCGGTTGGGTGCTGGCGCGGCGGGTGATGGCGCCGGTTATTCGTCTGGCGCGGCAGGTTCGCCATCGTGACCAGTTGCTCGGCCTGGCGCCGCCCTTGGCACCGGATTATGCCGCCGACGAAGTGGGGCAGTTGGCCGTGGCCTTCGATGCCACGCTGGGTCGCTTGCGCGATGCGCTGACCCGCGAGCGGCTGTTTACCAGCGACGTCAGCCATGAACTGCGTACGCCGTTGATGGTCCTGGCCAGCTCCTGCGAACTGTTGATGGAATACCCCGGTCTCAATGACCGTGCTCGCTCTCAGGTAGAGCGGATTGCCCGCGCCACCGAAGAGATGCAGGAACTGGTCAAGACCTTCCTGATGCTCGCCCGCGCCCAGCGCGATGAAGGCGCTGTCGCTTCGCGGACGACCCTCAAGGAAGTCGGCGATGAACTGATTGGCGTGTGGCGCGACACCATCGAGCAGAAGGGCCTCTCGCTGAGCCTTGTGGTCAATGCGGTCTCGCCGCAGCTCTACAACGCGACGTTCCTGCAATCGGTGATGGGCAACCTGCTGCGCAATGCTGCGCATTACACCGACTCAGGTTTTATCCGCCTGACACTGGACGTGGACAGCTTCATGGTCGAGGACAGCGGCGTGGGGATTCCCGAGGAGCAGCGCGAGGCGATGTTCCAGCCGTTCGTGCGCGGCGGCGAGAAGCGTGGCGATGGTCTTGGCCTGGGTTTGTCACTGGTTCAGCGTATTTGTGACGATCAGGGCTGGGTGGTCAGCCTTAGCGCAACCCAGCCCCACGGCTGCCGTTTCCATGTGAACCTGGGTGACAGGGGAGTGGCACCTGACGCCTGAGTCCGTTTTGGATCCAGGTAATACTTTGTAAAGCTTGAGGATTTACCTGACATTTTTTTCACACGCACATGACCTGACGGCAACGTTGCCCCGCGTAACGTGGCGCTCATTGCAGTCAGGAGATGTGCCATGTCCAGTCCTATCAAGCTCGATTTTTCCGAAAAGTACGATCAGACCCACGCCCAGCAATACTACGAGAAGCACCAGGCCAGCTTTGCCCGTCGCCTGTCGCACCAGCGTGATGAGCAACTGGCCCGACGCGCCCTGATGCTGGCGGGAGAGCCGGGACTGGTGCTGGACCTGCCCTCTGGTGCCGGACGCTTCTGGCCGCTGCTGGCAGAAAAGGCCAACCGCGTGATCATCGGGGCCGACAATTCCGCGGCCATGCTGGAGACCGCGTGTCGCTCGCAACCGGCTGAAGTGGTTAAACGGGTACGACCCTTGCAGACCTCAGCTTTCGCAATCGATCTGCCCGACAACGCGGTAGACAGTATTTTCTGCATGCGGCTGTTCCACCACATTGGTGAAGCTGCTCACAGGATGACAATTCTCAAGGAATTTCAAAGAGTTAGCCGTGATAGCGTGATTGTTTCGCTATGGGTGGACGGCAATATCAAGGCATGGCGTCGAAAAAAACTCGAAGCGCGTCGCGGGGCCACAGGTGAGACTGGAAGTTACCAGAATCGCTTTGTGTTACCTGCTGCTACGGTCGAGGAGGAGTTCAAGGCTGCCGGCTTCCGGATTCAAGAACAAATGGACTTTCTGCCGTTCTACGCCATGTGGCGAGTTTATGTATTGCGCAAGGGTTGAAAAATATGGATGTGACAGACGCGGGCCGGGCTTCCGGCACTGATCGGTTCGATTATTTCTGGAAACAGCAGGGCGAGTGGGTGGAAGAGCCCAACCAGCGGCGTGGCGGCGAGAGCGGTGTGCAGCGCTTGCACGATGACCGCGGGCACATGCTGTATGCCAAACGCCAGATTGGCCATATCTACCGCAGTCTGTTGCACCCCTTTGGCCGCCCCACGGTGTTGCGCGAGTACGAAGCGCTGCACAGTTTCGAGCAACTGGGCGTGCGTGTACCGAATATCGTCTATTGCGGTGTCGAGCGCGATGCCGATCGCCAATGGCGTGCGCTGCTGGTCAGCGAGGCCCTGGACGGCTTCGAGGAGATCGATAACTGGTACGCCGGTGGTGGCCGCGAGCGCTACGGTGAAGAGCTCCACGACCGCGTACTGGAAGACCTGGCGCGCAACCTGGCGCGCATGCACCTGGGGCATTGGCAGCACGGCTGTCTGTATGCCAAGCACATCTTCGTCAAGGTCGTGGGCGAGGGCGCTGATGCCCGTGCCGAGATCGCACTGCTGGACCTGGAAAAATGCCGTCGGCGTCTCAGCCGGCACAGGGCCGCTGCCAATGACCTTCGCCAGTTGCGGCGCCATTCGTCGTGGAACGATGCCGATTGGCAAAAGCTGCTCTATTTTTACCAGATGGCGTTTGGCAGCGCAGTCAAAGGTTTAGAGTGATGAAACTAGAAATAGCTCGAAGTTTGTTTCTCCTGGCTGCCCTGGCTACCGCGACCGTTGCGGTAGCGGCATGGGAGCAGCCTCGCCCGGGTGTGATCAGTGCTTCCTCCGTCTCGGAGCACTGTCCATTGCCGCGTGTGGTGAAACCGCAGGTCCAGGCCCAGCCCGACCATGATCTGCTGCTGTTTCTGTTTGGTATGAGCCAGGGGCTCAGAGGGCAGGGCTGATATAAGCCTGTTGATATCGAGGGCCTCATCGCTAGCGATGAGGCCTTTATTATTTACGCCGTCTGCTCGACGGTACGCGGCTCATCCTTACGCGCCAGCAGCGTGTAGACGCAAGGCAGTACGAACAGGGTAAACAGCGTCCCCACCGACATCCCCGTCGCAATCACCGTCCCGATATCGAACCGGCTGACCGCTCCCGCGCCGCTGGCGAGGATCAGCGGGACCATGCCGAAGACCATCGCCGCCGTGGTCATCAATACCGGACGCAAACGAATCGCCGCTGCTTCCTCGATCGCCTCGCGGGCCGTCAGGCCTTTCTGTTCGCGTAGCTGGTTGGCGAACTCGACGATCAGGATCCCGTGCTTGCTGATCAGCCCGATCAGCGTCACCAGCCCTACCTGGGTGTAAATGTTCAGGCTCGACAGCCCCAGGAACAGCGGAATCAGCGCCCCGCAGATCGACATCGGCACGGTCACCAGAATCACCAGTGGATCGCGGAAGCTCTCGAACTGCGCCGCCAGCACCAGGAAGATGATCGCCAGCGCCAGGCCGAAGGTCACCCACAACGCGCTGCCTTCCTGCACGAACTGGCGTGCCGCGCCGCTGTAGTCGAAGGCGAAGCCTGCCGGAGCTTCTTCCTGGGCGATGGTGCGCACGGTGTCCAGCGCTTCGCCCATGCTGACCATCGGGAATCCCTGGATAATCGCCGAGTTGAGTTGCTGGAACTGGTTGAGCTGGCGCGGTCGCGCACGGTCGCTGACGGTGATCAGGGTCGACAGCGGCAGCATCTGCCCGGCCTGGTTCTTCACATAGTAGTTGTTCAGCCAGTCCGGATTGTCGCGGTAGGCCCGTTCGACCTGGGCGATCACCTTGTAGCTACGTCCGTCGATGGTGAAGCGGTTGATTTCCGCCTCGCCCAGTAATGTCGCCAGGGTGCTGCCCAGCACATCCATGGACACGCCCATCTGCGCCGCCTTGGCACGGTCGATATCGACCACCACCTCCGGCTTGTCGAAGGCCAGGTCGATATCGAGGAAGGCGAACTTGCCTGAGGCCTCGGCGCGCTCCTTGATCCGCTGGGCCACGTCCAGCAGCGATTCATAGTCGTTCGGCGTGTTGATCACGAAGGCGAAAGGCAGGCCCTCGCCCGTACCCGGCAGCGACGGCAGGTTGAAGCCGAAGATCTGCAGGCCGGCGATGCCATTGAGCTTGGCCTGGACTTCCGGCAACAACGCCATCTGCGAGCGCTTGCGGTCGTCCCACGGCTTGAGCAGGAAGCCGCCGATCCCCGATTGCACGCCATTGAAGCCGTTGATCTGGAACGACGAGTAGTACTCCGGAAACTCCTTGAAGATCTTGGTGAACTCGTCGGTGTAGCTGTTCAGGTAGTCGAGGTTGGTCGGTTGCGGTGCAGTGGCCATCATGAAGATGATGCCCTGGTCCTCGTTCGGGGCCAGTTCCGAGGTGCTGAACTTGAGGAATACCGGAATCAGGCACAGCACGATGACGCCGAACACCAGCACCACCGGGCGGGTATCGAGGGTGGCGTGGAGCAGCCGCTGGTAGCGCTGCTTGAGCCGTTCGAAGAGTTTGTCGAGGCGGTGCGCCAGGCCAGACGGGTTTTCCTCGTGGCGCAGGAGCATGGCGCACATCATCGGCGACAGCGTCAGGGCCACGACGCCGGAGATGACCACCGCGCCGGCGAGGGTCAGGGCGAACTCCTTGAACAGCGCGCCGGTGAGTCCTTCAAGGAAACCGATCGGGGCGTAGACCGCCGCCAGGGTGATGGTCATCGACACCACCGGCATGGCGATTTCCCGCGCACCTTCCAGCGCCGCGTCGAACGGGGTCTTGCCCTCTTCGATATGGCGGTGGATGTTTTCCACCACGACGATGGCGTCGTCCACCACCAGGCCGATGGCCAGCACCATGGCCAGCAAGGTCAGCAGGTTCAGCGAATAGCCCATCAACTGCATGAAGAACAGCACGCCGATCATCGACAGCGGAATGGTGATGACCGGGATCAGCACCGAGCGGAGGGCGCCGAGGAACAGGAACACGACCACGATGACGATGAGCACGGCTTCGATCAGGGTCTTGACCACTTCGTCGATGGAGGCCTGGATGAACAGGGTGGCGTCGTAGGCGATGGAGGCCTTGAGGTTGGGCGGCAACTGGCTTTCCAGCTCCGGCATCAGCTTGCGCACTTCCTTGATCACGTCCAGCGGGTTGGCGCCTGGCGTGGCCTTGATGCCGATGTACACCGACGGCGTGCCGTCGAAAGAGCTGACCGTGTCGTAGTTTTCCGCGCCCATCTCCACCCGCGCCACATCGCCGAGCAGCACCCGGCTGTCGCCGCTGGTTTTGAGCGGGATGTTGGCGAAGGCTTCGGCGGACTTCAGTTCGGTGCTGGCGTTGATGCTGGTGACAACGTACTCGCCCTTCACCTCACCAGCGGCGGACAGGAAGTTGTAGCGGCGCACCGCCTCGGTGACGTCGCTGGCGCTCAGGCCGTAGCCGGCAAGGCGTACCGGGTCGATCCACAGGCGCATGGCGAACAACTGGTTGCCGAGGATTTCCGCTTCGGCCATGCCCGGCAGCGTCGCCAGCTTGGGCTGGATGACCCGCGACAGGTAGTCGGTGATCTGCGGGTTGCTCAGTTCGCTGCTGTAGAAACTGATGTACATCAGCGCCGAAGCGTCGGCCGCTTCCTTGCTCAGCACCGGGTCTTCGGCGTCTTGCGGCAGCTTGTTCTTGACCTCGTTGGCCTTGGCCAGCAGCTCGGTGAACAGGCGGTCGCTGTCCGAGCCGATGCGCGCGTAGATCGAGATCACCGAGAAATTCTGCCGGCTCACCGAAGTCATGTAATCGATGCCTTCGGCGCTCGCCAGGCTCTGTTGCATGGGCTGGGTGATGTAGCCCTGGATGGTTTCGGCGTTGGCCCCGGGGTAGGCGGTGGTCACCGTGATCAGGGCGTTTTCCATCTGCGGGTACTGGCGGATGGGCAACTTGCTCCAGGCCTGGAAGCCGAGCAACACGATCAGCAGGCTGACCACGGTTGCCAGCACCGGACGGCGGATGAACGGATCGGTAAAAGCCATGACGGCTCCTTGTTCAGTCGGTGCCAGGCTGGCTGTTCGAGTCGGCTTTCTGGGTCTTGTCGGGGCTGACGGCAATCGACGCGCCCTGGGTCAGCTTGAGCTGACCGGCCGTGACAACCTGTTCACCGACCTTGAGCCCTTTGCTGACGACGACCAGGCCGTCGCGGTGCTCGCCAGTGGTGACGAAGCGCCGTTCGGCGATCAGCGCGGGCTTGCCGTCGGCAGCGTTCTCCTGCTCACCATTCTCGGCCTTTTTCGGCACTGCGACATACACCGAGTTGCCGTACAGGGTGTAGGTGATCGCGCTCTGCGGCACTACCACTTCATTGCGCGGATTGGGCAGCAGCACCTGCACGTTGGCGAACATGCCTGGCAGCAGCTTGCCGTCGGGATTGGCCAGGGTGGCGCGGATCTGCACGTTGCGGGTGGCGTCGTCGACCTTGGGGTTGAGGGCGCTAATGGCGGCCGTGAAGGTCTCGTTGGGGAAGGCGGCGACACTGATCAGCGCTTGCTGTTGCAGGCTGAGCTTCGGCAAGGCCTGCTCGGGCACCGAGAAGTCGACGTAGAGGCTGCTCAAGTCCTGCAGCGTGGCGATCACTGTGCCGCTGGGCAGGTATTCGCCAACATCCACCTGGCGGATGCCGATGGTGCCGCTGAACGGCGCGGCGATGCTTTTCTTGGCGAGCGAGGCCTTGAGTTGATCGACCACGGCCTTGTTGCGCAGGTACTGCGCGGTCAGGCGGTCGTATTCACCTTTGGAGATGGCCTGGCTGCCCACCAGTTGGCCGCCGCGGTTGTAGTCCACCTTGGCCAGGCCGAGGTCGGCCTGGGCGGTGCCGAGCAGGGCGTTTTCCACTTCGCTGTCCAGTTCGAGCAGCGGCTGGCCGCGCTTGACCTGTTGCCCGGACTCGAACAGCAGGGTTTTCACCGTGCCTTCGGTTTCCAGGCTCAGATCGACCCCTTGCAGCGCCTTCAGGCTGCCCACGGCGGGCAATCGGCTTTGCCAGGCGAGTTCCCGCGCCTCTGTCGCCGCCACGCTGACGGGCGGTTTTGGCGCGGAGAACATCTGGATCTGCTGATAAATGGAGAAGGCTTTGTAGCCCCCCAGAATCAACACGATCAGCAGCACGATGCCCAACATGATCAGCATGCGACGGCGCAGCATATTCCAGTTCCTTGGATGCGATATTGGCGAAGTCTACTCGCTTGCCCTACGCCCGGCGACCACGCTTCAGACCAGATGCAAGTGGTTGTCCCACAGGCCTGACGGCAATTGCAGCGGCTGTCCGATTAGCTCGTCCTTGCGACAGTCATACAAGCGGCAGCGACCCTGTCCGGAGGTGACCACGAAGCCATCGGCCACCGCGCCAACGCCGGCGCAATCCGGCATGGGCGCATCCAGGCGCACGCTGGCGTCGTCGAGGTTCCAGATGAACAGGCGATTGGCCCGTGGCGCGGTCATCGCCACCAGGCGCAGCTCGCTGTGCACGGCGACGCTGGCGGTGTACTGGGCCATGGACTGCAACTGATGCTCCGGCACCGGGAACGCCGCGAACGGCTGGCCCGGACGCTTGATCGCCAACAGCTCGGCAGTCTCGTGGGCATCTCCCATGAACTGCTGGCAGGCGACCACCGTGCCATCGTTGCCGATGGCCAGGTGACGCACGCTGTTCATCTGTTGGCCGAGGGTTTCCTTGCTGATCAGGCTGCCATCGCGGTGCATCAGCACCAGGCTCGGCTCCATGGCGTTCAGGTTCATCTCGACCCGGCTTTCGGCCTCGGTGCGTATACCACCGTTGGCCACCACCAGGGTCTCGCCGTCCGGCATCCACGACACTTGATGCGGGCCGACGCCGTGGGTGGAAATCTCGCCGGTGTATACCAGACGCTCGCCTTCGAAGCGGTACACGCCGAGCACGCCACGTCCCGGATCGGTGGTGTCGTTCTCAGTGGCATACAGCCACTCGCCGCCTTTGTGGATCACCGCGTGACCGTAGAAATGCCGGTTCGGTTGCGAGGCGATGGTCTGCAGCAAGGTGCCGTCACGCAGGTCGATCAGGTAGCTTTCGGTACCCGGGCGACGTGCGACGAACAGGGCGATGGGCAGTTCGGGGTGATTGATGATGTCGTGGCAACGCTGGGCGACCCGGGTGGCGAACACCTGGGTGCCGTCCAGGCGATAGCCGACCGCGTAGTGCTGGCCGTCCGCGTCATCGCGGGCAGACAACAACAGCGGCGGCCGTTCCTTTTGCCGCAGCAGGGTCCAGCCGCCCAGGGTGAGGGCGCTGAGCAGAACACTACCGAGTTTCAGGGCCTGGCGTCGCAGCATGATCAGTCACCGTCGTTGGCGTTGAAGCCGAGTTGGATGTTCAGCGCTTTGGCCAGCTCGCCTTCGTGCAGGCGGTGAACCACGTTCAGGCTGTCATAGATCGCGTTGAGCTGCTGGCGACCGGCTTCGTCCTGCAGCAGTTCGTCCAGGGTGTGCGTGTTGGCGTCCAGCAGCTTGATCGATTCGGCGTAGGCGGCGTCGATCTTGTCGGCCAGAGCTTTCTGGTCCTTGCCCAGCAGACCGCGCAGGCCCTGATTGTCGACGCCGACCCAGACGGTCTGCGCCGCGGCGAGGCTGGCGGCGATGCTCTTGAGCGACGACTGGCTGCGCCAGGCTTCGGCTTGCAGCGGCTGCGGGATGCCCTTGCTCAGGCGACCCATCGGCGTGCCGAGCTTTTTCTTCAGGGTGTCCAGGGCGGTGACCTGGGCGCGCAGCAGATCGGCGATGGCCTCGTGGGAGTCGGCGTAGCGCTGGTTGGGGAACTTGGTCAGCTGCGCGAGCATGCCGTCGTTGCTGTTCCAGTTCTTCAGGATGTCTTCGGCCAGGGTCTTCTGGTAAGCGGCGATGGCCACCAGCAGCGGGCAGTAGCGCGCTTTCTGCTCTGGATTGGCGGCGTCCGGCTTGCTGTCGAAGAGGATGTACTCGTAGGCCGAGAGGCCGCGGACCACGACGCTGGACTTGGACACGGTCTCGGCATCTACCGGCTTGTCACCGCTGACCAGTTGCTCGACCTGACGGCCGACAAGGTTTTTCTTGTCTGGCCAGAACTGTACCTGCCAGGCGCGGTTGCCTTCGGCCAGCGGGCCGATCAACAGCGGTTGCAGCTCGGCCCAGGCTTTTTGCGCGTGGAGGAAATCGGCGCGGGCGGTGTCCAGGCTTGCCTTGCCTTCGCAGTAGGCGAGGGCGCTGACGGCCAACTGGCGGTCGGCTTCGACCCAGCGGCTGTAGGTCGGCATGATCACCTGCTTGGCGATGGCGGCGGAGGTCACGGCCTGCGGGTCTTGTGGCGAGCAGGCGCCCAGCGCGAGGGCGGCGAGGCTGGTGAACAACAGCTTGGGACGGAACATGTCCGGCTCCTTCTCTAGAGTGAGTTCAGGAACGCCAGCAACGCAGCGCGTTGCTCGGCATTGAAGGTCAAGACGTGACGCTGGGCGGCTTGTGCTTCGCCGCCGTGCCAAAGCACGGCTTCAAGCAGGTTGCGCGCCCGGCCGTCGTGGAGAAACTGGGTGTGGCCGCTGACGGTCTGGTTCAGGCCGATGCCCCACAGTGGCGCGGTGCGCCAGTCCTGGCCGCTGGCGGCGAATTCGCTGCGCTGGTCGGCGAGGCCCGGGCCCATGTCATGGAGCAGCAGGTCGCTGTAGGGGCGAATCACCTGATTGGCCAGTTCCGGCTCGGCGGCCGTGGCCGCAGTGGTGAACTGCGGGGTGTGGCAGCCCTGGCAGCCGGCCTGGAAGAACAGGTTCTTGCCGGCCAGCACCTGCGCCGAATCGACGTCCTTGCGCGCCGGCACCGCGAGGTTGCGGGTGTAGTAGAGGATCAGCCGCAGGATGTTGTCGCTGACTTCCTGTTCGCCGTTGGCGCCATTGCCGTTGGGCGCTTGCTTGCAGGCGGTCTGCGCCGGGGTGCAGTCGTCCATCGGGCGCAGGCTGCTGGTCAGGCCCATGTCGCCGGAAAGGGCGTGGACATTCTGCTGGTTGAGGTTCGGTTGCCCGGCTTTCCAGCCGAAACGGCCCATCACGGTTTCGTGGCGGGCGTCGTCCCAGACCCGATTGGGCCGGCCGCGAATGCCGTCGCCGTTGCGGTCGTCCGGGTCGGCGTTGGCCAGGATGGCTTCCTCCGGGATCGCTTCGAGCAGGCCGAGGCCGATCATCGGCGGGGCGATGCGCGCAGAGAACAACGTGTCGGGGTGCATCGGGCCATAGCCGAGCTGGGTGATATTGAGTTGCGGCGTGCGCAGCTCGACCTGGGTGCCGTCCTTGAACGTCACCGTGTGCATCGTGTAATCGACCCGGACCTTGCCTTCCGGCGCCACGCCGGGGATCGCCATGTCTTGCAGCTGCCCGCCGTAGACCGGTTCGGGGACGATGCCCAGTTGCTCGATGACCTTGACGAATTCGGGCTGGTTGGGGATCGACAGGCGCACCAGCATCGACACGGCATTGCTGTCACCGGGCTCTGGCGGATGGCCGCGGCCATCGCGGATGTGGCAGTTCTGGCAGGCGTTGGTGTTGAACAGCGGGCCGAGGCCATCGCGGGCGGTGGTGGTCGAGGGGGCGATCACCCACGGATTGCGAAAGAAGCTGTTGCCGACATGAAAGTCCAGGCGCCGCGCCGGGCTCAGGTTGGCCGACGGCATCGAATAGGCGTTCTGATCGCCGCGGTTCACCGTGGTATCGCCGCCGGCACGGGCTTCGCCGGGCTCGGCCTGGGTGAAGCGCGGGGCTTCGTCGCAGGCGACCAGCGGCAGGGCCAGAAACAATGGCAGGCAGAGGCGAAGCAGCGAGGGCATGAAAGATCCCGGACGGTGTTCGAAAAAACAGCCCGCAAGCTTAACAGGACAGGACGGCGTGAATAAGAGGAGTTTGCGTTTGCTGGATGAAATCGTTGTCAGTTATGCGGGAGTTTTGATTGAGGACAAGGGGGTGACGAATGTGCTGTTTTTTGAGGCCTCATCGCTGGCAAGCCATAAAAAAGGCGACCCGAAGGTCGCCTCTCTTGTCCGTCTCCGGCGCCGAATCAGAATTCGTGATCAGCGGTGTCCGGGTTCAGGTCGGTGATGCCCAGTTTGGTCGCGGCCTGTTCGATGGCGCCGGTCTGTTTGACCAGCGACGCGATGGCGTCACGCACGATCTGGTTGCCGGCAGCGTTGTCGGCGGCGATCAGTTGGTCGTAGTGCTCGCCTTTCAGTGCGTGGTCGACGATCACCTGGATCTTGGCTTCGGTGGCTTCCAGGTCGGCCTTCAGGGTGGCGTCGGTGGCCGGGTCGATCTTGGCAACCAGCGAGGACAGGCTCGGGCCGGTCAGCTTGGTGCCGTCCGGACGGGCGTATTCACCCAGGTAGACGTTGCGGATGCCCTTGGCGTCGTAGAAGTGCGAGTAGTGAGTGTTGTCGCTGAAGCAATCATGCTCGTCTTCTGGCGAGTTGGCTTCCAGGGACACCTTCATGCGCTCGCCCGCCAGTTCACCCAGCGACAGGCTGCCCATGCCGAACAGCATTTTGCGCAGGCCGTTGGCCACCGGCTCCGCTTCCAGCGAGGCGCGGTAGTTGTCGGCAACGCCCGGCGCCCAGTTCTTGACCATTTCTTCGAGGTCGCTGACCAGCAGGTCGGTGACCGATTTCAGGTAAGCGCGACGACGGTCGTTGTGGCCGCCAGTGGCGCCCTGGCCTTCCAGGTAGTCCGACGCAGGACGGTTGCCGGCGCCTGGGCCGGTGCCGTTCAGGTCCTGGCCCCAGAGCAGGAATTCGATGGCGTGGTAGCCGGTGGCGACGTTGGCCTCGGAACCGCCCAGCTCGTTCAGGCTGGCCAGTTTCTCAGGGGTGATGTCTTTGACGTCAATCTTGTCTTCGCCGACCTGGATCTCGGTGTTGGCGATGATGTTGGCGCTGGCGGCAGGGTTGCCCAGGGCGTGCTCGTAGCTCTTGTCGACGTAGTCGATCAGGCCTTCGTCCAGCGGCCAGGCGTTAACCTGACCTTCCCAATCGTCAATGATCGTGTTGCCGAAGCGGAACACTTCGCTTTGCAGATACGGAACGCGCGCAGCGACCCAGGCGGCCCTGGCGGCGCTCAGGGTGTCGGCGTCCGGTTTTGCCAGGAAGGCGTCGATCGCGGTTTGCAGGGTTTTCGCGGTGCTCAGCGAGTCGCTGTAGACGGCATAGACGATCTCGGAGTAGTGCTTGACCACGGCCTGGGCGGCAGCTTCGTCCACTGCGCCAGCGGCGGCAGGTGCGGCTGGCGTGGCGGCCGCTGCAGGCGCCTGGGCTTGCGGTGCGGCAGCCTTGTCCTTGCTGTCGCCGCAGCCGGCGAGAGAGATGGCAATGGCCAGCAAACTGGCGGTGGCCAGAGGCATACGAATCATGGCGAATTCCTGCGTCGAAGGGTTGAACAGGCGTGCCGGGGCACGCAAAAGTGGCGACATAATGCGAAAGATTTGCATTTTGTGTAAAGGGGGAACCGCGTAAATATTAGTGCGCTGTCGTCCGTGGGCAATTTTCAGGTCGTCTCAGAGTATCGACACGTGATTGCGCTGGGACTGTTTGAGGAACGCCACCAGTTCCCGGGCCGGCAACGGTTTGCTGTAGTGATAGCCCTGACCTTCGTGGCAGCCCTGGGCGACGATGTAGGACTCTTGCTCGGCGGTTTCCACACCCTCGGCAATGACCTGCATGCCGAGGCTTTTGCCCAGCTGGATGATGGCGCGCACGATGGTGGCGTCATCGTCGTCTTCCAGCAGGTCCTGGACGAAGCTCTTGTCGATCTTGATCTTGTCCAGCGGCAGCGATTTCAGGTAGCTGAGCGACGAGTAACCGGTACCGAAGTCATCGATGGCGATCAGCGCGCCGGAGCGGCGCAGGCTCAGCAATTGCTGGGCGGCGGTGCTGATGTCTTCCATCAGGCCGGTTTCGGTGACTTCCAGTTCCAGGCTGCGCGGCGGCAGTCGATAGATCTGCAGCAGGTTGTTGACCACCCGCGGCAACTCGCTGTGGTGCAGTTGCACGGTGGACAGGTTGACCGCCATGCGCAGATCGCTGAAGCCCTGGTCGTGCCATTCGCGCAGTTGCCGGCAGGCCTGGTCGAGCACCCATTCGCCGATGGAGACGATGTTGCCGTTCTGCTCCGCCAGCGGAATGAACTGGTCCGGCGGGACCATGCCCAGCTCCGGATGCTGCCAGCGCAACAGCGCCTCGACACCGACCACGCGTTGGTCGCGGTAGCTGATCTGCGGCTGGTAGACGAGGAACAACTGGTTGCGCGACAGGGCTTCGCGCAGGTCTTTCTCCAGCTCGCGGCGGCGCCGCATTTCGCTGTCGACGCTGGCGATATAGAACTGATAGCGGTTGCGCGAGCGAGACTTGGCCAAGGTCATGGTCTGCTCGGCTTTCTGCAGCAGCTTCTCGGTGCTGTCGCCATCTTCCGGGAACAGGGTGATGCCGATGGTGGCGCGCAGACGGATTTCCTGATGATCGAGGGCGAAGGGCGCCTCCAGGTCGTCGAGAATGCTCTGGGCCAGTTCGGCCGCCTCGTAAGGTTGTTCGATATCGGCCTGGACCAGCGCGAACTGGTCACCGCCCAACCGCGCCAGGGCGCCGAGCCGGCCGCTGTGGGCGCGCAGGCGATCGGCCAGGGCCAGCAGCAACTGGTCGCCGGCCTGGTAGCTGAATTGTTCGTTGATGCTTTTGAAATCATCGAGGCCGACGCAGATCACCGCCACCCGGCGTTGCAGGCGGCCGGCATCAACGAGGATCTTGTCCAGTTGCTGTTGCAGTTGCTGGCGATTCGGCAGGCCGGTGAGGAAGTCGTACTGGGCCATGCGCAGCAGGCTGTTTTCCGCCTCGTGGCGCAAATGGGTATTGCGCTCGATCGAGGCCAGCAACTGGTTGGCGGTATTGACCCACAGACCCAGCTCGTTCTTCTCGTGGCCCTTGAGCAGCGGCAACTGGTGCTGGCTGGGGCGGTCGGGATTGATCTGGGTAAGGTGTTCGATGATCCGCGAAAGCGGCTTGGTCAGCAGCCAGTGATAGACCAGGTACAGCACCAGGCCCATGGCCAGGGCGCGCAGTACCCCGGAAATGAAGATGATCACCGAACTGAACAGGAACCCTTCACCGTAGGACGCGGTGTCGAGGGTGATGTTCAGGTCGCCGTAATACTCGCTGTACGAGCCGCGTCCGACCAATTGGGTGCTGAAAGCACGCTCCTGGCCGAGGATCGGGTCGGTGATCCAGCGGGTGCTGGTCTCCTGCAGCGGGCGGGATTTCTCCGCGAGCATGGTTTCGTTGGGATGGCCGATGGACGCCATGCGCACCGAGCGGTCCTGGAACAGGCCTTCGATGACCTGCATGCCCATTTCCCGGTCGAGGCTGTAGACGGCCTGGGTCGACGGGTCGCGGAACATGTCGAGGATGCGCTGGGCATCATTGGCGACAGCCTGACGGGTCTTGTAGGCGTCGAACACGATCTGCGCACAGCTGAGCACCACTCCGACGATCAGCGCCGAGAGCAGGACAACCCTGAGCAACTTGACCGATAAGCTGTTCTTGAGTTCCAGCTTCAATGGGGTTTCCTTAATCCATGCGCATGGCATCATTTTGCCATCAAACGTGGCATTCCACTATCGGCCTTTGCAGCAGGCCGTGCGTGGTGGTTTTGCAGTGTTCCTGCTACCGGTCCGACCGTTGCGACGGTCGTTTAGGCACTGTATCGGTTGACCTGCCTTTCGACTTGAGTGCCGGAAGATGAAAGTTTCCAAGGTCTTGATGTTAGCGCGCCTTGCGCAAGCGGCAAGAGCAAGGCGGCGTTGAAGAGACGAAAAAAAACCCGGCGAGGCCGGGTTTTTTCAGGAGCGCGTGACTCAGGCAGTGAAGGTCTTGCCTTCGAACTGCTCGGCAACGAACTTCCAGTTGACCAGGTTCCAGAACGCCTCGACGTATTTAGGACGGACGTTGCGGTAGTCGATGTAATAAGCGTGTTCCCAGACGTCGCAGGTCAGCAGCGGAGTGTCGCCGTTGGTCAGCGGGTTGCCGGCGCCGATGGTGCTGGCCAGGGCCAGGGAACCGTCAGCTTTCTTGACCAGCCAGCCCCAGCCGGAGCCGAAGGTGCCGACGGAAGTCTTGGTGAACTCTTCTTTGAACTTGTCGAAAGAACCGAACGCAGCGTTGATGGCTTCAGCCAGGGCGCCGGTTGGTTGGCCGCCGGCGTTTGGCGCCAGGCAGTTCCAGTAGAAGGTGTGGTTCCAGACCTGAGCGGCGTTGTTGAAGATGCCGCCGGAGGAGGTCTTGACGATTTCTTCCAGGGTTTTGCCTTCGAACTCGGTGCCTGGCACCAGGTTGTTCAGGTTCACGACGTAGGTGTTGTGGTGCTTGTCGTGGTGGAATTCCAGGGTTTCCTTGGAAATGTGCGGCTGCAGAGCATCGTGTGCGTAAGGCAGCGGCGGCAATTCAAAAGCCATGGTGAATCTCCTAATCAGGTCTGGTGCGGTGAACGCAAGGCCGATCACGGGCGGCCGGAAGAGCGTCGGCGAGTTTGTACTCTTTGCGACGCAGACCCGGGATCATAGCACCGGGCCCACGTCTAAACCACGCAACAAGTGTATGGACAAGAGGTTCCAGAGCTGTTTCAGCCGGCGGACAAGTGGCTGTTTCAGTTGAAGATCAGTTGCGCCGCCACCGCGAACATCATCACCGCGACCATCAGGTCGAGCAGCCGCCAGGTGCTTGGACGCGCCAGCCATGGTGCGAGCCAGGCGGCACCGAGTGCGAGGGTGAAAAACCACAGCAGCGAAGCGCTGGCGGCGCCGGCCACATAGGCGCCCGGCACGGTTTGCTGAGCACCGAGCGAGCCGATCAGCAGCACGGTGTCGAGGTAGACGTGCGGGTTGAGCAGGGTCACCGCCAGGGCGCTGAGCAACACCGCGCGGCGCGAGCGCAGGCCCTGGCCTTCACCTTGTTCCAGGCTCTGCTTCGAGCAGGCGCGCTTCAGCGCCTTGGCGCCGTACCAGATCAGGAAGATCGCGCCACCCCAGCGGGCCACCGCGAGCAATGTCGGGTTCTGCGCCAGCACCGTGGCCAGGCCGAACACGCCGAGCGCCACCAGCACCGCATCGCAGAACACACACAAGGCCGCCACCGGCAGGTGATGCTCGCGGCGCAGGCTCTGGGCGAGGACGAAGGCGTTCTGGGTGCCGATGGCCATGATCAGGCCGAAGGCGACGAGGAGGCCGTTGAGGTAGCTTTGCCACATGGGGAATTGACTCCGGGTTGCAGGGTTCAGGGGCCTGCTTTGAGGTCTACTCGCGAGCAAGCTCGCTCCTACAGGGATTGGTGTTGTAGGAGCGAGCTTGCTCGCGATGGGGCAGCCTGGCTGCACCACATGCTGGCAATTCTGGCGATTCCT
Organism: Pseudomonas sp. Marseille-P9899; assembly: GCF_903166565.1. NCBI lineage: Bacteria > Pseudomonadati > Pseudomonadota > Gammaproteobacteria > Pseudomonadales > Pseudomonadaceae > Pseudomonas > Pseudomonas sp. Marseille-P9899. The sequence continues at coordinate 435,543 of NZ_CAESCG010000003.1, forward strand.
GCGCTATAAGAAAAACCAATAAACCTCATCCCGCATTAGGAAAAGTGATGTTCGACTACAAGCTGCTCTCAGCCTTGGCCGCGGTCATCGAACAGGCCGGTTTCGAGCGGGCCGCGCAAATGCTCGGTCTGTCGCAATCGGCCATCTCCCAGCGGATCAAACTCCTCGAAGCGCGGGTCGGCCAGCCGGTGCTGGTGCGTGCGACGCCGCCAACGCCGACCGAGATCGGCCGGCGTCTGCTCAACCATGTGCAACAGGTGCGCCTGCTCGAACGGGATCTCCAGGGCCAGGTCCCGGCGCTGGATGAAGAAGGCTTGCCGGAACGCCTGCGGGTGGCGCTCAACGCCGACAGCCTGGCGACCTGGTGGGCGGAAGCGGCGGGGGATTTCTGTGCCCGTACCCAGGTGCTGCTGGACCTGGTGGTGGAAGACCAGGAAGTTGGCCTCAAGCGCATGCGCGCCGGTGAAGTGGCCGGTTGCCTGTGCGCCAGCGAACGCCCGGTGGCCGGCGCGCGCAGCGTGCTGCTGGGCGCCATGCGTTACCGGGCGTTGGCCAGCCCGGCGTTCATGACCCGGCATTTTGCCGAAGGCGTCGAGCCACGCCGGCTGGCGCGGACCCCGGCGATCGTGTTCGGCCCGGACGACGTCCTGCAACACCGCTACATGGCTTCATTAGGCATCAGTGACGGATTCCTGCATCATCTGTGCCCCTCGTCCGAAGGCTTTCTGCGCCTGACCGAGGCGGGGCTGGGCTGGGGGCTGGTGCCGGAGTTGCAGGCACGGGAACAACTGGCGAGCGGGCGGCTGGTGGAAATTCTCCCTGACCGTCCCATCGACGTGCCACTGTACTGGCATCATTGGCGCAATGGCGGGCAACTGCTTGGCCAACTCACCGATCATCTGCTGCGCAGTGCCAGCCACTGGCTGGTGCCGTGGAGCGAGTCGGCGGCGTCTGCAACATCTGGAAAAAAATAGTAGGCGGAGAGCTTCATGGGAATTCTGGTCACCGGCGCAAGCGGCTTCATCGGCGGGCGCTTCGCACGCTTTGCGCTGGAGCAGGGCCTGGAGGTGCGGGTCAATGGCCGGCGCCCCGAGGGCGTCGAGCATCTGGTGCGGCGCGGGGCGCAGTTCATTCCCGGCGACCTGGCCGACCCGGAAGTGGCCCGGCGCCTGTGCCAGGGCATCGACACCGTGGTCCATTGCGCCGGCGCGGTGGGCAATTGGGGGCGTTATCAGGACTTCTATCAAGGCAATGTGGTGCTCACCGAAAACGTGGTCGAGGCTTGCCTGAAAGAACATGTGCGCCGGCTGGTGCACCTGTCGTCGCCGTCGATCTACTTCAATGGCCGCTCGCGCACCGGGATTACCGAAGATCAGGTGCCCAAGCGTTTCTACGACCATTACGGCAGCACCAAGCACCTGGCCGAGCAGAAAGTCTTCGGCGCCCAGGAGTTCGGTCTGGAGGTGCTGGCCCTGCGCCCGCGCTTTGTCACCGGCGCCGGCGACATGAGTATTTTTCCGCGGCTGATGAAGATGCAGGCCAAGCGCCGCCTGGCGATCATCGGCAATGGCCTGAACAAGGTGGATTTCACCAGCGTGCAGAACCTCAACGAGGCGCTGTTCAGTGCGATCAACGCCGGCCCCGAGGCGCTCGGCCAGGCTTACAACATCAGTAACGGCCAGCCCGTGCCGGTGTGGGACGTGGTCAATTACGTGATGCGGCGGATGTCGCTGCCGCAGGTCACCCGTTATCGCTCCGTGGGCCTTGCGTACACCGCCGCCGCGCTGAACGAAGGCTTCTGCATGCTCTGGCCGGGACGCCCGCAACCGACGCTGACCCGCCTCGGCACCCAGGTGATGAGCAAGGACTTCACCCTGGACATCAGCCGCGCCCGGCACTACCTGGACTACCGCCCGCAGGTCAGTGTCTGGGCCGCGCTGGATGAATTCTGCAGTTGGTGGCAGGCGCAACACGGCGGTCACTGAACCAGAACCGCTACTTATGGTCGATGAGGGCGCCGCGCAAGCGGTTTATACTGGCGCCCATTTTGCTATCACCGTGGTTGAAAACTATCCATGCGCAACGATGCTCGAGACGACTTTGATAACGTGCCCACCCTCAAGGCGGTGGAGCGCGATGACGACGAATTCGCCCCGCCGGCCCATCCGCGTGCGGTGCGTGCGACCCCCCCCAAGGCCCCGCTGACCGGGCCGCTGTGGGCGTTGCTCGGCGCATCGTTCATCGCCTTGGGTGGGGTTGCCTGGTGGAGCTTCCAGCAGATTTCCCTGATGGAACAGCAACTGGTGGCGACCCAGGAGAGCTTCGCGCGTATCAGCGAAGAGGCGGCGGGGCGTTTGCAGGCAATTTCCGGCAAGGTCAGCGCAACCGAGACGTCGGTCAGCACCGAGAACGAAGCGCTGAAGCTGCAAGTACGGCAGTTGCAGAGCAGCCTCGTTGAACAGGGCAAGCAACAGGAAGGCGTTGCCGGACAGGCGGGCGACCTGAGCAAGCGCCTGGAAGCGGCGATGGCCCAGGTCAGCCAGCAGCAGGCGGCCAATGCCCAGTTGCAGAGTGAATTGCAGACCCAGTTGAAGACCGTGGCGACCGAATTGGCGGCGCTCAAGGCGGCTCAACTGGACGGCGGCAAGATCGATGCTCAGCTCAAGAGCGTGTCGGACGAAGTGGCGAGCCTGAAGGCTGCGCGGGTGGATGGCGGCAAGATCGATGCCCAGTTGAAAAGCCAGGCTGCCGCGACCCAGCGATTGGAGCAGGACCTGCTGGTGCTCAAGAGCGAGCAGGAAAACCGCCCGGCGGCCCCTGCGGGTGCGGCGGCTGGCGGAGCATCGACAGCCGAGTTCGATGCGTTTCGCGGGCAGGTGACCCGCAACCTCAATACGCTGCAGAGTCAGGTGCAGAATCTGCAACAGCAGATCAATGCGCGTAACTGATTCATTCTGAAAAGGCTGATGGCCTTATCGCCAAACCACAGCGATAAGGCCATCACCTCCTTTTACATCCGCGGATAGTCGATGTAACCCACCGGTCCGCCGCCATGGAAACTCTCCGGGCGCGGATCATTCAGTGGTGCATCCGCCGCAAGACGAGCCGGCAAGTCCGGGTTGGCGATGAACGGCACGCCGAAGGCCACGGCATCGGCCCTGCCATCAGCCAGAGCGGCGTTGGCGCTCTGCTTGTCGAACTTCTCGTTGGCGATGTACAGGCCGCCGAAGGCTTCCTTGATCTGCCGGCCGAGGCTGTCGTCGGCTTCCTTCTCCCGCGAGCAGATGAAGGCGATTCCGCGCTTGCCCAGTTCCCGGGCGACATAGGTAAAGGTCTCGACGCGATTGGCGTCGCCCATGTCATGGGCATCGGCGCGTGGCGCCAGGTGCACACCCACGCGGTTGGCGCCCCACACTTCGATGACCGCATCGGTCACTTCCAGCAGCAGGCGGGCACGGTTTTCCAGCGAGCCGCCGTAGCAGTCGGTGCGCTGGTTGGTGCTGGTTTGCAGGAACTGGTCGATCAGGTAGCCGTTCGCGGCATGCACTTCAACGCCGTCGAAACCGGCCGCCTTGGCGTTCTCGGCGGCGGTGCGGTAGGCATCGACGATATCGGCCAGCTCGGCGGTTTCCAGCGCCCGCGGGGTCGGGAACTCGGTGATCGGGCGCACCAGGCTGACATGGCCCTTGGGCTGGATCGCGCTGGGCGCCACCGGCAGTTCGCCGTTCAGGTAGCTCGGATGCGAAATGCGGCCCACGTGCCAGAGCTGGACGAAGATCCGTCCGCCTGCGGCGTGCACCGACTTGGTGATGTTGGTCCAGCCGCGAACCTGGTCGTTGGACCAGATGCCCGGAGTATCCGGGTAGCCGACGCCCATCGGCATCACCGAGGTGGCTTCGCTGAGGATCAGGCCGGCGCTGGCGCGCTGCACGTAGTACTCGGCCATCAGCGCGTTGGGCACGCGGCCGGCGTCGGCGCGGCAGCGAGTCAGCGGCGCCATGATGATGCGGTTCGGCAGTTCGAGATCGCCGAGGGTGAGCGGATCAAACAGAGTTGTCATTGCACGGACCTCGTATCCATCAGTGGGTAGCGGGCGCCAGTTCGGCTTTGTTGCCGCCCTGGCTGAAAGTGATAAGGGTGACGATCAGCGCCAGCACGGCCAGGGCCGCGGCGGCCAGCGGCACGCGGGTCAGGCCCAGGCCTTGTTCGATGACCACGCCACCGGTCCAGGCACCCAGGGCGTTGCCCAGGTTGAAGGCGCCGATGTTGAGGGTCGACACCAGGTTCGGTGCGGCCTTGCCGAAGTTCACCACGTTGATCTGCAACGCGGGAACGGCAGCGAAGGCGGCGGTGGCCCAGAGGAACAGGGTGATTTCGGCCGGGATCAGCGCGGTGCTGGTCCAGCTCAGTACGGTGGAGACCACCGCCATACTGGCGAACACGCCCACCAGAGTGGCGCCCAGGCGCCGGTCGGCGAGTTTGCCGCCGAGGACGTTGCCCACGGTCAGGCCGAGGCCGATCAGCAGCAGGGTCCAGGTCACGCCGCGCGGCGAAACACCGGTGACATCGCCCAGCAGTGGCGCGACGTAGGTGAACAGGGCGAACATCGACGCCGAAAACAGCACGGTCATCGACAGCGACAGCCAGATCCCGGCGCCTTTGAGCGCGGCCAGTTCGGCGCGCATGTCGAGTTTTTCCTCGTCGTGGCGCAGTGGCAGGAAGCGAATCAGACCGATCAGCGCAATCACGCCAATCACCGTCACCGCCCAGAACGTCGAGCGCCAGCCGGCAACCTGGCCCAGCGCGGTGCCCAGTGGCACGCCGAGGACGTTGGCCAGGGTCAGGCCGGTGAACATCAGGGCGACCGCCGACGCGCGGCGGTTGGCCGGCACCAGGCTGGCGGCGACCACCGAGCCGATACCGAAGAAGGCGCCGTGGCACAGCGCCGTGACGACGCGGGCGAACATCAGCAGGTTGTAGTCGCTGGCGACCGCGCAGAGCAGGTTGCCGATGATGAACACGCCCATCAGCGTCACCAGCGCCAGCTTGCGTGGCAGCCGCGAGGTGGCCATGGCCATGAACGGCGCGCCGATGGCCACGCCCAGGGCGTAGCCGGTCACCAGCCAGCCGGCACCGGGTATCGACACACCGAGGTCCTGCGCCACTTCCGGCAGCAGGCCCATGATGACGAACTCGGTGGTGCCGATGGCGAAGGCGCTGAGCGCCAGTATCAGAAGTGAAAGGGGCATTGCGGTGTCCTTTGTCAGAGCTCGCGGCTCAGTTGCTGGAGGAACGCCTTGATGGTGTCCTCGTTGCGTTTGAAGAAGCTCCACTGCCCGACCTTCTGGCTGCTGATCAGGCCTGCCCGTTGCAGGGTCGCCAGGTGCGCCGAGACGGTGGACTGCGACAGGCCGCAGCGCTGGTCGATCTGCCCGGCGCACACGCCGTTTTCCAGGCTGTGATGCTGCTCGGGGAAGTGCGCCTGCGGGTCTTTCAACCAGTTGAGGATTTCTCGTCGTACCGGGTGGGCCAGGGCTTTTATTATTTCGTCGAGATCAAGAGGCATGGTCGGGCTCGTGGGATGTGTAGCGGTATATCGCGATGGAGCGAAATATAAATCGGTATTTCGCGATATACAAATATGAAAAGGTTTGGGGTCAAGCATGAATCGGTATATCGGGTTATATCGATATAGGGGCTGAAGGTTTTTCAGCCAAATCTCGCCGACTTTTCCCACAGGCTTTAGACTCAATCCCCATGAACTACCTCGCACATCTCCATCTGGGCGGCGACCAGCCCGAACAATTGCTCGGCAGTCTCTACGGCGATTTCGTCAAGGGACCGCTGCAGGGTCACTATCCCCAGCCCCTCGAAGGGGCGATCCGCCTGCACCGGCGCATCGATGTGTTCACCGACAGCCATCCGCTGGTGCTGGCGTCGCTGGCGCGTTTTCCGTCCGCGCGGCGGCGCTATGCCGGGATCATTCTCGATGTGTTTTTCGATCATTGCCTGGCCCTGCACTGGACCGACTACGCCGAGCAGTCGCTGGATGATTTCACCATGCGGGTCTATCAGGTGCTGGCCCAGCAACCGCAGTTGCCGGGGCGCCTGGCCGGGATCGCGCCGATGATGGCGGCGAATGACTGGTTGGGTTCCTACCGCGAGTTCGCGGTGCTGGAGCAGGTGTTCCGCGGCATCGCCCGGCGCTTGTCACGCCCGGAGGGCATGGCTGGGGCGATGGCGGAAGTGGAGGCGTTGTACCCGTTGTTGCTGGAAGACTTCCGCCAGTTCTACCCGCAATTACAGACGTTCGCCGGGCAGCAACTGGCGCAGGATCAGGCCGCCTTGGCGCGGCGCTGAGGCAGGTTTTCGGCTTCGCTGCCGAACAGCGTCAGGCTGATCGCCTGCTGAGCCTTGAAGGCCAGCGCGGCGCGTTCCTCATCTTGGCTGGCAATCGGCGCCAACAGATGGATTTCCACCTCGCCACACGGCTGCCCGAACAGACGCATCAAATGCGACAGCAGGTCGTCGTCGCCAATGAACGGCGCGATCGTATCCGCCTGGCCGTTGCGCAGGTAGCGCAGGGCGATCGGCTGCAGCGGCACTTCGGTGTCGATGGCGCTGGCCAGCAGGCGGCCGTGAAAGGTGCGCAGGTTGCGGCCATCGGTGGTGGTGCCTTCCGGGAAGATCAGCAAGGCGCAGTCCTGTTGCAGGTGCTGGCTGATCTGCCGGCGCAGCAACTGGCTATCGCCGCCGCCGCGACGGATGAACAGGGTGCCGGCCTTGTGCGCCAGCCAGCCGGCCACCGGCCAGGTGCGCACTTCGGCCTTGGACAGGAATGACAGCGGCGCCAGCATGCCCAGCAGCGGGATGTCGGTCCATGACACATGGTTACTGACCCAGAGCATCGGCCGCGTCGGCAACTCGCCGATGACTCGGACGCGGAAGGGCAGGGCGTGGGCCAAGCGCTTCATGAATACCTGCGACCAGCGCTGGCGCCGCTGCGCCGAGGCGTTGATGCCCAGACGCTCGAACACGCCGAACAGGGTCGCCATGCCCAAGCCGAACGCCACCACCAGCAGCACCCGGACGATGCGTGCGTACACACGCAGGCGCTGCATCAGACGGCCGCCTTGAAGTGGCGGGCGTAACGCGGGCAGAGCTCGTCGCGCTTGAGCAGGATGAACACGTCGGCAACCTGGAAATCCTCGTCCCAGCACGGCTCGCCGCAGATCTTCGCGCCCAGGCGCATGTAGGCCTTGAGCAGCGGTGGCATCTGCGCGATCACGTTACTCGGCAGGGCCAGGTTGGGCAGCGGGTTCTTCGGTTCGGCGCGCAGGTGTTCGGTGCACAGGTGCTGGTCGCGCAGGCGCTGCATGATCGCGTGGGCCTGCACGCCGCCGTCCTGCATCGGGATGCTGGCGCAGCCCATCAGGTAGCTGTAGCGGCCTTCGTTGAGGATTTCCGCCAGTTCGCTCCAGAGCACGGCGATGGTGCCGCCGTTGCGGTAGGCGGCATCGACGCAGGTGCGACCCAGTTCCAGGATCGGGCCTTTCAGGTGGCCGAGGCCATGCAGGCTGAATTCTTCTTCACTGTAGAAACGCCCCAGGCTGCTGGCGGCGTGATGATCGAGCAGACGGGTGGTGGCGACCAGCCGACCGCTGTTGAGGTCGCGCACGCCGATGTGCATGCAGTGATCGTCGTAATCGTCCATGTCCAGGCCCAGTTCGGCGCCTTTGAGCTTGGCCTTGAATTCACCACTGAAGACACTGAAACGCAGGGCCTGTGCCTCGCGCAATGCAGCCGGGCCCACCAGGCGTTCGGCTTGCAGACGGCGTTCAGTGCTGTTGTCGCCAGAGCGAGCGATCTGAGTCATTGCGAGTCTCCATAAGCCAGCCATGGGGTTGCGGCCGGTCGACTTTGTTGTGCAAGCTCAGGCTAGGTAGCGGCGGTGTCACCCCCATGAATGTTTGGTGATGCTTGTATGACAGCCCCCAAGGAGTACTTCGATGGCCTGGCTGGAACGACTCAATCACGCGCATTCGCAACCCCTGCTGGAGAACCTCGGCGACACCTGGGCCAGCTTGTTGGAACGCCTCGGGCCGGTGTCACCGTTCGAACTGGCGGTACTCGGCGGCCAGGCCATGCCGACGCCGGGGCTGGCGTTTCTCACCGGCTATCAGGCGGCGCTGCGGGTGCTCTGGCCCAGCGCGCCGGCCAGCCTTGGCGCACTCTGCGCCAGTGAAAAACGCAGCGTGCGCCCGGCTGACATGCACATGCGCCTCGACGTGGACGCGCTGCGCCTGAGCGGTGATAAAGACTTCGTCACCGGCGGCATGGACGCTGACTGGTTGCTGGTGGCGGCGCGTTGCGAAAGCATTTCCGAAGACCCGCGGCTGAGCCTGGCGGTGGTCTATCCCGGTGAGCCGGGCGTGCGCCTGGATCTATTGCCGGCCCTGCCGCTGATGCCCGAGGTGGGGCATGCCCGGCTGCATCTGGATCAGGCGCTGTGCGAACGCCTGGCCGGTGATGGCTGGGACGCCTACGTCAAACCCTTCCGCTCCCTCGAAGACCTGTATGTGCTCAGTGCGTTGACGGCGTGGATGTATGGCATTGGCCGGGCCAACGGCTGGTCGCAGAGTCTGCTGTTGCGTTTGTTGGCGCTGCTTGCCGGTTGCGCGGAAGGCAGTCGGCAGAGCCCGGAAGTCTCCGCCAGCCATTTGTTGCTGGGCGGGCTGTTCGCCCAGTTCAGCGACCTGCGCGACGAACTCAACAAGGCGCTGGCCGATACCGAAGGCGAATGGGCGAATGTGTGGATGCGCGATCAGGGCATCCTCGATATCGCCAGCGCTGCGCGGGCGAAGCGTTTGGAGAAGGCTTGGAGGTTGGCGGGGTTTTCGTGAGGGCAGCCATTTGCTAGCCGAGAGATTTTCAGCGCTCTCAAGATCGAGCGCCGCCCGCGCGGCGCATCGCGAGCTAGCTCGCTCCTACAGTGGTTGCAACGTGCCTATGCCTGTCAGGCCATAGTTAACCGCCTTGTTTGTACGACGTGGTATTGAGTCGACCCTAACTGCCTCCCCACAACTTATTGTAGGAGCGAGCTAGCTCGCGATGCGCCGCGCGAGCGGCGCTCAATCTCAGGGACACTGAAAATCCACCGGCTAACAAACGGCACCCCCAACCATCCTGTCATGAACCCCTGCTAGCCTTGCCCGATCACGCTCTCCGGGTAACGGCCATGCGCACCGCGCTCATCGGGTTTCTGTTGTGGACGATCTGCACCGTCGCCAGCGCCAGCGACGCGCCGGCACTAGCGACCTTGCAGTCCTACACCTTCCCCCCACGCAACGATCAGACCCGCGACGGCGTGCGCACCGACGCGCTGCTGGTGATCCGCGATGGTCAGGTGGTCTTCGAGCGGTATGCCACCCCCAACACGGCAGACACCCCGCACCTGACCTGGTCGATCAGCAAGAGCGTGCTGGCGACGGTGCTCGGTGTCGCGCAGGGCGAGGGGCGTTTCACACTGGATGACCCGGTCGCCCGGTTCTACCCGCCAATGCAGGCCCACCCGAATGTGCGTATCGCCGACCTGCTGCACTGGGCCAGCGGCCTGGACTGGCAGGAAGACTATGAATACGCGCCGCTGAAATCCTCGGTGGTGGCGATGCTCTATACCCGTGGCCGCAGCGACATGGCCGGCTTTACCGCCGCGCACGGCATGGCCGCGGCGCCGGGCGAGCGCTTTCTTTATTCCAGTGGCGACAGCAACCTGCTGGCCGCGGCGCTGCGGCAGATGGTCGGCCCCGAGGCGTACGCCGATTATCCGTGGCAGGCGCTCTTCGAGCCACTGGGCATTCGGCAGGCGGTGTGGGAGCGCGACGCGCAGGGCACTTTCGTGGGCTCTTCCTACCTCTACATGACCGCTCGCGAGCTGGCGCGGATCGGTCAGCTGATGCTGGACGACGGTCGCTGGCAGGGCCGGCAACTGTTGCCGGCGAGCTGGGTGGCCTTCAATCGCGAGCCCTTCGACAAGGCTGCCGCCTCACCTGGCGAGGCGATGCCGGGTGGGCACTGGTGGCTCAACCGCGCTGCGCCGGGCCAGCCAGTGCCCTGGCCGGATGCCCCGGCGCAGACCTTCGCCGCCCTCGGCCACTGGGGGCAGGCGCTCTACGTGCTGCCGGAGCAAAAGCTGGTGGTGGTGCGCTACGCCGATGACCGCGACGGCAGCTTCCAGCACAACACGCTGCTGCGTCATGTGCTGGCGGCGTTCGGCGGAGAGCGGCCATGAAGCGCCTGTTGCTGGTGGTGGTCCTCGGCTTGCTGGTCTGGGGCTGGTCCGAGCGTGACGCGCTGACGGCGTTCCCCGGCATTCTCAGTGCCTACTCGGCGAAGGAGTACTGTTCGTGCCGCTATGTCATGGGTTTCGATACCGGTTACTGCCGGGGCTATGTGAAGCAGTACCTGCCATTGAGCGAGCTGCGCGACGACCCGTCGAGTCGCCGGGTCGAGGCCGCGGGCCTTGGCCGTCGCAGCAGCGCGATGTGGCTGGGCCCGCGCGAGGGCTGTCGCTTGCTGCCATGAGGGCAGCCGGGTAAGGTTGACGACCAAAGTGTTTCAGGATTTCGCATGCCCAGCCCGCTTCGTCTCGCTCTCGCCTTGTTGGCGATCGTCTGCCTTCCCGCCCAGGCCAATTGGTACCTGGACAACGAGTCATCCCGCCTTTCCTTCATCACCAGCAAAAACGGCGACGTGTCGGAAGTGCACCGGTTCCTGGTCCTGCACGGCAAGGTCGACCGCAAGGGCGCGGCCGAGCTGGAGGTCGAGATGGAGTCCGTCAGCAGCGGCATCCCGCTGCGTGACGAGCGCATGCGCAAGGAACTGTTCAATGTCGAGACCTTCCCCGACGCGATCATCAACGCCCAGTTGAACCTGCGCCCGATCAACGACCTGGCCAACGGCGCGCAGCTCGAACTGCGCCTGCCGCTGACCGTCACCCTGCATGGCAAAAGCCACAGCTACAACGCCCAGTTGCTGGCGACCCGGCTGGACGAGCGGCGCTTTCAGGTGGTGACGCTTGAACCGCTGGTGCTGCGCGCCGAGCATTTCGACCTGGCCCCGGGGCTGGAAACCTTGCGCAAGACGGCCGGGCTCAAGTCGATCAACCTGTCGGTGCCGGTGGGTGCGGTGCTGATCTTCACGGCCCGCTGATATGGCCGGGCCGATCTTTCCCTGGCGTTCGGACAACCAGTTCGAACTGCTGATCGACGGTCCGGCCTTTTTCCCGAACATGCTCACCGCCATCGCCCGGGCCGAACTCCAGGTAGATCTGGAGCTGTACCTGGTGGAGGCGGGCGCTTGCGCGGACGCCATGGTTCAGGCCCTGGTCAGCGCCGCCGAGCGCGGCGGGCAGGTGCGTTGCCTGTTCGATGACTATGGCTCCATGGCCTTCACCCTGGGTTTGCGCCAGCGTTTGCAAGCGGCGGGCGTCGAGTTGCGCTGGTACAACCGCCTGCGCTGGCGCCGTGGCGTGCGAAACCTCTATCGCGATCACCGCAAGATTCTGCTGGTCGACCAGAGCATCGCCTGGGTCGGCGGCACCGGCGTCACCGATGAATTCTGGCATCCCGGCAACGATGTCAGCGAATGGCATGAGGTGATGGTGGAAATACGGGGACCGCTGGTGACCGACTGGCAGATGCTCTTCGACCGCCAGTGGCGAGCCAACCCACGTCGCGTCGCCTGGCGCCCGCCGACCCACTTCGGCCTGCCGCGTTTGCCGCGAATACCGGTCAGCGGCGAGGGCATGGGCCGGGTTGCCTACGCCGACGCCCGGCAACACCGCGACATCCTGCAATCGCTGGTGCGTGCGTTGAACAGCGGCAAGCGCCGGATCTGGCTGGCTACCCCGTATTTCCTGCCAACCTGGAAAGTCCGCCGTTCCCTGCGCCGCGCCGCCTCGCTGGGCGTCGACGTGCGCCTGCTGCTCACCGGGCCGCGCACCGATCATCCGTCGGTGCGCTATGCCGGCCATCGCTATTACCCGCGCCTGCTGCGCGCCGGGGTGAAAATCTTCGAATTCCAGCCGTGTTTCCTGCACCTGAAAATGGTGCTGGTGGACGACTGGGTGAGCATCGGCTCATGCAACTTCGACCACTGGAATCTGCGCTTCAACCTTGAGGCCAACGTCGAAGCGATCGACCCGGCGCTGACCGCAGCGGTGGCCGAAAGCTTTATCCGCGATTTCAGCCAGAGTGTGCAGATCGACCTCGATGACTGGCGCGCCCGGCCCCTGTGGCGTCGCCTGCAACAGCGGGTATGGGGCTGGCTGGATCGGGTGGTGGTCAATCTGCTGGATCGCCGCGACTGACAGACGTAGTAGCGACCTATTACCCGCGAGTGTCCGGCTGGGTCTAACGTGTCTGGGTACCTTTTCCCTTGCACACGAAGGAGATCGAGAAATGGCGGCCAAGAAGATTCTGATGTTGGTGGGCGACTACGTCGAAGACTACGAGGTCATGGTGCCGTTCCAGGCCCTGCAGATGATCGGTCACACCGTGCATGCGGTGTGTCCGGGCAAGCAGGCGGGGCAGTCGGTGCGTACCGCGATCCATGACTTTGAAGGCGACCAGACCTACAGCGAAAAGCCGGGGCACAACTTCGGCCTCAACTTCGACTTCGCCAAGGTGAAGGCCGAGGATTACGACGCGCTGGTGATCCCCGGCGGCCGTGCCCCGGAATACCTGCGCCTGAACGAAGACGTGCTGGCGCTGGTGAAAACCATCGACCAGTCCGGCAAGCCGATCGCGGCGGTATGTCACGGCGCGCAACTGCTGGCTGCGGCGGGCGTGCTGGAGGGCCGCGAATGCAGCGCCTACCCGGCGTGCGCCCCGGAAGTGAAGCTGGCGGGCGGGCGCTATATCGATATTGAAGTGACGCAGGCCCACGTCGAGGGCAACCTCGCGACCGCGCCGGCATGGCCTGCGCATCCAGCGTGGCTGGCGGCGTTCCTCGGCCTGCTCGGCACCCGCATCACCCTGTGAAGGAGGGCCCATGTGCGAGCTCTACGTCAAAGCCGATCCGATCCTCTATGAATCGCGCAGCCGCTCGCTGCGCATTCGCGGGGTGGTGACCACGCTGCGCCTGGAAAACCAGTTCTGGGATGTATTGCGGGAAATCGCCGAGGTCGACGGGATGACCACCAACCAACTGATTACCAAGCTCTATGACGAAGTAATGGAGTACCGCGGCGAGGTGGTCAACTTTGCCTCGTTTCTGCGGGTGAGCTGCATCCGGTACCTGAGTCAGCGGCGCAGCGTCGAGCCGATACCGCTCAAGGCTGTGGGTCGCTGAGATCCGGGCAAAAAAAAGCGGCGGGGAAGACCCCACCGCTTTTGCCTTTCACTTGAAACTTTCAGCTTCAAGCTCGCAGCTTTACTTCACTTCTACCGCCAGGCTTTCGGCGATCTTGCTCTGCCAGATCGCAGGGCCGGTGATGTGCACCGACTCACCTTTGCTGTCGACCGCGACAGTCACCGGCATGTCCTTGACCTCGAACTCGTAGATCGCTTCCATGCCCAGTTCGGCGAACGCCAGCACCTGGGATTTCTTGATCGCTTGAGCCACGAGGTACGCAGCGCCGCCGACGGCCATCAGGTAAACGGCCTTGTTGTCCTTGATCGCGTCGATCGCGGTCGGACCACGCTCGGACTTGCCGATCATGCCCAGCAGACCGGTCTGCTCGAGGATCTGGCGAGTGAACTTGTCCATACGGGTCGCGGTGGTCGGACCGGCTGGGCCGACGACTTCTTCACGCACTGGATCGACCGGGCCGACGTAATAGATGAAGCGACCTTTCAGATCGACCGGCAGCTCTTCGCCACGGTTGAGCATCTCGACCATGCGCTTGTGCGCAGCGTCGCGGCCGGTGAGCATCTTGCCGTTGAGCAGGACGGTCTCGCCCGGCTTCCAGCTCTGCACGTCTTCCGGGGTCAGGGTGTCGAGGTTGACGCGACGGGCCGACGGACCCGCTTCCCAGACGATTTCCGGGTAGGCGTCCAGCGACGGCGCTTCCAGCTCGGCAGGGCCCGAACCGTCGAGGACGAAGTGGGCGTGACGGGTGGCGGCGCAGTTCGGGATCATGCAGACCGGCAGGGACGCTGCGTGGGTCGGGTAGTCCATGATCTTCACGTCGAGCACGGTGGTCAGGCCGCCGAGGCCCTGGGCACCGATACCCAGCTGGTTGACCTTGTCGAACAGCTCGAGGCGGATTTCCTCGATGCGGTTCTGCGGGCCACGGGCTTTCAGTTCGTGGATGTCGATGGATTCCATCAACACTTCCTTGGCCATGACCGCAGCTTTCTCGGCGGTGCCGCCGATGCCGATGCCGAGCATGCCAGGTGGGCACCAGCCGGCACCCATGGTCGGAACGGTCTTCAGCACCCAGTCGACGATCGAGTCGGACGGGTTGAGCATGGCCATTTTCGACTTGTTCTCGGAGCCGCCGCCTTTGGCCGCCACGTCCACTTCCACGGTGTTACCCGGGACGATGGAGTAGTGGATGACTGCCGGGGTGTTGTCCTTGGTGTTCTTGCGGGCACCGGCCGGGTCGGCCAGGATCGAGGCGCGCAGGACGTTTTCCGGCAGGTTGTAGGCGCGGCGCACGCCTTCGTTGATCATGTCGTCGACGCTCATGGTGGCGCCGTTCCAGCTCACATCCATGCCGACGCGGACGAACACGGTGACGATACCGGTGTCCTGGCAGATCGGGCGGTGGCCGGTGGCGCACATGCGCGAGTTAATCAGGATCTGGGCAATGGAATCGCGCGCAGCGGGCGACTCTTCACGCAGATAGGCTTCGTGCATCGCCTGGATGAAATCAACGGGGTGGTAGTACGAAATGAATTGCAGGGCATCGGCGACGCTCTGAATCAGGTCGTCTTGCTTGATCACGGTCATGCAGCGCGCTCCTCTTAAACACGGGAACATTCAATAAGGTATTCCGACGCGGACAGGCCGAGTTGTCGAAACGACCTTTCAGACGCGCCAGAACGGGGTGTCCGACGCAAAAAAGGCGCGGCAGTATAGCGCGGCTCGGCTTTTGGTACACGCGCCAGTGGTCCAACCATGGTCGGTTATCGCCCGGCATCGATCTTGCTGGTTTTGCTGCGAGCGCTGGCCTGTCTTGAGTAACAGGCCTAGATTGGCCGAAGAATATTCCCAGGAGAAGAACAGCAATGCCCGAACTGCGTGTAGGCGAGCGCCACTGGTCGGTGGCGGCCGGCAGCAACCTGCTCGACGCCCTCAATGAGGCGGGTTGTGCCGTGCCTTATAGCTGCCGCGCTGGCAGTTGCCATGCTTGTCTGGTGCGCTGTCTCGACGGTGAGCCGGCGGACGCGAGCCCCGAGGCGCTGAGCCTGGCGCAGCGGGACGCGGGCTGGCGGTTGTCCTGCCAGTGCCGGGTCGAGGCGGACCTGCGCGTGGCGCTGTTCGATCCGCACCGCGACGGTCAGCCAGCGCGGGTGCTGGCCGCCGACTGGCTGGGCGGCGAGGTGCTGCGCTTGCGTCTTCAACCGTTGAGCGGCCTGCGTTATCAGGCGGGCCAGCACTTGCTGCTGTGGAACGCCGAGGGTGTGGCCCGGCCTTATTCGCTGGCCAGCGTTCCGGGCGAGGATCCGTACCTGGAGTTTCATATCGATTGTCGTCATCCCGGAGCGTTCTGTAGCTCGGCGCGGGCGTTTTCGGTGGGCATGGAACTGCGCCTGGGTGAACTGCGTGCCGGCGCGCTGCATTACGACCCGGACTGGCAGGAGCGGCCGCTCTGGCTGTTGGCCGCGGGCACCGGGCTGGCGCCGTTGTGGGGCATTTTGCGCGAGGCGTTGCGTCAGGAGCACCGTGGGCCGATTCGCCTGCTTCACCTGGCGCGGGACCGGGACAGCCATTATTTGGCGTCGGCATTGCAGGAGAGGGCGGAGCAGCACCCGCAGGTGCAGGTGGAACTGGTGACGCCGGATGAACTGCCGGCGGCCCTGGCCTCATTGAAGGTGCAGTCGCGGCAGACCGTGGCGCTGGTGTGCGGGTCGCCGGGGAGTGTGGAGCAGTTTTCGCGGCGGTTGTTTCTGGCGGGGGTGCCGAGGAATCAGGTGTATTCGGATCTGTTTGTGGGGCATGCGTGATTTTCGAGCCCCGCTGGCCATAAACAAAAACGCCCGGCTCAAGGCCGGGCGTTTTCATTTACAGCAGCCAGATCAAACCAGCGGGTCACCGACGTGCAGGATCTTCATGCCGTTGGTGCCACCGATGGTGTGGTAGCTGTCGCCCTTGGTCAGGATCACCCAGTCACCCTGCTTGACCACGCCACGCTTCAGCAGCTCGTCCACCGCCGCTTGGCTGACCTGCTCCGGCGCCAGTGCGGCCGGGTCGAACGGCACGGTGTAGACGCCACGGAACATCGCCACGCGGGCCTGGGTCTCGCGGTGCGGTGAGAAGGCGAAGATCGGGATCGAGGAACGGATCCGCGACATGATCAGCGGGGTGTAGCCACTCTCGGTCAAGGCGATGATCGCCTTCACGCCCGGGAAGTGGTTGGCGGTGTACATGGCGGCCAGCGCGATGCTTTCGTCGCAGCGGCTGAACTGGGTACCCATGCGGTGGCTGGAGGTCTTGCTGGTCGGGTGCTTTTCAGCGCCGAGGCAGATCCGCGCCATGGCCTGCACCGCTTCCAGCGGGTAGAGGCCGGCAGCACTTTCCGCGGACAGCATGACGGCGTCGGTGTAGTCCAGCACGGCGTTGGAGACGTCGGACACTTCCGCGCGGGTCGGCATCGGGTTCTGGATCATCGACTCCATCATCTGGGTCGCTACGATCACAGCCTTGTTGTGGCGGCGCGAGTGCAGAATGATTTTCTTCTGGATGCCCACCAGCTCGGCGTCGCCGATTTCCACACCCAGGTCACCACGGGCAACCATCACCGCGTCACTGGCGCGGATCAGGCCGTCGAGGGTCTCGTCGTCGGCCACGGCTTCGGCGCGTTCGATCTTGGCCACCAGCCAGGCGGTACCGCCGGACTCGTCACGCAGGCGACGGGCGTATTCCATGTCGGACGCATCGCGCGGGAAGGAAACGGCCAGGTAGTCCACGTCCATTTCCGCAGCCAGCTTGATGTCGGCCTTGTCTTTCTCGGTCAGGGCCGGCGCGGTCAGGCCGCCACCCTTGCGGTTGATGCCTTTGTGGTCCGACAGCGGGCCGCCGATCAGTACCACGCAGTGCAGCGAATCTTCGGTGGCGGTCTCGACGCGCATGACCACGCGGCCGTCATCGAGCAGCAGTTCGTCGCCGACGCCGCAGTCCTTGACCAGATCCGGATAGTCGATGCCGACGATTTCCTGGGTACCGGCAGTCAGCGGGTGTGCGGTGGAGAAGGTGAAGCGGTCACCGACCTTCAGTTCGATACGCTTGTTGGCGAACTTGGCGATACGGATCTTCGGACCTTGCAGGTCGCCCAGCAGCGCCACATGGCGGCCGTGGCGAGCGGCGATTTCACGGATCAGCACGGCGCGAGCCTTGTGCTCGTCCGGGGTGCCGTGAGAGAAGTTCAGGCGGGCGACATCCAGGCCGGCAAGGATCAGCTGTTCGATCACTTCCGGTGAATTGCTGGCGGGGCCAAGGGTGGCGACGATTTTGGTACGGCGGATGGTCATGCACAGACTCCTGTAGTGAAGCGCAGCGAAAGGCTACTCCTGAAAAACGCTGTAGTCATTGTTCCTTTGCACTACCTTGGGAGGGGTGTGGGTGGCGTTTGAACGGCCATCGCGGGCGTTGTCGGGCCACTGCAGTCAAACCTGACAACGGCTATAGATTTGTAGGAAAACGCCGATATAGTGCTCAGCAAAGGAGAACCCCCATGCGAGCCCTGATCATCCTGGCGCTGGCGACCAGCGTCGTCGGTTGCACCCGCTGGTCCATGGACCATCATCTGAACAACGCCTACCGGGCTTACGACCGGGGCGATTGCGAGCGCGTCATGCTGGAGCTGTCGCAGGTCGACCGGACCAGTCGCGCGCGTCCGTTCATTCACCCCGAAGCCTCGATGCTGCGCGGCCAGTGCCTGGAGCGACAAAAGCTGTTCGTCGACGCGGCGCAGACCTACCAGTTCATCATTCAGCAGTACCCGCGGAACGAATACGCCTACCGCGCCCGCGCGCGTCTGGAGACCCTGGAGCAGTTGGGACACTACCGCGCCGATGAAGCGGCGGTGACCCATCCGGTGGGCGTGACGCCTCTTCGCTGATAACGCGCCGGGGCATTTTTGCTGTGGAACCTTTGTACCAGTCTGCGCTACTCTGATTGAAACAGACTGTGTACAAAGCGTTCACACCTGTACAAGAGCGGCACTAGCGCGACCCTGCTCAAAGGGTCATCCATTGCGATCCTCGCCATGCATACAGAGCGCCGAATAGAGCGTCACCTGCTCCCCTGTTTCCTCAAGGTATTCAACCGCTTCACGGATCAGCCCATTGGTTACCTGGGCAATGCTTCGGAAGACGGCCTGATGCTGATCAGCAACCTGCCACTGCTGGTTGGCCCGGACTTCGAACTTCAACTCAGGATCCCGAGCCGCACCGACGGGGTCCAGCGGGTCAACCTCACGGCCAGTTGTCTGTGGTGCCACGAAGACGAAAGTCCTGGCTTCTACGATTCCGGTTTCATGTTGTTGCAGGCCCCGCGGGAGTACGAACAGTTGGTGGAAGCCCTGCGCGGCTACTTCAGTTTCCGCCCGTTGAGCGCGTCGGCTTGAGTTAGACTTCGGCGATTTCCCCGTTCAGGACGAGGCCCGCCGTGAGCTCCATTTTCTGGCACGACTACGAAACCACCGGCATCAATCCACGCTGCGACCGGCCCTTGCAGGTCGCAGGCGTGCGTACCGATCTGGACCTCAACGAGATCGAGGCTCCGGTCAATCTCTTCTGCCAGCCCAGCGACGATATCCTGCCGCACCCGGCCGCGTGCCTGATCACCGGTATCAGTCCGGCGCAACTGGCCAGGGACGGTTTGGCCGAAGCTGATTTCATGACCCGGGTGCATGCCGAGCTGTCCCGGCCAGGTACCTGTGGCGCGGGCTACAACACCCTCCGCTTTGACGATGAAGTGACGCGCTACAGCCTTTATCGCAACTTCTTCGACCCCTACGCCCGTGAGTGGCAGGGCGGCAATACCCGCTGGGATCTCATCGATACCGTGCGCACCGCCTATGCCCTGCGCCCGGAAGGTTTTCAATGGCCCGAGGTGGACGGCAAGGTCAGCCTGCGCCTGGAGCTGCTCAGCGCGGCCAATGGCATCGAACATGGCCAGGCGCACGAAGCGCTCTCTGATGTGCGTGCCACCATCGCCCTGGCCCGTTTGATCCGACAGAAACAACCGCGCCTCTACGACTGGTTGTTTGCCCTGCGCAGTAAACAGAAAGTTCTCGACCAGATTCGCCTGTTGCAGCCCCTGGTACATATTTCCGGGCGCTTCTCGGCCGCGCGTAATTATCTGGGGGTGGTGCTGCCGCTGGGCTGGCATCCGGCTAATCGCAACGCGCTGATTGTTTGTGATCTTCATCAGAGCATTGAGCCGCTGCTGACGGAGGATTCCGAAGTATTGCGTCAGCGTTTATACACGCGGCGTGAGGAAATGCCTGACGGACAACTGTCAGTTCCCCTCAAGTTGGTGCACGTCAATCGTTGCCCGGTGCTGGCGCCATTGAAGGTATTGCGCGCTGAAGATCAGCAGCGTTTAGGGCTGGATATGTCTGACTTGCTACAGCGGAGTGAACAGCTGATTGCCGCGAAGGCGCAGTGGGAGAATAAATTGGCGTCAATTTATTCCGCTACTGAGTTCGCCGCCAGTGAAGACCCGGAACAACAGCTATATGACGGATTCTTTGGTGACCGTGATCGACGTTTGTGCGAGCAGGTGCGCAGTGTCGACCCACAACAATTGGCGGGTGAGCGCTGGATGTTCGATGACTCGCGGTTGTCCGAGTTGTTGTTCCGATATAGGGCTAGGAACTTTCCGTCGACCCTTAGTGAACAAGAGCAGTTGCAGTGGCGTGAATTCTGCCGGCAGCGCCTGACGAATGAAGCGATGGGCGCACCGCACACGCTGGCGGCGTTCGAATCCGCTTTGGCGCAGGCGTTAGGGGATGCTGACGGGGCGAAACGAGTGTTGCTGGAGGAGTGGCGCAGCCACGCGCTAGAGTTGAAACAACGATTGGCGCTATAAGATTTGTAAAGAATAGGTAAATAAAAAACGCCAGCAATGCTGGCGTTTTTCATGAATCCGCAAGGCAGGACGCGGGAATTAACCCAGCAGGGTTGCCCAGCCTTCAACAACATCACCACCCCATTTGGCTTTCCACTCTTTCAGCGTTTTGTGGTTGCCGCCTTTGGTTTCGATGACTTCGCCGTTGTGCGGGTTCTTGTATTGCTTGACCTTGCGCGCGCGCTTGGTGCCGGCTGGTTTTGCCGCAGCGCCGCGAGGTGCCTTGTTCAGTTTGGCTTCCGGATCCAGCAGGGCAATGATGTCACGCAGGGATTTGCCGTGGGCCCCCATCAGGTTGCGCAGGTCCTTTTCGAATTCCAGTTCTTTCTGCAGCTTGTCGTCTTCAGACAGATTCTTCAGGCGGGCTTGCAGTTCTTTGATGGCTTCTTCGGTCGCGCGATACTCGTTGATCAGGGACATGCGGCATTCCTTGGATTAGGTAGTTCGGGATAAACAGTGGGGCAATAATAGTCAGACAATGTGACCAAGTAAACATACAAGTGCGAAGGGGTTTCAATGTTTGTTTGCTACGGCAGATTGTAGAGATAGAAATTTACAAATGTGTGCGGCGGCAAATACCCAACTTTTTAATGCATCGGTCGTTTCCGTGCGATGTTGTGCCCCGTCTTTGGGCATGCTGCGGATGAGCCCGGACGTCACATCACTACTGTTGTTTTGCCGGGCAATCGTTAGAATGTGCGCCTTTGCGAGTTTCTGGAGCCCCCTGCATGCGTACCTATCGGCTGGTGATCGCTTGTCCTGACCGTGTCGGCATTGTCGCCAAAGTCAGTAATTTCCTGGCGTCCCACAATGGCTGGATCAACGAAGCGAGCCATCACTCCGATGACCTGAGCGGCTGGTTCTTCATGCGTCACGAAATCCGTGCCGATACCCTCCCATTCGATATCGAAGGTTTCCGCGAGGCATTCGCGCCAATCGCCGAAGAGTTCTCGATGACCTGGCGGATCACCGACACCGACCAGAAGAAACGTGTCGTGTTGATGGCCAGCCGTGAATCCCACTGCCTGGCCGACCTGCTGCACCGCTGGCACAGCAATGAGCTGGACTACGATATTCCCTGCGTGATTTCCAACCACAACGACCTGCGCAGCATGGTCGAGTGGCACGGCATTCCGTTCTTCCACGTCCCGGTCGATCCGAAAGACAAACAGCCGGCGTTCGCCGAAGTGTCGCGTCTGGTCAAGGAACACCGTGCCGATGTAGTGGTACTGGCGCGCTACATGCAGATCCTGCCGCCGCAGTTGTGCCAGGAATATGCCCAACAGGTCATCAACATTCATCACAGCTTCCTGCCGTCCTTCGTCGGCGCCAAGCCGTATCACCAGGCGTCCTTGCGCGGTGTGAAGCTGATCGGCGCGACTTGCCACTATGTCACCGAAGAGCTGGACGCCGGTCCGATCATCGAGCAGGACGTGGTGCGTGTCAGCCACAGTGACAGCATCGAAGACATGGTGCGTTTCGGCCGTGACGTCGAGAAGATGGTGCTGGCCCGCGGCCTGCGTTATCACCTGGAAGACCGCGTGCTGGTGCACGGCAACAAGACTGTGGTCTTCAACTGACAGCACGAGGGCGGTGCGATGCGTGATCCCCTGGATAAAGCCGCCGCCCATGCCCCGCCCACCCTGGGCGAGGGTTGCCTGAGTCGCTATGACCCCGACGCGCTGAGCAGCGAGGATGGCACCGAGTTTCCCGGTGCCGCTGAGCTGTGGCAGGCGCAGCTAGCGGGTGATGCGCTCGAGCAAGGGTCGACCGAGCAGCCAGAGGAACACCGGTCCGCCGGCGACCAGGTAGAAGTAGTAGGTCACCACCCGCCAGACCAGCACCGCCGCCGCCGCGGTTGATTTGCCCACCATGGGCGTCAGCAGCGTGGCCGAGGTCAGCTCCGCGGCGCCGGCGCCACCGGGCAGCAGGCTGACTTGCCCGGCGCTCAACGAGAGCACCTGCACCAGGAAGCTCGTTATCCACTGCAAATTCCCGCCCAATCCGATCAACACCAAATACAGCACGCTGTAGCGCAGCGCCCAGTGCAGGCAGGTCAGGCCGAACACCAGCGCGAGAACGCGCCGTGGCAGGCGCAGGGTGGCCCGAAAAGCGCGGAAGAACTGCAGCAGGCGCCGCGCCCAGCGACGCCGGGTCAGTGGCGAAACCTTCATGCGCTTCAAGAGCCGGCCGTTGAACCGCATCACTCCCCGTCGCCAGCGCACCAGCACCAAGCCCAGTCCCAAGGTAGCCAGCATCAGTACCGCACTGCTGATCAGCAGTCCTTCGAGGCTGCGATTGAAGCTGTGGAACAGGGTGTAGACGATGATCCCGAGGACGGCGAAGAGAAAGAACAGCAAGTCGTTCAACTGATCCATGGCGAACACCGCGCCGCTGTGGGCCGGACGCACGCGGTCGTGGGACAGCAGCGCCATCAGCGTCAGCGGCCCGCCGCTGCCGCCCGGCGTGGAACAGATGGCGAACTCGGTGGCCATGATCACGCCGAGGCTGCGCAGCCGGCCGATCTTCTCGCCCTGGCTGCCCAATAACAGACGCAGGCGCATGGCGTTGAGGGTCCAGCACAGCACGATCATGCCGAACAGCACCAACAGCAGGCCGGGCGGGAAACTGCGCAGTCGCGGCAGCAGTTCGCTGCCGCCGAGCACGGCTGGCACCAGCGCCGCCATGACCAGCGCCGCCAGCAACCAGCCGATGCGATTCACGGGCCGGGCCTGCTGGCCAGCCAGGCCATCTTGGTCATGGGCGTGCGCCCGTCCGCTAGCAGACGTTGCAGGGTCTGCAGCCAATAACGCCGGGAAAAACCGTGGCGCATGTCCACCGGGTGCAGGCCGAGGCGAAGGGTACTGGCCTGTTGCTGGCGGCTTTCCTGATAGGTGCAGACCATTTTCGACAGGCCCCGGCGCCAGGCGCTGCGGGCGCTCCAGACCAGACCCGGGGCTTTCACCGTGCTGAAATCGGGCAGGCGATATAAATGCTGCGGATCGCTGGTGTAATGCAGCGGCAGTGTGCGCAGCGCCTGCCGCGTGCCTTCGCTCATCAGCCAGGCAGGCGCGACGAAGCCGCTCAGGGGCCAGTCCATCCGATCGAACACCTCGATTCCGGCGCTCAGTCGCTGCAAGGCCTGATCCTGATCGAGGCTATGAAATTCGCCTTCCCAGGTATAAATCCGGCGCATGAAGTACTCGCCGGGCGAGCGCGGTGGCGGGCCGTCGTCAGCGTGGAAATAACCGTGCAGGGCCAGTTCGTCGCCACGGGCCAGGCGCTGATCCATGACGCGGCGAAAGTCAGTGGCGTTCTCCAGCGCGTTGCACTTATGGAAGTCGGGTACCACCAGCAAGGTCATGGGAATGTTGCCGAGAGCATCCACCGCTTCGACAAAGGGCTGGTAGTCCGGCCAGGTCTGCGGCGCCACGTCGTGCAGCACCAGCAGCACACTGCGCTTGTGGGCGGAATTGGCATCAGGCATGGGCGCGCACCGGCAGGTTGCTGTAGCCGAGCACGGCCCGGTAATGCTCCAGCAGGCCGCTGACCACGCTGTCCCAGCTGTAATGCTGCTCCACATGCAGGCGCGCCCGCTGGCCGAGGAGGGTGACATTGCGTTCGAACACTTGCGCCACGGCAGCGGCCATCGCCTGTCCGTCGCCCGGGGCGCAGAGTTGGCCGCAGCCGGGATCGACAATCTCGCGAAACGCCCCGGCCGCCACCGCCACCACCGGAATGGCGCTGGCCATTGCTTCGAGGATCACCAGGCCGAAGGTTTCCTGATCGCCGGCGTGCACCAGCAGGTCGGCGCTGGCCAGCAACCGCGCCACTTCGCTGGCCGGGCGGAAATGATCGAAGACGGTGACGTTGTCCGGCACATGGGCGGGCATGTGCGAGCCCACCAGCAACAGGTGATACGGCTTGCCCAGGCGCTGGATGCAGTCCAGCAGCACCGGTAGGTTCTTCTCCCGCGAACCGCGTCCGGCGAACACCAGCAGACGGGTGTCGTCCGGCAAGCCCAGTTCGGCGCGCAGGCCCGGATCGCGATGGTCTGGATGGAAAGTGGCGAGGTCGACCCCGAGGCGCTGCACGTGGACATTGTCGATGCCGAGCCTGCGCAGCTTGCTGGCCATCACCTGACTGGGCGCCAGGACCCGGTCGAAATTGCCGTAGAGCTTGCTGACATAGGCCTCCACATTGGGCGTGAACCAGTTGCCCATGCGGTTGCTCACCAGCAGCGGCAGGTCGGAGTGGTAGAAGCCGATCACCGGCACATCGAGGCGCCGGCGCGCGCCCAGGGCGGCCCAGGCGGTGAGGTAGGGATCACCGACCTCGATGAGGTCCGGTTGCAGTTCGTGCAGCACATTGCACCAGGGCGCGAGGCGCAGGGGGAAGCGATAGCCGTTGCCGAAGGGCAGGGGAGGTGCGGGGGCTTGGTGGATGCCGTTGTGCTCGCAGGCGCTGGCGCCGGGGATCAACAGGCTGTGGCGCACATTCGGGGTCAGCCCCAGGCGTCGGTGTTTGGCATCAAGATAGGTACGCACTCCGCCGCTGGCGGGGGCGTAGAACATGGTGATGTCCGCGATATGCACGATCAGCATCCCTCCGGGATCGTCTTCAGAGACTGTCATCCGGCGTACTGGCTGCCGCGATGACGCGCCCTAAGGTTGACCTTTCATAAGGATAGTTTGTTCGATCGGCGATCAAGGGCCCGGCGGCATTGCGCCGCCGGGTGGGGGGAGGGTCAGATGCGGAAGCGGCCGACCAGATGCTTCAGGCGGCCGGCCTGTTCTTCCAGGTCGGAACAGGCGCGCAGAGTCGATTGCAGGTTCTCGACGCCTTCCTGGTTGAGCATGTTGATTTCGTTGATATCCATGTTGATCGAGTCGACCACGGCGGTCTGCTCTTCGGTCGCGGTGGCGACCGACTGGTTCATGCCGTCGATCTCGCCGATGCGCAGGGTCACGCTGTTCAGGCGCTCGCCGGCCTGGTTGGCGATGGATACGCTGTCGTGGCTGTGGCGCTGGCTTTGGCCCATGGTTTCCACCGACTCGCGGGCGCCGACCTGCAGCTCCTCGATCATGCTCTGCACTTGCTGCGCCGATTCCTGGGTGCGGTGAGCCAGGTTGCGCACCTCGTCGGCGACCACCGCGAAGCCGCGACCGGCCTCACCGGCACGCGCGGCCTCGATGGCGGCGTTCAGCGCCAGCAGGTTGGTCTGCTGGGAAATGCTGGTGATCACTTCGAGGATCTGACCGATGTTCACGGTCTTGCTGTTCAGCGTCTCGATGTGGGTGCTGGACGTGGAAATCATGTCTGACAGACGGTTCATCGCCTGAATGCTGCGGTCCACGACCTGCTGGCCTTCTTCCGCCAAGTGCCGCGCGGAGCTTGCCTGTTGCGACGCCTGGGCGGCGTTGTGGGCAATTTCCTGGGCGGCCGCACCGAGCTGATTGATCGCCGCGGCGACACTGTTGGTGCGGTTGGTCTGCTCGTCGGAGTTGACCATCGACGAGTTCGAGGCGCTGACCACGCGCAGGGCCACTTCGTTGACGTGCTCGGTGGCCGAGGCCACTTCGCGGATCGACTCGTGGATACGCCCGACGAAGTGGTTGAAGGCCTTGCCGAGCGTGCCGAATTCGTCGTGGTTGTGGATGTTCAGGCGGCGGGTCAGGTCGCCCTCGCCCTGGGCAATGCCTTCCATCGCGCGGGTCATGGTGTGCAGCGGGCGCATCAGGACGCTGATCAGCAAGCCCAGCAGACCGATGATGAAGCCGACCGCAATAATGGTGGCAACCACCGCAGAGGTGCGGAACTTGCTCAGCATTGCGTAGGCTTTGTCCTTGTCTACGGACAGACCGATGTACCAGTTTGCCGACGGCAAGCCCTTCACCGGGGTGAAGCTGAGGATGCGGGTCTTGCCGTCGAGTTCGACTTCAACCGGGTCTTTGCTCAGGCGCGGCGTGTTCTGCGGGAACACGTCGGTCATCGACTTCATCGTCAGGTCTTTGTTCGGGTGGACTAGGATCTTGCCCTGGTCGTTGACCAGGAAGGCGTAGCCCATGCCGCCGAAGTTCAGCGAGTTGATGATTTCCACCAGGCCATCCAGCGCCAGGTCGCCACCCACCACACCGACTTGCGGCGAGACCGGTGAAACGATGGAGATCACCATCTTGCCGGTACTCATGTCGATATACGGTTCGGTCAGGATGGTCTTGCCGGCGGCCAGGCCGTCCTTGTACCAGGGGCGTACGCGCGGGTCGTAGCCATCAGGCATTTTCATCAAGGGACGAATGGTGAAATCACCATTGGGGTGGCCCAGGTAAATAGTGAGGAAACTTGAAGTCAGTGCCTTCTGGCCGAGCAGCTTGCCGGCATTCTGCGGATCGGCGGCAATGTTCTGAACAGCACTTTCTACCAGCAGCATCCGACCATCGAAGAGGTTCTTGATGTTGGTTGCCGTGGTATCGCCCATTTCCTGAAGATAGTTCTCCAGGTTTTCGCGAATCGCATTACGCTGCAAGTAATCGTTGTACAGCGTAAAGAGCGAGAACGCGATCATCACGATCAGCGAGGCGGCCAACAATATCTTGTGGCTGAAACGGAGGTTTTTGTTCATGGCGTGTTGGGTCCGCTAAGGTCTTGAAGTTCGGGTCGTTCGCACGAAAGAGCAGCTTTAAAGCCGCGTATGTCCCCTATCCTTGTCGGGTTTTTCCTCACTTTCAGGTAATCAATCACACTTCGGTATCGGCTGAGTCGTACCAAAGCTTTAAATGGAGGATGAAAAAACATGCCAGATTCTTCGCAATTCGTGCTTGGTAGCGACCTCAGTGGAAAACCCGTGTCGCAGGCCATGCGTCTGGCCAACCGCCATGGCTTGGTGGCCGGTGCGACCGGTACCGGCAAGACCGTGACCCTGCAGCATCTGGCCGAGGCGTTCAGCGATGCCGGGGTCGCGGTGTTCGCCGCAGACGTCAAGGGCGACCTGTGTGGTCTCGGTGCGGTGGGCAAGCCCGAAGGCAAGATCGCCGAGCGCATCGCCGGGATGCCTTTCCTTGATTACCAGGCGCAGGCGTATCCGGTAACCCTGTGGGACATTCACGGCCAGTCCGGCCATCCATTGCGCACGACCCTGAGTGAAATGGGCCCACTGCTATTGGGCAACCTGCTGGAGCTGAACGACAGCCAGCAGGCCGCGCTGTATGCGGCGTTCAAGGTGGCCGACCGCGAGGGGCTGTTGCTGCTGGACATCAAGGACCTCAAGGCACTGCTCGGCCACTTGAAGGACAACCCGCAAGTGCTGGGCGAAGACAGCGCATTGATGACCAGCGGTTCGTCCCAGGCGTTGTTGCGCCGGCTGGCAACCCTGGAGCAGCAGGGCGCCGAGGCGCTGTTCGGCGAGCCGGCGCTGCAACTGGAAGACCTGTTGCACCCGGCTGCGGATGGGCGCGGGCGGATTCATCTGCTCGATGCCAGCCGCCTGGTTCACGAGGCGCCCAAGGTCTATGCGACGTTCCTGCTGTGGCTGCTGGCCGAGTTGTTCGAGCAACTGCCGGAGCGCGGCGATGCCGATAAACCGTTGCTGGCGCTGTTCTTCGACGAGGCACATCTGCTGTTCAATGGCACGCCCAAGGCATTGCAGGACCGTCTGGAACAGGTGGTGCGGCTGATCCGCTCCAAGGGCGTCGGGGTGTATTTTGTCACGCAGTCGCCCGGCGACCTGCCGGACGATGTGCTGGCGCAGCTGGGCCTGCGGGTTCAGCACGGGCTGCGGGCGTTCACGGCCAAGGAACAGAAGTCGCTGCGCGCGGTGGCGGATGGTTTCCGCCCCAACCCGGCGTTCGACACCCTGGCGGTGCTAACCGAGTTGGGCATCGGCGAAGCGCTGGTCGGCACCCTGCAGGACAAGGGCACGCCGGCGATGGTCGAGCGGGTGCTGATCGCGCCGCCACAATCGCGGATCGGTCCGTTGAGCGAGGCCGAGCGCGCGGCGCTGATTGCCGCGTCGCCACTGGCCGGGCGTTACGACAAGCCGATTGACCGCGAGTCCGCCTACGAAATGCTTAACGCGCGCAAGGGCGAGGCCCCCGGCACGCCGGCGGCGGCACAGAAAGAAGAAGAGAGCCTGGCCGACAAGGCGGGTGAGTTCTTGCAAAGTGCGGCGGGGCAGGCAATCAAGTCTGCGGTGCGTCAGGCGGCCAACCAGTTCGGCCGGCAGTTGGTGCGCGGTTTGATGGGGTCGCTGCTGGGCAGCAAGCGCAAATAGTGGTTTCGCAGGCATGAAAAAGGCGCCCTTGGGCGCCTTTTTCAGTGCGGTGCGTTTTAGCTGATGAACTTGGTCGCCAGCCAGAACAGTCCCGCCGCCAGGCCCATCGTGGCCGGCAGGGTCAGGACCCACGCCAGCAGGATGGTCTTGACCGTGCCGCCTTGCAGGCCGCTCTTGTTGGCGACCATGGTGCCGGCAACACCAGAGGACAGTACGTGGGTCGTCGATACCGGCAGGCTGAAGATGTTGGCCATGCCGATCGCGCAGGCTGCGGTGATCTGCGCCGACATGCCCTGGGCATAGGTCATGCCCTGCTTGCCGATCTTCTCGCCGATGGTCAGTACCACGCGCTTCCAGCCAACCATGGTGCCCAGGCCCAAGGCCAGGGCGACGGCCAGGATCACCCAGAACGGTGCGTATTCGGTGGTGGCGGTCAGGTCTTTACGCAGCTTGTCGAGGTCGGCCTTTTCGCGAGGTTGCAGGACCGGCAGCTTGCCAACCTTCTTCGCCGTGTCGTCCAGGCAGAGCAGGTAGCGGCGCACTTCGACACGTTGCTCGGAGCTCAGGGCGCGGTAGTCGGTCACGCCAGCCAGCGACTGCTGCAGCGCGGCGATGGTCGGCTCGGTCTGGTGCGGGTTGCAGCTGAACTGCTCCGGCAGATCGCCCTTGGCGGCCTTGCCCAGAGCGAGGAATTCGCCCAGGGTTTCGTGATTGCGCTCGTAGAACTGGCTCAGGTGCAGGGTCGCGTCGCGGGTCCGCTCGATCTGGTAGGTCGTGCTGTTGAGGTCCAGAACGAACTGCGCCGGGACGATACCGATCAGCACCAGCATGATCAGGCCGATACCTTTCTGGCCGTCGTTGGAACCGTGCACGAAGCTCACGCCCATCGCGGACATGATCAGTACCAGGCGGTTCCAGAAGGGTGGGTGTTTCTTGTCGTCGAGCATGCGGCGCTGTTCTGGCGTCTTGTGCATTTTCGACAGCGGGCGCCACCATTTCAGGCCCAGCAGCACCAGCGCGGCAACGACAAAGCCGGCCATTGGCGAGAGCACCAGCGACATGCCGATATCGATCGCTTTCTGCCAGTTGACCCCGTCACCCAATGGAATGTCGTTGATCAGGGCGTTGGCCAGGCCGACACCGAGGATCGAACCGATCAGGGTGTGGGAGCTGGAAGCCGGGATGCCGAAGTACCAGGTGCCCAGGTTCCAGGCGATGGCTGCGGCCAGCAGCGAGAAGACCATGGCCAGGCCGTGCCCGGTGTTGACGTTGATCAGCAGCTCGACCGGCAGCAGGTGAACGATGGCGTAGGCAACGCCGACGCCGCCCAGCAATACGCCGAGGAAGTTGAAGATCCCCGAGGCGAAGACCGCCAGCTGAGGAGGCATGGCTTTGGTGTAGATGACTGTCGCAACCGCGTTTGCGGTGTCATGAAAGCCATTGATGAACTCGAAGGCGAGGACGAAGGTCAAGGCGAGCAGGAGACTCACCAGTACCCACGCATCAAGTCCGCTGAATAATTCGATCATGAAGGTTTTCTGACCCGGTCATAAGGGGGCGCGATTATGCCAGAAATCCCCGGTAATCGATGCACTGGCTGCCGACCGGTTGATCGCTTCAGCGAAAGTTCCGTTCAGGTATCGACTGCGGCGGGTGTCGGAAAACGTCGGCAAAAAGCCGGGAGAATGTGGCTTTCTGAAGGCAACAGGATGAATTTTTGATGTCGGAAAGGTTTCAAACAAACGTATGAAATTTGTGAGAATCCATTACGGTTTCATGTTCGCACGCGCAATGATAGACCCGGGTACCTGTTCGAACAGGTACCGGGAGGTCTTCGCTACACGTTAATGAAGGGCGTGCGTCAAGGCTCTTCGGGCTTGAGTTCCTCTTCGATCTTGCGAAGTTCCTGGGCAAACGCCTGGTCCATGACGGTGGCGCGTTTGCGCCAGGGTTTGCGTTCCGGGTCGGGTTGAGCGGCATAAGTCGTGACTTCTCCGCCATAAACATCCTTGTAACGTTGTTCCTGGCGCTCAAGTTCCGCGCGCAGTTCTTCTTTCGTCACAGTGCTACCTGTTGATCAAAGTTAACGCTGGCTTTTCGCGAGGGCGTTGTTGCGAGAGTGCGTAACGCGCACGCGGCTACGTTGCCAGTGTAGTAATGGCTGTCGCAGCTACAGACATTCAGTAGGTGCCGACGCGCACCGGCGTCTGACACGCGGGATCTGGCAACTGACAACTTTACGTCAGTATTGGATCCGTTCTCGATGACGCCGGTGGGCGGCATCAGGTTTTGAGTATAGCAATTGCAATCAGGAAGGATACCGTTCAAGTAAGCCTTGCAAGAATGGACAATAAAAGAAGGGTTTTTGTTTCAACCGTTGTGGCGTATGCCAGTACTTCCGGGAAACATCCGGAGCGGGTTGCTCGATTGTGCTTTAAATGAAAAACGGCCTCGCTGGTGGGCGAGGCCGTGCCCGGGGACTTCTACGGTGGGTACCTGACCAGTCTCTCCAAGAAGCCACATTGTGGCTGGGGAAAGGTATAAGCAATTGTGGTCAGCGGTCAATTGCGATTATCGGTCGATGGTTCGATAATCGCCCCTGTGTGTGAGTGACCGAGGTGAGTCATGAGTGATGAAGCAACACCCAAAGGACCTGGTTTGAACGACAACGTGCGCAGTTCCTTTGCGTCCCTGGCGCCGCCCATCGTGGCTTCGCCGGCCCGGCGCATCCAGGCGTTCACCGGTGATCCGGATTTCATGACCTCTCTCGCGCGAGGTTTGGCAGTGGTGCAGGCGTTCCAGGAGCGCAAGCGGCACCTGACCATCGCCCAGATCAGCCACCGCACCGAGATTCCCCGGGCGGCGGTGCGCCGCTGTTTGCATACGCTGATCAAGCTCGGCTATGCCACCACCGACGGCCGTACCTATTCGCTGCTGCCCAAGGTATTGACGCTGGGCCATGCCTATCTGTCTTCGACGCCGTTGGCGGTGTCGGCGCAGCCTTATCTGGACCGCATGAGCGACCAGCTCCACGAGGCCTGCAACATGGCCACCCTGGAAGGCGATGACATCCTTTATATCGCCCGCTCGGCCACGGTTCAGCGGCTGATCTCGGTAGACCTGTCGGTGGGCGGCAGACTGCCGGCCTATTGCACGTCCATGGGCCGGATCCTGCTGGCGGCGCTGGATGACGCGACCCTTCACGAATACCTCGAACACGCCGACCTGCAGGCCAAGACCAGCCGCACCATCCACGACCCTCAAGCGCTGCTGGAATGCCTGCAACTGGTGCGGCAGCAAGGCTGGTGCGTCGTCGACCAGGAACTGGAGCAGGGCCTGCGTTCGATTGCCGTGCCGGTGTATGACGCTTCCGGCCAGGTGCTGGCCGCGCTCAACGTCAGCACCCACGCTGGCCGGGTCAGCCGCAGCGAACTGGAGCAGCGGTTCCTGCCGATCATGCTGTCCGCCAGCCGCGACCTCAGCACCCAGTTGTTCGCCTGACGGCAGCGCGATCCTGTTCGATAAACGCACACTGTTGCGTTTATCGAATTGCGCCGTCCAGTGCGCCTGATTAATGTCCCTCGCAACGGTTGGCCCGCCCCGACTGTCAATAATAATGAAGCGAGAGGCATAGCCCCATGACCCGCACCCTTTCCCCGAGCCGCCCGTCTCCCTGCCGACGATGCGGACGCTAGAAATTCCCGTCTGACTACACTGATCCGCCTTCGCTACGACGTGCGCGCCTGTCCGGTGCTCGCGCGCTTTCTTCTGGATAAAAAAACAATGAATAGTCCGCAAGCTGCTATCGGAACGCCCCTGGATGTCCAGTCGTTCATCAACGCCCAGCCCCTGTCGCGCTACCAATGGCGGGTGGGGATTCTCTGTTTCCTGATCGTCTTCCTCGATGGCCTGGACACCGCCGCCATGGGCTTTATCGCCCCGGCGTTGTCGCAGGACTGGGGCATCGACCGCGCCAGCCTGGGCCCGGTGATGAGCGCCGCGCTGATCGGCATGGTCTTCGGTGCCCTGGGCTCCGGGCCACTGGCCGACCGTTTCGGACGCAAAGTGGTATTGGTCGGTGCCGTGCTGGTATTCGGTGCCTTCAGTCTGGCCTCGGCCTACAGCACTAACGTCGACCAGTTGCTGGTGCTGCGCTTCCTGACCGGCCTGGGTCTTGGTGCCGGCATGCCCAACGCCACCACGCTGCTGTCCGAGTACACCCCCGAGCGCCTCAAGTCGCTGCTGGTGACCAGCATGTTCTGCGGCTTCAACCTGGGCATGGCCGGTGGCGGCTTCATTTCGGCCAAGCTGATCCCGACGTTCGGCTGGCACAGCCTGCTGCTGATCGGTGGCGTGCTGCCGCTGCTGCTGGCGCTGGTGTTGGTGGTGTGGCTGCCGGAGTCGGCGCGTTTCCTGGTGGTGCGTAACCGCAGCATCGAGAAGATCCGCAAGACCCTCGCGCCCATCGATCCGGCGACCGTGGCCCAGGCCAGCGCCTTCACCGTACCGGAGCAGAAAACCGTCAAGAGCCGCAACGTGCTGGCCGTGATCTTCTCCGGCACCTACAGCATCGGCACCTTGCTGCTGTGGCTGACCTACTTCATGGGCCTGGTGATCGTCTATCTGCTGACCAGCTGGTTGCCGACCCTGATGCGCGACAGTGGCGCGAGCATGGAGCAGGCGGCGTTCATCGGCGCGTTGTTCCAGTTCGGTGGCGTGCTCAGCGCGGTGGGCGTGGGCTGGGCGATGGACCGTTTCAATCCGCACAAGGTTATCGGCACCTTCTACCTGCTGGCCGGGGTGTTTGCCTACGCGGTAGGGCAGAGCCTGGGCAACATCACCTTGCTGGCGACTCTGGTGCTGGTTGCCGGGATGTGCGTCAACGGCGCGCAATCGGCCATGCCATCGCTGGCGGCGCGGTTCTATCCGACCCAGGGCCGGGCGACCGGTGTGTCGTGGATGCTGGGTATTGGCCGCTTCGGCGCGATCCTCGGCGCCTGGATGGGTGCGACGCTGCTGGGGCTGGGCTGGAACTTCGAGCAGGTGCTGACGGCGTTGGTGATTCCAGCCGGTCTGGCGACCGTGGCGGTGGGGGGGAAGGGGATTGTCAGCCACGCGGATGCGACCTGAGAGCCTTTGTGGGCCATCGCGCCGAACGGTCGCGATAGGTCCACAAAGCTTGCTAACAATCCGTTCGATAATCGAACGCTATGCCGATTATCGGATTGAACCGCCCCGCACCCCGCCTTAATCTGAATTCATACCGGCGCCGCTCAAGGCGCCTTGAAACCGACCTCGACTCAGCACATCCAGGAGTCTTCCATGGCTGCAATTCTCTCGCTCCACGACGCCGTGAAGCAGTTCGTCCACGACGGTGACAGCGTTGCCCTTGAAGGCTTCACGCACCTCATTCCGACCGCCGCCGGGCATGAAATCATTCGTCAGGGCAAAAAGGATCTGACGCTGGTACGCATGACCCCCGATCTGATCTACGACCAGTTGATCGGCGCCGGCTGCGCGAAAAAACTGATCTTCTCCTGGGGCGGCAACCCGGGTGTCGGTTCCCTGCACCGTCTGCGTGATGCCGTCGAGAAACAATGGCCGCACGACATCGAAATCGAAGAACACAGCCACGCCGACCTGGCCAACGCCTACGTCGCTGGCGCTTCCGGCCTGCCGTTCGCGGTGCTGCGTGCCTACGCCGGTTCCGACCTGCCAAAGGTCAACCCGCTGATCAAGACCGTGAGCTGCCCGTTCACCGGTGAAGTACTGGCCGCCGTGCCGTCGGTACGCCCGGACGTCACCGTGATCCACGCGCAGAAAGCCGACCGTAAAGGCAACGTGCTGCTGTGGGGCATCCTCGGCGTACAGAAAGAAGCGGCCCTGGCGGCCAAGCGCTGCATCGTCACCGTCGAAGAAATCGTCGACGACCTGCAGGCACCGATGAACGCCTGCGTCCTGCCGACCTGGGCGCTGTCTGCGGTCTGCCTGGTACCGGGCGGCGCGCATCCGTCCTACGCCCACGGTTACTACGAGCGCGACAACCGCTTCTACCAGGCCTGGGACCCGATCGCCCGCAACCGTGAAACCTTCACCGCCTGGATCGACCAGTACATCCGCGGCACCGCCGACTTCAACGAATTCAAGGCAAAACTGGCCAGCGCTTCGGAGGCTGCACAATGAGCTACTCCACCAATGAAATGATGACCGTCGCCGCCGCCCGCCGCCTGCGCAACGGCGCCGTATGCTTCGTTGGCATCGGCCTGCCGTCCAAGGCCGCCAACCTGGCCCGCCTGACGTCCTCGCCTGACGTGGTGCTGATCTACGAATCAGGTCCGATCGGCGCCAAGCCGACCGTACTGCCGCTGTCCATCGGTGACGGCGAACTGGCCGAAACCGCTGACACCGTGGTGCCGACCGGCGAAATCTTCCGCTACTGGCTGCAAGGCGGGCGCATTGACGTCGGCTTCCTCGGCGCCGCTCAGGTTGACCGCTTCGGCAACATCAACACCACCGTGGTCGGTGATTACCACGCGCCGAAAGTGCGCCTGCCGGGTGCCGGTGGTGCGCCGGAAATCGCCGGTTCCGCAAAAACCGTGCTGATCATCCTCAAGCAGTCCAACCGTGCGTTCGTGGACAAGCTGGACTTCATCACCTCCGTCGGTCACGGCGAAGGCGGCGACTCCCGCAAGCGTCTGGGGCTGCCAGGCCAAGGGCCGGTGGGCATCATCACCGACCTGTGCATCATGGAGCCGGAAGCCGGCACCAACGAATTCGTGGTCACCGCGATCCACCCGGGCGTGACCCGTGAGCAGATCGTCGCCGCCACCGGCTGGGCCATCCGTTTCGCCGATAACGTCGAAACCACCGCCGAACCGACCGAAGTCGAGCTGACCGCCCTGCGTGACCTCGAAGCCCGCACCGCCGCGGCCCACGGCCAGGCACCAGGAGAAGCGTGATGCGTGACGTATTTATCTGCGACGCGATTCGCACCCCGATTGGCCGCTTCGGCGGTGGCCTGGCCGGCGTTCGCGCCGATGACCTGGCCGCCGTGCCGCTGAAGGCGCTGATCGAGCGCAACCCGACCGTCCAGTGGGACCAGATCGACGAAGTATTCCTCGGCTGTGCCAACCAGGCCGGTGAAGACAACCGCAACGTGGCGCGCATGGCGCTGCTGCTGGCCGGCCTGCCGGAAAGCGTGCCGGGCGTGACCCTGAACCGCCTCTGCGCCTCGGGCATGGACGCAGTGGGCACTGCCTTCCGCGCCATCGCCAGCGGCGAGATGGAGCTGGCGATTGCCGGCGGCGTCGAGTCGATGTCCCGCGCGCCGTTCGTGATGGGCAAGGCCGACAGCGCCTACTCGCGCAACATGAAGCTGGAAGACACCACCATCGGCTGGCGCTTCATCAACCCGTTGATGAAAGCCCAGTACGGCGTCGACGCCATGCCGCAGACCGCCGACAACGTGGCGGACGACCATCAGGTTTCCCGCGCCGACCAGGACGCCTTCGCCCTGCGCAGCCAGCAGCGCACCGCCGCCGCCCAGGCTGCCGGCTTCTTCGCTGAAGAAATCGTGCCGGTGCGTATCGCCCACAAGAAGGGCGAGACCATCGTCGAGCAGGACGAGCATCCCCGTGCTGAAACCACGTTGGAAGCGCTGACCAAACTGAAACCGGTCAACGGCCCGGACAAGACAGTCACCGCCGGCAACGCCTCGGGCGTCAACGACGGTGCCGCGGCGATGATCCTTGCCTCCGCCGAAGCGGTGAAGAAACACGGCCTGACCCCGCGCGCCCGCGTGCTTGGCATGGCCAGCGCCGGTGTGGCGCCACGGGTGATGGGCATCGGCCCGGTCCCGGCAGTTCTCAAACTGACCGAGCGCCTGGGCGTGGCGGTCGCTGACTTCGACGTGATCGAACTCAACGAAGCCTTCGCCAGCCAGGGCCTGGCCGTGCTGCGCGGTCTCGGCCTGGCCGACGACGCACCGCAGGTGAACCCGAACGGCGGCGCCATCGCCCTCGGCCACCCGCTGGGCATGAGCGGCGCACGCTTGATCCTCACCGCCTTGCACCACTTGGAAAAAACCGGTGGCCGCAAAGGCCTGGCGACCATGTGTGTTGGCGTCGGACAGGGCCTCGCCCTGGCTATCGAGCGCGTGTAAAACCAATGACCCCGGACGGGCGGCCTCCACGCAAGGCCGGTTGTCCGGGGTGATTGTCTGGCGGAACGAGAGTGTTACCGAGTGTGTCTAGACTCAGTGATACCCTCCAGGAGTAAAGCAGTCATGACTTCAACCTATTACACCGGTGAAGAACGCAGCAAACGCATCTTCGCCATCGTTGGTGCGTCCTCGGGCAACCTGGTCGAATGGTTCGACTTTTACGTCTACGCCTTCTGCGCCATCTATTTCGCGCCGGCGTTCTTCCCGTCCGACGACCCCACGGTGCAACTGCTCAACACCGCCGGTGTATTTGCCGCGGGCTTCCTCATGCGCCCGATCGGTGGCTGGCTGTTCGGCCGCGTTGCCGACCGTCATGGCCGCAAGAATTCGATGATGATTTCCGTGCTGATGATGTGCGCGGGTTCGCTGGTGATCGCCTGCCTGCCGACCTACGCCAGCATCGGTGCCTGGGCGCCGGCGCTGTTGCTGGTTGCCCGACTGTTCCAGGGGCTGTCGGTAGGGGGCGAATACGGCACCACCGCCACCTACATGAGTGAAGTGGCGCTGCGCGGTCAGCGCGGGTTCTTCGCCTCGTTCCAGTACGTCACGCTGATCGGCGGGCAACTGCTGGCGGTGCTGGTGGTGGTGATCCTCCAGCAACTGCTGAGCGAGGACGAACTGCGTGCCTGGGGCTGGCGGATTCCGTTCGTGGTCGGCGCCATCGCCGCCGTGATCTCGCTGCTTCTGCGTCGCTCGCTGAAAGAAACCAGCAGCGCCGAAACCCGCAACGACAAGGAAGCCGGCAGCATCGCCGGGCTGTTCCGCAATCACACCGCCGCCTTCATCACCGTGCTTGGCTACACCGCCGGCGGTTCGCTGATTTTCTACACCTTCACCACCTACATGCAGAAATACCTGGTGAACACCGCCGGGATGAGCGCCAAGACTGCCAGCTTCATCATGACCGGCGCGCTGTTCCTTTACATGTGCATGCAGCCGCTGTTCGGCATGTTGTCCGACCGCATCGGCCGGCGTAATTCGATGCTGCTGTTCGGCGCCCTGGGCACGCTGTTCACCGTGCCGATTCTGCTGGCGCTGAAGACCGTCAGCAGTCCGTTCCTGGCGTTCGTGCTGATTACCCTGGCGCTGTGCATCGTCAGTTTCTACACCTCTATCAGTGGCCTGGTGAAGGCCGAGATGTTCCCGCCGCAAGTGCGCGCGCTGGGCGTTGGCCTGGCCTACGCGGTGGCTAACGCAGTGTTCGGCGGCTCCGCTGAATACGTGGCCCTGGGCCTGAAATCCATGGGCATGGAAAACACTTTTTACTGGTACGTTACCGCGATGATGGCGATCGCCTTCCTGTTCAGCCTGCGCCTGCCGAAGCAGGCCGCTTACCTGCATAACGATCATTGACCCAGTGGCGCGCCCTGACCGGCGCGCCCCGTTGAAGGACCTGTCATGACTCCACGACCGGGCAACCAGTTGTTCGATGCCTACTTCACCGCGCCCGCCATGCGCGAGATCTTTTCCGACCGTGGCCGCATCCAGGGCATGCTTGATTTCGAAGCCGGACTGGCCCGGGCCGAAGCCGCCGTCGGGGTGATCCCGGCCGTGGTGGTGGCGCCGATCGAACTGGCCTGCAAGGCCGAACGCTATGATTTTGCCGCCCTGGCCGAAGCCATCGGCATCGCCGGCAACTCGGCGATTCCGCTGGTCAAGGCGCTGGGCAAGGTGATCGCCAGCGGCGTGGCCGAGGCCGAGCGCTACGTGCACCTTGGCGCCACCAGCCAGGACGCCATGGACACCGGCCTGGTCTTGCAATTGCGTGATGCCCTGGCCCTGATCGACGACGAACTGGCGCACCTAGCCGACGCCCTCGCCACCCAGGCCCGCGCCCACGCCGACACACCGCTGGCCGGCCGCACCTGGCTGCAGCATGCGACCCCGGTGACCCTGGGCATGAAGCTCGCCGGCAGCCTCGGCGCCCTGGTCCGTCATCGCCAGCGCCTGCGCGAACTCAAACCGCGCCTGCTGACCCTGCAGTTCGGCGGCGCGTCCGGCACTCTCGCGGCGCTGGGTGACAAGGCTTTGCCGGTCGCCGAAGCGCTGGCCGATCAGTTGGGCCTGAACCTGCCGGAACAACCCTGGCACACCCAGCGCGACCGTCTGGTGGAATTCGCCTCGGTGCTCGGCCTGGTCGCCGGCACCCTTGGCAAGCTGGGCCGCGATATCAGCCTGCTGATGCAGACCGAAGCCGGCGAAGTCTTCGAGCCGTCGGCGCCGGGCAAGGGCGGTTCCTCGACCATGCCGCACAAGCGCAACCCGGTCGGTGCCGCCGTGCTGATCGGCGCCGCCACCCGCGTCCCCGGTCTGCTCGCCACGCTGTTCGCCGCCATGCCCCAGGAGCACGAGCGCAGCCTCGGCCTGTGGCACGCCGAATGGGAAACCCTGCCGGAAATCTGCTGCCTGGTGTCGGGCGCACTGCGGCAGGCGCGGATCATCGCCGAGGGTCTGGAAGTGGACGCCGCGCGCATGCGCCGCAACCTCGACCTGACCCAGGGCCTGGTTCTGGCCGAAGCGGTGAGCATCGTTCTCGCCCAGCGCCTGGGCCGCGATGCCGCGCACCATCTGCTGGAGACCTGCTGCAAACGCGCGGTCGCCGAACAACGCCATCTGCGCGCCGTGCTCGGCGACGATCCGCAGGTGAGCGCCGAACTGTCGGCGGACGAACTCGACCGTCTGCTGGACCCGGCTCACTACCTCGGCCAGGCTCGCGCCTGGGTCGAGCGTGCGCTGGCCGAACATCAACGATTCAAAGCCTGAGGAGGCTGCTGTGGGAAGCGTACAACTCGCCGATGGCGTTCTGAACTACCAGCTCGATGGCCCCGAAGGCGCACCGGTATTGGTGCTGTCCAACTCGCTGGGCACCAACCTGCACATGTGGGACACCCAGGTGCCGGCCTTCGCCACGCATTTCCGCGTGCTGCGTTATGACACCCGCGGCCATGGCGATTCGCTGGTCACCGACGGCCCGTACAGCATCGAGCAACTGGGCCGCGACGTGCTGGCGCTGCTGGATGCCTTGAAGCTGGACAAGGTGCACTTCTGCGGCCTGTCCATGGGCGGCCTGATCGGCCAGTGGCTGGGCATCAATGCGCCGGAGCGCCTGAACCGCCTGATCGTCTGCAACACTGCGGCCAAGATCGGCACCCCGGAGATCTGGAACCCGCGCATCGAGATGGTCCTGCGTGACCGCGAGGCGGCGATGGTCGGCTTGCGCGATGCGTCCATCGAGCGCTGGTTCACCCCGGCGTTTGCCGGCTCCAACCCGGATCAGGCCAAGCGCATCACCGACATGCTCGCGTCCACCTCGCCTGAAGGCTATGCGGCCAACTGCGGCGCCGTGCGCGATGCCGATTTCCGCGATCAACTGGGCGCAATCAAGGCGCCGCTGCTGGTCATCGCCGGCAGCGCCGACGCGGTGACCCCGCCGTCGGGCAGCCTGTTTATCCAGGAGCGGGTGGCCGGTGCCGAGTTTGCCGAGTTCCACGCTGCGCACCTGTCCAACGTTGAAGTGGGCGAGCCGTTCAGCCGCCGCGTCATCGATTTTCTGCTGGCCCGTTGAGGAGCTGTTTTCGTGGATGAGAAACAACGTTACGACGCCGGCATGCAAGTGCGTCGCGCGGTACTGGGCGATGCCCACGTGGACCGCAGCCTGACCAACCTGACCGAGTTCAACAGCGAGTTCCAGGAAATGATCACCCGCCACGCCTGGGGTGATATCTGGACCCGACCGGGCTTGCCGCGGCACACCCGCAGCCTGATCACCATCGCCATGCTGATCGGCATGAACCGCAATGACGAACTGAAACTGCACCTGCGCGCCGCCGCCAACAACGGCGTGACCCGTGAAGAGATCAAGGAAGTGCTGATGCAGAGCGCGATCTACTGCGGGATTCCGGCGGCCAATGCCACCTTCCACCTGGCGGAATCGGTGTGGGATGAGTTGGGGGTTGAGTCCAGGGCTTGATCTTCAGGGCCCTATCGCCGCAGCCCGGCGCCCCGGCTTGCCGGGGCGACAGGGCCATCAGCTCAAACCGCAGCCTTCTTCTCCCGAATCGCCACCGGCCCCGCATTGTGTTCCACCGCCGCCTTCAACTCCGGCCGCATCCCCAGCATGAACGCCAGTTCCGCCACCACAAACAACGGCCCGACGATCAGCCCGCTGATATCGTCGACGAACGCCGGCTTGCGCCCCTCGTAGTAATGCCCGACGAACTGGATCACCCAGCCGACGAAAAACAGCCCCAGCCCGGCCACCAGCCACACTGACGTGCTTTGCACCGCCAGCGCTTGCCCGGCCCACAGGCAGGCTCCGAGAAGGGCGCTCATCACCACGCCGAAGCGCAGGTCCAGGCGCAGGTAGAACCACACCGACGCCAGCGCCGCGACGAAGGCCGGCGACAGCCACAACCCGCCCACATCCAGCCCCGGCCGCGACAGCAGCACGGTGACCGCCACCACGATCATGGGGATACCGACGAAGTGGGTCGCGATGTTTCGCGGGTCACGGTGGTAGCTGGCATATTGACTCAGGTGTTCCACGAGGTTTTTCATTGTTATTCCTCCTGTTGGGATGGCCCAGCATGGACCGCGGCCGGGGGCATGTCTGTCGCCTGGCCGACAGAGTCACTTTTCGAGGCTTTGGATGAACGATCGTTGCGCCTGGCGCGAGCAACTCTTGCAGGGTCACTGGTTCCGGCAACTCTCACCTGCGTTGCAGGATAGCCTGCTGGACGCCGCCCGCCCGCGCGCCCTGGCCGCCGGCGAACGCCTGTTCCAGCGCGGCGATGCGCCCTGCGGGTTGTACGCGGTGCTGGCGGGCGCGGTGCGGATTGGCGCGGTGAATGCCGGGGGCAAGGAAGCGCTGTTGACCCTGATCGAGCCGCCGCACTGGTTTGGCGAAATCTGCCTGTTCGACGGCCAGCCGCGTACTCATGACGCCTTCGCCGAAGGCCCGACCACGCTGCTGAGGGTGCCACAGGCGACGCTGCTGAGCCTGCTTGACCAGCAACCGGCGTACTGGCGGGAGTTCGCCTTGTTGATGAGCCACAAGCTGCGTCTGGCGTTTGTCGCCCTGGAACAGCAAAGCCTGATGGGCGCCGCCCCGCGCTTGGCGTACCGGCTGTTGCAGATGGCGGCGGGGTACGGCGAAGTGGATGGTGAGCGGCGGGTGTTGCAGTTGTCCCAGGAGCAACTGGCGCTGATGCTGTCGCTATCGCGGCAGACCACCAACCAGATTCTCAAGGCGCTGGAGCAGGACGGTGCGGTGCGCTTGAGTTATGGCGAGATCGAGATTCTTGATCCGGGGCGGTTGGAGCGGTTGGCTGGGAAGTGAGGGTGGTGTTTGGGGCCGAACCGCAGCGATCAGGCCCCAAAGACCAACCTATCAATCCGGCTGAAACGGCGACTGACTCAAAATCACCCCCGTCTCTTCCACATACTTCTGCCACTCCCCCAACAGCGCCTCCAGCTTTGCCGGTTGCTCCGCCGCCAGGTCATGAATCTCCCCTGGATCCCTGCTCAGGTCATACAGCTGCCAGGTCGCCGGCCCCACCGGCCCCGGGATATACACCGCTTTCCAGTGCCCTTGGCGAATCGCCCGGCGGCCGAACAGTTCCCAGCCGGTGACGGTGTGTTCGTCATGCACCTGCTCGGTCTCGCCCGACAGATACCCCAACCACGACTTGCCCCGCAGAGGCGCGACGTCGCGGCCGCGCCAGCGCTTGCCGGGGTGGCGCACGCCCGCCAGGTCGAGCAGGGTCGGGGTGATGTCCATCACGGTGCTGAATTCATGGCTGATCTGTTTCTGCCGCGATAGCGCCGGGTAGTGCAGCAGCGCCGGT
The DNA here is from genome assembly GCF_903166565.1 of Pseudomonas sp. Marseille-P9899. Lineage (NCBI taxonomy): Bacteria > Pseudomonadati > Pseudomonadota > Gammaproteobacteria > Pseudomonadales > Pseudomonadaceae > Pseudomonas > Pseudomonas sp. Marseille-P9899. Next base: position 478,183 of record NZ_CAESCG010000003.1, read on the forward strand.
ACGCGGATGCCGCCTTCGGTGGTGAAGGCCTTGAACAGCCGCGACGGCGCGGTGGCCGCCTGCGCCCAGTGCGGGCCGTACCAGACGTAGGAGTTGGCCCGGCCGATGTTTTCCAGGCTGTTGTCGTAATGCTGGTCAAGGTAGCTGGCCAGGTGCGGGCCGAATTTCGGGAAGGCTTCCAGCAGCGCGCCTTCGGCGCCGTTGTCGGACATGAACAGCACCAGGGTGTTGTCCAGTTGACCCTGGTTGCGCAGGTAGTCCAGCACCCGGCCGATATTCCAGTCCATGCGCTCGACCATTGCCGCGTAGACCTCCATCGACCGCGCCGAGCGCTGGCGTTGTTCGTCGCTCAGCGCCTGCCATTGGCCGTCCACCGGATGGGCCTCGGTGTCGGCGGCGATCAGGCCGAGGGCGCGGAGTTTTTCCAGGCGCTCCTGGCGCAGCACCTCGGGGCCGGCGTCGTAGCGGCCCTTGTAGCGCTCGACCACGTCGGCCGGGGCCTGCAGCGGCCAGTGCGGCGCGGAGAAGGGCAGGTAGGCGAAGAACGGCCGGCTCTGGTCGCGCTCCTTGAGGTACTGCAGCAGCTTGTCGCCGAAGGCGTCGGAGGAATAGAAATCCTTCGGCAACTCGTCGATGAATTGATCGTCTTCGATGTACAGCGCCGGGGTGGATTTCAGCAGGCCCGGGGTGTCGTCATCGTAGGTCGGCTCGAAGCCATAGTGGTTGGCGGCGCCCGGCAGCAGGGCGAAGGAGCGTTCGAAACCGCGGGCGTGGGGCGCCAGTTCGGCGGTCAGGCCCAGGTGCCATTTGCCGCTCATCAGCGTCTGGTAGCCGGCTTCGCGCAGCAGTTCCGGCAGGGCCACCACGCGGTCGTTGAGGTAGCCCTCGTAACCGGGCTTGCCGATCAGCTCAGGTGTCAGCGCCTCGGCCATGGTGCCGATGCCGGCGATATGGTGGTCGGTGCCGGTGAGAAGCATCGAGCGGGTCGGCGAGCAGGTTGGCGCGGTATGAAAATCGGTCAGGCGCAGGCCGGCGCTGGCCAGGGCGTCGAGGTTCGGCGTGGCGATCTCGCCGCCGAAGGCGCCAATGTCGGAGAAGCCCAGGTCGTCGGCAACGATGACCAGGAAGTTGGGGCGATGGCTCATGAAGCGCTCCTCAGCAGGCCAGGTAGGTCAGGGGCAGGTCGTGGATCCGCGGTGCCGGTGTCGGCAGGTAGCGGTCGTCGCGGGTCAGTTCGTGCAGCAGGGTTTCGCGCAGCAGGTGAAAGTCCAGGCTGGCGCGCTGGCGCGGGTGCGGCAGGTCGATCTCGACCACGCGCTTGATCCGCCCCGGTCGCGGTTCCAGCACCACCACGCGGTCGGCGAGGAAGATCGCTTCCTCGACGTCGTGGGTCACCAACAACGTGGTGATGCGCGCTCGCTCGCGGATCGCCAGCAGTTCGTCCTGCATCTGCTGGCGGGTCAGGGCGTCGAGGGCGCCGAAGGGTTCGTCCAGCAGCAGGATGCGCGGGCTGGCCACCAGGCCGCGGGCGATCGCCACGCGCTGGGCCATGCCGCCGGAAAGCTGGTGCGGGTAGGCGGCGCTGAAGTCGTGCAGGCCGACCAGGGCGATGAAGTCCTTGACCCGTTGCTGTTTCGTCGCGGCGTCCAGTGCTTCGTTGACCAGGCCCAGTTCGATGTTCTCGGCCACCGTCAGCCAGGGGAACAGGCGGTGCTCCTGGAAGACGATGCCGCGCTCGCTGCCGATGCCGCTGACCCGCTTGCCGTCGATCAGGATCTGCCCCTGATAGTCGTTGTCGAGGCCGATCAGCAGGCGCAGCAGGGTGGACTTGCCGCAGCCGCTGGCGCCGACGATGGCGACGAATTCGCCTTCGCGGATATCCAGGTTGAAGTCGCGCAGCGCCTCGACATCGCCATCGCTGACGGCGAAGCGCTTGCTCACCTGTTGAAAGCTGACCAGAGGGGAAACCTGTGCGTTCATGCGCGTCTCCAGCGCGTGGCACGCGCTTCGATATGTTGTCCGAGGGCGCCGAGCAGGGCGCCGGTGAAGCCGACCAGAAGCATCCCGGCCATGATCTGGTCCATGCGCAGCAGTTGCTGGGCGGCGATCATCAGGCTGCCAATGCCGCCGCCCGAGGGCATGAAGTATTCGGCGCCGATGGTGCCGAGCCAGGAATAAATCAGGCCGATGCGCAAGCCGGCGAAAATCCCCGGCGCGGCGTTGGGCAGCACCAGCCGGCGCAGGCGCTGCCAGCGGCTCAGGCGCAGCACCCGGGCTGCTTCGTGCAGTTGCGGTGAGACGCTGGCGACGGCGCGCTGGGTGGCGATGAACAGCGGGAAGAACGCCGCCAGGCCGACAAATACCCACTTGGCCAGTTCGCCCAGGCCGAACCAGGCGGTCAGCAGCGGCACCCAGGCGAACAAGGCAATCTGCCGCAACCCGGAGAGGCTCGGACCGAGCAACTGCTCGGCGCGCGACGACAGGCCCAGCCACAAGCCGAACAGCAGACCCAGCCCGCCACCCAGCAGCAGGCCGCCGAGGGCGCGGCCGACGCTGATCGCCAGCGAGCCGCTGAGGCTGCCGTCGAGCACGCCGTTGCCGAGGGTGTCGAGCACCGCCAGCGGCGCCGCGAGAATATTCGCGTCGACCCATTCGGCCTGGCTCGCCACCTGCCAGAGGGCGAGCAGGGCCAGCGGCAAAATCAGCGCCTGCAACCGCTCGACGCCGCGCAGCCGCTGGACCCGCAGTTCGGCAGTCGCCGGGTGTGGCCAGTGCAACAGGCGGCGGTCGAGCCAGCCGAGGCCACGGTCCATCAGCAGACCGATCACGCCGATTACTGCGATGCAGACGAAAACGATATCCAGCATGAACAGCTGGCGTGCCCAGACCATCAGGTAGCCGATGCCTTCGCTGGAGGCCAGCAGTTCCACCGCCAGCAGCGAGGTCCAGCCGGTGGCCAGCGCCAGGCGCAGGCCGGCGAAGAACGACGGCAGCGCCGCCGGCAGAATCAACCGGGTGATCAATAGGTGCGGCGGCAGGCGCAGCACGGCGGCAGCTTCACGCAGGCGGGGCTGGGCATCACGCACGCCGACCAGGGTGTGCAGGGTGATCGGCACGATGATCGCCTTGACCAGCACCACCAGCTTGAGGGTTTCGCCGATGCCGAACAGCGCCATGAACAGCGGCACCCAGGCCAGGGTCGGAATCTGCGCGAGCGCATTGAAGGTCGGCAGCACCAGGCGTTCGCTGCGCCGGCTGAAGCCCAGCCAGGCGCCGAGCACCGCGCCGGCACTGACCCCCAGCAGCAGGCCGACGAACAACCGCCAGAGGCTGATGCCCAGGTGCAGCCAGAGTTCGCCGTGGCCCAACTCGACGGCGCTGCTCCAGACCAGCGAAGGCGGTGGCAGGATCTGTTCGCTCATCCATTCATGGCGGCTCGCCAGCCACCACAGCGCGGCCAGCGCCAGCGGCAGATACCAGGCGTTCAGCCGCTGCCAGGGCAGGCGGTTGAAACCTTGCGCGGTGGGCGGGTCGGTCAGCGGCAAGGCTGAGCGGGAAGCGTGTGCCATGAGACCTCCGGGTTGGCTGCACAGGCGGTTCTTTTCTTAGTTCTTATTGATCTATTTATCGTTTGTTAAATTCGATCAGGTAATAAGAGATGCATTTAAAGCGCACCGTCAAAGCAGCGGCCAATGCATTCGAAGCATATTTTTCGTGTGCTTCATGCATAGCCCATAAAGACGCCGGCTCCAGCGCTTATATGTAATCAAGTTATTAAAATGTAATTTCTTAGTATTTAACTTGCGCGGCGGAATAGCGTTAGGTGGCGGCACCATTACAAGGAGCCGCGTGCCATGAACCTGTCGCTCAACCGTGTTTTCAGCCTGTTCGCCGTCCCCGCCCTGGCCGCTGTCGTCGGCTGGTTGCCTGCCGAAGCGCTGGGCGCCGAGGTGAAGCAGATCCGCATCGCCGTGCCCGACCTGAGTGCCGGCACCCAGCACTCCGGCGGCGGCATCACCGATGTGTTGCAGGAGCAGCAACTGCTGGAAAAAGCCTTCGCTGCCGATGGCATCAGCATCCAGTGGAACTACTTCAAGGGCGCTGGCCCGGTGATCAACGAGGCGTTCGCCAACGGCCAGGTGGACTTCGCCTACCTGGGCGATCTGGCGGCAATCATCGGCAAGGCCAACGGCGTCGATACCCGCCTGCTCGCGGCCACCGCGCGCGGGGTCAAGCATTACCTGGGCGTCGCCCCGGACAGCGGCATCAAGACCCTGCAGGACCTCAAGGGCAAGCGGGTGGCGATCTTCCGTGGCACCGCCACGCAGCTGTCGTTCGATGCCGCGCTGGCCAGTCAGGGCCTGAGCGAGAAAGACCTGAAAGTCATCAACCTGGACTTCAACGCCGCCATTGCCGCGCTGGCCGCCAAGCAGATCGACGCCACCTGGGGCTCGACCGGGATCACCGCGCTGAAGGAGCGCGGTCTCGCCGAACTGCCGCTGAGCACCCGCGACCTGGGCGGCGCCGGTAATGTTCAGGCGGTGCTGGTGGGGTCCGGTGCGTTTATCGATGCCCATCCCGAAATCGTGGCGAAGTTCCTCGCGGCGCAGCAGCCCGCGGTGCAGTGGCTGACCAGTGATGGCAACAAGGACGCCTATGTGCAACTGGTCTCGTCCCGCGCCAGCTATCCACCGGCAATCCTCACCCATGACCTGAAGGACGAGCACCTGAGCCAGATCTTCCCCGCCACCCTCGACGAGCAGTTCCTCACCCGTCTGCAGGCCTCGGTGGACCTGGCGGCCAAGGAACGGCTGATCCGCAAGCCGTTTCAGGTCAACCAGTGGCTGGCGCCCCAGGCTATCCGGCCAGTTCCTGTGGCACAGGCTGGCGGTCAAGAGTAATCAGGGTTTCGATCATCGCCCGGGCAGCCGGGGAGAGGCGGTAACCGCTGCGGCTGACGATGCCGCAGCGGGCGCTGAGGCTGTCGAGGTTGGTGGGCAGGTTGCGCCAGTGCAACTGGATCAGCTCGCCGCGACCGATGTACGAAGAAAAGGCCTCTTCGGTGCCGATGCCAATGGCATTGCTGTCCTGCACCACCCGTAACAGGGTCGGCAAGTGTTCGGTCTGCACCTGGGGAGAGAAGTCGGTCTTGCCGCTCAGGTTGGCCAGCAACTTGCGCACCCCGGGCGGGATCAGCGAGGTGGCCAGCGGGTAGTCGAACATGTCGTTGGTGGACAGGCTGTCCTTGGCCAGCAGCGGGTGGCCGGGGCGGCAGAAGAACAGGCCGCGGCGGGGTGTGAGGGCCTGGGTCTGGAAGTTCGGATCGGCCTCGAAATGGCGGATATCGGCGACGAAAAATTCGACTTCCTCACGGTTCAGCGCACGGCTGAGTTTCTCCCAGTTATCCACCTGCAGACGGGTGTGCACCTTCGGGTGCGCGTTGACGAACTGCGCCAGCGCCCGCGGCACCAGTTCCGCCGCCGGCGCTGGACCGCAGCCGAAGCGCAGTTCGCCAGCGTCGAGCTTGGTCATCTGCAGCACTTCGCTGCTCAGTTGCGCCGCACCCTGCACCAGGCGCAGGGCGTGCTGCAGGACCACCTGGCCTTCGGGCGTGGGGCGCAGGTCCTTGTTGGCGCGGTCCACCAGCACACAACCGAATTCCTGCTCCAGGCCCTGGATACTGCGGCTGAACGCCGGCTGGGTGATGCCCATGGCCTCGGCGGCGCGAACGAAACTGCGGTGTTCAGTAAGGGCGATGAAGTAGCGCAGTTGACGAAGATCCATATGCATTTCCGGCATTTCAAAAATAGGGCGAAGGTATTTGCCGCCACGGGAGACTGGGGTTTTAAATGCAAGCTCTTATTCCGTCAATGAAGCAGTTATTTATCTGTTAGTACTTATTCGCATAACGATAGAGCACTGTTCCAAAGACAACTTCCGTGTCGTCAGCCAATGAGGGTTTGAACCATGAGCAATGCCGCACTCGCCGCAATCCCTGTCAGCCAAGCGCTGGACATTCACCCGGTCGCCGGACGCATCGGCGCCGAAGTGCGTGGCGTGCAACTGAGCGCCGATCTGGAGCCGGCGGTGATCGAGGCTATCCAGGCCGCGCTGGTGGAGCACAAGGTGCTGTTCTTCCGCGCCCAGCACCACCTCGATGACCAGGGTCAGGAAGCCTTCGCCCACCTGCTCGGCGAGCCGATCGCCCACCCCACCGTGCCGGTGCGTGACGGCACTCGTTACCTGCTGGAACTGGATGGCGGCGAAGGGCGCCGTGCCAACTCCTGGCACACCGATGTGACCTTCGTCGACGCCTACCCCAAGGCCTCGATCCTGCGTTCGGTGGTTGCCCCGGCGTCTGGCGGCGACACGGTCTGGGCCAACACCGCGACGGCCTACAACGACCTGTCGCCGGCGCTCAAGGCCCTCGCCGAGGAGCTGTGGGCGGTGCACAGCAACGAATACGACTACGCCGGGGCCAAGCCGAATGTCAGCGTCGAGCAACTGGAAAGTTATCGTCGGATCTTCACTTCGACCGTGTACGAGACCGAGCATCCGGTGGTGCGGGTACACCCGGTCAGCGGTGAGAAGCACCTGCTGCTGGGGCATTTCGTCAAACGCCTGAAGGGCTATTCGCAGAACGATTCACAGCACCTGTTCAGCTTGTTGCAGGGGTATGTGACGCGTCTGGAAAACACCGTGCGCTGGCGCTGGCAGGCGGGTGACGTGGCGATCTGGGACAACCGCGCGACCCAGCATTACGCGGTGGATGACTACGGCACCCAGGGGCGGGTGGTGCGCCGGGTGACATTGCAGGGGGATGTGCCGGTGAGTGTGGCGGGGGAGCGGAGCCGGACGGTGAAAGGCGCCTGATTCATTTGCGGTCCATCGCGAGCGAGCTCTGTAGGAGCGAGCTTGCTCGCGATGAGGCCCTTGAAACCTCAGAGAATCCCGATCGGATAGCTGATGATCAGCCGGTTCTCATCAAACGAGTTGGTGCTGTAGTCCCGACGCATGGTCGAGTTACGCCATTTCATCGACAGGTTCTTCAGCACACCGCCCTGAATCACGTAGGCCAGTTCCGATTCCCGTGCCCATTCTTCACCGTCGTCCACCGCAGCGGTGTGCACGTTGTCGCCCTTGATGTAGCGGTTCATCAGGGTCAGGCCGGGCACGCCGAGGGCGGCGAAGTTGTAGTCGTGGCGCACTTGCCAGGAGCGTTCCTGGGCGTTGTCGAAGCTGGAGTTGTAGCTGTCGTTGGCCAGGGTGCCGCCGCTGGTGCCGTTGACGCGCATCCAGGCATCGTCGCCGCTGACTTTCTGCAGGCCGACGTAGAAGGTGTTGCCACCGTAACGCGCCGAAAGCAGGGCTGAGGCGGTGCGGTTGTCGAGGTCGCCGGCGCGGGCCGAGCCATCTTCCTTGCCGAGGAAGTAACCCAGGTTGGCGCCCAGAGTCCAGTCACCCAGCGGTTGGCTGTGGACCAGGTTGATGTACTGCTGCTGGTAGATGTCCTTCAGTTCCGCGTTCCACAGACCGATCAGGGTGCGCTTTTCGTTGAAGGTGAATTCACCACCGGCGAAGTTGAAGCGGTCGGAGGTGATCCCGCCGCGGCCGTTCATGAACATGTCTTCCATGCTCGCGTCGTTGCGCGGGCTGTTGCCGCGGAACTGACCGGCATAGAGGGTCAGGCCGTCGATTTCCTGCGAGGTGAGCTGGCCACCGCGGAAGGTTTGCGGCAGCGAGCGACCGTCGTCCGAACGCAGAATCGGCAGCACTGGCATCCACTCGCCGACTTTCAGTTCGGTCTTCGACACTTTGGCTTTCAGCGCCACACCGAGGCGACCGAAATCGTCGGCCGGGCGGCCGTCGTCATGCACCGGCAGCAGGTGGGTCCCCGCGGTGCCTTTGCCGCCGTCGAGCTTGACCGAATACAGACCGAGGATATCGACACCGAAGCCGACAGTGCCTTGGGTGAAGCCGGACTTGGCGTCGAGGATGAAACTCTGGGTCCATTCCTCGCCTTTGCCCTGGGCGTTGGCCGGGTCGACGAAATTGCGGTTGATGTAGAAGTTGCGCAGGTTCAGGGAGGCCTTGGCGTCCTCGACAAAGCCGCTTTCAGCAGCCAGGGCGGGGAGGGCGCAAGTCATGGCAATGAAGCCGGGAAGCAGGTGTCGTGCTGGGTGCGGAGTGTTCATCGTCAATGTGTCTCTTGTTTTTATGTAAGCGAAACCATCCGCCATGACTGAAAAGGGTCACAGGCCGGGTTGCGTCTTTGGGGTTTGCGTTGGGAAAAGCGGCAAGAGGATGGTGCTGTGACGGACGGGGGCGAATCAATTCGTTACAGGCGGAAATGGGCGATTATCGAACACTAACTGAATGGTTAGTTTCTTTTTTTGCGTTGAAAACAGAGTGCTTTGGGGGCGTTGCAGGAGAGCGGTGGTCAGCCATGAAAAAGCCCACCGCAGCGGGTAATAACCAGTCAGTTAACCCTATTGGGGCTGCTTTGCAGCCCTTCGCGAGCAAGCTCGCTCCTACAGTGTAGGAGCGAGCTTGCTCGCGAAGGGCCTCAACAGGTTTAACTGACCGGCATTGACCACACTAGGGTGGGCTTTTCTACATCACATTCAGCCAGTTCAGCCAGTTCAGCCTTTCGGCGTCTCGACCGAAGCTTGCTGCTGAGCATCACCGGTGCGCTCGTACCAGCCGCCACCGAGGGCCTTGTACAGGTTGACCTCGCTGACCACCTGCGACAGCCGGTCAGTGATCAGCGACTGCTGGGCACTGAACAGGTTGCGCTGGGCGTCGAGGAACACCAGGTTGCTGTCGACGCCGATACGGTAGCGACGCTCCGCCAGGCGGTAGTAATCCTGGTTGGCGGCGACCAGATCGCGCTGGGCCTGCAACTGCTGGTTGAAGGTCTGCCGCGCAGCCAGACCATCGGAGACTTCCTGGAAGGCGGTCTGGATGGTTTTTTCGTACTTGGCGATGTTGATATCTTTCTGGATCTTCGAGTAATCCAGGCTGGCCTTGAGCGCACCGGCATTGAAGATCGGCAGATTGATCTGCGGCTGGAACAGCCACGTGCCGGAGCCGCCCTTGAACAGGCCGCTCATGTCGGAGCTCAGGGTCCCGGCATTGGCGGTCAGGCTGATGCTCGGGAAGAACGCCGCACGGGCAGCGCCGATATTGGCGTTGGCGCCCTTGAGCAGGTGCTCGGCTTCCATGATGTCCGGACGCCGGGTCAGCAGGTCCGACGGCAGGCCGGCCGGCATTTCCGCGAGCAGGTCGCCGTCCAGCGGCAGGGCCGCTGGCAGATTGCCCGGCAGGCCGGCGCCGACCAGCAGGGTCAGGCTGTTGAGGTCCTGGGCCACCAGGCGCTGGTACTGCGCCAGCTTGACCCGGGCACCTTCGACCGCGGTACGCGCCTGGCTCAGGTCCAGGGCCGAGGCCACGCCGACGTCGCTGCTGCGCTGGGTCAGCTTGAAGCTTTCCTCGTAGGTCTTGAGGGTCTCGCCGGTCAGCTTGAGCAGGGCCTGATCGGCCTGCCAGGTGTAATAGGCGTTGGCGACGCTGGCCACCAGGGCGATCTGCGTCGAACGGCGCGCCTGTTCACTGGACAGGTAGGTTTCCAGGGCCTGTTGGCTCAGGCTGCGCACCCGGCCGAACAGGTCCAGCTCATAGGCGCTGACGCCGATGGTGGCCGAATATTGGCTGCTGATGCTCGACTGACCGGTCTGCGACATATCCGCCGGCGTGCGCTGGCGTTGGCCGCTGGCGTTGGCCGAGACTGCCGGGAACAGGTCGGCGCGCTGGATGCGGTACTGCGCGCGGTAGGCGTCGATGTTCAGCGCCGCGACCCGCAGGTCGCGGTTGTTTTCCAGCGAACCCTGGATCAGCTGCTGCAGCGCCGGGTCGTGGAAGAACTGGCGCCAGCCTTGCTCGGCGGCGGCCACCTGGGCCGACTCGGCCGGCGAGTAGGCCGGACCTGCCGGCCACTCGGCCGCGACCGGCGCCTCGGGGGTCTTGTACTCGGGGATCAGCGAGCATCCGCCCAGGATGAACGCGGTGACCGCCAGGGATATCAGGGACTTGGTCATTGCCCAGCCTCATAGCGTGGAGTTTCAGGTGTGGCGTCTTCTTCGGGCTGTTTGCTGCCGAACAGCGACGACACGCTAACGAAGAACAGTGGCACCCAGAAGATGGCCAGAACGGTGGCCGTGATCATACCGCCGATCACCCCGGTACCAATGGCGTGCTGGCTGCCCGAACCCGCACCGGTGGCGATGGTCAGCGGCACTACGCCGAGGATGAACGCCAGCGAGGTCATGATGATCGGACGCAGACGCATGCGGCAGGCTTCGATAGCGGCGTCGGCGAGGCTGCGGCCTTGTTCGTGCAGTTCCTTGGCGAACTCGACGATCAGGATCGCGTTCTTCGCCGCGAGGCCGATGGTGGTCAGCAGCCCCACCAGGAAGTACACGTCGTTGGACAGCCCGCGCATGCTGGCCGCCATCAGCGCACCGATGATACCCAGCGGCACCACCAGCACGACCGCGATCGGGATCGACCAGCTTTCGTACAGCGCCGCCAGGCACAGGAACACCATCAGCAGCGACAGCGCGAACAGTGCTGGCATCTGCGAGCCCGACAGCTTCTCTTCATACGACATGCCGGTCCACGCGAAGCCGACACCGGCTGGCAGTTGAGCGGCCAGGCGTTCGACCTCGGCCATCGCCTCACCGGTACTGTAGCCAGGGGCTGGCGCACCGAGGACTTCCATTGCTTCGACACCGTTGTAACGCGACAGCTTCGGTGCGCCGTAGATCCACTCGCCCTTGGCGAAGGAGGAGAACGGCACCATCTCGCCAGCAGCGTTGCGCACGTACCACTTCTGCAGGTCTTCCGGACTCATCCGCGACGAGGCTTCGCCCTGGAGGTAGACCTTCTTGACCCGGCCACGGTCGATGAAGTCGTTGACGTAGCTGGCACCGAGAGCGATCGACAGGGTGTTGTTGATATCGGAGATGGTGACGCCCAGCGCGCTGGCGCGTTCATCGTCGATGGTCAACTGGTACTGCGGTTCGTCGTTCAGGCCGTTCGGACGCACAGCGGAGAGGATCTTGCTTTGCGCCGCCATGCCGAGGAACTGGTTACGCGCTTCCATCAGCTTGGCGTGGCCGACACCGGCGCGGTCCTGCAGGAACACGTCGAAGCCTGTGGCGTTACCCAGCTCCAGTACCGCAGGCGGGGCGAAGGCGAACACCATCGCGTCGCGGAAGGTGAAGAAGGGCTGCTGGGCACGGGTTGCCAGGTTGAACACGCTGTTTTCAGCAGAGCGCTCGCCCCACGGCTTGAGCATGATGAAGGCCATACCCGAGCTCTGGCCGCGGCCCGCGAAGTTGAAGCCGTTCACGGTGAACACCGAGGCGACCGTATCGGACTCCTTGTCCAGCAGGTAGGCGCGCATTTCATCGACCACCGCCTGGGTGCGCTCGGCACTGGAACCGGCCGGGGTTTGCACCTGGGCGAACAGGACGCCCTGGTCTTCCTCTGGCAGGAACGCAGTCGGGATGCGCATGAACAGCCAGACCATGCCGACCACGATCAGGATGTAGGCGAGGAAGTACGGGGCCTTGTGGCGCAGGATGTTGCCCACGCCGCGCTCGTAGCTCTGCACGCTGCGGTCGAAGTTGCGGTTGAACCAGCCGAAGAAGCCGCGCTTGGCCGTGTGGTGCTCGCCTTTCTTGACCGGCTTGAGCATGGTGGCGCACAGCGCCGGGGTGAAGATCAGGGCAACCAGCACCGACAGGCCCATGGCCGAGACGATGGTGATCGAGAACTGCCGGTAGATCACACCCGTGGAGCCGCCGAAGAAGGCCATTGGCAGCAGTACCGCCGAGAGAACCAAGGCAATACCGACCAGTGCGCCCTGGATCTGGCCCATGGACTTCTTGGTCGCTTCCTTGGGTGAAAGCCCCTCTTCAGACATCACCCGCTCGACGTTCTCCACCACGACGATGGCGTCGTCCACCAGCAGGCCGATGGCAAGAACCATCGCGAACATGGTCAGGGTGTTGATGCTGAAACCTGCGGCGGCGAGGATGCCGAACGTACCCAGCAATACCACCGGCACTGTCATGGTGGTGATCACCGTGGCGCGGAAGTTCTGCAGGAACAGGTACATCACCAGGAACACCAGTACGATCGCTTCGATCAGGGTGTGGATCACGCCGCTGATCGATTCGGTCACCACCGGGGTGGTGTCATACGGGAACACCGCCTTCATGCCTGGCGGGAAGAACGGTTCGAGGTCGGAGATGGTCTTGCGCAGCGCCTTGGCGGTATCCAGGGCGTTGGAGCCGGTGGCCAGTTTCACGGCCAGACCGGAGGCCGGCTTGCCGTTGAACTGGGCGCTGACCGCGTAGTTTTCACCACCCAGCGCGACCTTGGCGACATCGCCCAGGCGCACTTGCGAACCGTCGCGGTTGACCTTGAGCAGGATCTTCTCGAACTGCTCGGCAGTCTGCAGACGCGTCTTGCCGATGATGGTCGCGTTCAGTTGCTGGCCGGGCAGGGCGGGCAGGCCGCCGAGCTGACCGGACGACACCTGGACGTTCTGCGCGGCAACCGCGGTTTTCACGTCGACCGGGGTCAGCTGGAACTTGTTCAGCTTGGCCGGATCGAGCCAGATACGCATCGCGTACTGGGCACCGAAGACCTGGAAGTCACCGACACCGGCAGTCCGCGAGATCGGGTCCTGCATGTTGGAGACGATGTAGTTGGCCAGGTCGTCCTTGGTCATGCTGCCGTCTTCGGACACCAGACCGATCACCAACAGGAAGTTCTTCACCGCCTTGGTCACGCGGATACCCTGCTGCTGCACTTCTTGCGGCAGCAGCGGGGTGGCCAGGTTCAGCTTGTTCTGCACCTGGACCTGCGCGGTGTCAGGGTTGGTGCCCTGCTCGAAGGTCGCGGTGATGGTCATGCTGCCGTCGGAGTTACTTTCCGACGACACATAACGCAGGTTGTCGATACCGTTGAGCTGTTGCTCGATCACCTGGACCACGGTGTCCTGCACGGTCTGCGCGGAAGCGCCCGGGTAGGTCACGGCAATGGCGATCGCTGGCGGAGCGATGCTCGGGTACTGGTTGATCGGCAGCTTGAGGATCGACAGCGCCCCGACCAGCATGATCACGAGGGCGATCACCCAGGCGAAGATCGGGCGATCGATAAAGAATCTCGACATGGTTTATTCCCCTTTGGCCCCTGCGGTCGCGGCATTGGCCTGGGTTGGCTGGGCAGGCTTGATGTTGGTGGCTTCGCTCACCTTCACTTCGGCGCCCGGCTTGACGTATTGCAGGCCTTCGGTGATCAGGCGGTCGCCCGGGTTCAGGCCTTCTTCGATCAGCCAGTCACTGCCGACGGTACGGCTGGCTTTGAGCTGACGCAGCTCGACCTTGTTGTCCTGGTTGACCACCAGAGCGGTCGGCTGGCCTTTAAGGTCGCGGGTCACGCCTTGTTGCGGCGCGAGGATGGCGGCGGCGTTCACACCGTTGTTGAGGCGGGCGTGGACGAACATGCCAGGCAGCAGGTTGTGTTCCGGGTTGGGGAACACGGCGCGCAGGGTCACGGAACCGGTGGTCTGGTCGACCGAGACTTCGGAGAACTCCAGGCGGCCTTCCTGAGCGTAGGTGCTGCCGTCTTCCAGGTTGAGGGTGACCTTGGCAGCGTTCTCGCCGACCTTCTGCAGGCGGCCGCTTTCCAGCTCGCGACGCAGCTTGAGCAGCTCGGCCGAGGACTGGGTGACGTCGACGTAGATCGGGTCCAGTTGCTGGATCACGGCCATGGCGTCGGTCTGGCCATTGCTGACCAGCGCGCCCTCGGTGAAGTTGGAGCGACCGATACGGCCGCTCAGCGGCGCGAGGACCTTGGTGTAGCGCAGGTCGATCTCGGCGCTCTTCAGCGTCGCTTCAGCCTGCAAACGTTTGGCCTGGGCGTCGTCGAACTCCTGGCGGCTGACGGCTTGTTCGGCCACCAGTTGCTTGTAGCGCTCGGACAGCGAGCGGGTCGATTGCAGGTTGGCCTTGGCGCTGGCCAAGGTCGCCTCGTAGACCGCCGAGTCAATCTGGTAGAGCTGCTGGCCGTCTTTGACCTCGCTGCCTTCCTTGAACAGGCGCTTGAGGATGATGCCGTTGACCTGCGGACGCACTTCCGCCACCCGGTACGCAATAGTGCGACCTGGCAGATCGGAAACGAGGGTATAGGGTTGGGCCTGAAGGGTTACGACGCCGACCTGAGGAATCTGCGCCACGGGCGCCGCTTCTTCCTTTTTACAGCCGCTGAGCAGTGTTGCCAGGGCGACGGCGGAAACCAGAGCGGAAACAGCTGGCTTGAGTTGCATGAAGATCCTCGGGTCAGAAAGAGCTGAAGACGCTCAAGAGTAATAGAAAACGGGATGTAGGAAAAAACTCTATCCGGCTGGATAAGTAGCATGCTAATGAATATACTTACATTCATGCTTGTTTGTAAACACCCGTTACCTTGTCTTCTCATTGCGCAAGGCACGAAACTAGAACACCCGGAAGGCGGCCCCACCCAGGTCGCACCGGATCAGAAATCGGTCGCCCGATGCAGGTGGCCGGCTCCTTGATGAGGTTGTACTGCCATGGTCCGTCGAACCAAAGAGGAAGCTCAGGAAACCCGTAACCAGATCCTCGAAGCTGCGGAAAAAGCCTTTTACAAGCGCGGGATTGCGCGTACCACCCTTGCCGACATCGCGGAATTGGCTGGCGTGACCCGTGGTGCCATTTACTGGCATTTCGACAATAAAGCCGAACTGGTGCAGGCCCTGCTCGACAGCCTGCAAGAGCCGCTGGACGCTCTGGCACAGGCCAGCGAAAGCGAAGACGAACTCGACCCGTTGGGCTGCATGCGCAAGCTGCTGGTGCAGTTGATGCATCAGATGGCCAGCGATCCGAAGACGCGGCGTATCAATGAAATCCTTCATCACAAATGTGAATTTACCGACGAGATGTGCGAAATCCGCCTCCAGCGCCAGAGCGCGACCGTCGAATGTCACGAACGCATCACCCGCTCGCTGGGCAACGCCATCAAACGCGGGCAGTTGCCGACCGATGTCGACCCGGAGCGCGCGGCCGTGGCCTTGTTTGCCTACATCGACGGACTGATCCGACGCTGGCTGTTGTTGCCGGACAGTTTTGACCTGTTCAACGATGCGGAACGCTGGGTCGATACAGGGCTCGATATGCTGCGCGTGAGCCCGGCCCTGCGCAATTGAGGTTTTGTGAGCGTTTGTGAATCTTTGTATTTCCAATTGGGTTGAGTTGTTTCCGACGCCGGGCTGAGCAAGAATCCGCCTGGCGTCGTCATTATGGGCGCTGGGGTCCAGGCGGATACTTAGCTGGCTAATTAAATTTTCTTCATCGAGTCCGCACATGACCGCGCAGATCCCGTCCCTTCGAGGCGCCGAGCAACCGCTGCGGGGGATTGCCCTGATCTGCCTGGCGGTGCTGCTGTTCGCCAGCCACGACGCCCTGTCCAAATACCTGTCCGGTTTCTATGCCATCGTCATGGTGGTGTGGGCGCGCTATGTGGTGCACACCCTGTTGATGCTGGTGGTGTTCGTGCCGCGCACCGGGCTGTCGGCGGTGGTGCGCACGCGGCGGCCGCTGCTGCAACTGGCCCGGGCGTTGTGTCTGATCGGCACCAGCCTGCTGTTCACCACGGGCCTGCGCTATATCCCGCTGGCTGAAGCCACGGCGGTCAACTTTCTCGCGCCGTTGCTGGTGACCGCGTTGTCGGTGCCGCTGCTGGGTGAGCGGGTCAGTCGCGGACAGTGGATCGCGGTGCTCGCCGGCTTTGTCGGCGTGCTGATCGTGATTCGCCCCGGTGGCGCGCTGTTCACCCCGGCGATCCTGCTGCCGCTGGGTTCGGCCTTCTGCTTTGGCTGCTATCAGTTGCTGACCCGCAAGCTCAGCGCCACCGACAGCCCGACCACCAGCAATTTCCTCACCGGGATCTTCAACAGCCTGATCATGACCGCGCTGGTGCCGTTCTTCTGGAGCGTGCCGACCTTCAGCCACGCCCTGTTCATGCTTTGCCTCGGCACCTGCGGAATGCTCGGCCACATGCTCCTGACCCAGGCTTTCCGTCATGCCGCGCCGGCGATGCTGGCGCCGTTCAGTTATGGCCAGATTATCTTCGCCGGGATGTTCGGTTACCTGATCTTCGACCACAGCCCGGACGTCTTTGGCGTAGTCGGCATCTCCATCATCTGCCTCAGCGGCCTGGCCGTGGCCTGGGTGCAGCGGCGCGGTTGAACGTCGGTCAGTGACCGCGCAGCTCACGATTGGGCAAGGCCAGCGCCGCCGCCAGGCCGAACAGAGAAATCGCCGCGCTGCCCAGCAACAGGTTGCGGAATGTCACCGACAGCTCGGCCTGCACCGCCAGGCTCGCCTCGCCGGTACGCAGGCTGCCCAGTAGCGCTTCGCCCGCAAGGGCGTAGCCGCCGTCCTGCAACATTGCCAGCAACAACGCCGACATCAGGGCCACGCCCACTGCGCCGCCGAGCGAGCGGAACAGGTTGGTGGTGCTGGTGGCGACGCCGATGTCCTGCTGTTGCACCGCACTTTGGGTCGCTACCAGCGAGGTCGGGAACTGAGTGCCGGAAGCGATGCCGGTGAGCAGCATGAACAGCCCGCTGAGCAGGCCGGAGGAGGGTGGGCTCAGCGCCATGCCGACAATCGACAGCGGCATCAGCACGCTGCCGAAGAGAATCTGTGGCTTGAAGCGGCCGGTCATGTTGGTCAGGCGACCGGCGCAGTAAGCCCCGATCGGCAGGCCCATGGCCAGCGGCAGCAGGTGCAGCGCAGCGCTGTCGGCACCGGCGCCGGTGATGCTCTGGTAGCGCAGCGGCATCAGCATGGTCAGGGAAATGGCCTGGAAGCTGGTGAAGAAGATGGTGCACCAGCACAGCACCGCGACCCGGTTGCCAAACAGCTTCAGCGGCAGTAGCGGTTCCGGCGCGCGGCGCTCATAGAGCACGAACAGCGTCAGGCCGAACAGCGCGGCCGCCAATAGCGCCAGCACCGCCTGGCTATGCCACGGGTGGCCCTGGCCGATCAGGGTGATGGCCAGCAGCAGGCCGGTGAGGCCGAGGATCAACAGCAAGGCGCCGGGATAATCGACCTTGGCCTGGCGCTGCGGCGTCGCCAGCCCGCGCAGGCTGTTGCGGGTCACCCACCAGGCGGTCAGGCCCAGCGGCAGGTTCAGCCAGAACACCCAGCGCCACGACAGGTACTCGGTCAGCAGGCCGCCGAGCACCGGCCCGGCCACACTCGCCGCCGCGTACATGCTGCTGAAGTAGCCCTGATAGCGCCCGCGTTCCCGAGGCGGCACCAGATCGCCGAGGATCGCCTGGCTCACCGAAACCATGCCGCCAGCGCCGATGCCTTGCAGCACCCGCGCCAGCACCAGTTGTTCCATGTTTTGCGCTGCGGCGCAGAACACCGAGGCGAGGGTGAAGATGGCCGTGCCGGACAGGATCATCCGCCGCCGCCCATACAAATCGCCGAGCTTGCCGTAGATCGGCGTGGCCACGGTCATCGCCACCATGTAGCCGGAAATCACCCAGGCCAGCAGGCCGACATCGTTGAACTGCGCGGAGATCGCCGGCATCGACACGGCGATGATGGTCTGGTCCAGGGCGCCGAGGAAGATGGCCAGCATCAGCGCGACGAGGACGGTCTTGATGGCGGGCTGGGGTGTGCTCAGTTGGGTCACGGCAGGCTCGTTACTTATTGGAGTCTTCAGGGCCTCATCGCTAGCGTGTCGGGGCGCCGAACCGCAGCGATGAGGCCCTTGGGGGCAAATAAAGTATGTCCGAGTCTATCCGATAGCTTGCTAAGCGTCTGCAATGGCCTCGTAAGGCAGCCCGACGTAGTTTTCCGCCAGGGTCTTGCGCCCCGCCTCGGAGCTGACGAAGTAATCCAGTTCAGTCTGCTGGATGCGCTGGCTGAACGGGTCGCTGTCAGGGAAGCGGTGCAGGATCGAGGTCATCCACCACGAGAAGCGTTCGGCCTTCCAGATCCGCCGCAGGCAGATGGACGAGTATTGCTCCAGCAAGTCGGTGCGGCCTTCGGCGTAGACCCGGCGCAGGATGTTGAACAAGGTGCTGACGTCACTCGCGGCCAGGTTCAGGCCCTTGGCGCCGGTTGGCGGGACGATGTGCGCGGCGTCGCCGACGAGGAACATCCGTCCGTACTGCATCGGTTCGACCACGAAGCTGCGCAGCGGCGCGATGCTTTTTTCGATCGACGGCCCGGTCACCAGGCGTTCGGCGAGGTCGGCGGGCAGGCGGGGCTTGAGGTCGTCCCAGAAGCGCTCGTCGGACCAGTCCTCGACTTTCTCTTCGGCACCCACTTGAACGTAATAGCGGGGGCGGGTCGGCGAACGCATGCTGCACAGGGCGAAGCCGCGTTCGTGGCGGGCGTAGACCAGTTCGTCGTTGACCGGCGGGGTGTCGGCGAGGATGCCCAGCCAGCCGAACGGGTAGACCCGCTCGAACACCTTCAGCGCATCGGCCGGGATCGATTGCCGGGCAACGCCGTGGTAGCCGTCGCAACCGGCGATGTAGTCGCAGTCCAGGCGGTGCACCTGGCCGTCTTTTTCGTAGGTCAGCCAGGGTTGCTCGGACTTCGGCTCATGAGGCTGCACGTTTGTCGCCTCGTAGACGGTGACGGCGCCGCAGGCTTGGCGGGCGGCCATCAGGTCGCGGGTGACTTCGGTCTGGCCGTAGATCATCACGCCCTGGCCGCCGGTCAGGCCCTTGAGGTCGATGTGTTCGCGGCGACCGTCGAAGGCCAGTTCGAAACCGTCGTGGGGCAGGCCTTCGGCGTCCATGCGCTCGCCGACACCGGCCTCGCGCAGCAGGTCGACCATGCCTTGTTCCAGCACGCCGGCGCGGATGCGGCCGAGCACGTAGTCAGGGCTCTGGCGTTCGACGATGACGTTGGAAATCCCGGCGTTGTGCAGCAATTGGCCGAGCAGGAGACCGGACGGACCGGCACCGATGATTGCGACTTGAGTTTTCATTGTTATTGTCCCAGGCAGCTTCAGCTGAACGCCGAAGGCATCTTATAGTGGTGAGCGCCTGTATTTTTCGCCTGTAATTGCGGCGGAAGAAGGGATAAAGGCACAGCAAAACTGTACTTTTCGCCAATACGGGCGATTATCGGGCATTCACCCAAGGGGCGGACGATGGTGGCAAAAGCAGCGATTCCGGTGTTCAAGCTCTACGGCGAGTCCCTCGACTGGCCGACGCCCGATCTGCTCCACAGCGAGTCGATCCCGGCCCGCAGCCGCCTGCACCATTGGGAAATCGAGCCGCACCGGCACGCCGACCTGTGCCAGTTGCTGTTCCTCTACCGGGGCACCGCCGAGGTGGAACTGGAAGGCCAGGCGCGCACCTTGCGCGAGCCGGCGCTGCAAGTGGTGCCGCCGCTGTGCGTGCATGGTTTTCGTTTTTCCGAGGATGTCGACGGCTACGTGGTGACCCTCGCTGCGCCGCTGGTGGTCTTGCTACACCAGCAATTGGGCAGCGCTCCGGCCCCCTTGACCCAGGCCGGCACCTGGCTGGCCGGCGCCGATGCCGACTATCTCTACAGCCTGTTCAGCACTTTGCAGGCCGAATACCAGAGCGACCAACCGGGTCGCGACCTGCAACTGCGTTCGATCATCAACCTGCTGGTGGTGTGGATCAGCCGCCGGCACTTGCAACGCCAGGCTGGCGCGCAGGTGCCCGAGCGCGGCCGCGAGCAGTTGCGGCGCTTCAATCAATTGGTGGAACACAGCTTTCGCCAGCATCCGGCAGTGGAGGACCTGGCGCATCAGGTGGGGGTTTCGGTGACGTCGCTGAACACCCTCTGCCGCGAACTGGCCGGGCAGTCGGCGCTGCAGATCATTCACCAGCGGCTGTTGCTGGAGGCCAAGCGCGAGCTGATCTACACCACCCTGAGTATCAATCAGCTGGCGGACAGCCTGGGATTCGCCGATCCGGCGTATTTCTCGCGGTTCTTCCGCCGTCTGACGGGCTTGTCGCCCCGCGCCTTTCGCCAGCGCGAACCCAATGAGACCGGGCTTACCTCAGCGCACTGAGGGTGGCGGTGTGCGGCACGCAGTGGGCGAGGCCGCAACTGGCGGCGGACCACGGCTGGTTACGGGTCTGTTCGACCCGGTAGGCAGCGGTTGCGTAAAGCCCCATGACGGCGACGATACCCAGGACGATGGCGCATTTTGCGGTTTTGACACCCATGATGCTGACCTCCGGCGACCAACGCATGCTGTTACTCGCATGTTGTTACGAAGGATAGTCCAGCACCGCGCAAGTTGCTCAGGCCAGCGCCTGGTCCCATTCCGGGATGTCGGTGAAACGCTCGGCGAGGAAGTCCAGCATGCTGCGCAGCGTCGCCGGCATGTGCTTGCGCGAGGTGTACACGGCGTAGAGGTTCAGCGGCATGGGTCTGGCGTCGGGCAACAGCCGGATCAGTTCGCCGTTACGCAGTTTTCCGGCTGAAAGGTAAGTTGGCAGCATGGCGATGCCGGCGCCGGCGAGGGTCGCCTGTTGCAGGGTCAGCGCCTCGTTGGCGCTGATGTTTCCGTGCACCGGCACCGCGACGTTCTCGCCGGCCACCTCGAAGTGCCAGAGGCTGCGGCCGAAATAGGAGTGGGTCAGGCAGTTGTGGTTGCTCAGCTCCTCCACCCGCGTTGGCACAGGGTGGCGCCGCAGGTACTCGGGCGAGGCGCAGATCACCGAATTACAGACGCTCAGGCGCCGGGCGATCAGGTTCGGGTCGATATCGTTGCTGGTGCGGATCGCCAGGTCGATGCGCTCATCCACCAGGTTGACGGTGCGGTCGAGCATCTGCAGTTCGATCTTTACCAGCGGGTAGCGTTTGACGTACTCGGCCACCGCGTCCACCAGTTGCGCCTGGCCGAACGAGGTACTGACGCTGATCCGCAGCTCGCCGCGCGGCGCTTCGTCCGGGGTGCTGACGGCCGCTTGCAGGTCGCCGGCAAGGTCGAGCATCTGCCGGCAGCGCGGGAGTATTTCATTGCCGGCGGCGGTCAGGCTCAGCTTGCGCGTGGTGCGCTGCATCAGGCGCGCGCCGACCCAGTTCTCCAGGTCCGCCAGATAGCGCGAAATCACTGGGCGCGACATGTCCAGATGGTCGGCGGCGGCCGATTGGCTGCCCAGGTCGACGACGGTGACGAAGACCCGCATTGCGGTAAGACGGTCCATGATTTGCCCGATTCTTGAAACAAACTATGTCCAAGCATCGCATTTTTTGCGACGAATCGCGCAACTAAGCTGTGAGCCATTGCCCCTCACTGGAATTGCCCGATGCTTCGCCTCTTCTCGCCACGCCGCCTGTTGCTGGCCCTGTTTGCACTGCTCTGGATCGCCCGCGCCAACGCAGCGGGCGCGCCGTTGGAATTGACGGTCTACAACCCGGGGACCAATGCGTTGTTCCCGGTCAGTTCGGTGATCGTTGCCGGCAAGCACGACGCCATTCTCGTAGACGCCCAATTCGGCAAGGCCCAGGCCGAGCAGGTGGTGGACAAGCTGCGCGCCAGCGGCAAGCACCTCACCACCATCTACATCAGCCACGGCGACCCGGACTATTACTTCGGCCTCGACACCCTGGTCAGCGCCTTCCCTGACGCCCGCGTGGTCGCCAGCGCGCCGACCGTCGAGCACATCAAGAAGACCATGGACGCCAAGCTCGCCTACTGGGGCCCGCAAATGGGCAGCGACAAACCGCAGCGGCTGATCGTGCCGCAGGTGCTGGACGGTGATCGCCTGCTGCTGGAAGGCCAGGCGCTGCAAGTGATCGGCCTCGAAGGCCCTCAACCGGATCGCAGCTTCGTGTGGATTCCGTCGATCAAGGCGGTGGTGGGCGGCATCCTCGTGGCGGAAAACCTGCACGTGTGGATGGCCGATACCCAGACTCCGCAATCCCACGCCGACTGGCTGACGGGCTTGCAGCGTATCGAAAACCTGCACCCGGTCACCGTGGTGCCGGGCCATTTCCTGGGCAAAAACAGCGGTTCGCTGGACGCGGTGCGCTTTACTGCGGGATACATTCGCGCCTTCGATGAAGAAAGCGCCCGCACCGCCAATGCCGCCGCTCTGACGGCGGCGATGAAGCAACGTTACCCGGGCCTGGCCGAGGAAAGCTCTCTGGAGCTGGGAGCCAAGGTCGCCAAGGGCGAAATGCAGTGGTAAGTCATTCAATTCTGATCGGAGGTGTTTCATGAGCAAGATCGCAATCATCGGCGCGACCGGCCGTGCTGGCAGCCAACTGCTGGAAGAGGCCCTGCGCCGTGGTCACAGCGTTACCGCCATCGCCCGTGATCCGGCGAAGTTGCAGGGCCGTGCCGGGGTAACCCCGGTGGCGCTGGACATCAAGGATGCTGCGGCGCTGGAAAAGGCGCTGGCCGGTCATGACGTGGTGCTGAGCGCCGCGCACTTTACCGGTATCCCCGCCGAGACGTTGCTGGCGCCCGCGAAAAAGGCCGGCGTGAAACGCGTACTGGTGGTCGGTGGAGCCGGTAGCCTGCTGCTGCCTGACGACTCGCGGGTTATCGACAGCCCGGACTTCCCGGAAGCCTACAAGGCCGAAGCCAGTGCCGGCGCGGTGTACCTCGATGCGCTGAAGCAGGAGAAGGAGCTGGACTGGACCTTCCTTTCGCCATCGGCGGAATTCGTTGAAGGCGAGCGCACCGGCACCTTCCGCCTGGGCAAGGATCACCTGCTGATCGGCGCGGACGGCAAGAGCTGGATCACCTTTGCCGACTTCGCCATCGCGTTGCTGGATGAAGTCGAGAAACCAGCACACTCGCGCCAGCGGTTTACTGTCGGGTATTGATCTTCAGGCCTCATCGTCGGTTTGCCGACGATGAGGCCCTTGAAGTCACCGGCTATTCGCCTGCTCCACCAGCCACTCAAACAACGCCAGCAACCCCGGCGGCGCCCCTTTCTCCGGCCGCACCAGGTAATACGCTTTCCCCGTCGCCACCCGCAGCCCGAACGGCGCCACCAACCGCCCGCCCGCCAGATCTTCGCCGATCAACGACCAATCGCCGATCGCCACCCCGGTTCCCTGCACCGCCATCGCCATGGCCATGTCCAGCGTTTCGAAATGCTGGCGCTTGCCCTGTGCCGACAGGCTCGATCCCGCCGCTTCCAGCCAGGTCTGCCAATCGCGCTCGTCCCGCGCCGGGTGCAGCAGCATGTGTTTTTCCAGGTCTGCCACCTCCCGCAGCGGAAGTTTTCCCGCGAGCAACTGTGGCGAACACACCGGCGTCAATTGTTCATCGAACAGCTTCAGCAGCGGCATCGCGGTCTCTGGCTCGGCGCCATAGACCACCGCAGCATCGAAGCCTTCACGGCGAAAATCCCCGCCGTGCTGGAGGGTGGTGGTCAGCTCCACTGGGACGTCCGGGCGCAGCGCCTGCCATTCCATCAGCCGCGGCAGCAGCCAGCGCATCACGCAGGTGGGCGCCTTGAGCTGCAAGGTCGTGCCGGCTGCGCCAATCTGCTGCACGCCGTCCTCGATCAGCGCGAACACCTGCTGCACCCGAGGCAGCCATTCCTGGCCCTCGCGGGTCAGGCTCAGGCCACGGGCCTGGCGCACGAACAGCGGGTAGCCGAGTTGTTCTTCCAGCCCGGCAATCTGCCGGCTGACCGCACCCTGGGTCAGGTGCAATTGCTGGGCCGCATGGGTGAAGTTGCAACACTGGGCAGTGACCAGGAAGGTGTGCAGGGCGGGGAGAGGCGGAAGTCGTTTCATTGGTCAGGAGCCATGATCTGGGCGCATGGCTAGTATGAGGAACTTTGCATTGTGCCGGTAGCCGCCCGGCGGTCCAATTAACGCCTGCTCCGAAAACCAACAACAGGCGAACGAACATGGCGACTTGCGGCGAAGTGCTGGTAAAACTCCTCGAAAACTACGGCGTGGACCATGTCTTCGGCATTCCCGGCGTGCACACCGTGGAGCTGTATCGCGGTCTGGCCGCATCGACCATTCGTCATATCACCCCGCGCCACGAGCAAGGCGCCGGCTTCATGGCCGACGGCTATTCGCGTACCCGCGGCAAGCCGGGCGTGTGCTTCATCATCACCGGCCCCGGCATGACCAACATCACCACCGCCATGGGCCAGGCCTACGCCGACTCGATCCCGATGCTGGTGATTTCCAGCGTGCAGTCGCGCAACGCCCTCGGCGGTGGTCGCGGCAAGCTGCACGAACTGCCGGCGCAGAGCAATCTGGTGGCCGGTGTCGCCGCCTTCTCCCACACCCTGATGAGCGCCGATGACCTGCCGGCGGTGCTGGCCCGTGCCTTCGCCGTGTTCGAGGGCGCGCGTCCGCGGCCGGTGCATATCGAGATTCCACTGGATGTGATTGTCGAAGACGCTGATCACCTTCTGGCCAGCGAGCCGGTGCGGGTTGCCCGCGCCGGTGCGGCACCTTCGACCGTGGCGAAGATGGCCGGGTTGCTGGCAGCCGCGCGGCGTCCGCTGATCCTCGCCGGGGGCGGCGCCATCGACGCCAGCGCCTCGCTGACCCGCCTTGCCGAATACCTGCAGGCGCCGACCGCGCTGACCATCAACGCCAAGGGCATGCTGCCGTCGAGCCACCCGCTGCTGATCGGCTCGACCCAATCGCTGGTGGCGACCCGCGAACTGGTGCGCGAGGCTGACGTGGTACTGGCCATCGGCACCGAGCTGGGCGAGACCGACTACGACGTGACGTTCAAGGGCGGCTTCGAGATCCCCGGCACCTTGCTGCGCATCGATATCGACCCGGACCAGACCGTGCGCAACTATCCGCCGAAACTCGCCCTGGTCGCCGACTCCCGCGAAGCCAGCGATGCGTTGCTGCTGGCCCTGGCCGAACAGCCGGCGCCGGTGCGCGCTGCCGAGTGGGGCCCGGCCCGTGCTGCCCGCCTGCGGGAAACCCTGGCCGGCCAGTGGGATGCGGCGGCGCAGGCGCAAACCCTGTTCCTGCGCACCATCCTCAGTGCGCTGCCGGATGCGGTGCTGGTGGGCGATTCGACCCAGCCGGTCTACACCGGCAACCTGACCCTGGACCTGGACCAGCCGCGCCGCTGGTTCAACGCTTCCACCGGCTACGGCACCCTCGGTTACGCCTTGCCGGCGGCGATGGGCGCCTGGCTGGGCAGCGCCGAAGATCCGCAGGCGCGCCTGCCCGCGGTGTGCCTGATCGGTGACGGCGGCATCCAGTTCACCCTGCCGGAACTGGCCAGTGCCGTGGAAGCCCAGGTGCCGCTGATCGTCCTGCTGTGGAACAACCAGGGCTACGAAGAGATCAAGCGCTACATGGTCAACCGCGACATCGAGCCGGTGGGCGTGGACATCCACACCCCGGACTTCATCACCATCGCCAAGGGCTTTGGCTGCGCGACCGAGGCGGTGAGCGATATCGAGCCCCTGCGTCAGGCCCTGCTCAAGGCCCGCGAGCGCAAAGGCCCGACGCTGATCGAAATCGATCAGTGGCAGTGGACCGAGACCGTCCTGGCCTGAGGTTGCTGACGGCGCCTTACAGCGCGCTGCGCAGCCGCGCCATATCGCGCAGCGGCGGTGCGCCGTAGGCCCGGCTGTATTCGCGGCTGAACTGCGACGGGCTTTCATACCCCACCCGATAGCCCGCCACCGCCGCCTCCAGCCCGTCGTTGAGCATCAACCGACGGGCTTCCTGCAAGCGCAACTGCTTCTGGTACTGCAACGGGCTCATCGAGGTCACCGCCTTGAACCGGTGGTGCAGGGCCGAGGCGCTGAGGTTCACTTCCCTGGCCAGGTCGTCGATGCGCAGCGGTTTGTTGTAGTGGTCGTTGAGCCACTGGATCGCCTGGCAGACGCGGTGGGTCTGGCTGTTGGACATGGCGATTTCGTACAGCCGGTGGCCTTGTTGCCCACGCAGCAGGCGGTAGAGGATCTCGCGCCGGATCAGCGGCGCGAGCACCGCGATGTCCTTCGGTGTTTCCAGCAGGCGGATCAGCCGCCGCAGGGCGTCCAGCAGCGGCACGTCGAGCCGTTCCACAAACAGCCCGCGCGCCGACGCGGCCGGTACGCCCATCGGGCCACCCTCGGCAATCAGCTTGTTGATTTCTGCCGGGTCGATGTCCAGGCGAATGCCCAGGCTCGGTTTTTCCGGGCTGGCATCGAGGTAAACGCCACTGATCGGCATCGCCACCGACACCACCATGTAATGCAGCGGATCGTACACATAGCGTTCGTCGCCCAAGTGCACCGCCTTGCTGCCCTGCGCGAGGATGCACAGCGCCGGCTGGGCGAGGGTCGGCATCGAGCGGATGTTTTCTTCATGCCGCACCAGGTACAGGCCGTTGATGGCCGAACACTCGGGCGAGGCGTGGCGGCGGACGAGATCGGCCAGCGCCTGGCGCTGGGATTCGAGGGCGGAGTCGAGCAGTTCGGGGGATGACATGGAGAGGCTTCCTCGGCGGATCCTCGCAGCATAGGTTTGTGCAAGTGCGCACGCTAGCCGGATGCTGTCGTGTTCTTGCACGATCCTGCTGTCACCTTGGTGCCGTCACCAAATTGAAGCGATTGCCATTGCCTGATGCCCTCTCGGCGAAACCGCCGTGGGTGCTGGTTCGCCGCAATGAACTCAGTGAGGCATGCAGGATCAGGCAATCGTCCGACAGCTTTCGCCTAACGTGCTCGCGCGGCGGCCCGTACTGTTGGCAGCCTGGCAGTTTCCCTCTGGCCGTCTTCAGGAGCACCGCACATGACGTCATCTCAACCGGTCAGCCACCTTTCCTTCGTGCGCGCCAGCGCGGGCCGTTCCGCAGAACTGGGCGAACGTCTTCAGCAATTGCTCGAACCCAGCCGGCGTACCCCGGGTTGCCTGGCGTTCACCCTGCAACGGTCCACCTGCGATGCCGACTTGTGGCTGCTCAGCAGCCACTGGCGTGACCAGGCGGCGATGAGCGGTTACTTCAATTCGCCCAGCCTGCAGGTGTTTGGCGAGCTGGTGCAGGCGCGGGTGCTGGACAGCCTCGATCTGCACACATTCAGCGAGCCCGGCGCAGGTTAGAATGAGCGCCTTTTTTCGTCACTGATGGGGATCGAGCAACATGGCTCGCAGAGTATTCGTAGGTTTCGAAGCAGTATCGGCGGTGGTTCCCGGCGAAGGCGGCTACAGCGCCGCCATCGCGGTGAAAGGCCTGGGCGCCACCGGCGCGCCGCGTTTCCACAAGGTGCTGGCAGAGCAGACCTTCAAGACCGCCGCGGACGCCGACGATGCGGCGTCCGCCGAGCTTGAGCGGCTCAGCAGCGTCAACGCGGACGCCGAACTGGTCTGGTAAGCGCAAGGCTCAGACCTGTGGGCGCCTCATCTGGAACAGGTTGCCCAGCTCGAAATAATCCGCCGGACCGCCGCCACGCAAAATAGGCTCGGCGGCGGCGGTGTCGTAGATGCCGTCTTTCAGCAGGTGTTCGGCGATATGCACGGCCACCACTTCACCGAGAATCAGCCAGCTCGGCACCAACTCGTGGTCAGCGCGCTGCAATTGCACGATCTGGCTGACCTTGCATTCGAACGACACCGGGCTTTCCTGCACCCGCGGCACAGCGATCACCCGTGAGGCGGCGGGCGTGAGCTGGCTCAGGGCAAACTCATCGACTTCCGGCGCGACGGCCGCGCAGCTCTGGTTCATCGCCTCGGCGAGCGGGCGGGTGGCCAGGTTCCAGGCGAATTCGCCGGTCTGCTCGATGTTGTTCAGGCTGTCTTTGCGCCCGACGCTGCAGAAACCGATGATCGGCGGAATGTAGTTGAAAGCGTTGAAGAAGCTGTAGGGCGCGAGGTTCAGGCGGCCTTGGGCATCCTGGGTGGAAATCCAGCCGATGGGGCGTGGGCCGACGATGGCGTTGAACGGATCGTGGGGCAGGCCGTGGCCTTTTGCGGGTTCGTAGTAGTACATCGATCAGGCCTTGTGGCGAGTGCACGGACGCCTAGTGTGCCAAGTGCCGCGTTCCCTGAAAACGATTAAGCCCGGCCGAAGCCGGGCTGTGAAGGCGTTGCATCGGTGTTAGCTGATGCGGCCAGCCGGGGTACGGTCGAAACCGTCAGCGGCGACTTTGCCGGCTGGAGTGCGGTCGAAACCGTCAGCGGCGACTTTGCCGGCAGGGGTGCGGTCGAAACCGTCAGCGGCGACTTTGCCGGCAGGGGTGCGGTCGAAACCGTCAGCCGCTACAGCCGCCGAGTGGGCTGGTGCATAGCCGAAGTTGTGGGCGTTGGTGCGGTCGAAACCATCGGCGGCGAAAGCGTTGGCGGTCAGGATCGAGAAGGCCAGGGTCAGGATCAGTTTGCTTTTCATGGTCGTTGCTCCGGGGTAGTGAGGGGTTGTTTGTTTCTATGGGTTTGATGCTACGCCGATTAATTCGATTAAAAAGCGCAAAAAATCGGCTATAGAAATCGATTTAATCGATGTGTATGGGCGCGATCAGTCTGTTTCAACTGCTCGAATTGCTCTGGACTGCGTGCTTGCGGGGCACAGCGCTGCCCGTCTCACAAAGCATGCGCGCCCAAGGTTATTGCCGGATTAACGGGATTTTCTCGGGCCAAACGCTTTTTTCATTTCGCGCTGACCTCTTTTTCATCGCCGCTTGCGCAGTCTCTGCCGCACTTGCCCTCTGGAGCTTCGAGCCGATGAATAAACTCCCCCAAATCACCCTGGCGTTCTGGATCATGAAGATCTGCGCCACCACGCTTGGAGAGACAGCGGGCGACCTGCTGTCCATGACGCTCAACGTGGGTTATGCGCTGAGCTCGGTGATCCTGATCAGCCTGTTCCTGGTCACGCTGGTGACGCAGTTGTTTTCCAGGCGTTATCACCCGGTGCTGTACTGGCTGGTGATCCTCTCCACCAGTACGGCCGGCACCACCATGTCGGACTTCATGGACCGCACCCTGGGCCTTGGCTATGCCACCGGCTCGGCGATCCTGATCGGCATCCTGGTGTTGACCTTCGCGCTGTGGCGCCTGAGTGGCGCCCCGATCAACGTCAACAACATCAGCACCCGCCGCACGGAGCTGTTCTATTGGGTGGCGATCCTGTTTTCCAACACGCTGGGCACGGCCCTGGGCGATTACCTGGCCGACGATTCGGGCCTGGGGTTCGCCGGTGGTGCGCTGGTGGTGGGGGCGGCGATCGGCCTTGTGGTGCTGGCGCGGTACTGGACGCGAATCTCGGGCGTGGTGCTGTTCTGGGTTGCCTTCGTCCTGACCCGGCCGTTCGGGGCGACCTTGGGCGACTTCCTGACCAAACCTCACGAAAAAGGCGGGCTGGATTTCGGCACGGTGGGATCGTCGTTGGTGCTGGGCGGGATCCTGCTGGGCTTCATCCTCATGGCGCATCACTTCAACCGGCGCGGGTGGCGGAGCTGTCCTGAGTTCTGAGCGCTGTCCAGTCCTGAAATAGGTTTACACCTGTTTCAGTCTCAAAACGCCCGATGCACCGCATCGGGCGTTTTGTATTTCAAGGCCAGATGTGGCCGCTCCGCGTTGTAGATCAGTACCGATTCATCAACCATTTTTACCGCGTCGGCCAAGTTCTTGGGGCGATGCAGCAAAAATTCCGTCTTCAAAATTCCGTTTATTCGCTCCGCCATAGCGTTCTGATAGCAGTCATAGCCATCGGTCATCGAGCAAGTGACCCCATGCTTGACGTGAAAACGCTGATAAAGCTCGGAGCAATATTGCACCCCTCGGTCTGAGTGATGAACCAGGGATTGCTTGGTTTTCCTTCCCCCTGCAGCCTTCTTCAGTGCTTTGAGCACCGACTCTGTATGCAAGCTCTCATGCACATGATGCCCCACTATTTTTCGCGAGTAGGCGTCAGTGATTAGGCTCAGATAAGCAACGCTTTCTTGGGTCGGCAGATAGGTTATGTCCGCTACCCAAACTTGCTCAGGACCACTGGCGACGATCTGCTGCGGGCCTGCCTTGAGTAGGTTGGGATGACGGCGAAATCGATGATGGCTGTGAGTTGTCTTGTGGTAGGCCCGCCGGCGAGGGCCCAGTTCTCGCGCTTCTCGCAGGATGTGAACCAGCCGATCCCGCCCCACCTGCAATGCCGTTTCTGCTTCGGCATGCAGCAAATAGTGCAGCTTGCGTGTTCCCAGCCTTGGCTGACGCCGGCGCTTTTCCAGAACGAAATCCACGACCTTTTGAGCGGTGCTAGCCTTGGCATCAAAAGCTCGATTGCGCTTGTAGTAAGCCTGGCGTGAAATACCCATGAACAGGCAAGCCCTGCTAATACTCAGGTCTTTGACTTGCCCTTGCGCGAGGACTTGCCGGGTCGCTTTTTTACGACGGATACACCGTAGTCGTTCTTCAGAACATTCACGACAGCTTCAAAGAACTGAGCCTTTTGATTACTCAGTGCAAGCTGTTCTTCAAGCTCTTTGATCCGCTGCTCGGGTGTGAGCGGTAGCGTTGGCTCGGTCATGGACCTGTTCCTCGGCACTCGAATAGACGCGCCCTGGCTCCAATCCTGCCGACCATGTTTGCGTAGCCACACCAACACCGTAGACCGGCCCTGGATACCATAGCGCCGTTGAGCCTCTTTATAACTCAACTCGCCCTTTTCGACCTGGTCGACCACTGACAATTTAAAAGCCTGCGTGTAATCGCGCTGGCTGCGCCTTTTCCCCGAATCCATTGCTCCCTCCTGAAATAAGGTCAGAAGGTGTAAACCTTATTCAGGACGGGTCACGCGCATGAAAAAAGCCCCCGGCCAATTGGCCGGGGGCTTTGTTTTTATTGCGAGCGAGTGTCGTGTGGATCAGTCCGTCACGATTCGCGAATGTTTCTGGGTGTCCTTCATGAACACATACACCAGCAACGAGCAGGCGATACAGGCGGTGACGTACCAGTAGTAACCAGTTTCCATGCCGGCGCTCTTGAACCACAGGGCCACGTATTCAGCGGTGCCGCCGAAGATCGAGACGGTCAGGGCGTAAGGCAGGCCGACGCCCAGCGCGCGGATTTCGGGGGGGAACAGGTCGGCTTTGACCACGGCGTTGATCGAGGTGTAGCCGCTGACGATGATCAGCGCCGCCATGATCAGGAAGAACGCGCCCCACCAGCTCTGGATGGTGTGCAGGGTGGTCAGGATCGGCACGGTGAAGATAGTGCCGAGAACACCGAAGGCGATCAGGATCGGACGTCGACCGATCTTGTCGGAGAGGGCGCCGATCACCGGTTGCAGGCACATGAACAGGAACAGGGTGGCTGCTGAAATCATGGTCGAGTCGGTGATGCTCATGCCGACGGTGTTGACCAGGTATTTCTGCATGTAGGTGGTGTAGGTGTAGAAGGCCAGGGTACCGCCCATGGTCAGGCCGACCACGGTGGCGAGTTCCTTCGGATGGCGCATCAGGGTGCGCATCAGGCTCTCTTTGGCTTTGTTTTTTTCCTTCTTGGTGAAGGAAGCGGTTTCTTCCATGCCGCGACGCAGGTACAGCGCAACCACCGCGCACAGCGCGCCGATCACGAAGGGTACGCGCCAGCCCCAGGAGTAGAGCTGTTCGGTGGTCAGGGTCTGTTGCAGGACGATCAGCACGGCAAGAGCGATGAGCTGGCCGGAAATCAGGGTGACGTACTGGAAGCTGGAGAAGAACCCGCGGCGTTCCTTGGTGGCCATTTCGCTGAGGTAGGTCGCCGAGGTGCCGTATTCGCCACCTACCGACAGGCCCTGCATCAGGCGGGCGATGATCAGCAGGACCGGTGCGGCGACGCCGATGGTTTCATAGCTCGGGGTCAGGGCGATGACCAGGGAGCCGAAGCACATCAGCAATACCGAGGCCATCAGTGCGGCCTTGCGGCCCTTGCGGTCGGCGTAGATGCCCATCAGCCAGCCGCCGATCGGGCGCATCAGGAAGCCCACGGCGAAGATCGCGGCGGTGTTGAGCAGTTGCGCGGTGGTGTCGCCGGCGGGGGAGAAGGCCTTGGCGAAGTACAGGGAGAATGCGGCGGAGACGTACCAGTCGTACCACTCGACCATGTTGCCGACCGATCCGCTGAAGATCGACTTGAGGCGACTGGAGGTGGTTTTTACCGGCGCGGGCGTGGCAATCGCCCCAGCAGGCACGGAGGTGGAGTTATCCATTGACGGGACCTTCATCGTTGTTTTTGTGGAGCGCGCCGAAACGCAGCCTGGCGGGTCTATAGCAGGAGCTGTGCCAGGGGGCTTGATCACCGTCATCGCTGGTCAGCCAGCTCTCACCAAAGCCTTGAAATAGAGGCTTTCAAGGCGCCTGTGGGCGCGGGCTTGCCAGCGATAGCGGCAGCACAAACAGCAACAATGAAAAATCAAATGAGCGGAAATCCGCTTATGTGAAGACGGGCTTGAGCAGGAATCCGCCGACGCTCAGGGCCGATCGAGGAAGTCTTCGCGGACCAGGCCGTGGCGCTGCATTTTTTCGTTAAGGGTGCGCCGCGGCAGTTGCAGTTCTTCCATCACTGCCTTGATTTCGCCCTTGTGCCGACGCAAAGAGGCGCGCAGGCAGTTGGCCTCGAAAGCCTCCTGTTGCGCGGCCAGGGACTGTCCGGGTTCTTCGGGAGGCGAGGTCGGGTCGGCCAGACCGAGGGCGTGGCGCTCGGCGGCGTTGGCCAGTTCGCGGACGTTGCCCGGCCAGTCGTGGCCAAGCAACTGGCCCAGTTGCGCAATGCTCAACTGCGCCGCGCTGCGGCCGCTGCGTTCGGCGGCGTGGCGGGCGAAGTGCTCGAACAGCAGCGGGATGTCCTCACGCCGCTCACGCAGCGGTGCCAGACGCAGCTCGGCAATATTCAGCCGATACACCAGGTCTTCACGGAAACGTCCGGCGCGGGCTTCTTCGAGAAGGTCGGGTTTGGTCGCGGCGATGATGCGCAGGTCTACCGCGATGCTCTGGTTGGAGCCGAGGCGCTCCAGGCGCTGCTCCTGGATCACCCGCAGCAGTTTGGCCTGCTGGGCCAGCGGCAGGCTTTCGATCTCGTCGAGGAACACCGTGCCGCCGTCGGCGTATTCCAGCTTGCCGATGCGTTTGCCCTGGGCACCGGTGAAGGCGCCGCTTTCATGGCCAAACAGTTCGGCTTCGAACAGGTGCTCGGGAATGGCCGCGCAGTTCAGCGCGACGAAGGGTTTGTCGGCGCGCGGGCCGAAGTCGTGCAGGCAGCGGGCGACACGTTCCTTGCCGCTGCCGGTTTCGCCACGGATCAGCACGTTGACCGGCAGGTTCGCCAGTTCCAGCACCTGACGCCGCAGTTGCTGCATGCCTTGGGTCATGCCCAGCAGGGCGGACTCCAGCCGGCTCTTGATGTCGGCTTGTTCGTGCAGGCGGCGGTTTTCCAGGACCAGCCGGCGTTTTTCCAGGGCGCGGCACAGGCTGCCCATCAGGGCGTCGGGGCTGAAGGGCTTTTCCAGAAAGTCGTAGGCGCCGTTACGCATGGCTTCGACGGCCATGGGCACGTCGCCATGACCGGTCAGCAGGATCACCGGCAGGTCGGCGTCGCGGCTGCGCAGTTGATCCAGCAGTTGCAGGCCGTCCATGCCGGGCATGCGCACATCGCTGAGGATCACCCCGGGAAAGTGCGCCGGCAGATTCGCCAGGCATTCGTCCGCGCGGCTGAACAGCTTGACCTCGAAGCCCGACAGGCTCAGCCACTGCTCGACTGCCGTGCGGATGCTGGCTTCATCGTCGACGACAATCACCGAATTCAACATACGGGCTCCGGGTCGCGGGGAAGGGTGAAGCTGAAGCGGGCGCCGCCGGGCTGGTTGTCGACCTGCAGGCGGCCGCCGGCTTCGTGGATGATGCCATAGGAAATCGCCAGGCCCAGCCCGAGGCCTTCGCCCACCGGCTTGGTGGTGAAGAACGGGTCGAACACGCTGCCCAGGTGTTCCGGAGCGATGCCGCCGCCGCTGTCGAGCACGCTCAGGCGCCAGCCGTCACCTTCGCAGTCGATGCGGATTTCCAGGCGGCGATAACCTTTGCCGGCCATGGCATCCAGGGCGTTGTGCAACAGGTTGATCAGCACTTGCTCCAGGCGGATCGCATCGCCGCGGACCCAGGCTGGACGGGCCAGGTACAGCGCGGTGCTGACGCTTTCGGCGCGCAGGCGGGTATCGAGCAGTTGCAGGGCGTGATCGACCACCGTGGCCAGGTCGAGGCTTTCGCGCAGGCCGCTGGGGCTGTTGCGGGCGAAGGTTTTCAGGTGCCCGGTGAGTGCGGCCATGCGCGTGAGCATCTGCTCCAGCGGTTGCAGGGCGAGGCGGGCTTCCTCGACGCGGTCGTGGTCCAGCAGCAGGCGCAACGACGCCAGTTGCATGCGCTGGGTGGTCAGTGGCTGGTTCAGTTCGTGGGCGAGGGCGGCGGACATCTGCCCCAGCGCCGCCAGCTTGGTCGATTGCACCAGGCCTTCCTGAGCGGTGCGCAGGTCGCGGGTGCGTTCTTCCACCAGTCGTTCCAGTTCTTCGCGGCTGCGTTGGCGCAGGCGGGCCAGGCGCAGGCGCTGGTTGACGAAGAGCACGGCGAAGACCAGGGTCAGCCAGATCGCCGCGGCGGCCAGCGCGGCGTTGCGCCCGTCATTGCCGGTCTGCGGCGCGCGCAGCAGGTGCAGGGTCCAGCCTTCTGTTTCCAGCGGCAGGCTTTCCCACAAGTAATCCTGCGTGCCTTCCGGGCCCTGCACGCGGACCAGATTGCTGTTGTCGTCGAAGCGGTTGAGCACCTGGCGCTGCAAGGGCACCAGCGGTTGTTTGTCGTACTGGCGGGTCTGTTCCAGTTCGTTGAAGTCATGGGCCGAAAGGGTGTTGAGCTTGCGGTAGCGCCAGCCCTCCTGGTTGGCGATGAAGACAATGCCGCGCGAGTCGCTGACCAGCAGCACGTCGTTGCCCAGGCGCCATTCCCGTTCCAGCTCGGGGAATTCCAGCTTGACCACCATGGCGCCGAGGAAGCGCTGGTTGTCGTCCTTCACCGCACTGGACAGAAAGTAACCGGGAATGCCGCTGGTCACGCCCACGGCGTAGAAGCGCCCGGTGCCCTGGCTGAGGGTCTGCTTGAAATACGGCCGGAAGCCATAGTTATGGCCCACGTAGGTATTGGGCAGGCGCCAGTTGCTGGCGGCCACGGCCAGGCCGGTGTGGTCGAGCAGTTCCAGGGTGGAGGAATTGGCCGCGTCGTTGATGCGCTCGAGCTTGCGGTTGAGCAGGTCCTGGGTGACGGAATTCACCGGGCCGTCGAGTGCGGCGATCAATTCCGGGTCCAGCGCCAGCACGGCGGGCAAGGCGCGGTAGCGTTCGATCAGGGTATGCAGCGAGGTGGCGTACAGGCCCAGTTGCTGGTTGGCCCGCTCCGCTTCCTCGACCATGGCCTGGCGTTGTGCGTGGTGCATGGCCCAGGCGGCGGCGAGCAAGGTGCCGGCGCTGATCAGCAGGAGAATCAGGCCGAGACGCAGGGTGCGAAAGGAGAAAAGCATCGATAGACCATCCGCGGCGATGGGGAAGGCCATGAGGCGCTTCCCCTTGGGCAGGGCGAGGTGTTACAGCAGCTCGAAGCTCTGCTGTTGCACTGTCTCGGAGTCCAGGCCGACCTGCACGTTGAACTCACCCGGTTCGGCGGCGAGCTTCAATTGGCTGTTGTAGAACTTCAGGTCGTCTTCGCTGACGCGGAAGGTCACGACCCGTTCTTCACCCGCCTTGAGCAGGACTTTCTGGAAGTTTTTCAGTTCCTTGACCGGGCGGCTCATGGACGCGGCGACATCCTGCACATAAAGCTGCACCACGGTTTCGCCGTCACGCTTGCCGGTGTTCTTCACCTTGACGCTGGCTTCCAGGCTGCCGCCCTGTTTCAGGGTTTTCGCCGAGAGCGTCAGCGGCGACACCGAGAACTCGGTGTAGCTCAGCCCGTAACCGAACGGATACAGCGGGCCGTTGGGCTCCTCGAAGTACTGCGAGGTGTAGTTGCCCGGCTTGCCCGGCGTGAACGGACGGCCGATGCGCATGTGGTTGTAGTACATCGGGATCTGGCCGACCGACCGCGGGAAGGTGATGGGCAGCTTGCCGGACGGGTTGTAGTCGCCGAACAGCACGTCGGCGATGGCGTTGCCGCCTTCGGTGCCGCTGAACCAGGTTTCCAGCAGGGCGTCGGCCTGTTCGCGCTCCCAGTTGATCGACAGCGGACGGCCGTTCATCAGCACCAGCACCAGCGGCTTGCCAGTGGCTTTCAGCGCCTTGATCAGGTCGCGTTGTACCGCCGGGACTTCCAGGGTGGTGCGGCTGGACGATTCGTGGGACATGCCACGGGATTCGCCGACCACGGCGACGATCACGTCAGACTGCTGGGCGGCCTTGACCGCTTCGTCGATCAACACCGCGGCGGGGCGTGGGTCGTTGACGATTTCCGGGGCGTCGAAGTTGAGGAAGTTCAGGTAGTCGAACATGGCTTTGTCGCCGGTGATGTTCGAGCCCTTGGCGTAGACCAGCTTGGCCTTGTCGCCGACCGCGCGGCGCAGGCCTTCGCGGACGGTGACCGAGTGCACCGGCTTACCGTCGGCGGCCCAACTGCCCATCATGTCGATGGGCGCATCGGCCAGCGGGCCGACCAGGGCGATGGTGCCGTTCTTTTTCAGCGGCAGGGTCTGATTGCGGTTTTCCAGCAGCACCAGGCTGCGGCGCGCCACGTCGCGGGCGGCGTCACGGTGCAGGCGGGAATCGGCGTAGTAGTCCGGCACATCGTTTTCCGCTTTGCCGATGCGCACGTACGGGTCTTTGAACAGGCCCATGTCGTACTTGGCGCCGAGCACCTCGCGTACTGCCTGGTCCAGCTCGGCCTGGCTGACTTCACCGGACTTGAGCAGGCCCGGCAGTTCTTCGCCGTACAGCGAGTCGTTCATGCTCATGTCGATGCCGGCCTTGATCGCCAGCTTGGCCGCTTCACGGCCGTCGCGGGCGACACCGTGGCGGATCAGTTCCTGGATGGCGCCGTGGTCGCTGATGGTCACGCCGTTGAAGCCCCACTCCTTGCGCAGCAGGTCGTTCATCAGCCAGGTGTTGGAAGTGGCAGGCACGCCGTTGATCGAGTTCAGCGCCACCATCACCCCGCCGGCACCGGCGTCGATGGCCGCGCGGTACGGCGGCAGATAGTCGTTGTACATCTTCGGCAGGCTCATATCGACCGTGTTGTAGTCGCGCCCGCCTTCCACCGCGCCATACAGGGCGAAGTGCTTGACGATGGCCATGATGCTGTCGTGCTCGGCCGGGCTCTTGCCCTGGAACGACTTGACCATCACTTCGCCGATCCGCGAGGTCAGCCAGGTGTCTTCGCCGAAGCCTTCACTGGTGCGGCCCCAGCGCGGGTCGCGGGCGATGTCGACCATCGGCGCGAAAGTCATGTCGAGGGCGTCGGCGGAGGCTTCGATGGCCGAAGTGCGGCCGACTTTGGCGATGGCGTTCATGTCCCAGCTCGACGCCAGGCCCAGGCCGATCGGGAAAATGGTGCGGTTGCCGTGAATGGTGTCGTAGGCGAAGAACATCGGGATCTTCAGCCGGCTGCGCATGGCGGCGTCCTGCATCGGCCGGTTTTCCGGGCCGGTACGCGAGTTGAAGGTGCCGCCGATGCGGCCCGCGGCGATTTCCTCGCGGATCTTCTCCCGTGGCATCTCCGGGCCGATGCTGATCAGGCGCAACTGGCCGATCTTCTCGTCCTGGGTCATCTGCTCCAGCAGCTTGGCGACGAACACCTTTTTCTCTTGCAGGTGCGTGGCGGCGGCAGAGGTGTCGGCCAGGGCCGTCTGACTGGCCAGGCTGACGAGCAGGCCCAGCAAACACAGCTTGTTCATGGATTCAGTTCTCGAGGCTCGCGCCGGCATTCACGGTGGATACCGGCCAGCCGAAATTGGGGGAGCGGCTATTGTTGTAGTTTGCTGGGGCATGTTTTTAGCCGATTGGGCCTGCAGTATCCAGCGGCGGCCACGGATTATGCCTCAAGTCCGGTGCTTTACGGATAATCAAGGAGCGTTGCGACGATGCGGGTATTAAAGGGTGCAAAGCCATGGTTGCTGGTGCTGCTGGCCAGTCTGCTGGCCGGCTGCGGGATCAACAACATTCCCAACTATGACGAACAGGTGAAGGCGGCCTGGGGCCAGGTACAGAACCAGTACCAGCGCCGTGCCGACCTGATTCCCAATCTGGTGGCGACGGTCAAGGGCTATGCCCAACATGAACAGGAAACCCTGACTGCGGTGGTCGAGGCGCGGGCCAAGGCGACGTCGATTCAGGTCGATGCCAGCACCCTCGACGATCCGGAAAAACTGCGCCAGTTCCAGGCTGCGCAGTCGCAGTTGAGCGGTGCGTTGAGCCGGCTGATGGTGGTCTCGGAGCGCTACCCGGACCTCAAGGCCAACCAGAACTTCCTCGCCCTGCAATCCCAGCTCGAAGGGACGGAAAACCGTATCGCCGTGGCGCGCAAG
The DNA here is from genome assembly GCF_903166565.1 of Pseudomonas sp. Marseille-P9899. Taxonomy (NCBI): domain Bacteria; kingdom Pseudomonadati; phylum Pseudomonadota; class Gammaproteobacteria; order Pseudomonadales; family Pseudomonadaceae; genus Pseudomonas; species Pseudomonas sp. Marseille-P9899. The sequence continues at coordinate 516,759 of NZ_CAESCG010000003.1, forward strand.
GATTTCATCGCCGCCGTGCAGCGCTATAACACCGAGATTCGCACCTTCCCCGGACGGATCTGGCACAGCGTGATGTACAGCGACTTGCCGCTGCGCGAGAGCTTCGAAGCGACCAGTGCCGACGCCGACAAAGCCCCTGAAGTGAAATTCTGATGCGCCTGTTCAAGGCCGTGGTGCTGCTGGCGCTGCTCGCCATGGCCTTGGCGGTGCGCGCCGAGCCGTCGTTCCCGGCGCTCAGCGGGCGGGTGGTGGACAACGCCAACCTGCTCGACGCCCATACCCGCAGCCAGCTCGGGCAGATGCTCGAAGCCCACGAGCAGGCCACCGGCGAGCAGGTCGTGGTGGTGACACTGACCGACCTGCAAGGGCTGCCCATCGAGGATTACGGCTACCAGTTGGGCCGGCACTGGGGCATTGGCCAGAAGGGCAAGGACAATGGCGCGCTGCTGATCGTCGCGCCCGAGCAACGCAAGGTCCGCATCGAAGTGGGCTACGGGCTGGAAGAACGCCTCACCGACGCGCAGTCGTCGGTCATCATCAACCGGATCATCCTGCCGGCCTTCAAGCGCGGCGAACTCAGCCAGGGCATCGTCCAGGGCGCGGCCGCGATCCTGCAGGTACTCGGCGGAAATCCGCTGGCCCAGCCGTCCGCGCTCAGCGGCGGGCAAAGCGAGGGTGAGTCGCCGTCTTTGCTGTCCATCGGGCTGTTCATTCTGATGGTGGTGGTTGTGCTGTATTTGCAGGGCCTTGGTGGCGGCGGTCGTCGTGGCGGGCCGGGCGGCGGTTTTGGCGGTGGCTTCGGCGGGTTGGGCGGCGGCGGTGGGGTTGGGCGCGGCGGCGGAGGTGGTGGCTTTGGCGGCGGTGGCGGCAGTTTTGGCGGCGGCGGATCGTCCGGTAGCTGGTGAGTTCGTTGGGGCGACGGAATCCCTGTAGGAGCGGCTTCAGCCGCGAACGGCGGCAGAGCCGTCGTAGAACCTGAGTCCCCGACCAGCCTGATACACCGCGGGCTCAGGTTTTATGGCCGCTGCGCGCCCATTCGCGGCTGAAGCCACTCCCACAGAAAACGCAGCGCCTCTTAATTGTGTTCAAGGAACAACCTGATGGCATTGCTCAACGAGTTGCAACAACGACAGGTCGCCGAGGCGATCACGGCGGTCGAGAAATACACCGACGCCGAGCTGGTCACGGTGCTGGCCCGTAGCGCCGACGACTACGCCTATGTGCCGCTGGTCTGGGCCAGCCTGCTGGCGCTGCTGGTGCCGGGGCTGGTGTATTACGTCACGGGCTGGTTCAGCGCCCACGGTCTGCTGATCACCCAGTGGGTGACGTTTATCGTGCTTTGCCTGGTGCTGCGCCTGCCGCTGTTCACCAGTCGCCTGGTGCCGAAGGCAGTGCGCCACTGGCGCGCGTCGAACCTGGCGCGGCGACAGTTTCTCGAACAGAACCTGCACCACACCGAAGGCCGTACCGGTGTGCTGATTTTCGTCAGCGAGGCGGAGCGTTATGTGGAAATCCTGGTAGATGACGGCATCGCCTCGCGTCTGGACAACCAGGCCTGGGACGCCATCGTCGCCGGCTTCACCGCCCAGGTCCGCGCGGGCCAGACGCTTGCGGGTTTCCTCACCTGCATCGAGGCCTGCGGCGAGTTGCTCAAGACCCATGTGCCGTTGACCCAAAGCCGCAACGAGCTGCCCAACCGCCTAGTGATCCTCGACTGATGCCGCGCTGATCGACAAAAGCTGTGCGCTGGCCGGGCATCAACGTAAAATGCCCGCCATTGCGCGCCGGCTGGCGCCCCCGCAACCCCCGAGGCACCCAATCCCCATGTCCGCTACCCCCACCGCCCAGGCCGCGCCGGATGCGCGTGCGCAGTTTCTCGCCCTGTTGGCCGAGAGCCTGCACCAGCAATCCTTCGTCAAGCTGGTACTGGCCCGTCACGTCGGCGCCGAAGCCGACCTGCAACGCATCATCGCCAAGCCGCTGACGGTCAAGGGGCAGGCCTGCCTGTCATTCGTCCATCGCTACAAGACCCGCGACATCACCCGCAACCTGCCGCTGGACGAAGCGCTGGCACAGGTCGGCGAGTGGCTGCCGGGCGCGTTTCGCAATGCCCACTTGCTGAGCCTGGCCGATGACGCGCAACTGGAGTTCAGCAAGAAGGGCAAGCCGATGCTGCACCGCAACGCCGCGCAGCAAGAGCGCCAGGCCGCGGGCGGCGAGCATGACCGCGAGAAGAAACGCTACCTGGAACTGAGCCGGCCGTTCCTTCAGGACCTCGGCGTGACCGACAAGCAGCAGGCACTGATCCCGGCGATGTCGCGCAAGTGGAAGCAGATCAACAAATTCATCGAAGTGTTTTCCCATGCCTTCGCCAGTGTTTCGCTGGCGGACGACAAACCCGTGCGGGTGGCGGATTTCGGCTCCGGCAAGGGTTACCTGACCTTCGCCATCCACGATTACCTGAGCAACACCCTGCAGCGTCCGGCGCAGGTGACGGGGGTCGAGTTGCGCCCGGACATGGTCGAACTGTGCAATGCCGCGGCCGCTCATCTGGAGCATCCGGGGCTGGTGTTCGAACAGGGTGACGTGCGCACCGTGGTGCCGGCCGAGATCGATGTGATGATCGCCCTGCATGCCTGCGATATCGCCACCGACTATGCGATCCACACCGGCATCCGTTGTGGCGCGGCGATCATCATGTGCTCGCCGTGCTGCCACAAACAGATCCGTCCGCAGCTGCACAGCCCGGGCTTGCTCAAGCCGATGCTGCAATACGGCCTGCATTTGGGGCAGCAGGCGGAAATGCTCACCGACAGCCTGCGCGCGCTGTACCTGGAAGCCTGTGGTTACGACACCAAGGTGTTCGAGTTCATCTCGTTGGAGCACACCAACAAGAACAAGATGATCCTCGCGACCAAGCGCAAGGAGGCGGGGGATTCAGCGGCGTTGCTGGAGAAGATCGCGGAGTTGAAGGCGTTCTATGGGGTTTCTGAGCATTGTCTGGAGACATTGCTGCGGGCGGATCAACTGATTCCGGCGTGAGTGAATCGGGGCCGCAAGGCGGCCCCTACGTTACTCAGAAGAACCGGGTAATGCTCACCTTGGCATTGCGCCCTGTGCTGTAGACGTTGTTGTCGCTGAGCATCGGCACGTAATCGCGGTTGAACATGTTGTCGAGGGTGAAGTTGACCTCGGTGCCCTTCAGGTATTGCTGCTTCGGTTTCCAGCTGGCGAACAGGCCCTGGACGTTGTAGGCGTCGTTGGCGCGATGGTCCCAGGCGCTGTCACCCAGTGCGCTGCCCATGAAACCCGGTGGGTATTTGTCGCTCGGCAGACGATCGGTCTGGCGTACCCACAGGCCTTTCCAGCCCACCACCACATCCCATTCGGGAATCTTCACACCCAGACGTGCCACCCATTTCGGTGCCGGTACATCACGCGCCCAGACATCCGGGCCCCACGGGTTGTTGTAGGCGCCTTCGTGTTTGCCGGTCATCCAGGTGTAGGAAAGGGTGCCGAACAGGTAGGTGGAATCGTAGAAGCTTTCCACCTCGAAGCCCTTGTAGGTCACGCCTTCGAGATTGCGGTAGTTGCCGATCAGGTAGTTGCCGCAGCTCTGGCCGATGTTGCCGCCGGTCGCGATCTGCGCCTGACACTCGATACCGAGGTTCTTGAAGATCTCGTCCTTGATCTTGTTGTGGAACAGGGTGGTGCGGACCTGCAGGTTGTCGTCGGCGAAGAACAGGCCGGAGAAGTCGGTGACGTTACCGGCACGCAGGGCGGTGACGCGCTCTGGATCGAGGTCGCGGCTGGTGGCGCTGCGTGTGCTGGCCGCGCTCTGTACTTCGTATTGCTCGTCGATGACCGGCGCGCGCCAGGTCTTCGAATAGTCGGCGAAGAACGCGACGTCGTCGGTGGCACGCCAGAACACGGACAGGCGCGGCGACCAGCCGGTGTAGGTCTTGGCGCTGTAGTCGTGGCCGGCCGAGGCGACGTTGTAGAACGGCGCGTCGTTATCTTCGCCGCGGTTGCGCACATGGTCGTAGCGCAACGACGGGGTGATGGTCACCTGGCCAAGGGTGATGGCGTCCTGCACGTAGGCGCTGTTGGTATCCACTTTGCCGTGGGGCATGAAGTTCGGCTGGAAGTGGCCGTAGTTGTAGGCCGCGGTGTTTTGCGCGTTGCCCGGCAGCCACATCTCGGTTTCGCGGGCGTGGCGGTGCAACTCGACGCCGGTGGTCAGCGAGTGTTCCAGCACGCCAGTGTTGAACTGCGCGGTGTTGCGTACTTCGAAGTTGCGGTCCTTGTATTCGGTATCCATGCGCCGGCCGCCGGTGGCGAGCTGGAACACGGCGTTGGGCCCGCGCTCGTCGGTCTGGTCGACATCGGATTCGGAATAGCTGACTTCCAGATTGACCAGCGGATTGTCCACCGGCTGGAAGCGATATTTGGCCGACCAGGTGGTGTCGATGGTTTCGCGGTGCGCCAGGAAACGGCGCATGGCGTCTTTGTAACCGTAGCGGTCGATGTTGGCCTTGGTCGGCGGCGTCGAGTAGTTGGTCGACGAGTAGCGGGTCATGCGTTGGTTGTTCGAGCGCGAGTAGGACAGGCCGAGCGACTGCTCATCGGTGAGCTGGACATTCAGCTTGAACAGGCCGCCTTCCAGGTCCTGGGCGCTGTCAGGCAGGCGCTTGGGGTTGATCGGGTACTGGTTGCGTGGGTCGGGCTGCGACGAGGCCAGCTTGAAATCGTCGCCGTCGCGCTTGGTCAGGTAGACCAGGCCATCGATACGGCGATCTTCGGTGCGCCCGAACAAGGCCGTGCTGTACACCTGCTGATGGTCGTTGCTGGAGTAGCCATATTTGACCATCGCGCCGGTGTCGCGGCCTTCCTGCAGCAGGTCCGGGGCATTTTTGGTGGTCATGTGCACGCTGCCGGCAAGGCCGGTGTTGCCCACGAACGGCGAGTGCGGGCCTTTCTCTACCTCGATGCTCTTGATCAGCTCCGGCTCGACGAACATCGTGCCCTGCTGGTAACGCTCGAAGCCGGTCTTGGTGGCTCCGTCGACGGTCAGTTGCACGTCCTCGGCGTCGCCCATGCCCCAGATATTGATCTTCTGCCCGCCGGGCATCATGGAACCGGCCATTTCCACGCCGGGCAGGGTGCTCAGCAGGGACGGCACGTTGTTCGCCTGTTCACGGTCGATATCGCGCTGGGTCAGGGTCGAGCGGCCGACAGTGGCCGGGGTCACTTGCTGGCCGTCGCCGACGATGCTCATGGCGCCGAGCTGGATGGACGTGTTGTTGTTGCCTGGAGGCGTGGTTTCGTCTTCCTTCGGGCGCACCACGTAGGTGGTGCCCACCTTGACCAGGGTGAAGCGGCTGCTGGCGAGCAGGCGGGCAATCGCTTCCTCGGCGCTGAAATTGCCGCGCAGGGCTGGCGCGGAAACGTTGCGCAGCAACGACTCGTCGAACAGCAGTTGCACTTTGGTCTGTTGCGCCACCTGGCTCAGCGAGGTGGCCAGTGGCTGGGCCGGCAACTGCAGCTCAACGGGTGCGGCCTGGGCCTGAAGGCTCAGGGCCAGGCACACGGCAAGCAGCGATGGACGGGCAGACAACGGCTTGGAAGGTCGAAACGCGCGAAACATGAAATCCCCCAGTGCGGCCAAAGGCCAGAAAAAGTCAGTGCGCAGGGCGCGGACGGGGAGGAAGACGCGGGGCGAGGAAAAACCCTCACATGCGAATGAAAAATATTCTCAGAATTTTTCAGCAGGCTTGCTGCGACGCGGTGGTTCTACTTTCCGGCGCGCTCGATGCGCATCCGCCCATCCGCCAACACGGCGGTCTTCACCGGCAATAACGCCGGCAAGGCATTGAGCAGGGCGTCAGGGTCATGCACATCGAGGTTGCCGGAAACCCGGTACTTCGCCAGCGCCGGGTCAGCCAGCAGCACCGCCGCCGGGCGGTACAGCGACAGTTCGTCCACCAGGCTCGCCAGTTCGCGGTTGCGGAACGAAACATGGCCGCTGCGCCAGTCGGCGACTTCGCCGTCGCTCAGGGTCTGCCGCACCAGGTCGCCGCGGGCCAGGTTGTACACCGCGCGCTCGCGGGCGCCCAGCAGCATCGGTTCGCGGCGCTCGCCCGGCGCGTCGAACGCCACCAGGCCGTGGTCCACGCTCAGCACCAGTTCCTGCTGGCCGCGGCGCAGGTCGAACGCGGTGCCCACCACCCGGACCCGGGCGGGGCCGGCATCGACGAACAACGGTCGTTCCTTGTCCGGGCTGACTTCCAGGTAGACCTGGCCTTGATCGAGGTGCACCAGTCGCCGTTCGGCATCGAACTCGATCCGCACGCGGGAGTTGGCGTTGAGGTTGAGACGGCTGCCGTCGGGCAAGGTGATGGTGCGCGGCTGGCCATCCAGACTGGCCAGTTGTTGCTCCACCGACGCGGCCGGTTTGCCCAGGTTACTCGCCAGCAATGCGCAGACCAGCGCTGCCGCCGTGGCCAGCGCCGGGCGCCAGTACGAGGCTTTGCGCGGGCGTAGCTGCACCGGCTTGTTCAGTTCCTTGAGGGCGGCAAGATCGTCCCAGAGCTGTTCGAACTGATGGTATGCGCGGGCGTTTGCGGGGTGTTCCAGCCACTGGGCGAAGGCTTTGCGCGAGGCTCGCGAGCGCTCATTGCGGTTACGGGTAAACCAGCTCGCCGCCTGGGCGTCGACCGAACGGCTGTCCATGTCAGGAAGGGTCATTCTGGTTGCTCCGCAACGTTGTCACTGTCCAGGCGCTGCTTGAGGTACAGCAGCGCGGCGGCGATGTGTTTCTCCACCATGCTGACTGAAATGCCCATGCGTTCACTGATCTGTGCCTGACTTAAACCTTCGAAGCGGTGCAGCATAAGGGCTTCGCGCCGTCGCGGCGAGAGTTCGGCAAGGACAATTTTCAAATGATCCAGGCGTTGCAGGTGCTGCGCGCTGGCCATCGGGTCGCTGCTTGGGGCCTCGCAGGCCTGGGTTTGCTCCGCCGACTCGGCATGTTCGTCGAGCACCGTGTGGCGCACTTTCTGCCGTCTCCAGTGATCGCGCAACAGGTTGCGCGCCATCTGGAACAGGAACGCGCGAGGCTGCTCCACCCGGGCTTTGTCGCGGTAACCCAGCCATTGGGTGAAGACGTCCTGAGTCATGTCCGCGGCATCGCTGGCGTTGTCCATGCGCTTGCGCAGGAAATGCAGGATGTCGCTGTAAAACCCATGGCAGGTTTCTTGCGCGAAAGGATCGGGTTTGGGGCGGCGCATGCGAGCTTTCCAGGAAAGTGCCGGAGAGAAAGGTCGCAAATGTTATCGAGAATTATTGTTATTTACTATGGGTGTTTCAGCATGTTCCTGCCGCCGGCGTCTTTCAGCGGCGCCGCCGGGTGATTGGCGCGGGGGCCGGCACGTTCAGTTCGGCACGGCCGAGCGGGTGACTGCTGGCATCGAAGAAATGCAGGGTGATCTCCGGCGATTCACCGAAGATGCGCGCGTAATGCTGCTTCTGGCTGATGATCGAAGCGTCGTTCAACGGCAGGATCGCGATCGCCAGATGGGCCGGACGGGCCTGCTGGATCGCTCGCAGCAAATGTCGATCGGCACGGTCGAGGTGATGGCCAAAAATACACAGGCCGCTAGTGTGCGCGGCCAGCGCGGCGTAGCTCCAGGTCAGGTAATCCGAGGCGCGGATCGCTTGCAGCTTGTGTTCGCTGGTGTCTTCGTTGACGAACAGCGGCACATCGCCCGGCGTGTTGATGGCAAAGCCATCGAGCAACTGACTGCCATCGGCCTCGCGTTGGCGCGTGCCGCCGTCCTGGGTCTTGAGCAGGTGCAGGCCGCCGTGCAGGTAGTGCATGCGGGTGCCTTCGCCATGGGTGCGGCTGACGTCGAAGTGGCCCTCTTCATCGAACAACGGCTGGAAACCCTGCGGGTCATGACTGACGGCCCAGTGGTTGAGCAGGTCGTAATTGCCGGAGAACACCGCGCGGTAGTTGCGCAGCTCGGCGTTGATCGCTGCCAGGGTGCTGGACGGCAGCAGCTTCCACGGAATGTGCACGCTGCGCACGGCGTGGATCAGCGCTTCCTTGATCGCGTAATAGCGGTTCAGCGGCGCCGACGAACTGATCGCCAGTGCGGCGTTGACCCGCACCGTGGTGTTGAGGGCGCTGAGCACCGGCTCGAACAGTTCGCTGCCGAGGGATTTGAACAACGCCTGGTCGCTCACCCCCAGCGGTTTGTTGCGCACGCGCTGGGCCAGCTCGAACAGCGAGAAATAGCTGAACGGCCGCCAGATCGCCCGGCTGGCGCCGTTGCCCAGCAGCAGGCCGCTGCACGGGTGACGGGTGTTGAGATCCGGCCAGGAGGCGAGGGTGGCGTCGACGTCGGCGAGGGGCATGCTTGTCTCGTAGGAATCTGTTGCAAATTGGCAGGGCGGGACTGTAGCACGTCACGGGCTGTCATCCGTGTCGGCGACTATGCTCTGGGCCGGTTTTGATGAGGAGCGGTCGATGTCATTCAAGGGGATCTTTCTGGGGCTGGGCATTGCGCTGTTGGGGTTGAGCGCGCCGGTCATGGCCCGCGACGGCGCGGCGCTGGCCAAGGCGCAGGGCATTGCCTATCCGGCGGTAATCGCTCATCGCGGGGCATCGTTCGATGCGCCGGAGTCCACGGCACCGGCCTATGAACTGGCCCGCGACCTGGGCGCCGATTACCTCGAGCTGGACCTGCAACGCACCCGCGACGGCGTGCTGGTGGTGGTGCACGACAATGATTTGCACCGCACCAGCGATGTGGCCGAACGCTTTCCCGAGCGCAAGGACAGTCCGGTCAGCGCCTTCACCCTCGCCGAATTGAAATCGCTGGATGCGGGAAGCTGGTTCAACCAGGCCTATCCCGAGCGCGCCCGGGCGGCGTTCGCCGGCCTCAAGGTGCTGACGCTTGAGGAAGTGATGGACATCGCTGAAGCCAATCCTGCCCTGCGGCCCGGGCTGTATATCGAAACCAAGGTGCCGAACCTGTTTCCCGGTATCGAGCAGGACCTGCAGCGCGCCTTGCAGGCCCGCGGCTGGCTGGACGTGCCGGGGCGCGTGGTGTTGCAGAGTTTTGACCGCGACAGCCTCGCGCTGCTGCACACGGCCATGCCGCAGGTGCCCAAGGTGCTGCTGTTGTGGCTGGGCAAGGGGCATATCGAACCGATGCCGGGCCCGACCTTTGCCGAGTCGGGCGAGCGCGACAAAGCCGCCTTCCTCGCCCGTCAGCAACCCAGGGACCGCGCCGAGTTCGAGCGCTGGCTCGATCATGCCAAGGCGGCGGGCGCCGTCGGCGTCGGCCCGTCCGCTGCGCTGGCAGCGGGAGGCGAGCAGAGTTACGCCGACCTGGTGCAGCCATGGATGAACCGCATGGCTCACGACAAGGGCCTGCTGGTGCACGCCTACACCGTCGATGAGGCGGTGGATTTCCAGCGGGTCAGCGACGCCGGGGTCGATGGCATCTTCACCAATCGCACGGGTGCGCTGCTGCGCTTTTATGGGCGAGGGGTGCCGCAGGACGAGGCGATATTGTTGAAGTCCGGGGGCTATTGAGCCTCTGGTCGATTGCCCTGGAGGCGGCGTAGACTCTGGCGTCTACCTGATACGGACTTCCTCCCCATGACGCTATCGCTGCTGTTCGCCGTGCTCGCTTCCGGCTTCATCTATGGCATCACACCGGGCCCCGGTGTGCTGGCCGTGCTGGGGATCGGCGCCACCCGTGGCCGTCGCGCTGGCGCCGGGTTTCTCTGCGGTCACCTGTTGGGGGATGTGCTCTGGTGCAGCACCGCGCTGGTGGCAATCGTCGGCGCGCGGCAGATCGGCAGTTCGGTGTTCGACATCCTCGGCCTGATCAGCGGCCTGTACCTGTTCTGGCTTGGCCTGCGCGCATTGCGCAGCCGACCGGGCGCCGCGAATGGCGAGCAGGGCGCGGCACGCCAGCCGTTCTGGCACGGTGTGGTTTTCGGTCTGACCAACCCCAAGGCGTACCCGGTGGCCGTGGCGACCTTTACCGCGCTGCTCTCCAGCCGCGCCGAAGCGCTGGACTGGTCGATGCTGCCGGCGCTGATCGCGCTGAGTTTCCTTGGCGGCTTGCTGGCTTACCTGATCCTGATCGTGGTGGTCGGCGCGCGGCACGTGCGCACGCTGTACACCCGCTACGAGCTGTGGATCACCCGGGCGTGCGGGCTGATGTTCATCGGCTTTGCCGTGAATGCCTTGCTGCATGCGCTGCCGGGGCTGATTCCACGGCGCGGCTGATGCAGGCGCGAGCAAGCTCGCTCCTGCTGGGCCATCCTCAAGGCAGATCAGGCACCGGCGCTACGCGGCCGGCATCCTCTTCATCCCGCTTGATCTTGTTGCGCCACAACCGGTACGCGCGGATCCCGGCGCGTACCGAGCCATACAGCAGATGGTTGTCCATCTCCCGCGCCAGGCCCGAGCGCACCAGCATCCTGAGGAAATTCCCGCGCGCCCGGGCGATGCCCATCTCGATGCCCTGGGCCTTTAGCGTATCCCGCACTTCGCGCAGCGCTGCGATGCCGCTAACATCGATGGAACTCACCGCCTCGGCATCGAACAGCACGGCCTTCGGCTCGGGCTCGCGCTGCACCGCGTCGAGCAGGCGCATCTTGAAGTAGTCGGCGTTGAAGAACAGGATCGCGTCGTCGAAGCGGTACACCACCAGGCCCGGCACGGTGCGGGCGTCCTTGTGGCGGCTGATGTCCACCTGGCCTTCGATGCCGGGTGCCCAGCCGAGCACCGCGTCGGTGGGCTGGTAGATGCTGTAGAGCAGGCGCAGGATCGCCAGGGTCACAGCGATGATGATCCCCGGCAACACGCCAACGCCGAGCACGCCGATGGTGGTGAACACGCACAGGAAGAATTCGAAGCGGCTCAGCGCCCAGATCTTGCGCAGCGACTGCACGTCGATCAGGCCCCAGCCGGCCATCAACAGCACCGCGCCCAGCGCCGCCTGCGGAATCCAGGCCATGGGCGTGGTGAAGAACATCAGGATCACGGCGATCACCAGCGCGGCGATGATCCCCACCAGTTGGCTCTTGCCGCCGACCATGTCGTTGACTGCGGTGCGCGAGTCGGCGCCGCTGATGGCGAAGCCCTGCGACACCCCGGCGGCCAGGTTGGAGACGCCCAGCGCAACGAACTCGTGGTTGGCGTTGATCGCGTAGCCGTGCCGCGCGGCGAAGCTGCGGGCGGTGAGCATGGCGCTACAGAAGCTCACGGTGGCGATACCCAGGGCGTCGCGCAGCAGGCTTTTCATTTCTTCCAGCGAGGTCTGCGGCCAGGCCAGTTCCGGCATGCCGCCGGGCACATGGCCGAGCACCGCGACGCCGTACTGGTCGAGGCCGAACACACCAGCGATCAGGGTGAACACCGCCACCGTGACCAGCGCCGAGGGCAGCTTGGGGTAACGTCGCGGCAGCCAGATCAGCATCGCCAGGCCGGCGAGGCCGATGCTCAGGGTCAGCCATTTGATCTCGCCGACCCGTTCGAAGAAGTTGATCAGGCTGAGGATGAAACCGTTGCCCTCGATCTTGAAGCCCACCACCTTGCCCAATTGCCCGGCCAGCAGGCTCAGGCCGATACCGTTGAGGTAGCCGATCAGAATGGGCCGCGAGAAGAAGCTGGCGATGAACCCGGCCCGCGCCACCCCTGCGGCGATCAGCATCAGGCCCACCAGCACCGTGACCACCACCGACAACTGCATCAGCCGCTGCGGATCGCCCATGGCCAGCGGCGCGATCGCCCCGGCGACCATGGCGCAAGTGGCCGCGTCCGGGCCGACCATCAACTGCCGCGAACTGCCCACCAGCGCGTAAACGATCATCGGCAGGATGCACGCATACAGGCCCACCTGCGGCGGCAGGCCGGCGATCTGCGCATAGGCGATGGCGATGGGAATCTGGATGGCGGCAACCGAAAGGCCAGCCTGCACGTCCGGGCGGAACCACTCGCGACGGTAATGCAGCAGGTTGGCCAGGCCCGGAAGCCAGCGGGAAAGAAACATGATCAGGTCCTTTTGATGTATCGGGCAGACACTAGCGCAATACCTTGGCGCCCGGCGCGTCCTTGGGGACGGTCGGTGGTCTGTCGGTGATCGGTCTCGAAAATGTGAGGCGTGGTGTTTCAATGCTGTGTGCAGTAGTACAGGAGTTGCCGACAGCTAGTAAATCCTGATATCCGTCTTGCGGGTAGCAGGCATTTAGCCAGCATCATACGGCACAGACATAGAGAAGGGGTAACCCATGGAGTTCTTTGAAAAGCTGACCAGCCTCGCGGCGAAGGTCCGTCTGCAAGCGGCAGCCATTCAGACAGAAGAGGCGACCAAGAATGCCTTTGTCATGCCGTTCATCAGTACGGTGCTTGGGTATGACGTGTTTGACCCGACGGAGGTTACCCCTGAATTTGTGTGTGATGTGGGTACGAAGAAGGGGGAGAAAATCGATTACGCCATCATGAAAGATGGTGAGGTTCAGGTGCTCATCGAGTGTAAGAAAATCGGTGAGCCTCTACATATCAATCACGCTTCCCAGCTGTTCCGTTATTTCCACGTAACCAGTGCGCGGATCTCGATCTTGACCAACGGGCAGGTCTACAAGTTTTTCACTGATCTTGACGCGCCAAACAAGATGGATGAGAAGCCTTTCCTCGAGCTCGATCTGCTGAATATCGATGAGTACTCGGTTCCTGAACTGATAAAGCTTACGAAGTCTGCATTTGATGTTGATTCCATCATCAGTGCGGCAGGGGAGCTCAAGTACGTCAGTCAGATCAAAAAGCTTATTGCTGCGCAATTTACTAAGCCTGACGATGATTTCGTCAAGGTTTTCGCGTCTCGCGTCTACGACGGTGCGCTGACCCAAAAGGTTCGTGACCAGTTTTATGAGCTGACCCGCAAGGCGCTGGCGCAGTATTTGAATGATCAGATCAACGATCGGTTGAAGTCCGCCATGAGCGGTGCTGTGAAGTCAGACTTGGCGTTTGTCGGAACGACTCCTGAAGCCGCTAATGAATCGCCGGAGCGTCCTGAAGCTGACGACAAAGTGATGACAACTCTGGAGGAACTGGAGGGCTACCATATCGTTCGGGCCGTTGTTCGGGCGGTAGTTGATGCCAAGCGGATTGTGCAGCGCGATACTCAGAGCTATTTCGGAATCCTACTTGACGACAACAACCGTAAGCCGATTTGTCGTTTGCATTTCAATCGCTCGCAGAAATACATCGGTATTTTTGATGAGGAAAAAAACGAAACACGCCATCCGATCTCATCATTGGACGAAATCTATAACTTCTCAGATGCGCTGAAGAAAACAGCGGGTTTTTACGAATGAGCGATTAACTTGCTCTTGGGCCGCTTCGCGGCCTTCGCGAGCAAGCTCGCTCCCACACGGGCTTTGGCAGGACTGGAGATCCAGGCTGACTGCGGTCACTGTGGGAGCGAGCTTGCTCGCGAAGGACTGCAAAGCAGGCCCGGCGTTATTCCGCCCACTCCGGATCCCCGGTAAACACCACCGTCAACCACCGATCCGGCCCTTCACCGCCAATGGCATTGCCGATCTCATCCCGCCACGCGTCCCACTCGGCGATGTTTCGAGCGGGCATGGTCCGGGGCACGATGAAGTACAGCTCGATTTCCCGCGACCGCCCGACCTTCGCCACATAAGCCCGATACGACAGCATGCTGTGCCGCTCGACAAAAGCCTGGGCGACTTCATCGACGTGTTGTTTCAAATCGGCCGGGGTCACCAGGAACATGTCCGCCAGCGCCTGGCGCACCACCGATATCGGCATCGGAATGATCACCACGCAGACCAGCGCCAGCACCGCCGGGTCGATGTACGGCGACAGCCATTCCCAACGCGTGCCCTGGACCGCAAGGCCAAAGCAGAAGGCGATCAGCAACGCCGCGGTGATGCTTGCCGACATCACCCAGCCTTTCACGTCCATCGCCACGAAGTCCGAGCGGATCTTGCGGTTGGCACGGGCTTCGAGGATGGCGATGGCCAGGCAGGCACTCACGGTGACCACGGCGTAGACCAGTGCCACGCCGAACTCCAGGTCTCGCCCGCCCTCGAGCAGGCTGCTGACGGCGTTGATCAGCGCATACAGCGCCACGCCGGTCAGGAGGATGCCGTTGAGCGCCAGAACCATCGGTTCCAGGTGCCAGAAACCCATGGTGAAACGCTCGCGCAACTTGCGTGACATGCGTTCGGTGCGGGTGTGGGCGGTGATCAGCTTGACCACCACGAGGGACAAGCCGCTCATGCTGGCATCGACCATCGAGTAGACACCATCGAAGACGATGGAGAACGAGCCTGAGGCGAGGCCGAAGCCAATGCCGATTGCGGCGATGAATAAAGTGACGACGATGGACGTGCGCAGCACGCCCTGTTCGCTCGTCAGGTCAAAAAAACGCGTACCCATTCAATGGGGCTCCCTTGATTGCCGGGCGTCCACAACGGCACGCCCGTCTTTTGCTGGTCATATCCTAGACCCGGAATTGCTCCATCAAAGCTTGTTGTTGATTGGCCAGGCGATTCAAGGCCTGGCTGATGCGCGCCGACTCATCGGCCTGACCGGACAACGACTCGGTCACGTCGCGAATTCCGGCGACGTTGCGGTTGACCTCTTCGGCCACCGCGCTCTGTTCTTCGGCGGCCGAGGCGATCTGCAGGTTCATGTCGCTGATCACCGTCACCGCGTCGCCGACCCGTTGCAGCGCCGGCACCGCCTGTTCCATTCGGGTGGCGCTGTCCTTGGCCTGGCGCTGGCCTTCGTGCATGGCATCGACCACGTCCTGCGTGCCCAGTTGCAGCGCCTCGATCACATGGCGAATTTCTTCCACCGAAACCTGGGTGCGCTGGGCGAGGTTGCGCACTTCGTCGGCGACCACGGCAAAACCACGACCCGCCTCGCCAGCGCGGGCGGCCTCGATGGCGGCATTGAGCGCCAGCAGGTTGGTCTGTTCGGCGATGGCGCGGATCACGTCGAGCACCGAGCCGATTTCTTCACTGCGTCCGGCCAGGGCGCGGACCCGGTCCATGGCCAGGTCCATGTCGGCGGCCAGCCGGTCGATCGATTCGCGGGTGACCGCCACCAGTTCAAGGCCCTCGCGGGTCGCCTGGTCGGCGCCGCGCGCGGCATGGGCCGCTTGCGAGGCGTTGTGGGCGACGTCATGGGCGGTGGCGCTCATTTCGTTGGCGGCGGTGGCGACCTGTTCGATTTCCCGTTGCTGTAGCTGCATGCCGCCGCTGGTCTGGCTGGCGATGGCGGCGGACTGGTCGGCGGTGCCGCGCGCCTCGTGCAAGGATTCTTTGACCTGGATGATCACCGGCTGGAGCTTGTCGAGAAAACGGTTGAACCAGCCGCTCAACTGGCCCAGTTCGTCTTCGCGGGTGTAGTTCAGGCGCTGGGTCAGGTCGCCTTCGCCGCTGGCGATGTCGCGCAGCCGCTCGGACACGGCAAGGATCGGCCGGGTGACGCTACGGGCGGTCAGCCAGACCAGCAGCAGGCCGACCACGGCGGCGGCGATGGCGATCAACAGGCTGGTGAGGTTGGCCGCCTGGTTATGCGCGGCGAGGCGTTCATTGAGGGCGATGGCGGGCGCCTGCAGTACCGCTTCCGGCACTTCCAGCAGCACCTGCCACGGCGCCGCGCCGGGAATGGGTGCGAAGGGGCGGGTGATGTGCATCTCGCCACCTTCCAGACGCTCGACCGCCTTGCCGGAACTGATCGCCGTGACCAGTTCGCCTGCTTGCGCGCCGAAGGCCTGTTCCAGGGTCTTGCTCAGTTGCGTGGCGTCGCGGCTGTACCCGGCCAGCAGGCCGGCGGGGCTGACGATGCTGACCTGGCCCTGGCCGTCGAACAGCTCCTTGCGGCTGTCCAGGCTCAGTTGCTGCAGATTGTCGAGGCCGATGTCCAGGCCGATCACGCCGATGACCTTGCCGTCTTCCAGTAGCGGCAGGGCGATGCTGGTCATCAATACCTGACGGCCGTTGACCTCGTCGAAATAAGGATCGAGCACGCAGGCCCGGGCGGTATCCAGCGGGCAGGTGAGCCAGCGGTTGTAGGGCGAACCGTTGGCGGCGGCGGTGGTGTCGGCCAGCATCGATTCGGGCATCGCTTCCGATTCCAGGGTGCCCGGTTTTGGCCGCGACCAATACAGCGAGAAGCGCCCAAGGTCGTTGCTGCCCAGGCTGTCTTGGCCGGCGAAGCGGGCATCCTGCTGGTCCAGCGCGCCGGGCTGGAATACCAGGTACAGGCCGATCAGGTCTGGATTGTCGGCCAGGGCTGTGCGCGCCTGGCTGACCAGTTCGCCGCGCAGGTCGGCGTCGCCGCGATTCTTTAGGACCTGGACCAGGCGGGCGAAACCATTGCCGTACTGCCAGGCATCCATGAAGTAACGCTGGATCCGCAGCGCCTGGGTTTCGCCGTGGGCTTGCAGCCGCAGGCGGGCGTTTTGGTCGAGCAGTTCGGTGTTGGCCGCGAACACCTGCTCCGCGCTGCGCCGGGCCTGGGTCAGCGAGGTAAGCATCAGGAACACGATGATGGCCGAAACGCACAGGCCGGTAAGGAGAATGATCTTCCACTGAATGGAGAGGCGGCGCTGGAGCATGGGGGTGATTTCCTTCTCGATCATGAACAACGCCCGCTCAGCGGCGGGCGTTGTCGACGGGCTGGCTCATTCGGCGATGTAGGTGGGCGGCGCAACCCGGAAAGACTTGGTCAGCCAGGTCAGGTAGATCACGCCGAACAACGCCCAGGCGCCCCCGAGCAGCAGCGAGTGTTCGTCGAGGTCGAGCCAGAGCATGGCGATGATGCAAAAGCCGATGGTGGGCAGGACCAGGTACTTGAGCTTGTTGGCCAACCCCTGGTTGCGCCCTTCGCGCAGGTAGCAGTGGTTGATCACCGAGAGGTTGACGAAGCTGAAGGCCACCAGCGCGCCGAAGTTGATCACCGACGTGGCGGTCACCAGGTCGAAGAAGATCGCCGACAGGGCGATGAAACCGACGATGGCGATGTTCAGCACGGGAGTCTTGAAGCGTGGGTGCAGGCGCGAGAAGACGTTGTGCGGGATGACCTTGTCGCGGCCCATGACAAACAGCAGGCGCGACACGCTGGCCTGGGACGCCAGGCCCGAGGCGATGGTGTTGATCACCGTGCAGGCAATGAAGATCGACTGGAACAGCTTGCCGCCGACATACAGGGCGATTTCCGGCAGGGCGGCTTCGTGGTCATGGAAGCGCTCCATGGTTGGGAAGTAGGACTGGATGAAGAACGACATGAGGATGAACACCACGCCGCCGATCAGGGCGATCAGGAAGATCGCGCGTGGGATGACTTTCTCTGGTTGGTGGGTTTCTTCCGAGAGCGTGGTGACCGCATCGAAGCCCAGGAACGAGAAACAGAGAATGGTCGCCCCGGCCATCAGCGCGCTGAACTGGGTTTTCTCGTCGGCGAACGGGGTCAGTGACCAGGCCGTGCCCAGGCCTTCGCCCTGGTGCAGGCCGCGCAGGCAGAGGTAAACGAACACCGCCATGATCAGAATCTGCACGGCGACGAACAGCGTGTTGAAGTTCGCCACCAGATTGATGCTGCGCATGTTGACCAGGCTGATCAGCGTGACGAAGCCCGCCACCCAGATCCACTCCGGCACTTCCGGGAACATCGCCGACAGGTAGAGCTTGGCGAGGAGGGCGTTGACCATCGGCAGCAGCAGGTAATCCAGCAGCGACGACCAGCCGACAAGGAAGCCGACATAGGGATTGATTGCCCGTTGGGTGTAGGTGTACGCCGAGCCGGACTGGGGGAAACGTCGCACCAGCGTGCCGTAGCTCACTGCGGTGAAGAGGATGCCGAGCAGGGCCAGGACATAGGCGCTGGGCACGTGGCCGGCAGTGATGCCGGAGACGATGCCGAAGGTGTCGAACACCGTCATCGGTGCGATATACGCCAGACCTATGACCACTACCTGCCAGAGGCGAAGGGATTTGCGCAATTGGACGTTGCCGGCGCTGCTGTGTTCAGGCTGCATGAGGGCGATGCTCCTGAAGCAGGACGGCGGATACGGCGCGCGGCGGGCACGGCAAGGTTGAGCGGATCAGCTCCATGTTGTTTACCTTTTATGGCGGAGCGGAAATGGGCGCGGGCAAGGCGCCGGTGTCAGGTTTTGCAGGACCGGAACGACGAAGGCGGTGCGTGTGGGCAAGGGCGGACGGGCGTCATGATGGCGGCGGCGCTGTTCTTCTTCGTTTATCGGGCGCAGGGCAAGGTGTGAAAAATAAGAAACGAAGGGGCGGTAGCGTGTCAAGTAAAACGCTACATTATTTTTATTTCATGAATATTTATCGAGATTTTTTGTATTTTTTCGGCGATATTCCGGCGTTAACGCCTGATTGTCGATTTTGATGTTCGTAAAAATTTACGTGGTTGGCAGGGTTTTTTAATCAGTTGGCGATGAACAGTTCGACGCGAATGCGTCTGGAGTTCGGGTAGTTCGCGAGGGTTTGAATCAGGAGGGGGGTTGCACGGGAAGGGCGGAACGTGAGGCGGGTGTTGAGGGATCTGGAGCGGGTGAAGGGAATCGAACCCTCGTTATCAGCTTGGGAAGCTGGAGTAATGCCATTATACGACACCCGCGCAGGCCGACTTTTTACCAGAACCGTGAAACGATTTGAAGCTTTATCCGTGAATCGTGCGTGCGACCTGTAGCGACAGGGCGATGATCTTCAGATTGCCCGGCAGGGCAATCGATACCGCTGGCTGTGCTACAGGTGCCCGTTTCCCTCAGATGGCCAGTGCATGCTGGCCCTGTACAGGCTGGTAACGCAGGCGTTGTTCGCGTTGCGTCGGCTTGAGGAAGTTCAGCAGCACATCGCGGGTGTCGCGGCAGGCCGACTTGTTTTCCATGTCGAGGAAGTGCCCGGCACTGCGGATCTCGCTGAAGTGCGAGTTGCGCACGTGACGGCCGAACTGCCGCGCATCGTTGGTGGTGGTGTATTCATCCCATTCGCCATTGACGAACAGCACCGGAATATCGATGGCCCGGGCCGAACTCAGCGCTTTCTCCAGGTCGTGGTCGAGCACCTGGTGGATGTGGAAGTGCATCTGCGCGTATTCGTGGTTGTCCAGGCTGCTGACGTGCCGGTAGTTGAAACGCTTGAACAGCGGCGGCAGGTACTTGCCGATGGTGTCGTTGACCAGATTGCCGACCTGATAGCGGTCGCAGTCCTTGAGGAACCGCGACCCGCGCTGCAGGTAGTCGCGCATCGGTTCGTTGATCACCGGCGAGAACGAACTGACCACTGCCCGCTCGATGCGCCGTGGCTTGTGCGCCAGGGCCATGAGGGTGCAGGCGCCGCCCCACGAGAAGGACATGACCTGGTCGGCGCCGAAGTGGTCGATCAGTTCAAGCAGGATCTGCCCTTCGGTTTCCTTGGTCAGCAGCCTTTCGTGGCGGTTGTGCGGCTTGGACTTGCCGGCATACGGCTGGTCGTAGAGCACAACGTTGAATTGCGGGTGCAGATTGCGCACGGTCTGCGAGAAAGAAGCCGTGGTAGCCAGCGAGCCGTTGATCAGGATGATCGTTTTCTCGGCTTCTTGCGAACGATAGAACTCCGTGTAAACCCGGTACTGCCCCTGTATATCCAGCACAGCAATTTCTGGCCTCATGTCATGGACTCCTGGCGCAAAAAAAGGGTATCCGTCCAAGCAAGCTTGCACGTTCTTTATGACAGGTAGGCATACGCCTGGAAGTGAAGCGAGGGGCCCTTGTCGATCCGATACCGGCCTGGTCGACGGGTGTTGTTCTTGGCGGGCAATTTGCAGGTCTCCTGCGCATCAAGGCACGGGTAGCCAGCAAAAAGGTGTCTTGGACTATGACTGTGACTGGTAAGTCACATGAAGACCGACGATTCGATTCAAGCAGCCCGTGGACGATGCTGCAAGTGCCGTTCGGGCAATTAATGAATTTTTTCTGTCGGACGCGGGGCGGTTCAGATCGCCAGGATTTCGTCTGCCCGCAGCGCCCGGTATTGCCCGGGGGCAAGCGCCGGGTCCAGTTCCAGCGGGCCCATGCGCTCGCGATGCAGGCGCACCACCTTGTTGTCGTAATGGCCGAACATGCGTTTCACCTGGTGGTAGCGACCTTCGATAATGCTCAGGCGTGCGCTGTGGCTGCTGAGTGGCTCCAGGTCGGCGGGCTGGGTGGTGAGGTCTTCGAAGGCGAAGTAGAAGCCCTCGCGAAAGCGCGCGACGTAGTGCTCCTCGATCGGCTGCTCGGTCTCCACGTAATAGACCTTGGGCAGTTTGGTCTGCGGCTGGGTCAGGCGTCGCGACCACTGCCCGTCGTTGGTCAGCAGCATCAGGCCGGTGGTGTTGAAGTCCAGGCGCCCGGCAATGTGCAGGTCGTCCTTGTCCGGCTCGTCGAGCAGGTCCAGTACCGTCGGGTGAACCGGGTCCGTGGTGGCGCTGACGCAGCCGGCCGGTTTGTGCAGCATGAAATAACGTGCCGGATGGCCGGCCTGCAACACTTGCTCGTCCACCTCGACGCGGCTGAATACCCGCACTTCATGCCGCGGATCATTCACCACCTGGCCATCGACCCGCACGCGGCGTTCCACCAGCAGCAAGCGCACTTGCTGGCGATTGAAGCAGGGCAGGTTGGTGAGGAAACGATCGAGGCGCATGGGTAAGGACGGCCGTAAAAGGGCGCGCAGTTTAGCCGTTTGACGAAGTGTCGGCAGCTTTCAGTTGGGCATCGACCTGCGCACACGACGGGCACAGGCAGGCGACGTTGCGCAGCTCGGCGGGCAGCGCCTCGATCAGCGCCGGATCGATCTGCACGCTGTAGCACCAGCAGGCCCGGTCTGCGGTGCGCGGATCGGCGAGGCTGCACTGATTGAGGGCGCCGCAGGCGGGGCAGCGATCGGGATCAGCCATGGTCGGGCGCCGAAGGTTCGCAGCAGACGCGATTGCGCCCGCTCTGTTTGGCCCGGTACAGCGCCAGGTCGGCGCGGGCGATAAGGCTGTGCAGGGTGTCGTTGGCGTGGAGGCTGCTCAAGCCGATGCTGGTGGTCAGTTCGATGGCGGTTTCCCCGAACATGAACGTCCGCTCTTCGGTGCGCTGGCGGATCTTCTCGGCCACGGCGAGCCCTTTTGTCGCGTCGGTGTCCTTGAGCAGGACGACAAATTCCTCGCCGCCCCAGCGGCAGAGGATGTCGGCCTGGCGCAGGCTGCCTTCAAGCACCCGGGCGAACTGGCGCAACACTTCGTCGCCGGCCAGGTGGCCGTAGGTGTCGTTGAGTTCCTTGAAGTGGTCGAGGTCGAGCAGCAAGGCGGTCAGCGGCGCCGGCGTGCGTTCTGCTTCCAGCAGCGCCTGGGCCGCCAGCAGGTCGAAGGCACGGCGGTTGTGCAGGTGGGTCAGGCTGTCGAGGGTCGCCAGTTCCTGGATACCGTCCTGATGCCGGCGAATCATGCCGTTGATCATTGCCAGGACAATCAGCGAGATGACTCCGCAGATCGCCAGGTTCAGGTACAGCGACTGCTTCGCGCTGTCGAGGCTGTCGCCGATGGGTTTGTCGACGAACAGGTACCAGTCCAGTTCGGGAATGAAGCGCACATTGAGGTAGTGGCTCTGGCCGTTGCGCTCGTAGTCGCGGCTGCCGGTGGTCGGCGTCGGCATGCGCGCCAGCAGCGGGCTCAGCGCTGGAATGCTGTCCAGCGAAATACCCGCACGGGCGCCTTCCGGGCCGCCGGAAGAGCCGGTGAGGACAATCTTGCCGCGAGCGTCGACGAAATACACCGCCCGCTGGTAGCGCAACTGGTAGGCATCGATCAGCCTGACCACCGCATCGACCGTCAATCCGACACCGGCCGCGCCGATGAAGTTGTGGTTGTAGTCGAACACCTTGTAGTTGATGAACACCGTCATGCGGTCCTGGTTGGCCATGTCCAGGTCGACGTTGATTTCGTAGGGCGCCGTCATTTGCTTGACCCGCGCGTACCAGCGGTCGCGCTCGGTGCTCGGGTCGATTGTCTTGAGGATACCCTTGGCCTGGTAGTAGGTACCGCTCGCCTCGGACACGAAGAACGCGGTGTAGGCGCGCTGTTGGCGCTCGACCTCGCTGAGGTAGCGGGTGACCTGCTCCGGATTGGTTTCGCCAGCGAGGGTCCAGTCGCGCAGGAAGGTGTCCTGCGCCATCATCGAGGACACCACGATGGGCCGGATCAGGTCTTTCTGGATTTCCGAATAGACCGTGTCGGAGGTCAGCGGCAGTTCGGTATTGACGATGTTGTCGCGGATCGAACTGCGCGAGGCGTAGTAGCTGACCAGCGAAGTCGAGATGAAGCCGCAGCCAAGTAACAGCAGTAATGCCAGTAGCAGGGACCGTTGCGAAAACAGGGCGGAACGAAGCGGCATGGGAATCCCGGGAGCAGCTACCAATGCCTCCTATTCTAGAGGTGTAACAAAAAAATAACCGGAGGATTTTTGTCGGCTTCAACCTATTTCAAATTATTGCTGAAATCGCACGGCACGGACTTTTCGCGGTCTGATTCAATGTCGATGAACGTTTGCCGATCGACGCCGACCAGCGCCGCTGGGATGGGCAGTTCCGCGGTCCAGGAGGCCGCCATGTATCGCCAACTCTCTCTGCTTGCCGTATTGGGTTTGTTGCTCACCGCTTGTGCGCCTTATGGGGGCGGTGGCTACTATCGAACCGATGTCTATTCGGTCGATCGCTATGACTATCCGGGCTACTACCGGCCGGCTTATCCCTACAACCGCGGTTACTACGTAGTACCCCAGCAACCGCGTTACTACGCTCCGGCGCCGCGCTACTACCAACCGGCGCCAGGCCCGTCCCACCGCCCGTATCCCGGCCCCGGTCGCTATGACGGTCATGGTCCGGGCCGTCCAGACGGTGGTTGGAACCGCGGGCCTGACCGCAATGATCACGGCTGGAACCGTGGTCCTGATCGCAACGACCATAACTGGAGCCGCGGACCAGGTCGTGACGACCGGGGTGGCGGTTGGCGTGGCAACCGCGGTGATGGCCGCGGCGATGGACGCAATGGCGACCGCAACGGCGACCGTGGCCGCGACCACTGATCGCTGAACCCGAACACCCCCTGACGCCTGGCCTCACGCCAGATCGGCCAGGGGGTGTCGTCCTTCCCAGGCCTTGTTGAAATGCGCTTCGACCACCGCCTCCGGCACCTGGGCAATGTCCGGCCAGTGCCAGTGCGGCGTGTTGTCCTTGCCCAGCAAACGCGCCCGCACACCCTCACTGAATTCCGGATGCCGACAGCAATTCAGGCTCATGGCGTATTCCATCTGGAACACCTGCGCCAGCGACAGATAACGCGCCCGGCTGATCTGCTCCCAGACCAGATGCGCGGTCAATGGACAGCCCTTGAGCAGCGTCCGCGCGGCATTGGCCAGCACCACGTCGTCCTGCTGCGCCAGTTGACCGATGCCCTTCCAGGCACAGGCCGGATCACTGACATCCAGCACCTTGTCGATCTTCTCCCGACGCGGCAGCCATTGCGCTGCGGGCAGTGCCTCGTGCGCCTCCTGCTCCAGCGCCTTGAGCAGGCTGTTGAGTTGCATGGCGGTCTGTTCTTGCCAGTTCAGTTGCAGCAGGCCGTCGATCAGTTGCTCCTGTTGTTCGTCTTTCATGAAGCGGTCGGCCAGACCCAGGTCGATGGCGTCGCGGCCATTGATCGGCGCACCGGTCAGGCCAAGAAACAGGCCGAGACGGCCGGGCAGGCGGGCGAGAAACCAGCTGGCGCCGACGTCCGGATAAAGCCCGATGCTGATCTCCGGCATGGCCAGGCGGCTGGACGGCGTGACGATACGCACCCCGGCGCCCTGCAGCAGCCCCATGCCACCACCGAGCACATGGCCGTGGCCCCAGCACAGCAACGGTTTGGGATAGTGGTGCAGCGAATGGTCGAGACGGTATTCGGCGGCGAAAAAGTGCGCGGCCAGCGGCGGCACTTCGCCGGGGTGGGCTCGACAGGCCTCCACCAGGCTGCGCACGTCGCCGCCAGCGCAGAACGCCTTGGCGCCGTTGCCGCGCAGCAGCACGCAGACGATCGCCGGATCCTGGGCCCAGGCACGCAGGTGCAGGCTCAACTGCTCGATCATCGGCAGCGACAGGGCGTTGAGGCTCGACGGCGCATCGAGGGTGGCAATGCCGAGGCGCGCGCCGTCGACACCGGTGAGTACTTCGAACTGCACAGCCATGGGCGACCTCACTCAAGTAGACCCGACAAGTATGGTCGCTGAGGCTGATCGTGCAGGTCGCCGGTCGGATCGATTGACAAGCGCGGACAGCTTTCCTAGTGTCCGCCCCATTGTTCAACGGATACCCCCATGACCGACGACGACCGTATCAAGCTCGAACCCAGTTGGAAGGAGGCCCTGCGCGCCGAATTCGAACAGCCCTACATGCACGAACTGCGCGAATTCCTGCGCCAGGAAAAAGCCGCCGGCAAAGAGATCTATCCGCCTGGCCCGCTGATTTTCAACGCCCTCAACTCCACGCCGCTGGACCAGGTGAAAGTGGTGATCCTCGGCCAGGACCCGTCCCCCGGCCCGGGCCAGGCCCACGGCCTGTGCTTCTCGGTGCAGCCGGGCGTGGCCACGCCGCCATCGTTGGTCAATATCTATAAAGAGCTGCACCGCGACCTCAACATCGAGATTCCCCGCCACGGCTACCTGCAGTCCTGGGCCGATCAGGGCGTGCTGCTGCTCAACACCACCATGACCGTGGAGCGCGCCAACGCCGCGTCCCACGCCAACAAGGGCTGGCAGTTCTTCACCGACCGGATCATCCAGGTGGTCAGCGAGCGGCAGTCCAATGTGGTGTTCCTGCTGTGGGGCGCTCATGCGCAAAGCAAGAGCAAGCTGATCGATGGCAGCAAGCACCTGGTACAGAAATCCGTGCACCCGTCGCCGCTGTCCGCCTATCGCGGATTCCTCGGCTGCGGGCATTTCAGCCGTACCAACAAGTTCCTCGAAGAGCGTGGACTGACGCCGATCGACTGGCAAATCCCCGCGCTCTAGCGCCACTTCTGCTTTCTACTCCGCGCCCGGTCTTGACCGGGCGTTTTCGTTCGTGGGCGTTCATGAATGGTCCCGACAACGCCAGCCGCAAGCGAGAGACCTAGCATTTTTGTCAGTTTCGCGAAGCACGGCCTGGGTGTTGAATGCTCCCATTGATTTGCCGAGGAGTAATCACCATGCAGAAAGCACCGCTCTGCCAGAGTTGCCTGGCGTCCCGCACCGGCGTGTTCGAGCCACTTGAAATCCCGGGTGTGCTGGCGCCCTTGCCGGGCCACGCGGCGTCTGTCCTGCCGGTTGCCATGCAAGGTCAGCCGCTGAGTGTGGAGGCAACCAACCCCTGGCCTGAATTCGAAGATGATCCCAATGTCTGGATGCAGTTCGGTCTGTACGTAGACGGCGTCATCGTCGATATCGTTGAGCTGCTGCCGCCCTATGACGCCGCGACCCAGTTCCCGGTGCGCTTCACGGTGCCGGCGGACAAGCTAGCAGTGCCGCATATCTACACCTTGTTCTACCGGGTGCTGTTCGAGGACTTCAACTGGGCCGACTCCGTTCCCGTCTTGCTGGAAGTCGACCACCGCGCACCCAACGGCGACAACCCTGGCGAGCCGTTGATCTTTCCTCCCGAGGTCATCCGTGACGGTGTAACCGAAGCCTGGCTGGCGCTCAACGGTGACCGACTCCGGGTCGAGGTGCCGCGCTGGCCGGACATGCAGCTCGAGGACGAGGTGCTGCTCTATTGGGGCGGAACCAACGAGTCCGTGCCAGTCGGCCGGCTGGTGATCGATTCCAGCCACCTGGTGCCGGGCACCGTGATCGAATTCCACTACCTGGGCGATACCCTGCGCGAGAAAGGCGGCGGCACGCACCACGGCTATTACCGGCTCAGTGATCGCGCGGGCAACCTTGGCGATCCGGCGCCCCCTGTACCGATCAGGGTCATCGATCTTCCTGCCACTCCGGGCGACTTTCCCGCACCCGTCGTGCCGCTGGCCAGTGTCGATAAACTCATCGACCTGGAAGATGCGCGCACCGGTGTGACAGTGCGTATCGACGAGATCGCCGACGCGGCGGCCGGCGATACGCTACAGATCTGGTGGAATGGTCGGGCATTGCCCGTGCTGACCTTGGGTGACGGTTTCCAATGGCCGCAGAGCGCGCCGGTTGACTGGGCCACTCTTTCGGCGGATGGCTTCGACGGCGCCGAGCCTTGCGAGGTGTTCTACGAATGGCAGCGCGGCGGCGGTGCGCCCAGGAAGTCGCCTTCCACACTGTTCGAAGTCGATCTTTCCGTTGCCGGGCCGAACCCGATCGGACCAGACCCGATCAACCCGGGCCTGGCTACCGTGGTGGTCAAGGGCCTGACCGGCGATAACGTGCTGGCGGGGCCCGATCATGGCCAGGATGCGCGGGTGGTGGTGGCGCTTTATGCCAACCCGGTCGTCGGCGAGCTGCTGGAATTGCATTGGGGCGATCATCCGCAACCGGTGGATATCCACCGCGTGCAGGCGGCCGACAGGCCCGGGCAAGAGATTGTGTTCAGCGTGCCCTGGGACATCATCGAGGCCGTGGGCAACGATCCGGCGCTGCCGGTCTGGTACTGGGTTTCCAACGATACGAACCGCCAGCGCAGCGCGGATACCCCGGTGCGGGTGGCTGTCTTGCCACTGGAAGGCCTGGGCCCGGTGTCATTCCCCGATGCCACCCTGTGGGGCTTTATCAACTGTGAAGCCGAACCCTGGAACGGCATCCGCATCCGTGTCCCGGGCAACCCGGACCTCCTGGCGGCGGGCGACGAAATCGAAGTGAGCTGGGAATTGTGTACCGGGCTGACCGGTGAACAACCGCTTCTGGACACCGTGTTCTTTCCACCGGTCAGGTTGACTGCCACCGAGGCGGCGCAGGGCCTGGATTTCCTGATGGAGCGATTCATCGACCTGGTCTTGCCGCTGCAGATGGAAGACGGCTCGGCCAACGTGGGTTACCGCCTGACCAAGGTCGATGGCACGCCGGGCATTTCAGCGAACAAGGTCGTGAAAATCTCCCTGGTGGTACCGGGCAATACCAAGCCTTGCGATGGCAGTTCGTAAGTTGCGCGGATGGCGTACCTGATATTTTTATCAGGTGCGCAATTTCCAAGTGTGGGATTTACTTACAGGCAGGGCGATGAAACATAGCGTCAATAGCGAATCACTATTTGATGCAACGTGCACGAAGTGAACAGCGGTATTGCGAGCGCTAGCGGCGTAGGTATTCGCTCGTCAACTATAAATCGAGTGCCCGAGTTTCACGTGGTGATAGGAAGGCAGACCTGACATTTTTATCAGGTGCGGATTCGTGAATTTTGGAATCTACTTGAGTACGACGCTCCTGGACAGGTCATTCATGGCTTAAGGCCATTTAACTTGGAAAGTTTGGAGTTATTATCATGACCAAGGTCGAAAATATCTCGGGTGAGGAAAAACCGAGCGTATTCGCTGAACGCAACGCAAGCGACAAGCGCGCCCGCGATGCCATGAAAGATCTTCAGGCGCGTCAAGCGGCGGGCGAGTTCTTCCCGAGCGCGGGAATGCCGAGAATTGATCTCCTGCCGTTGCAACCCGTGAATACCTTGGCGGATAACGGTGACGGGCAGACCAATACGTTACCTGTGGATGAACATGTGAACGGCCTGAAAGTGACCCTGCACGAATGGCCAGACATTGGAACGGAAAATTGGGTGATGTCGTTCGCCATCGACGACGACGATTGGACGGTGATAGAAACGGTCTCTCCCGGGTTTACCTCCCTGGAGGTGACCATTCCGTTGGGAGACCACAGTTATGATCATGGTCGGCATACCCTCCGTTACTTAGGCCTGAATGAACTCGATTTCAATGAATGGGAAGGGGTCGATTTCGATTTCTACGTAGATATCATCGATCCCAACCGGGACAATGAGCCTGACAAGCCGTTACTGCCATTAGACCTGCCCGGCGGGGTGATCACCCCCGCTTACCTTGATCAGCATGGCAGCGTGACCTTTACCCTGCCGACGCCGGACGATCACAAGCCGGGTGATACGTACAGCTTCTTCATCGACAGCCAGGAAGTGGTTACCAATCAACCTCTGGCGACCCCATTCGAGGTCGTCGTGCCTCGCAGTACCTTCGATGGCTTGTCTGCCGGGCTCTACAGCATCCAGTACACACTGACCGACCGTGCCGGAAATCGCACTGATATGTCGGTCCAGGAAACTATCACCTTGTCCAAAGTCCCGGCGCCCGTGCTCAGGGCACCCGACCTGTCAGCAGGGGGCGCCATTACCTTGGCCGAAGCGCGTATAGGTGTGGATGTCCGCCACGATTATGACGATCCGTTGCCGGGCGATATCGTGACCGTCACCTGGGCGGGGGTACGGCTGGATTCGCACTTCATTCCGACCGAATACAAAACGGCAACCTTCGAGGACATCCTGCAGGGTGGTGGTCGGGAATACAGTGGTGAGGTGACCTATGAACTGAATCGGGACGGTGCCATTTATCTATCACCTCCTGCCCAGATCGATGTCGACCTGAACCACACCGGACCGGTGAACCCTGATGAGCCCAACCCGATCAACACACTGCTCGATCCGGCAGTCCTGACTAGTTCGACCAACCAGACCGACCTGATCGAAGCGGCGGACGTTGGACAGGATGCGACCATTACCGTGCAGCTTTATCAGGGTGCTGCGGTCGGCGAGTTGATCCAGGTGTATTACGGCGACGCTGCATCGCCGGTTGGCCAGCCAGTTGATCTCGAGGCTGGGGACATCACGGCGGGTGAAATCACCGTCAACTTGACCTGGGCGCAGATCCAGGCAAAAGGCAACGGCACCATCCGCTTGTTCTACCAGATCTACCCGGCAGGCAAGCCGGAGAACTGGCAGCAGTCGCCCGATACCGACGTGACGGTAACGGTCAATAACATCAGCGACCTGCCCGATGCGCAATTCCCTGGCCGCCATCCGACGGGCAACGTCATCAACTGCTCTCATGAGCCCTGGATCAACGGCGTCGATGTGCTGATGCCTTATCCGGCCTTGAGGGAGGGCGACATCCTGACCCTGAACTGGGTGCTGGATTCGACCTACCCGCCTGCTGTTGGCCCGCTTCCGCAAACCCCCGTGGAAGCGACCCGTAAGGAGTTTCCGCATACGGTGAACATTACCGAAGCGGCTGCTGGTCAGGTGATTTTCAACGTGCCCTGGGGGCCTTGGTTGTCCACCGTGACGCGGGGCTCGATCGTTGTGTTCTGGAAGCTCTCGCGAGACAACGGCACGGTTACCGGAACTTCACTGCAAAGTTTCGTGAGACTGAGCCGTGAGGGTCCAGGGGTTATCTGCGGACCGGCAGTGTGACCTGAAAACAGCGGTCCGGAATAGCAATATTCCGGACTGTTTTCCATGGAATGGCCGGGAGGTGAAAATGTAATGAGTTGGTGAAATTTCTTATAAGTCATGTGGAAAATTCCTACATACAGTCTGTAGGACGCTAATTACTCTACGTTTCCCCAAAAGCTTCTGTTCGGAAAGTATCGATCTTGTTGGTTCTGTACGGAATATTCAATTCAACAACGTAGGTAACTCTGTCATGGATATCAAAAAGCAAGTGGTCGAGTACGGCCTGGTTCGTGCACTTCCCTTTTTATTGATTTTTCCACTGTCTTTTAATTCAAACCCGATCAATGCTGCGACCGTTGTCGATGGTGTGGAACTTGATATCGACTCGAGCACTGCAGTTGACGGGTATGAAGTTCGTAATGGGGGGACGCTCAATGCGCAGGGAGCGACCACCAATAAAATCGTTGCCATGTCAGGTGCGAAAGTAAATATCACCGGCGGAACAGTGACCGGTACTGGTATTGGGGCTGCGCTTGAATTCAGCGCATCGTCGCTCAATTTGGACGGTGCCCAAGTGACCCACAGCTCGGGCCGGGGCTTGACCCTGGGCACCGACGGTGCAACCCGTGAAGGTTCGCACGCCCAGGTTTCCAACAGCAGCATCACAGGTACCGCCGCGGCAGTATTGGTATCCACCGAAAGCACCCTGAACCTGCTGAACACCGATCTTGTCGCCACAGGTGCCAACAGCTCGGGGCTTGTGCTGCTTTCCGGCACGGCGAGTGCTCAGGGTGGCAGCATCACCGGTGTGGAAGAGGGCATCACCGTTCGCTCCTCGGGCGGTACTGCCGCAGGCTCGCTGGTCCTCAGTGGCACCCGGGTCACCGGCCAGAACGGCTCCGCCATCGAGTTGACCGGCAATAGCACCACCACCGTCGATATTCTCAACGGCACCACCCTCAGCGCGGGCAACGGCACCATCATCGATGTGCTGAACGCCTCGACTGCCACCGTAAACGTCGGGCAGAGCAACCTGACCGGCAATCTCAAGGTCTCCGGTAACAGCACCGGCAATTTCACCTTCGACAATGGTGGCCTGACCGGTGACTTCATCGTCGAGCAGGGCGGTACCGGCACTCTCGCGCTGAACAACGGCTCGCTGTTCACCGGCCGCATGGAAAACGTGCAGGACGCCAGCATCGACAGCACGTCCCACTGGATGATGACCGGCGACAGCAGCGTCACCAACCTGAACATGAATGGCGGCCGCGTCACCTTGGGCGACACCGATTCCTTCTACACCCTCAATCTCGAAACCCTGTCCGGCAACGGCACGTTCGTGATGGGGTCGAACTTCGCCAACAACGAAACCGACTTCATCAACATCACCGGTGAGGCCGCTGGCAACCATGACCTGCTGATCAGCGCCAGTGGCACTGATCCGGCGGCTGGCGTGCCGTTGCAGGTGGTGCATACCGGCGGCGGCGGTGCCCAGTTCAGCCTGCTGGGTGGTGCAGTGGACCTCGGTGCCTACTCCTACAGCCTGAAGCAGGAAGGCGACGACTGGTTCCTTGATCCGGAAACCCGCACCATCAGCCCCGGCACCAAGACGGTAATGGCCCTCTCCGGTACCGCGCCGACTGTGTTCTACGGCGAACTGACCACCCTGCGTACCCGAATGGGCGAGTTGCGCTACAGCGAAGGCCGTAGCGCCGGTGTCTGGATGCGCGCCCATAGCAACCAGTACAACGTCGCCGATGCTTCGTCTGGCGTGGGTTACACCCAGAACCAACAAGGCATGTCCTTCGGTGCGGACGCGCCGCTGCCTTGGGGTGACGGCCAATGGCTGATCGGTGCCCTGGCCGGCTACAGCAAGTCCGACCTGAACTTGAGCCACGGATCCAGCGGCACTATCGATAGCTACTACCTCGGTGGCTATGCCACCTGGCTGGACGCCAAGAGCGGCTACTACGTCGACACCGTGATCAAGTACAACCGCTACCAGAACGATGCCAAGGTCGGCCTGAGTGATGGCACCCGGGCCAAGGGCGATTACGACAACCACGGTATCGGTGGTTCGGTGGAAGTGGGGCGGCATATCAAGCTCAAGGACAACTACTTCGTCGAGCCTTTCGCGCAGATTGCGGGGACCGTGATCCAGTCGAAGGACTATCGCTTCAGCAACGACATGGAAGCCGACAGCGGTGCGACCCGTTCCCTGCTCGGCAAAGCCGGTGCCACTGTGGGCAAGACTATCCACCTGGACGAGGGCCGCATCCTGCAGCCGTACCTGAAGGCTGCGCTGGCCCACGAGTTCGCCAGCAACAACAAGGTCAAGGTCAACGAAAACAGCTTCAACAACGACCTGTCCGGTTCTCGTGGGGAGCTGGGCGCCGGTGTCGCACTGTCGCTGTCGAGGGACTTCCAGGTGCATGCCGATTTTGAATACAGCAACGGCAAGAACATCGAAATGCCGTACAGCATGAACGTAGGACTTCGCTACCTCTGGTAAGCGAAGCGGATGGGGGGCAGCATGGAGCTGCGTTTTGTGGCCCGGGTCGGTGCCCCGGGCTTTTTTTATGGCTCGGTGGAATCGCGCGAGAACTGGCTGTCCCAGTGCCGGAATAACGGCTCCGCCAGAAACAGCACGAACAACAGCCGCATCATCTGCAGCGCCGTCACCAGCGGTACCGACAGTTGCAGGGTTTCCGCGGTCAGGCTCATCTCGGCGATACCGCCGGGCATCATGCCCAGCGTCAGCGAACGCAGGTCTAGATGGGTCGCGGCACTGAGCGCCAGGGCGGCGATGGCGGCAATCAGCATGGTCAATACGGTGGCCGCCAGGGTGCGGGCGAGGAACGAAGGCGCGCGCCGGAAGAACGCACGGTTGAAATGACAGCCCAGACCGCTGCCGATCAGCCACTGGCCGATCTGGCTGGCGCCGTCCGGCAGACCCAGATGCAGGTTCCAGCCGATACTGGCGACACCCGCCACCAGCAGTGGCCCGAACAGCCACGGATTGGGCTGCTTCAAGCGTTGCCAGGTCCACGCCACCAGCGCGCCGAGCGGGAACAGCAGCGCCAGCCAGGCCCAATTGACCGCTCCGGCATGGGCGATCGGCACGCCGTCTCCCAGCAGGTACTTGAACGCCGCTGGCACGCACAGCACCACCGCCAAAACCCGCAGACTCTGCCCGGCCGCCACACGGCTGAGGTTGGCGCCATTGCGCGCGCCAAGGTTGACCATCTCGCCCGAGCCGCCCGGCATGCTGGAGAAGAACGCGGTGGCGCGGTCCTCGCCGGTGCGCCGCAGCAGCCAGACGCCGACCACGCTGGAAAAACTGGTGATCAGCGCGCCGAAGAAGATCAGGCCGAAATGGCTGGCAACCTGTTCAGCGACATGTGGCGTGAAGTGCAGACCGATGCCGATCCCGACCACCCATTGCCCGCACTTGCGCCCACCCGGGATCTCCGCCAATTGCCACGGTGTAAGGCAGCGCACCAGGATGATCGCCAGCAACGACCCGACCATGAACGGCAACGGCCAGCCGATGGCGCTGGCCGCGAACCCGCCGGCCAGGCCGACCAGCGGGGTTGCCCACCATTGTCTGAAAGACGACTCAGACATCGGCCAGGGCGCGACGCTGCAGTACCCGGCGACGCCAGATGCGGATCAGCGGCAGGGTCATCATCAGCACGGTCAGGGTCCACACCGCGACACTGATCGGGCTCGACCAGAGGATGTCCAGCGCGCCATTGGAGATCGACAGCGCGCGGCGCAGGTTCTGTTCCATCAGCCCGCCGAGGATGAAGCCGAGCAGAATCGGCGACAGCGGGAAGTCCAGCTTGCGCAGGATGTAACCCATGATGCCAATGCCGACCATCAGGAACAGGTCGAAGGTGGTGGCGTGCACGGCGTAGACGCCGATCGCGGTGATGATCGCGATCACCGGCACCAGCGCCCAGTTCGGCACGGCAAGGATGCGGGTGAAGATGCGGATCATCGGGATGTTCAGGATCACCAGCATGATGTTGGCGATGAACAGCGAGGCGATCAGGCCCCAGACGATGTCCGGTTGTTGTTCGAACAGCATCGGGCCGGGAGTGATGTTGTACAGGGTCAGTGCGCCGATCATCACGGCGGTGGTGCCGGAACCTGGAACGCCGAGGGTCAGCATCGGCACCAGGGCGCCGCAGCAGGAGGCGCCGATGGCGGTTTCAGGGGCAGCGAGACCACGGGCGTCACCTTTGCCGAACTTGCCGCTGGCACCGGCGATGCGCTTCTCGGTCATGTAGGCCACGGCGCTGGCGAGGGTCGCCCCGGCGCCGGGCAGCACGCCCATGATGAAGCCGAGCAGGCCGCAGCGGATATTCACCACGAACACCGAGGCCGCTTCCTTGAAGTTGAACAGCATGCGTCCGGTGGCTTTCACCGCTTCGTGGCCGTGGTGGGTCTTTTCCAGTAGCAGGAGAATTTCGCTGATGGAGAACAGGCCCAGCACCAGCACGACGAACTGGATGCCGTCAGCCAGGTGCACGCTGTCACCGGTGAAACGGTACACGCCGCTGTTGGCGTCGATGCCGACGCTGGACAGGAACAGGCCGATCAACGCGGCAATAAAGGTTTTCAGCGGTCGGTCGCCGGCCATCCCGCCGAGACAGACGATGGCGAACACCATCAGCACGAAGTACTCCGCCGGTCCGAAGGCGATCGCCCATTTCGCCAGCAGCGGGGCGAACAGCACCATGCCGCAGGTGGCGATGAAGGCGCCGATGAACGAACTCCACGCCGACAGCGACAGCGCCACACCGGCCAGGCCCTGGCGGGCCATCGGGTAGCCGTCGAG
Source organism: Pseudomonas sp. Marseille-P9899 (assembly GCF_903166565.1). Taxonomy (NCBI): domain Bacteria; kingdom Pseudomonadati; phylum Pseudomonadota; class Gammaproteobacteria; order Pseudomonadales; family Pseudomonadaceae; genus Pseudomonas; species Pseudomonas sp. Marseille-P9899. The sequence goes on from NZ_CAESCG010000003.1 coordinate 551,110, forward strand.
GGTGGTCATCACGGTGGAGGCTTCGCCCGGGATGTTGAGCAGGATCGAGCTGATCCGGCCGCCGTATTCGCAGCCCAGGTAGACCGCCGCCAGCAGGATCAGCGCCGACTCCGGCGGCAGGCCGAGGGCGAACGCGATGGGGATCAGCAGCGCAACGCCGTTGATCGGACCGAGGCCCGGCAGCAGGCCGACCACGGTGCCGATCAGGGTGCCGCAGAGTGCGGTGACCAGGTTGTACGGGCTGAGGGCCACGCCGAAGCCCTGGCCCAGATAACTTAAGGTATCCATGTCAATTCTCCAGAACGTCGAGCAGGCCAAGCGGCAGTGGAACGTCCATCACCCGGTCGAACAGCACGTACAGGGCGATGCTCATGAAGCCGACGATGATCACGCTGTGCAGCCAGCGACCACCGTAGAGACGGGCCATCGGCACGCCGATGAGGATGCTGCTGACGATGAAGCCGAGGGATTCGAAGGTGGCGGCGAAAACCACCAGCAGACCGACGCAGAGGCCGATCTTGTTCAGGGTTTCGCGGTCCAGTTCCGGCTCGTCCTCACTGCGGACGATCGGGGTGGGGCGAAAGGCCAGGTAGAGCAGGGCCAGGCCCATCAGGCCGAGCATCAACAGCGGGTAGGCGCGGGGGCCGACGGGCTCGTAGGAAAATGCGGCCTGGTAGGGCCAGGCCATGACGGCCAGGGCGGCACACACCGCCAGCAGTATCAGGGCGAAGACACGTTGCAGGATCATCAAGAAATCCTCAGTGAGGGCAGGGGGCCGCGTTGCGGCCTTCGCGAGCAAGCTCGCTCCCACAGGGTTCGGTAGTCAGGATTGGCTCGCCCCGGCGGGAGCGAGCCTGGCGGGTTGCCGTACGGTCGCGAAGGACTGCGCAGCAGCCCCGGGGAACTACTGAATCAGCCCGAATTCCCGAGCTAGCGCCTTGTAGTCGGCGACCTGCTTCTTGACGTAGGTGTCCAGCTCTTCACCGGTCATGGCGAACGGGAACAGCTCGCGCTGGTCACGCAGCTTGGCGAACTCTTCGGAGGCCAGCAGCGTGTCGAAGGACGCTTTCCACCAGGCATAGTCTTCGTCGCTCACCTTCGGCCCGAGGTAGAACCCGCGCACCACCGGCCAGACGATGTCGTAGCCCTGTTCCTTCGCGGTAGGAATGTCCTTCATCTCCGGCTCGTCCAGGCGCTTGTCGGAGAACACTGCGAGCAGGCGCATGTCGCCGCTCTGGATATGCGGCATGGAGTCGGAAATGTCGGTACTGCCGACCTGGATATGGCCGCCGAGCAGCGCGGTAGCAATTTCGCCGCCGCCTTCCAGGGCCACGTAGCGCAGGTCGCGCGGGTTGATGCCGGCGGCCTTGGCGATCAGCGCGGTTTGCATCCAGTCCTGGCTGCCTACGGTGCCACCGGAACCAATCACCACTTTGCTCGGATCTTTCTTCAAGGCCACGACCAGATCGTCGAGGGTCTTGTAGGGCGAATCATTTTTCACTGCGATAGCACCGTAGCTGGTGCCCACCGCCGCCAGCCAGCGCACGGCGTTTTCGTCGAACCGGCCGAACTTACCCTGGGCCAGGTTCAGCAGCGAACCGCTGGACCAGGCCACCAGAGTCCCGGCGTCGCCCGGACGCTGGGCGACCACGGCGTTGTAGGCCACCGCGCCGACACCGCCGGGCATGTAGGTCACACGCATCGGCTTGCTGAGAATTTTCTCGTTGACCAGTGCGCTTTGCACCAGCTTGCAGGTCAGGTCGAAGCCACCACCCGGCGAGGCCGGGGCGATGCATTCAGGGCGTTTCGGTTCGGCAGCCAGCACCTGGCCGGCCAGCAACAGGCAACCAGTGGCGAGGGCGATTCGGCGTAGTGAAAAGGTCATCGTCAGTCTCCGTAGCTTTAATTGTTATAGGCGGATTACCACAGGGCCACGCTGTAGCTCACCAGCAGCCGCACCTCGTCCGCGTCGCGGGCGAAGTTGGAGCGGTAGGTGGCGTTGCGCAGGCGTACGGCGACGTTTTTCAGCGTCCCGCTCTGCACCACGTACTTGAGCTCGGTGTTGCGTTCCCATTCTTTGCCTTCGCTGCCGTTCGCCAGGCTGACGTTGTCCCCGTTGACGTAACGGGTCATGAAGCTCAGCCCTGGAATGCCGATTTTGGCGAAGTCGTAGTCGTAACGCACTTGCCAGGAGCGCTCGTCGGCCCCGGCGAAGTCGTTGATCTGGACGAAGTTGACGAGGTACGGGTCGGAGCCATCCACGTAGGGGAAGGCGCTGTCGCCGGACATGCTCTGGTAGGCGGCGCTCAACTTGTGGCCGTTGAGGCCGTAGCTGAGCATGCCGTTGAGCGAGGTGTTGTCGATCTTGCCGCCGCGGGCCTGGCCCTGGTCATCGCTGATCGCCAGGCGCAGGTCGGCGCCGAAGGTGCCCGGGCCAAACGGCTGGGTGGCGACCAGGCCGGCGAAGTGCTGGCGATACACGTCGTCGAGCTGGGCGAAGTGATAGCTGCCGGTGATGCGGTCGGTGAATTTGTAGTCCAGGCCGGCAAGGTCGAAATGATTGCCGGCGACGGTGCCGAGGAAGCGACCGTTCTTGTTGTTCAGTGCGATGTCTTCCTTGTTGGTGTCATCGCGATCCTTGGCCTTCTCCAGGCGCCCGCCGGTGAAGGTCAGGTTCTTCAATTCCTTGGAGGTCAGCAATCCGCCTTCGAAGGTCTGCGGCAGGATCCGCCCGTCGTTGGGCTTGAGGGTCGGCAGTTCCGGGATCAGGGTGCCGATCTTCAGCTCGGTGGCGGAGATCTTCACTTTGCCGGTGAGGCCGAGCTTGGAATATTCATCGGCGGCGCGGCCGTCGTCATGGGTCGGCAGCAGGCCGGTGCCGGTGCGGTCGGGGCTGGAGTCAAGCTTGACGCCAAGCATGCCCAGCGCATCGACGCCAAAGCCGACGGTACCTTCGGTGTAGCCGGACTGGAGGTTGAGCATGAAGCCCTGGGCCCATTCGTCGCGCTTGGATTGTTGCGCGCTGGTGCCGTCGCGAAAGTCGCGGTTGAAGTACATGTTGCGGGTTTCGAAGGTGGCGCTGCTGTCTTCGAAGAAGGCGGCCTGGCTCAGCGGAGCGACGCTGCAAAGGGCGATGGCGCTGGCGAGGGAAGTCTGGCGAGTGATAGGACGACGAGTAGGCGCGAACGCCTGCGGCTGTGATGACAGCATCGTGGAGTAACCCCGTTTATTGTTCTTATCGGTTCGAACACTGCGGTTCGTTCTACGGCTCCCGGAAAGGGCCGTGAACGGATGCTAGGGGCTCAACCTTTCGCTAACCTTTCAATCGACTTTCATCCGCGCGGTGGCTTCACAGGCCATGCTTCCTCTGTAAACTCCGCGCCACTGAACGCGATGCGACCGGGAGAAATCGATGCGAGTGCTGCTCGTCGAAGACCATCTGCAACTGGCCGAAAGCGTGGCCCAGGCGCTGAAAAGCACCGGCCTGACCGTGGACGTGCTGCACGATGGCGTGGCCGCCGACCTGGCCCTGGCCAGCGAGGAATACGCCGTGGTGGTGCTCGATGTGGGCCTGCCGCGGATGGACGGCTTCGAAGTGCTGGCGCGCCTGCGTGCCCGTGGCAAGAACGTCCCGGTGCTGATGCTCACCGCGCGCAGCGACGTCAAGGACCGGGTCCACGGCCTCAACCTCGGCGCTGACGATTACCTGGCCAAGCCGTTCGAACTGACCGAGCTGGAAGCGCGGGTCAAGGCCCTGTTGCGGCGTAGCGTGCTTGGCGGCGAGCGCCAGCAGCGCTGCGGTCCGCTGGTCTACGACCTCGATACTCGGCGTTTCACCCTCAGCGATGAACTGCTGACCCTGACCTCCCGCGAACAGGCGGTGCTGGAGGCGTTGATCGCCCGTCCTGGCCGGGTGATGAGCAAGGAGCAACTGGCCTCCCAAGTCTTCGGTCTGGACGAGGAAGCCAGCGCCGATGCCATCGAAATCTACGTCCATCGGCTGCGCAAGAAACTCGATGGCCACGCTGTCGCCATCGTCACCTTCCGTGGCCTCGGCTACCTCCTTGAGCACCGTGATGCGTAGCGCCGGCAGCCTGCGCGGCCGTCTGCTTTGGAACCTGGCGCTGCTGCTGGTGGTGCTGATGATCGCCAGCGGCCTGAGCGCCTACTGGAACGGTCGCGAAGCCGCCGACACCGCCTACGACCGGACCCTGCTGGCCTCGGCGCGGACCATCGCCGCCGGCTTGTCGCAACGCGATGGCACCCTCAGCGCCGACGTGCCCTACGTGGCACTCGACACCTTTGCCTACGACAGTGCCGGACGCATCTATTACCAGGTCAACGACATCCACCAGAAGTTGATTTCCGGCTACGAAAACCTGCCGGCGCCGCCCCCCGGCACCCCGCGCACCGACGATTACCCGGCGCTGGCGCGGTTTTACGATGCGCGCTACCTGGGCCAGGACGTGCGCGTGGTCAGCCTGCTCAAGGCGGTCAGTGAACCGAACATGAACGGCATGGCCGAGATTCGCGTGGCCGAGACCGAGGAAGCGCGGGTCCGCATGGCCCGCAGCCTGATGGCTGATACTTTGCTGCGCCTCGGCATGCTGGCGCTGGGGGCATTGCTGCTGGTGTGGTTTGCCGTCAGTGCGGCGCTGCGACCGCTGGAACGGTTGCGCGGCGCCGTGGAAGAGCGCCAGCCGGACGATCTGCGGCCGTTGCCTTCAGTGGAAGTGCAGCACGAACTGGGGCCGCTGGTGCGGGCCTTGAACCACTTCACCGAACGCTTGCGCGAGCAATTCGAGCGTCAGGCGCAATTCATCGCCGATGCCGCTCACGAGTTGCGCACGCCGCTGGCGGCGCTCAAGGCGCGGGTCGAGTTGGGGCTGCGCTCGAAAGAGCCGCAGGTCTGGCATGAAACCCTGCAGGCCACGGCGCAGAGCACCGACAAGCTGACACACCTGGCCAATCAGTTGCTGTCCATGGCGCGGGTGGAAAACGGCGCCCGGGCGATTGCCGAGGGCGGCGCACAATTGCTCGATCTCAGCCAGTTGGCGCGGGAACTGGGCATGGCCATGGCGCCTCTGGCCCATGCCCGCGGGATCGCCCTGGCGCTTGAGGCCGAGGCGCCGGTGTGGGTTCGCGGCGAGCCGACGCTGCTCAACGAGTTGCTCAGTAATCTGGTGGACAACGCTTTGGCGCACACGCCCAAGGGCGGCAACGTGATCTTGCGGGTCACGGCGCCGGGCGAGCTGGAAGTCGAGGATGACGGGCCGGGCATACCGGAGCAGGAGCGGGAGAAAGTCTTCGAACGCTTTTACCGGGGCAGTGCCCAGGGCACCGGGTTGGGTTTGGCGATCGTCGGCGAAATCTGCCGCGCGCACCTTGCCGCCATCAGCTTGCATGATGGCGAGAAGGGCGGGTTGAAGGTTCGGGTGAGTTTCAATCCGGCGGGGTGATGGTTTCAGGCCTCAACGTCAGCGAAACATCCGCTTCGCATCCATCAGCTCTTCCGACAGCACCGGACTGCTCGCCGACAACCGCAAATGCCTGAACGCCGGCAACGCCGCCAGCGGCCGTTCCCACTCGTTGCTATCGCACAGCACCCGGGCGATCTGGACGATGTCGATGTAGTCCACCTTGGCGGACTCCCGGTCCAGGTTCTGCACCTCGCCCGGTAACCCGGCCAGTTGCTCGGGGAACTCCCAGACGCTGAGGATCTTGTCGCCCAGCACCGGCTGGATCTGCTCGATCACATGGTTCAGGCAAACCGGGTCCGACAGCAGTTCGTTGTGCTCCTCGGCATAGGTCAGGATCGGCAGCACGCCGATCTGATGGACCAGCCCCGCGAGGGCGGCCTGATCGGGTTTCAGCTCGGTGAAGCGTTGGCACAGTTCATAGCTTATCCCCGCAACCTCAAGACTTTTCGCCCAGATTTCGCGCATTTTCTGCTCGATCACTTCCGAGCGGGCATGGAAGATCTGCTCGATCACCAGGCCGATTGCGAGGTTGCAGCTGTAATTGACCCCCAGTCGGGTGATCGCGGTCTGCAGGTCGGTGACTTCAGTAATAGCGCGCAGCAGCGGGCTGTTGACCACTTTGATCAGGCGAGCGGCGAGGGCGGCGTCGCTGCCGATCACTTTGCTCAGGGTGCTGACACTGATCTCGCTGTCTTCCGCCGCTTCGCGGATGCTCAAGGCAACCTCGGGCAGGGTCGGCAAGACCAGATCGTCATTGTCGATGGCGGCCAGTAACTGCGTTTGGACCATCTCGGCCAGCGTGTTCATCGTGATTCTCTCCCGCGTTCAGGGATGGCCCCGTCGGTATGCGCGGTGGGGCGTGGCGGGTTCAGCGCTGGATCTCGCGGTCGCGGTCCAGTTCGTAAGGTAACGGCAGCAGGCTCAGGCGTGGGCCTTCGAGACTGCCCAGATGCAAGTTGTCGTCTTCGACGGCGTCGGCTGTCAGCACCGCGAGCAGTTCGCCGCGGGCAGCAATCACCACTTCGCCGACGGATGAACCGTGGGTCGGCGAGAAAATTTCGCTGCCGGGGGCCGGCATCTCGCCTTCGCTCAGGGCCAGCCGGTACAGGCGGCGCTTGAGCTTGCCGAGGTATTGCATGCGGGCAACGATTTCCTGGCCGGTGTAGCAGCCTTTCTTGAAGCTGACGCCACCCACCGCCTGCAGGTTGATCATCTGTGGAATGAACAGTTCGCGGGTTTGTTCCATTACTTGTCCGATACCGGCTCGGATTTGTCCGAGCAGCCAGTCATCCAGCTCGCCTTCCGACAGATGGTCGCTCAATTGTGCACGCACCGAGTCGGCCTGGGCGGCAGGCACCCACAGTTCGACACGGTCAGGGGACACATTGATCGCGATCAGGCCATCATGGCGCACGGTGGCGCCCGCCTGATCCGGCACGTCCAGGCCCAGGGAGGCGAGGGCGGCGTCACCGTGGCTCAGGCCGAAACGGACCCAGGCAGCGCTTTCGTCGGTGAGCTTGGCCTTGGAGAACACGGCGTACTTCTTCAGGTCGGCCAGTTGCGGCTCCAGCAGCTCGCGGGTCATGGCCAGAAGGAAGCCATCGCCTTCGGGAAGGATGCGGAAGCTCGATTGCATCCGGCCTTTCTGCATGCAGCGTGAGCCGAGGCTGGAGGTATTTTCGCTGAGATAACCGATATGGCAGGTCAGTTGACCTTGAAGGAACTTGCCAGCGTCCGAACCGCGTACAGCGAGGACGCCTTCATGGGAGAGGGTGCAGAAAAAAGCGGAGTCGGCCATGGTTCATCGCAGGTGAAATAAGACTGGGGGCCATCATAGAGTGCCATTGGCAAAATAGGTAGCGGACCTAGACCAATGCCGTGTGCCCTTGTGGGGTCCGGTCTGTATACTGGCCGCCTATTCGAGGAGGGCCCCATGGTCGAACAAACTGAACTCAATCGACTGTTCTGGCACAGCCGCCGCGGCATGCTGGAACTGGACGTACTGCTGGTACCTTTCACCCAGGAGGTTTACTCGACCCTGAGCGAGACGGATCGCGAGCTGTATGTTCGTCTGCTGAGCTGTGAAGACCAGGACATGTTCGGCTGGTTCATGGAACGCTCCGAGTCCGAAGACCCGGAACTGCAACGCATGGTTCGCATCATCCTGGACCGTGTCCAGCCCAAGTAACAGTTTCGAGTGCCGCTGGCAGGGCTCGAAGCTACTGCTGGCGGCTTATCTCGCCTGTCTCGCGCTGGCCATCACGGCGCTTGCGCTCCTGGCGATCCCGCCACTGCTTGCCCTCGCGGGCTTGGCCCTTTGCCTGGGGCATGCCTTCTGGGTCATTCCCCGCCAGATCCTCCTTTCCCACCCCGACGCCATCACCCGCCTGCGTCGCGATGCCCATGGCTGGCAGCTATGGAGTGCCGTTCGTGGCTGGCACTCGGTGCAATTGCGCCGCGACAGCATGGCGCTGCCGGGCTTGGTAATCCTGCGTTTCCGCAGGCCGGGGCAATTATTCGCCCGCAGCCAGTGCATCGGCCATGACGCGCTGGAGCCGGTGCAGCACCGGCGCCTGCGCTTGCGGTTGAAGTTCAGTCGGAAAAGGTGGGCGGCTGCAGAATAGTGTCCTTGGCGTCCGGCAGCAGGTTCGGGTAGTCCAGGGTGTAATGCAGGCCGCGGGATTCCTTGCGCTGCATGGCTGACTTGATCATCAGCTCGGCAACCTGGGCCAGGTTGCGCAGCTCGATCAGGTCACGGCTGACTTTGTAGTTGCTGTAGAACTCGACCCTGTGAGGCTAAACCCAATGGATACAGGGGTTTCAGCCGATGACCGTCAACCACCGCTCCCAAAGTGGGACAAACCTGTTACAAACTGCGCTCGCCAAGCCATACCACTATCGCCGGTCTGGTCGCTATTACCTTCGCCTTCGCCCGCAAGGAACCGTTAAGGGCTTCTTCACGCTGTCACTCAGGACCACCGACAAGGCCACCGCAATGACCATCTCAGACGACATCCTTTCGACCCTCAAGGCCTACCACTTGGACAACCCAGAGGCGTCATGGGATGAACTGCGCGCGCGCCTGACTGACTTCGCTGAGTACAACTTGACGATGGCACACGGTGACAGCTCACTGGTCGCTTACGAGATGATCAACGATGAGCATCACTTGGCGTTGCGTAAGGCGTCCGCAACGTTGCCTCTGAGTGTGAATCAGCAGCGGGCAGTCAGTAAGGCCCTTGAGATCCTTGAGGCCTCTCAGGAGCGTATGCGGGGCCGTTCAGGGAAGCTGGTCGAGATCGTTAAGGACCTCAACGATGAACCTTGTGGCACGCCTGAAGCCCTCTTTCTCTCCCAATCTGTAAATGCTTCTCCGGGTCTGACCTTTAAGTCTCTCTCTGCGCTCTACATGGAGGAACGCAAGGACAGCATTCAGGCCAGCACCATGCGGGACGTGAAGTCATCGTGTGAGGCCATCGGTGCGGTCCTTGGTGACTTGGACATGAAGAGCCACACACGGGAGGAGATGAAGGGCCTACGGGACAAGCTCCTTGAGGACCGTAAACCGTCGACGGTTAAGAAGCTGCTGACCCGGCTATCGACGGTCATGGATTGGGCTGTGAATAACGGCTATCTCGACAAGAGTTTCGACAAGGGTCTGAAGCCGACTAAGGGCGCTGACAGTTCGCGTGAGGCGCTCTCTCAGGCTCAGGTAAAGGCTCTGATGACCCATGCTAATTCTCTACCAGTGGACGCATGGCAGCGCTGGGCGTTGTCCCTTGGTGCGATCACTGGGACCCGTATTGAGGAACTGAGGCAATTGACCAAAGCTGACGTTAAGCAGGTCGGGGAAGTGTGGGTCATCGACATTAATAGGAACGATGGCAAGACAGCCAAGACCAAGAATGCTCTGCGTGTCATACCGCTAACTGACGGGGCCTATGGGTTCGACCTTAAGGCGTTCCTTGAGTTTGTCAGGAAGGCCGACTCTCGGCTGTTCACCTTGGGAGCTGGTCAGTTCTCGAACGTGCTTAATGGGGCGCTACGGGATGTCTTGAGCTTGAAAGCTGATCGGACCCAGACCTTCCACTCGTTGCGTCACTCTCTGGCCGGTGCCCTGAAGGCCGCTGAGGTGCCTGTGGGGACCGCTGAGTCCATCTTGGGGCACGCCTCGGGGTCGATCAGTTATGACCTGTACGGGGCTGGGAGTGCGGTTGAGGTAAAACGAATGGCCGAAGCTCTGATTGAGGCATTATCAGAAGGCTGATTCGAGGGTCGCTGGCGTTCGATCTGTACGGAGGCAATGCGAGCGCCTCAATGGTGCTTATGGTGTGCGGGCTTCAGGAGATTCGCTGGGTATGTGGTAGCCTTCAGCCATTACGGGTTGAAAGGAATCCATTGCAAATGGGCCTAATGAGTTTTTTTAAGAGGCGGAGCGAGCCAGCGCCGAAGGTTTACCCTGTGAGTAGTCCAGCGGTGACAGACCTTGTAGCTGATGTGTGCTCGGCGCTCAAGGCGCAGTACCAGTTACTCTGCGGTGGTGAAGATAGAGGAAATCCTCCATTAGTTCACTGGACCAACGACGGAAAACCGATTATTGATCTTTGGCTGATGGGCTATATAAGTGGTTTTTATGATGCAGCCAGTCAAAGTCGAGGCTGTCCATTCGAGCTTAATGCGCTGGAGCTTATTTTTTGCGTGTTCTATGGTGAAGAAGATGCAAGCGCGGCGGTGGCGCAATATCACGTAGTGCGCATGGCACTTAAGTCAGATTCGGAAGCGGCGAAGCTCTTCGGCTTTGATGAGTTCGAGGAAGGTATGCTTTCTGGAGGTAACGAGCTATTCGAGTGGCTGAGCAAAAAAATTCAGTGTCCGCTAAAAGTTTACAAACGGTATAGCGGGATGGCTTAGATTTAGTTTGTGCTCTGAGCGCTATTCCTTATCGGTACCACGGTCCGAAGCGATTTGGAGCTGGGTGAAGCAGCAGGTGAGTCCGTCGATCAGCGAACTGCGTCTTACAGGGCGGAGTGGTCGGAGACAGCGTAGCCAGTTGTAGCGTGTGGCTTAACTAACAAGTTGGCAGCACGTTCGACGAAGATTTAAAAACCCTCACCCAAAGAGGGACAGGCTAAATCAGCGTTGCTTTCCTTTCAAGATGCCGCAAGGTCACCTCAAGGTGGCCCTCTGCGGGCAAGGCGTGTACGTCCAGTGACTGGCGCTACCTCTCATAGGTAGCCCTATATCCAAGACCCCACGACCACCAAGCAGAGCCCTAACGGGACCTCTGGGACCAGCATCAGGTCCACTGTAGCGATTCTGTCTGACCACTCCGTGTGGAATGACCCTTGATAGGTTTGGGCCTCCTATCACTGATCGCACAGTATAAAGGGGCCTTTTAACTTAAAGACCTCTATAAGATGACTATAAGTTTAAGTCTTATTAGTTTAATTCTATAAAGAATAAAAACTTAAAGAGAATACTCTTAGAGTTACCTTAAGGTAGCTCATTAAGATCTTGGGTCTACCTTCGGTGTCGTGGTAACCGAACTGTGACCGTAACGGCTCGTTGGGTCTCCAGTATGACCAGATTAAAAATCCTCACAAGAACAGGGCAGACTGCTTAGCTAAGCGGTCGCTCTGAATTCCTCTACGTCCGTCGCTGGGCTTACTTCAACGTCAAGTCTTTCTGAATGCTTCTTGAGCCATGGTCGATGCCCGTAGTGGGGCCTTGACGGTCGGCCTGTGGGAGCGAACTCAGGGAGCATTCAAAAGGAGTCCACTACTATGTTTAACGGTATCAAAGAAATCACCATGACCACCGTCGAGATTGCCGCAATGACTGGCAAGCGTCACGACAACGTACTTCGAGATGCACAAGGGCTTTGCCTCGCTGTCGTTCCGTCATGACCAAGAAGGCGACGTATGGAAGATCCTTGCGAGCCGTAATGTTGGCGTACAGGGCTGGGACTTTGAGGTGAGCGGTGTGGCTGACGTAATGGCTCAGGCCAAGGTCAAGATCAAGCTGGCAAACCCAGCGGACCCTACTGAGAAACTTCAGGTCGAGACCGTAGACTTTCCGCTGATCACCCGTGTGGTCGTCAAGCCGTAACACCCGCTGTATCCATGAGGTCCGTAATGGGCCTCATGGGCGAGCTGTTTAGTTGCTATGCTTGGGCATCGACCATGTTACGGCAAGGCCAGCCATGAGTTTTACTCTCTGTTATACCTACAAGGACAAACGGGTGGTTACGAAGATACAAGTCGATCACCTGACCCCATATGCAGCCGTTTGCTTTGCCCTGCTCCAGTCAGGGGCCACCAACGACTCAAGTGGTGGAGGCTGGCCTAAATCCTATGAGGGCATCCTTGAGATTGCCACTCAATACGGTCTCACAAACCTGACGGTTCACCGATCCCTTAACTCTTAGGACAACTTCATGGACACGTTTAGCGCGGCCTACGGGCCTGCGTTGGAGTCCATGTGGCCTTCTGGCTGTATGGGTGCCTCAAGGGCACCTCATGAGGATCTGGCACAAAAATCTGAGTGACCACCTGTAACTACTAACCTGCGCGCTTACCCCCATAGGCCCTCGCATGCTCGCTCAGGCGCACGATAAGGACCCTTGCGGGCAGGTGATAAGGACCTCAGCGTTGGGACAAATGTGCGCCAAAGCTGTTACAAACTGGGGCCCCATGGTGCTACGCTATGGCTCCTAACGTGCCTCATTTGTCGGGTGTAAGGATCGTATCCTTCGCCTCTGGCAGCAGCTCTGGATAGTCCAACGTGTAGTGCAGACCCCGAGATTCCTTACGTTTCATGGCAGACCTGATCATCAGTTCCGCTACTTGAGCAAGGTTCCTCAATTCAATCAGGTCTCTGCTTACGCGATAGTTGCTATAGAACTCGTCGATTTCATCCAGCAGCAGGCGCACACGGTGCTCGGCCCGTTGCAGGCGCTTGTTGGTGCGCACGATGCCGACGTAGTCCCACATGAATCGCCGCAACTCGTCCCAGTTGTGCGCAATGATCACGTCCTCGTCCGAGTCGGTCACCTGGCTGGCGTCCCAGCAGGGCAGGGCGTTGGGCATGCCGACCTGTTCCAGTTGCGCGACGATGTCGGCAGCCGCCGAGCGACCATAGACGAAACACTCCAGCAGCGAGTTGCTGGCCATGCGGTTGGCGCCGTGCAGGCCGGTGAAGCTGGTTTCGCCGATGGCGTAAAGGCCCGGCACATCGGTGCGGCCGTCCTGGTCGATCATCACGCCGCCACAGGTGTAATGGGCGGCAGGGACCACCGGGATGGCCTGGCGGGTGATGTCGATACCGAAGGTCAGGCAGCGTTCATAGACGGTCGGGAAGTGGCTTTTGACGAAATCGGCCGGCTTGTGGCTGATGTCCAGATAAACGCAGTCCACGCCCAGTCGCTTCATTTCATGGTCGATGGCGCGGGCGACGATGTCCCGTGGCGCCAGTTCGGCGCGCGGGTCGAAGCGGGGCATGAAGCGTTCGCCGTTGGGCAGCTTGAGCAGCCCGCCTTCCCCACGCAGGGCCTCGGTGATCAGGAAGCTCTTGGCCTGCGGGTGATACAGGCAGGTCGGGTGGAACTGGTTGAATTCCAGGTTGGCCACCCGGCAACCGGCGCGCCAGGCCATGGCGATGCCGTCGCCACAGGCGCCGTCCGGGTTGCTGGTATAGAGGTAGACCTTGGCCGCGCCGCCGGTGGCCAGCACCGTGAAGCGGGCGCCGAAGGTGTCGACCTCGCCGGTCGCGCGATTGAGCACGTAGGCGCCGAGGCAGCGTTCGCCATCCAGGCCGAGGCGGCGTTCGGTGATCAGGTCCACCGCCACGCGCTGCTCCAGCAGTTCGATGTTCGGTCGCTGCCGAGCCTGGTCCAGCAAGGTTTTGAAGATGGCCGCACCCGTGGCATCGGCGGCATGGATGATGCGCCGGTGGCTGTGGCCGCCTTCGCGGGTCAGGTGGAACTCGAAACCACCGTCGTCGACGCTGGCATGTTCATCGCGGGTGAACGGCACGCCCTGGTCGATCAGCCACTGGATCGACTCGCGGCTGTGCTCGACGGTGAAGCGCACCGCGTCTTCGTGGCACAGGCCGCCGCCGGCATTGAGGGTGTCTTCGACGTGGGATTGCACGGTGTCGGTATCGTCCAGCACCGCGGCGACGCCGCCTTGCGCCCAAAAGGTCGAGCCGTTGGCGAGATCGCCCTTGCTCAGTACCGCGATGCGCAGATGGGAGGGCAGGTTCAGTGCCAGGCTCAGGCCCGCGGCACCGCTGCCGATCACGAGGACGTCATGTTGTAATTGTTGGCTCATGTCTGGATTTTCCGCGCGGGGCGACCACGAAGGACACTGGTATAAGGACGGTGGTATCGGCACAATGGTCAAGCGTTTATGGCATTGTGAAACTATCGTGAATCTGGGTGGGGTGCCTTTATAGCAGCCTCAATGCCCTGATTTCCATGTCACTGACGCGCTTCTGGCAGCCACGCGTGGAACTTTACTGGAAACGTACCTATCCATAGAGGGTTGCCTGTACGCCAGCAGCCGCAGCGGCAGGAGGCGACGGTCGTTTTGATCGTTGCCCATGTATAGAAGACTGATTTATTGACGCAGCCGGCAGCGACCGCGCTGCGTTTTTCGTGCGAGCCGATCAAGGGCCGCCGGAAACTTGTCTGGAGGGGGAGAACTTTTGCAAAAAGCCCGAGTCTATGGTTGCAAGCCTGAACGATGGCCAATGCAGCACCCCTCCAGGTTCACCGAGGAGTGTTCATGCTAACCCAGGAAGAGGATCAGCAGCTTGTCGAGCGCGTGCAGCGCGGCGACAGGCGAGCGTTCGATCTGTTGGTGCTGAAGTATCAGCACAAGATTCTCGGGTTGATCGTGCGATTCGTGCACGACACCCATGAGGCCCAGGATGTTGCGCAGGAAGCGTTCATCAAGGCCTACCGTGCTCTTGGCAATTTTCGTGGTGACAGCGCTTTCTATACCTGGCTGTACCGCATTGCGATCAACACGGCGAAAAACTATCTGGTGTCCCGCGGTCGGCGGCCACCGGACAGCGATGTCAGTTCCGAGGATGCAGAGTTTTACGACGGCGATCATGGCCTCAAGGACCTCGAATCCCCAGAACGCGCGCTGTTGCGGGACGAGATCGAAGGCACCGTCCATCGAACCATCCAGCAACTGCCAGAAGATTTGCGTACGGCGTTAACTTTACGTGAATTCGATGGTCTGAGTTACGAGGACATTGCGAGCGTCATGCAGTGTCCGGTGGGTACCGTGCGCTCTCGTATTTTCCGCGCTCGGGAGGCCATAGACAAAGCCCTGCAGCCGTTGTTGCAGGAAACCTGAGACAGCGGCGACAGCCAAGAGAGGAACCGCCATGAGTCGTGAAGCTTTGCAGGAATCGCTGTCCGCGGTGATGGATAACGAAGCGGACGAACTGGAATTACGTCGGGTATTGAGTGCCATGGACGATTCCGACACCCGAGCCACCTGGTCGCGTTACCAGGTCGCCCGTGCAGCGATGCACAAGGAACTGCTGCTGCCGAAACTGGATATCGCCTCCGCGGTCTCCGCCGCGCTGGCCGATGAAGCCACGCCGGCCAAGGTTACTCGCGGCCCATGGCGTACTGTCGGTCGTCTGGCGGTAGCCGCCTCGGTGACGCTGGCAGTGCTGGTCGGTGTACGCCTGTACAACCAGGACGAAATCACGGGTGCCCAACTGGCTGCCCAGCAACCGGTTCAACAAGGCCTGGTTGCACCACAGGTCCAGGGTCCGGCGGTTTTGGCAGGCTATAGTGAAAGTGCTGAACAGCCTACCGGGCCGATGGCCAATGGCGTGCTGCAAGGCCAAAGCGGCTGGCAAGACCAGCGTCTGCCAGGCTATATGCGCCAACACGCTCAGGAAGCAGCAGTGAAGGGTACTGAAAGCGCACTGCCTTACGCTCGTGCCGCCAGCCTGGATAATCGCTAGGAACACCAAGGAGGATCATGCGCGCGCTACCTCTCATACCGCTCTTGCTCAGCGGCTGCCTGACGCTGCCGGCCTTGGCCGCCAACTCGTCGACAGATGCCGCTGACTGGCTAAACCGTCTGGCCAAGGCCGAGCAGGAGCAAAGTTATCAGGGCACTTTCGTTTACGAGCGCAATGGTAGTTTCTCCACCCACGATATCTGGCATCGGGTCCAGGACGGTAAAGTCAGCGAGCGGCTGTTGCAGCTCGATGGTCCGGCCCAGGAAGTCGTGCGTGTCGATGGGCAGACCCAATGCGTGAGCGGGGCCCTGGTTCCGGGTGTGGGCAATGCGACGCAGTCGTCGGCGCGAGTCCTCGATCCTCTGAAACTGATGAACTGGTACGACTTGAGCGTCGCGGGTCAATCCCGCGTCGCCGGGCGCGATGTGGTGATTCTTACCCTGCGCCCGCGTGACCAGCATCGGTATGCATTCGAGTTGTACCTGGATCGTAAAACAGCGCTCCCGCTGAAGTCCCTGTTGATCAACGACAAGGAGCAACTGCTGGAGCGCTTCCAGTTCACCAGCCTGGAGACCAGGGTCCCCAGCGACGGTGAGCTCAAGTCCAGTGCCAATTGCCAGCAGGTTGCCCCGGCGTCAGGTCAGGTCAACGAGGCAGTGGTGGGCTGGCGTTCGGATTGGCTGCCGCCCGGTTTCGAGCTGGTCAACAGCAGTGTGCGCAAGGACCCGGACGGCAAGCACAGTATCAGCAGCATGATGTATGACGATGGTCTGGCGCGGTTTTCGGTATTCCTCGAGACGATCGACAGTGGTGCCGGTTCTGACGCTCGCACCCAGTTGGGCCCGACTGCCGCTGTCTCGCGGCAACTGACCACGCCAAAGGGCGAAATGATGGTCACGGTAGTCGGAGAAATCCCGATTGGCACCGCTGAGCGTGTGGCGCTGTCGATGCGCCTGCAGGACGCTCAAGCCAGCCAGTGATAAACCCTGGAGTTGTTTTAGTACATGGATGACAAGGATGAAAAGCATGTCCCAGAGCCGCTGACATGATTGGTAAGCCTTCAAGTTTGCAAAAATATCCAGATTTTTCTATAGGTCAGCCCCTTCGGGGTCTGGCCTTTCCTGCTGTTGCAGCATCAAGAATGCCAATGTTTCTGGCCTGGTCGCAGCCCTTGGGTTTGTCACCAGGCCTTTTTCGTTGGCAGGTCCCTACTGCTTAACCACGCTCGTTGTGACGGGAGCCGTATGTCAATACCACGCTTGAAATCCTATCTATCGCTGTTTGCGGCCGTGCTGATGCTCGGCCAGATGGCTGCTGCCCAGGCTGAAGCCCTTCCGGACTTCACCACCCTGGTCGAGCAGGCTTCGCCGGCCGTAGTGAACATCAGTACCAAGCAGAAACTGCCGGATCGCCGCGTCGCTGCCGGTCAGATGCCGGACCTCGAGGGCCTGCCGCCGATGTTCCGCGAGTTCTTCGAGCGCAGCATTCCGCAGCAGCCTCGCGGCGGTGATCGCCAGCGTGAAGCGCAGTCGCTGGGTTCGGGCTTCATCATTTCCGATGATGGCTACGTGCTGACCAACAACCACGTGGTCGCCGATGCCGACGAAATCATCGTCCGCCTGTCCGACCGCAGTGAGTTGCAGGCCAAGCTGGTCGGCACCGACCCGCGCACCGACGTGGCACTGCTCAAGGTCGAAGGCAAGAACCTGCCGACCGTGAAGCTGGGCGACTCGTCCAAGCTGAAAGTGGGTGAGTGGGTACTGGCGATCGGCTCGCCGTTCGGTTTCGACCATTCGGTGACCAAAGGTATCGTCAGCGCCAAGGGCCGTACCCTGCCGAACGACACCTATGTGCCGTTCATCCAGACCGACGTGGCGATCAACCCGGGTAACTCCGGTGGCCCGCTGTTCAACATGAATGGCGAAGTCGTGGGTATCAACTCGCAGATCTTCACCCGTTCCGGTGGCTTCATGGGCCTGTCGTTCGCGATCCCGATTGATGTGGCAATCGACGTTTCCAACCAGTTGAAGAAAGACGGCAAGGTCAGCCGTGGCTGGCTGGGCGTAGTGATCCAGGAGGTCAACAAGGACCTGGCTGAATCCTTCGGTCTGGACAAGCCGGCCGGTGCCCTGGTAGCCCAGGTGCTGGAAAACGGTCCGGCCGCCAAGGGTGGCCTGCAGGTGGGTGACGTGATCCTCAACCTGAACGGCCAGCCAATCATCATGTCCGCCGACCTGCCGCACCTGGTGGGTGGTCTGAAAGACGGTGCCAAGGCCAAGCTGGAAATTATCCGCAACGGCAAGCGCCAGAACCTCGACGTGACCATCGGTGCGCTGCCGGATGATGATCAGGAAGTCAGCGCCAGTGCTGGCGGCGGGCTTGAGCGCAACAGCAACCGCCTGGGCGTTACGGTCTCCGACCTGACCGCCGAGCAGAAGAAGACCCTGGATCTCAAAGGTGGCGTCGTCATCAAGGAAGTCCAGGACGGTCCGGCGGCCTTGATCGGCCTGCGTCCGGGTGACGTCATCAGCCACCTGAACAACCAGGCGATCGGTTCGGCCAAGGAGTTCGCCGAAACTGCCAAGGAACTGCCGAAGAACCGCTCGGTATCCATGCGCGTACTGCGTCAGGGCCGTGCCAGCTTCATCACCTTCAAGCTGGCTGAATAAGCCGCTCTCCTTAGAAAAGGGCAGTCTTGAATTAATGCCAGTCAGCTAAGCTGACTGGCATTTTTTATTGCTCTGCAAAAGCGCCGCAGTGGAACTGGTATTTCTGTCAGTTGTGCGCTTGGTGCGTTTGCTTCTTCAATCGTCTGAGCCCGTTCGTGTCGCTGGCACATCCATCGGGCCCGATAGTCTTTGGAGAATGCTCATGACCATTGATCGGCTAATTGCAATCAAGCAGCCGGCGCAGATCCAGGCAGCCCCGGCACATGACCTGACTGAAGCGCTCGAGCAGCACAACCAACGCTTCAAGACCCGATCGGGCCTCAGCGATGGGACCCATCTGCTGGACCCCGTTTATGTTCCAGGCCTGATCACACCCGTGCAGACCGAAGGCGTGCTGGGCGGCGTCAATCATCATGTGGCTCATGCCAATGCCTCGGGCTTGCTGGTGTTGATCCAGCACTACGCCAACATGCGCGACGGCGACTGGATCAATGTGTTCTGGGGAAACGACAGCAGCCCGGTGGCATCCAGCCTTGTGTTTCCGGAGCACGTCGGTGAGAACGTCCCGATGTTCATTGCCGCCAGCAGAATCCCTGCGGGCGTCAACAGTTTGTTCTGTACGGTGAGCCGCGACAGTGGCGGCGACCTGAGGAAATCCACGCCGATCGATATTCTCGTGCGTATGGAATTTCCAGGCGGGACGGACCCGGAACCGGATCTGCCTGGCCATCGAAATTTGCTGTCGCCAAAGCTCGCGCTGCCGCCGAGCGGGATCATCGACGATGAGGCGGCGCAAAGCGGGGTAGAGGTGACTATCGACGCTTATCCCAATATCCGTCAGTACGACAAGATCACGCTGAACTGGGGCGCAGAGTTCGTCACGTACGAGGTGACCGAGGCCGATGTCGGGCGCGGTGCCGCCACGATCCTGGTGCCCAGGGAGGTAATCCTCAACGCGGGTGACAGTGACGAACTGGTGTTGGTCTATTGGGTCGTGGATGAGGTGCATAACCAGTCCAGCGACTGGTCGCTGCGGGCCTACGTGGCGGTAGAGGTCGGCTCCGGCCTGTTCGATGGCCCGCTGATCGCCAACCCGGATTACGAGGCGACCCCCTACGACGTGATCGACCTGGACGCGCTGGGCGATGAAGACCTTTATATCGACGTGATGGTGGTGCGCAGCGGGTCATTGCGGGTGGGCGATGTGGTCACCCTGCTGTGGGTCGGCACAACGACACAAGGCCAGGACTTTACCGTTGAGCCCGCACCGCAGACCGTAAACCGGAGTCCGGCAGTACTGACTTTTGCGATTCCTAATGCCGACGTACGTGAGCTTTCTCGAGGGCGCGGGGTTGCCTCTTATACGGTCAGCCGTATCGGTCAGGAGGATCAGACATCCAAGCGCGCGTTCGTGACCTTCCTCGGGGTCGAGATGCGCTTGCCAGCACCCACAGTGACCGAAGCGGAAGGTGGCGTTCTCGATCCGGCGTTGACCCTGACAACCGTTGTTGTGTCGGGCACTGCCCTGGAGGCGGGGGACGCTGTAGTTCTGACCTGGCTGGGGACCCGTTCCAACGGTAGCCCGCTGCTGCACACCGAACAGCGGGGCGTCAGCGGTGGAACGGCCGGTAAACCGATGAGCTTCATCATTGACGGGGAAACCTGCATCAAGCCGCTGAATGGCGGTCATGTCAGCGTTTACTACTCGCTGTTCAAACTCAGTGGTGATCAGACACTGGAATCAGAACGTTCGCAACTGAGGGTGGGGGAGTCCCGGTTCGAGCTGCCGGCGCCTTCCACCCGCCCTTTTGCCCAGAACGGGATACTCGACCCGGATGAGTTGCCAGAGCAACTGCTGGTAGTGGTGCCGCCTTATCCCAACATGGCGGCGTGGCAAACCGTCCATATGATCTGGGAGGCCAGCACGGGCCCCAACTACACCGACTACATGCCCATCACTTCGCACATGCTCGGCAAAGAAGTGATCTTCTCCATGGACCGAGGTGAGGTTGAGGGAAATCTCGGGGCGCATGTGAGGGTTTCGTACCGCGTCGAAAGCGATTCTGAGCCTACCCGTCCTTCTGCTTGTGCCGAGTTCACCATTGGTGAGCCGCAAGGCAGCCTGCCTTTACCTGTGGTGGTTGAGGCACTGGACGGTGCATTGGACCCGGTCGATGCAACCAGGGGCGTCACGGTGCGAATTCCCGCCGACGCGGATCTCGCGTTTGGTGATGACGTGGAGGTGTACTGGAACGGCAGGGAACCCGACGGGGTGACAACGGTGAGCCGGCTAGTGCAAGAGGACCACATCGGCCAACCATTCGACCTGATGATCGATTACCCGTACGTGATCGCCAATGCCAGCGGCAAGGTTGTGGTGCACTACGAAGTGTTCCAGAGGCGGGGAACCATCAAGGTGTCGGCGCCAATCACCCTCTCTGTGCAGGGTGCTGTGCTGCCACTGCCGGCCATCGACGAGGCCGTGGCTGACACGCTCAACCCCTATGATGTTCAACAAGGCGCTACGGTGCGCATTGATGCCTCTGCGCGTTTACGGAGTGGGGATGCAGTAAAGGTGAGCGTCGTCAGCACGGCCAGCGGCGGCAGTATTGACCTCACTTGCACCGTGCCCGCTGACGGCACGGGTCAGCCGCTAACCGTGACCGTGTCGTACGACGTGGTCAAAGCCAGCAGCGGCGTGGGTTTTGACCTGAGTTATGAAATCACCCGCGCAGCCGGTGGGCCGGTGGAACAGTCAGATACGCGCACCTACTCGGTCAGCCGGGAGATCGGCAGCGGACCGATCCTTGTCATGGGGGCACGCTTCACTACGTGCACCTATCGTGCGTCAAGTTCGCCGGGGACACTCAGCGCCTTTCATCTCGATAGCCGACTGCCGATGCCGGTCGAATGGCGCTACGAGGGGAGCAGTCAGTGGCTCCTCCGTACACACTGGTTCGACGATCAACCCTGGATGAAGCTGTATGTGCGCAACGCCAACGATGCGGTGGGTTTGAATCCGGCCAATGTCATCGGCAACGGTTGGAATACGTCGGCTGCCGGTACCGCCGCATTCGTGGCCATCCGCGATGAGGTGAGTGTCGGTGCTGAAACGCACGTCGATATGGTTGCCTGGGGTAATCCCGACTGTGGCGGGAAACTGGATTCGAACGTGATGGACATCAAGGACGTCGTCGAGGTTTCTGCCACCGGTTGTGCCTATGCGGCCCGCAGGCGGAATGGGCAGGTGGTGTGTTGGGGCAATCCTGCCGAGGGCGGTAGCCTTGCTCCCGAGGAAGCAGGCGACTTCGTTCAGGTCCGTGCTGGCTGGCATGTGTTTGTGGGCCTCAAGAATGACGGCCGGCTGGTCGGGTGGGGGATCGCCAAACTGGGTGCGAGCATTCCAGTGGCGGTGTCCCAGCATCGTGATTACGTCGAGTTGTGTGGCGGAGGAGGCGCCTTTGCGGCACGCCGTGCAACCGGACAGATCGTAGCGTGGGGCGAGCCGGACCTTGGCGGGGTTCTCGGGGCTGGCCAGGACAGCTTGAGTGACATCATCCAGTTGTCTGCCTCTCATGCCGCTTTTGTGGCATTGCGCGAGGCGGGTGGTGCCCGCAGCGTGATTGGGTGGGGGCATGAAGGCTACGGTGGTCATGTGCCGCCAGAGATCGCAGCACTTGCGAACGTCAGGGCGTTAGGGGCTGCCACCCTGTCGGCCTTCGCAATACTGCTCGCTACCGGGGAAGTCCGTGGTTGGGGAGATGCAGCGTATGGCGGCCAGGTGCCGACACTCATTCAGAGCCTGACCACTGTCATGGAGGTGTCCAGTACCTGGTATGCCTTCTGCGCCCGGCTGAGCAACGGACATGTCGTGGCGTGGGGCAATTCGGACGCTGGTGGGCGGGTGCCTGAGGCCATCGCCCGATTGTCCGGCATTGTCCAGGTCGCGGGCTCGGCCAGGAGTTTTGCGGCGCTGTGTCGTGACGGTACCGTTGTCGCTTGGGGAGATCCCGAGTTCGGAGGAAGCACTGCGCTGGTAGCTGCGGAGTTGGTCAATGTGCGTGCTGTCTATGCCAACAGCAACGGTTTTACCGCGCTCACATCAGAGGGTCATGTCGTGACCTGGGGGGCGTTGCTTGGGGGCGGGGATAGCAGCGAAGTGCAGGAAGAACTGAGAAACAAGGTCACAACCGGCCATACCGAAACCCTGAAGAGCGTTGCCGTCGGTGTATCGACAGATTTACGGGGGGCCGGGCCCGTCTGACCTTTTTCCCCATCAACCGCACCTGGCGCCTGAGCGGCGGCAGGTGTGGTGTTTCTTCATTCACGGGAAGCCGCGTTTTCGGGCAGTGGAGCAACGCCTTGAATTCGTTGCATTTCGCCAGGGCGCCGCGGTCGACCTGATATTTTTGTCAGTTGTGCGCCTGATGCATTTGGCTCTTCAATCTTCTCAGCCCCGTTCGCGCCGCTGGCACACCCCTCGGGCCCGACAGGATCTGGAGAATACTCATGACCATCGATGAGCACATTGCCAACCATCAAGCGGTCGCAGTAAATGCCCTTGGCGAAATACTCGCGCAGTACAACCGCCGCTTGAAGGCCAAGCCTGGTCGTAGCGACAGTGCCAATCTCGACCCCATTTATATTCCTGGCATGATCACACCGGTAATGACCGGCGATGCAGATGGCGGCGTCAACCATCACCTGGCGCATGCCAATGCCTCGGGCTTGCTGGTGGTGATCCAGCAGTATTCCAATATGCTCGAGGGCGACTGGATCAACGTGTTCTGGGGTAATGAAAGCACTCCGGTGGCGTCGAATGTGGTGCTGAAGGAGCACCTCGGCAAGAACTTCCCGATGTATATAGCCACCAACAAAGTACCGGAGGGCGTGAACAGCCTGTACTGCACGGTAACCCGCGCCGGCGGTGGCAACGGTGGCGAGTCTGCGCCAATCGACATTTTCGTGCGCACGGAGTTTCCAGGCGGGGTTGATCCAGAGCCGGATTTGCCGGGCCATCAGAACTTGCCGGCCCCCAAACCGGACCTGCCTGCAAACGGAATCATCGATGAGGACGCAGCCGAGGACGGGGTCAAGGTCACTATCAGCAGTTACCCCAATATGCGTCAGTACGACAAGATCACCCTGAGCTGGGGTGGAGAGCTGGTTGTGCATGAGGTGACAGAGGCGGAAGCACAAAGAGGCTCGGTAGATATCCTGGTCAGCAAGGAGATGATCCTGGCTGCAGGCGACAGTGATGATCTGGTGCTGGTCTATCGGGTGATGGATGAGGTGCATAACCAATCCAGCGACTGGTCGGTACGCACTTATGTGGCGGTGGAGGTCGGCACTGGCCTGTTCGATGCCCCACTGATTGCCAACCCCGATCTTGATGCGGACCCCTACGATGTCATTGACCTCGACAAACTGGGCGACGAAGACCTCTACATCGATGTGATGGTGGAGCGTGACGGTTCATTGGAAAAGGGCGATGTCGTTGCCCTGAAGTGGGTCGGAACGACGGCGCAGGGCCAGGACATCATTGTTGAACCGGACCCGCAGACGGTGAACCGGGTCCCGGCAGTCTTGACCTTTGATATTCCCAACGCCGAGTTGAAGCAATTGGCCCGTGGTCGTGGGATTGCCTCCTATACCGTTACCCGTAACGGCAGCCCGGCCGGGGTTTCCAAGCGTGCCTTCGCAACCTTTCTCGGGGTGGAGCAACGCTTGCCCAAGCCCACGGTGACGGAAGCTGAGGGTGGCGTACTCGATCCGGAGCTGGGTTCGGCGACCGTCGTCGTGCCGGGTGCTGCGCTGGAGGCGGGTGATGTCGTAATTCTGACCTGGCTGGGTACCCACTCCAACGGTAGCCCGCTGTTGTATACCGCCCAGCGCGGCGTCAGTGGTGGAACGGCGGGCAAGCCGATGAGTTTCACGATTGACGGAGACGCCTATGTCAAGCCCCTGAACGGGGGGCGAGTCAGTGTTTATTACTCGCTGGGCAAGGCCGGAGGCGGCCAGTTGCTGGAGTCCGACCGGGAACTGCTGATGGTGGGCGAGGCGCAGTTCGAATTGCCGGCACCCTCCACCCGTCCAGCGGCCCAGGGCGGGATGCTTGATCCGGAGACATTGCCCGCCCAATTGGAAATAGTGATCCCGCCCTATCCCAACATGGTGGAGGGGCAAACGGTGTATATGGTCTGGAAGGCCAGCGAGGGTCCCAACTACACCGATTTCATGCCGATCAATGCGCTTATGGTGGGCAAGGAAGTGGTGTTCTACATGAATCGTGAACAGGTTGAGGAAAACCTCGGGGCCGAGGTGACAGTTTCGTACCGTGTCGAAAGCGACGGCGATCCAACCCGTACCTCCGCGCCTACCACGTTCTCGATTGGCGAACAGCAAGGCAGCCTGCCTCTGCCGGTGGTGCTGGAAGCCAAGGACGATGTGCTCAATCCATCCGATGCTATCCGCGGCGCCACGGTGCAGATTCCTATAGAGGCGGAGCTCCAGTTTGGCGACGACGTGGAAGTGCACTGGGACGGCAGCAAGCCCGGCGGTGTGACAACAGTGAATCGCTTGGTGCAAGAAATTGATGTCGGTAAGCCATTCGACCTGCTCGTTGGCTACGAGTATGTGCAGGCTAATGCCGATGGCAATGTTGTGGTTTCCTACAAGGTTTTCGGTGCAGATGGAGTACGGGACTCGGGCGCCTTGACGTTATCGGTGCAAAGTGCAGCGCTACCGCTTCCGGAATTTGTCGAGGCCACTGACGATAACCAGCTCAATCCGGACGACGTGACGGCCGGCGCGACGGTGCTCATCCCTGCTTCCGCCCACTTCCAGCAAGGTGATCGGGTGACAGTGGCGGTGGTCGGCTCCGCGCCGGGTGGCGATGTGGAAATTCCCTATGTGGTGCCGGTTGGCGGAGCAGGGCAGCCGGTGCGGGTCGTCGTGCCTTATGCGGTGATCAACGCCAATGTTGGGCAGGTCATTCACCTCAAATATGAAGTTACCCGCAGTGGCGGCGGGCCGGTCGAGGACTCGCCGGTCAATGCGTATGCTGTCAACCGCCAGGTCGGCTCTGGCCCGTTGCGGGTCATGGGTGCACGCTTCAGTGCAAGCTCTTATCGCGCATCCAGTGCGCCACGAATGCTCAGCGCCTTTCATAACACCACCCTGCAGCCGGTGCTGGCCGAGTGGCGTTATGAAGACAGCGAGATCTGGACGGCCAAGACCCGCTGGTTCGACAACAAACCCTGGCTGAAGCTGTATGTGCGCACCACCAGTGACGCGGTACTGCTCAATCCGGCCAATATCATCGGCAATGGTGTCGACAGCGCAGTCACCGGTGCAGCAGCGTTCATCGCCATGCGTGATGAGGTGACGGTGGGCTCTGAGAAAGAAGTCGATGTGGTGGGTTGGGGTAACGCGGCCCATGGCGGGGTACTGGACCCGAATTTGATCACCATCAAGGATATCGTCGAGGTCTCCTGTACCAGTAGCGCCTATGCGGCGCGTCGGCGTAACGGTCATGTGGTGTGCTGGGGAACTGCCGGCAGCGGTGGTGTCATGCCGCCTGGCGAGACCGGGAATTACGTTCAGGTCAGAAGCAATTCCGGCGCATTCGTCGGGCAGAAGAGTGACGGACGTCTGTTTGCGTGGGGCACGGCAGGTTCGGGCGTTCCGGTTTCGCCGGAGGTCTTGCAGTACACCGATTATGTCGAGTTGTGCGGGGCAGGAATGGCCTTTGCGGCGCTGCGTGCCACCGGCCATATCATGGCGTGGGGCGATGCAGCCCACGGCGGGGTGTTGCTGCCTGGGCAGGAGGGAATGAGCGATATCGTGCAAATAACCGGCAACTACGGAGCCTTTGCCGCGCTGCGGGACGGCGGCGGCTCGCAGAGTGTGATTGCGTGGGGCAGTGAGACTTACGGTGGTGCGGTGCCGACGGAAATTGCCCAGCTTACCAACGTCAAGGCGCTGGGGGCTGCCACTGCACAGGCGTTCAGCATCCTGCTGGATACCAGCGCGGTCCGCGCCTGGGGCGCTGATACGCACGGCGGAACGGTGCCGGAAAATATCAAAAGCATGACCAATGTCGTGGAGGTCTCCAGCACCTGGCATGCGTTCTGTGCCCGGCTGAACAATGGGCATGTTGTCGCTTGGGGCCATGTGGACAATGGCGGGACTGTTCCCGAGCCTATCGCCCGGTTGTCGAATATCGTCCAAGTGGTGGGCAGCTCCTGGAGCTTCGCTGCGCTGTGCCGGGATGGCACCGTCGTCGCGTGGGGTGATGGGGCTACAGGCGGGGACATTTCCAGTGTGGCGGCGCAGTTGGTCAACGTGCGGGCGGTCTATGCCAACACCCATGGTTTTACGGCGCTGACCTCGGATGGTCGGGTAGTGACGTGGGGTGTCGCGGCAGGGGGCGGCGATAGCAGCGCACAACAGCCGGAGCTCGTTCAGAAAGTCACGACGGGACGTACGGTCAGCCCTGCCGAAGCACAAACCGTTATCGACGCGCAACGTATCGCGAGCGCCTGAGGCTTCGACTGTCAGCCATCATCGTGCCCCTGATGCCTGTGGAGGCATCAGGGGGCGTAGAGAGGATTCTTGACCATGAACTCGATCGAACAGGATTTGCCGGCGCCCCGTGTCGATGGCGTCGTTGATGGCATGCTGGATCCGGCCAGCGTTCCGGAGTCCGGAGCGATGGCGCGTATCACCAATGTCCCCGTAAGTTGGGACGATGAGACCCTCACGCTGTCTTTGCAGGAGGTGCAGGGGCAAATCCTTTACCAGACCACCTGGCCGATAGGACCGCACGGGCGGGATATCAACCTGCCTATCCCGAAAGACGCGCTGGTCGCTAACCGTGACAAGGACGTGCAGGTGTATTACAGCGTGACGGGTGTCGGGGCTTCGCACCCGCTGGAATTCAAACTGGGGCAGGGGTTTGGTGGGGCCTTCGAGTTTGACCTTGCGCCGCACAATTACCAGGTGCTCTACATCAACTCCGAAGCGCGGCCACCCAAGGAGATACCGCCATTTGCCCGGATGCAGCGGGTCATGCCGGGCGCCACCCGCTATAGCAGCAGCGACGAGAAGATCGCCACGGTCGACGCCTTCGGGATCGTTATTGCGCGGTGCAATGGACAAACCACTATCACTGCATCTGGCAGTGCGAACGGTCCGGATAGCTATGTGCTGACGGTTACCGGCATCGGTGAATTCCATGTGCTTAGCAGTGCTGTCACTTGGGAAGGCGCCCAACAACTGTGTACACAGACCGGTCTGGTCCAGCCGTCGCTGGCTGATTTCTCCCGTTTTATGCAGTTCTATCCGCTCAATGCGGGGCTTGAGCATGGCCTGCCGGACTATCCGGCGTGGGGGATGTTTATCGGCGCTGGTACTGCCTACACCCTTGACTTGAATACGGGGGACGTCAGCTCGGCGGGTACGGGTGAATTCAACTACTTACAGGCGGTGGGTGTTTCGCAGAGTAGTTGAAGCGCGGAAAACCTCAGTGAATCGATAAAGACCTTCGCGCTTCGGCAGCGAGGTTCGAGGATGGAATGACATGTCCAGATTTCTGCTGCATTTATGCGGTGCGCTGGCGCTTTGCCTGTCGATTGGTCTTGGCCCGCTGCACGCCCAGACCCTCAGTGGACCGCAGTTGGCAGCCCAGTTGAATCAGGCCTATGCCAGTACCCCCGTTCAGTGTGTGGGAGGGTATCCGGCTTATTTTTGCAGTGGCGTGATGGCCAAGCAGGTCCTGCCCAGCGATCCCCAGCCCTTCTGGACCCACGGCCCCGATGCCGTGGCCCGGGGATCTGAGCGTTTCGATTATCTGCGGCGTGACATTGCCAACACCGGTCTGGTGCAGGACAACGGCTACTTGTTTGCCGATCGTTATACCGCCATCGGCCAGAACAAGGATTACCAACTGGTCGGCGACGACGGCATGAACCGTCCGCCGGAGCTGCTCGTGCGCAATTGGGCCGAGACCGCACCGGCGCAACTGCCGATCCAAGCGCTGTACCATCGCCGCACGACGGAGGGATTGAGGGCGGCCCTGCGGGACCAGCACGCCTACTTCACCGCGACGGGCATCTGGTTGCCGGTCTTGCGGATGGCAACCGCTGCCGATCAAGGACAGTCATTCGGCTTTGACGCAAGCGAGCAGTTATACAGCGGTTATCAGGTGGCCGACCGCCTCAACCGGCGTTATGCCGATACCGCGAGCACCTGCTACGACGGGCGCTCGGCAATCCATTGCAATGGGGTGTTCATTCGCGGCACTGGTTATGGGGCGGGCTTTCATGCCTGGAACCCCAGCCCGAATTCGGTGGCGCGCGATGGCGTGTCGTTTGCCTGGGTGCGCGCGGATAACGGTGTCCAGGTGGTCGTCAGCCCCGGGCTGATCTTCCACGAACTGGGCAAGCCTTCGGCGCATTCAGTCCGATTCCGCTGTGCCTATCCCGCCAATGCGGGGACTTCAGGGATCGCTGATAGTTGCCGGGCTTCCTGCACGTCGCAAAACATCAGCACGGTAGCGAGCTGGCAAGCGGCCTATGGCCCCAGCCCTGGCGCCAGTTGCACCTTTGGCGATACGCCTGCGGAAATCCAGCTCAACACCGATGTGCGCAAGGGACAGACCTGGGCGTCGGGGCACACCGAGCTGATCATCGGCGCCTGGCCGCAAGACATTCCTGCCGAATTGCCGATCGAGGCCTTCTTTTACCTTGAGTCCAGCTCCCTCCTGGCGGCGGGGCGTCATGCCCGGGAAGGTTACAGCGACGGGTTCACCTATATCGGGCCGGCCGGCCTGACGGGGGCGCAATACATCCAGAACGATTATTTTCAGGTCACTGGCAGGTTCAAACCAATCGTGCGGGTCGATCTCACGGCGCCCCTGGGTTCGCGGTTTCTTTATTACCCGCAAGACCAGGGCTTTTGAGGGGGCTGTTTCAAACACAACGAAACGGAGGTGGCTATGACGCTCCTGGTTCGCCTGTTGTGTGTGCTGAGCTTGCTGGTTGTAACTCTGCCGGCAGCGGCACTGAACGGCCCGGAAATCGCGACCCTGCTCAATCAGGCGTATCAGGCGACGCCCGAGCGCTGCGTGGGCAACTTCCCGGTGTATTACTGCAGCGGCGTGATGGTCAAGCAGGTTCGGCCAGAGGATGCCAAGCCGTTCTGGACTCACAGCCCCGAGGCAGTCGCCCGGGGCGCCGAGCAATTCGATTACCTGCGCCGCGATGTGCCTGGTACGCCACTGGCGCAACCGAGCGGCTATCTGTTCAGTGACCGTTTCACTGCCATCGGTCAGGACAAGGATTACCAACTGCTGGGCGACGACGGCATGAGCCGGCCGCCGCAATTGCTGGTGCGCAACTGGGACGGGGTTGGGCCACAGCGCCTGCCGTTGATCGGCGTGTTCCATGTCCCCGGGCAACCGCAAGGTCTGGAGGCGGCGCTGCGGGACCAGCGGGCGTACTTCGAGGCCACGGGCGACTGGCTGCCGGTGTTGCGGCTACAGGTCAACGACAGCCAGGGCCAGTTGTTCGGTTTCGATGCGCGCGAGCAGTTGTACAGCGGCTATCAGGTGGCCGATCGACTCAACCGGCGCTACGACGATACGGCCCCTGCCTGCGCTGACGGGGCAGGGTCTTATGACTGCAACGGGGTGTTGATCCGCGGAACGGTGCCTGGCCCACCGCATTCCTGGAACCCCAAGCCCGATGCGATCAGAGATAACGGTGTGTCGTTCTCTTATCTGCGGGCTGATGTCGGGGCGCAGATAATCTTCTATGGGCAAGGGTTCATCTTTCGCGAGTTGAGCATTCCAGCCAGCCACCCCGTCACATTGCGTTGCGCCTACCCCGGCGATGCGGGGACCTCTGGTGCTGATCGGTGTCGGCCCGATTGCAGTTTGAAGGGCATCAAGACGTTGGCTGACTACCGTGCTCACTATGGCACCAACTACGGGAGGGATTGCAGCCTGGGCCCTGATGCGCAGGCGTTTCAGCTCAACACAGACGTGCGTATCGGCCAGAGCTGGGCAGCAGGGATGTGGAACGAAATCATCATTGCCCCCTGGCCCCTGGATATTCCCCTGCAAATTCCGCTGGAAGCGTTTTTCTACAATTGGGCGCAGAGCGCTGCGGGCTTGGTCGGCGCCCAGTACATCCAGAGGGATTATTACCAGGTGACCGGCAAGTTCATGCCTGTGGTCAAGATCGACCTCACGGCTGCGCCGGGGGCCGTTTTCACCTTCGAACCGCGTGAGCAGGGCTTCTGAGCCATCGCTTCGCACACCGCCGCCCATACCGTTAGACGACGGATGGGCGGCGAACGGAATCTCCCATAAGCCTTCGGCATCAGGTACAATTCCCGGCTATTTTTCGGCGGGCGTCCGGCCTGCAGCCTTTTTGAGTGTTGATCCGTGAGTGATTTGAGTCATATCCGCAATTTCTCCATCATCGCCCACATTGACCATGGCAAGTCGACGCTGGCCGACCGCTTCATCCAGATGTGCGGTGGCCTCAGTGCCCGCGAGATGGAAGCGCAGGTTCTCGACTCCATGGACCTCGAGCGCGAGCGCGGGATCACCATCAAGGCCCACAGCGTCACCCTGCATTACAAAGCCAATGACGGCGTTACCTACCAGCTGAACTTCATTGACACCCCCGGCCACGTTGACTTCACCTATGAAGTCAGCCGTTCGCTGGCGGCCTGTGAAGGTGCGCTGCTGGTGGTCGACGCGGGTCAAGGCGTGGAGGCCCAGTCGGTCGCCAACTGCTATACCGCCATCGAGCAAGGCCTGGAAGTCATGCCGGTCCTGAACAAGATGGACCTGCCCCAGGCTGACCCGGACCGCGTCAAGGACGAAATCGAGAAGATCATCGGCATCGATGCCACCGACGCCGTTGCCTGCTCGGCCAAGAGCGGCATGGGCGTCGATGAAGTGCTGGAGCGTCTGGTACAGACCATTCCGGCACCGACCGGCGATATCGAAGCCCCGCTTCAGGCGCTGATCATCGACTCCTGGTTCGACAACTACCTGGGCGTCGTCTCCCTGGTGCGCGTGCGTCATGGCCGCGTGAAGAAGGGCGACAAGATCCTGGTCAAGTCCACCGGCAAGATCCACCTGGTGGACAGCGTCGGTGTCTTCACCCCGAAACACACTGCCACCGCCGACCTCAAGGCAGGTGAAGTGGGCTTCATCATTGCCAGCATCAAGGACATTCACGGCGCGCCAGTGGGCGACACCCTGACCTTGAGCTCGACCCCTGATGTCGATGTGCTGCCAGGTTTCAAACGTATTCAGCCGCAGGTTTATGCCGGCCTGTTCCCGGTCAGTTCCGACGATTTCGAAGATTTTCGTGATGCGTTGCAGAAACTGACCCTGAACGACTCCTCGCTGCAGTACCTGCCGGAAAGCTCCGATGCCCTGGGCTTCGGCTTCCGTTGCGGCTTCCTCGGCATGCTGCACATGGAGATCATCCAGGAGCGCCTGGAGCGCGAATACAACCTGGACCTGATCACCACCGCGCCGAGCGTAATCTTCGAGGTCAAGCTCAAGACCGGCGAAACCATTCACGTCGACAACCCGTCCAAGCTGCCGGACGTGTCGTCGGTCGAGGATTTCCGCGAGCCGATCGTCGCCGCGACCATCCTCGTACCCCAGGAGCACCTGGGCAACGTCATCACCCTGTGCATCGAGAAGCGTGGCGTTCAACGCGACATGCAGTTCCTCGGTTCGCAGGTACAGGTACGCTACGACCTGCCGATGAACGAAGTGGTACTGGACTTCTTCGACCGCCTGAAGTCCACCAGCCGCGGCTATGCCTCGCTGGACTACCATTTCGATCGCTACCAGTCGGCCAACCTGGTCAAGCTCGACGTGCTGATCAACGGCGACAAGGTCGACGCCCTGGCACTGATCGTGCACCGTGACAACGCGCACTATAAAGGTCGCGCGTTGACCGAGAAGATGAAGGAGCTGATCCCTCGGCAGATGTTCGACGTGGCAATCCAGGCCGCCATTGGCGGGCAGATTGTGGCGCGGACCACGGTCAAGGCACTCAGAAAGAACGTACTGGCCAAATGTTACGGTGGCGACGTGAGCCGTAAGCGCAAGCTGCTCGAGAAACAAAAGGCCGGTAAGAAACGCATGAAACAGGTCGGCAACGTGGAAATCCCACAGGAAGCCTTCCTCGCCGTGCTCAGGTTGGATAGTTAGGTCCTATGTCACTAAATTTCCCGCTGTTGCTCGTCATTGCTGTCGCTGTGTGTGGGCTGCTGGCCCTGATCGATCTGCTGTTCCTGGCACCTCGCCGGCGTGCGGCGATCGCCAACTATCAGGGCAGCGTCACCCAGCCCGAGATGGCGGTGGTCGAGCAGTTGAACAAGGAGCCGTTGCTGGTCGAGTACGGCAAATCGTTCTTCCCGGTGCTGTTCATCGTGCTGGTGCTGCGCTCGTTCCTGGTTGAACCGTTCCAGATCCCGTCGGGCTCGATGAAGCCGACCCTGGAAGTGGGCGATTTCATCCTGGTGAACAAGTTCTCCTATGGCATCCGCCTGCCGGTGATCGACAAGAAAGTCATCGAGGTGGGTGATCCACAGCGTGGCGATGTAATGGTGTTCCGCTACCCGAGCGACCCGAACGTCAACTACATCAAGCGTGTGGTGGGTCTGCCGGGCGACCAGGTGCGCTACACCAGCGACAAGCGCCTGTACGTCAACGGCGAGCTTATCGCCGAGCAACTGGTCGGCGCCGAGCCGGGCACCCTGGGCAGCGCCGAGCTGTACAAGGAAAAACTCGGTGAGGCCGAGCACCTGATCCGCAAGGAGATGAGTCGCTACCGCATGCCGCCGGACCAGCAGTGGGTGGTGCCCGCCGGGCACTATTTCATGATGGGCGACAACCGCGACAACTCCAACGACAGCCGTTACTGGGATGATCCTTCGATTCCCAAGGAACTGCTGGGCATGGTCCCGGACCAGAACATCGTCGGCAAGGCCTTTGCCGTCTGGATGAGCTGGCCAGAACCGAAACTGAGCCACTTCCCGAGTCTGTCGCGGGTAGGGCTGATCAAGTAGCACCTTCACGGCGCTGTCCTTCGGGACGGCGCCGAGTGCTTTTCTGGCATAGGCTGTATCGAGGGACTGCGCAAGTGGTTCCCAGCCATCCAGGCCAGCAGGCATGAATCCACACCGTCTTTCAGGATCTGCATTTGAACAACGCTTTATTTTCGACGGCCGCCGGCCGGATTGAACCGTGCGGCACCGGCGCCCAGGCGTCGCCGCTGACCATCGACCACGAACTTCGCGTGGGTACACCGTGAGCGTTTCCTTGAGCCGCCTCGAGCATCAGCTCGGCTACACCTTCAAGAACCAGGAGCTGATGCTGCTGGCCCTGACACACCGCAGCTTCGCCGGTCGCAACAACGAGCGGCTGGAGTTCCTGGGTGATGCCATCCTCAACTTCGTCGCCGGCGAAGCCTTGTTCGAACGCTTCCCTCAGGCCCGCGAAGGCCAGTTGTCGCGTCTGCGTGCCCGCCTGGTGAAGGGCGAGACCCTGGCCGTGCTGGCCCGTGGCTTCGACCTTGGCGAGTACCTGCGCCTGGGCTCGGGTGAGCTGAAAAGCGGCGGTTTCCGCCGCGAGTCGATTCTGGCCGATGCCCTCGAGGCGCTGATCGGTGCGATCTACCTCGATTCCGACATGCAGATCGCCCGTGAGCGCGTCCTGGCATGGCTGGCCGGCGAGTTCGAGAGCCTGACCCTGGTCGACACCAACAAAGACCCGAAAACCCGTTTGCAGGAGTTCCTGCAGTCGCGGGCCTGCGACCTGCCGCGCTATGAAGTGGTGGATATCCAGGGCGAGCCGCATTGCCGGACGTTCTTCGTCGAGTGCGAAGTGACCCTGTTGACCGAAAAAAGCCGGGGGCAAGGTGTCAGCCGGCGTATCGCCGAGCAGGTTGCAGCCGCAGCGGCACTGATCGCCCTGGGCGTGGAGAATGGCAATGACTGATACAAACACTACCCGTTGCGGCTATGTCGCCATCGTCGGCCGTCCCAACGTAGGCAAGTCGACGCTGCTCAACCATATCCTCGGGCAAAAGCTGGCGATCACCTCGCGCAAGCCGCAGACCACCCGTCACAACATGCTCGGGATCAAGACCGAGGGTGATATCCAGGCGATCTACGTCGATACCCCCGGCATGCACAAGAGCAACGAAAAGGCGCTCAACCGCTACATGAACAAGACCGCTTCGGCGGCGTTGAAAGACGTCGACGTGGTGATCTTCGTGGTCGACCGTACCCGCTGGACCGACGAAGACCAACTGGTTCTGGAGCGTGTGCAGTACGTGCAGGGCCCGGTGATCCTGGCGATCAACAAGACCGACCGGATCGAGGAAAAGGCCGACCTGATCCCGCACCTGCAATGGCTGCAGGAACAACTGCCGAATGCCGAAATCGTGCCGATTTCCGCCCAGCAGGGACACAACCTCGAGTCGCTTGAAGGCCTGATCGCCAAGCACCTGCCGGAAAACGATCATTTCTTCCCGGAAGATCAGATCACTGACCGCAGCAGCCGCTTCCTGGCCGCCGAACTGGTCCGCGAAAAGATCATGCGCCAGCTCGGTGCCGAGCTGCCGTACCAGATCACCGTCGAGATCGAAGAGTTCAAGCAGCAGGGTGCTGTGCTGCACATCCATGCCCTGATCCTGGTCGAGCGTGATGGCCAGAAGAAAATCATCATTGGCGACAAGGGCGAGCGCATCAAGCGCATCGGCACCGAGGCGCGCAAGGATATGGAAGTGCTGTTCGACGCCAAGGTGATGCTCAACCTCTGGGTCAAGGTCAAAGGCGGCTGGTCCGACGATGAGCGCGCGCTGCGCTCGCTGGGCTACGGCGACCTGTAATCCCCCAAGGCCCGATACCGTCCGGTATCGGGCCGACTTTTCCCGAAGCCGATCATGGAACAACCAGAGGCCCGACCGGCCTACGTTCTGCACAACCGCGCCTACCGGGAAACCAGTGCGCTGGTGGACTTCCTCACTCCCGAAGGGCGCGTGCGCGCGGTGCTGCGTCGTGCCCGCGGCAAGGGCGGCAGCCTGGCGCGGCCGTTCCTTCCGCTGGAGGTCGAGCTGCGCGGGCGTGGCGAGCTGAAGAACGTCGGACGGCTGGACAGCGTCGGCGTGGCCGCCTGGCTGCATGGCGATGCGCTGTTCAGCGGGCTCTACCTCAATGAACTGCTGATCCGCCTGCTGCCGGCGGAAGACCCTCATCCCGCCTTGTTCGAGCACTACGCCGCGACACTGCAGGCCCTCGGCGCGGGGCGTCCGCTGGAACCGCTGCTGCGCTCGTTCGAATGGCGGCTGCTGGATGAATTGGGCTACGCCTTCGCCCTGGACCACGACATCAACGGCGATCCACTCGCGCCGGATGGCTGGTACCGCCTGCAAGTGGATGCCGGACTGGAGCGGGTGTACCTGCTGCAACCCGGTCTGTTCACCGGCGCTGACCTCGCCGCCATGGCCGAAGCCGACTGGGAGGCGCCGGGCGCTCTCGCCGCGGCGAAACGCCTGATGCGCCAGGCGCTGGCGGTTCATCTGGGCGGTCGTCCGCTGGTCAGCCGCGAACTGTTTCGCAAGCGCTAAGCTCGTCGTATGCTGTCGGGCTCAATTTCCAGGAGAGTTTCTTCGTGACCCACAGCAACCGCATCCTTCTCGGCGTCAACATCGACCACGTGGCGACCCTGCGCCAGGCCCGTGGCACCCGATACCCCGACCCGGTCAAGGCCGCGCTGGATGCCGAAGAGGCCGGTGCCGACGGGATCACCGTGCACCTGCGCGAAGACCGCCGGCACATTCAGGAGCGCGACGTGCTGCTGCTCAAGGACGTGCTGCAGACGCGCATGAACTTCGAAATGGGCGTTACCGAAGAAATGATGGTGTTCGCCGAACACATCCGTCCGGCGCACATCTGCCTGGTCCCGGAAACCCGTCAGGAGCTGACCACCGAAGGCGGCCTCGACGTGGCAGGCCAAGAAGCGCGGATCAAGGCGGCGGTGGAGCGCTTGTCGCGGATCGGCTCGGAAGTCTCGCTGTTCATCGACGCCGATGAGCGCCAGATCGAAGCCTCGCGTCGTGTCGGCGCGCCGGCGATCGAGCTGCACACCGGCCGTTATGCCGATGCCCACACCCCTGCTGAAGAAGCCGATGAGCTGAAGCGCATTGCCGATGGCGTGGCGTTTGGTTTGAGCCAGGGCCTGATCGTCAATGCCGGGCATGGTCTGCATTACCACAACGTCGAGGCGGTCGCGGCGATCAAAGGGATCAATGAGCTGAACATTGGTCATGCGCTGGTGGCGCATGCGTTGTTCGTCGGGTTCAAGGGGGCTGTGGCTGAGATGAAGGCTTTGATTCTGGCGGCTAGCCGGGGTTGATCGCATTGGGGTCGCTTGGCGACCCTTCGCGAGCAAGCTCGCTCCCACTGAGCCAGGGTGTTGCTTGGGGGGAGCGAGCTTGGCGAACCGACTAACCGTCGGGAAGGGCTGCAAAGCAGCCTCAAACCATTCACCCCGGAAAAACCAGACTGAACCGCGTCGGCCCCTCCACCTTGCTGCTCACCTCGACCCGCCCACCATGCACCTGCATGATCGACTTGACGATCGCCAGCCCCAGCCCCGTCCCGCCATCCTGCCGCGAACGCCCGCAGCCCACTCGATAGAACCGCTCGAACAGATGGGGCAAATGCTCCGCCGCGATCCCCGGCCCGCCGTTCTGCACCCAGCAGTGCATTCCGTCATTTTTTGCTTCGATGCCGATTTCGACCACTTGCCCCGCCGGGCTATGGCGAATGGCATTGCTAAGTAAATTCGACAGCGCCCGTTGCAGCATCAGGCGGTCGGCCTGCACCGTGCCCCAGCCGCGTACCTTCAGCTCGATATCCTTGCTTTCGGCACTCAGGTCGAACAGTTCGGCGACCCGCCGTGCTTCGTCACCCAGCGCCACCGTTGTCAGTTGCACGTGCGTCAGCGGTTGATCGACCTGAGCGAGAAACAGCATGTCGGTGATGATCCGGCTTAGCCGGGTCAGTTCCTCGATGCTGTCTTCCAGCGCTACCCGGTAGTCCTCGGTCGGGCGTTCGCGGCTCAGGGTCACCTGGGCCTTGCCCATCAGGTTGCTGATGGGCGTGCGCAGTTCGTGGGCCAGGTCATCGGAGAACTGCGCCAGTTGCTGAACGCCGCCGTCCAGCCGGTCGAGCATGATGTTGATGCTGTGCGCCAGTTCCCGCAGCTCTCGGGGCAGCTTTTCTTCCGGCAGACGGTGACTGAGGTCCTGCGCTGAGACTTGCGCGGCGATATGGCCGAAGCGGCGCAATGGCGCCAGGCCGCCTTGCACCAGTTTCCAGGCGCACACGCCGATCAGCAGCAGCAGCAGTGGCAACGCCAACACGGTGGAACGCAGGTAGGCCTGGAGCAGGTCGAGGTCGTCGCTGCGGTTGACCGTCAGTAGCACTTGCACCGCCGTGCCGTCCTGCAGGCGCATGGCGCGGGCGGCGGAGAGCAGCGGATTGTCCTGGCTATCACGCCACTGGGTGAAGGACAGCGCGGGCCCGACGACGATGCTGTCTGGCGGGGCCTCCAGCGGCGGGCCGAGGCTGAGCAGTTCCGGGTGGCGGCCATGGCGTGCGGCCACGCTCAGGCTCAGGTTGTCATGGCCCATCACCACATCCAGCAGGGGATGGGCGCGGGCGCGCAGGTCAGCGACCTTGAGGTCGACATTCAGGCTGTGTTCGATCTGGCCCATCTTGCGCGCCAACTGCGCACGCGCGCGGTTGTCCGGTTCGTGCTCCAGCGCCACCACGGCCAGCGCCGCCAGCAGCAGCACCAGCGCCGCGCCCATGACAATCACGCTAAGGCCAAGGCGCAGCGAGAGCCGCGTGGTTCTCATTCGCGGGCTTCCAGCACGTAGCCGACGCCGCGCAGGGTGTGAATCAGTTTGTCTTCGAACGGGTCGTCGATCTTCGCCCGCAGGCGCCGGATCGAGACTTCGACGACATTGGTGTCGCAATCGAAATTCATGTCCCAGACCAGCGAAATGATCTGCGTGCGCGACAGCACGTCGCCGCTCTGGCGCATCAGCAGGTGCAGCAGGGAGAACTCCTTCGCGGTCAGGTCGATGCGCTGGCCGCCACGCCAGGCGCGGTGGCGACCGGGGTCGAGTTCCAGATCGGCGACTTTCAGCGTGGTGGGTTGCAGCGATTGCTCGCTGCGCCGCAGCAGAGTGCGGACGCGGGCCAGCAACTCGGGAAACTCGAAGGGCTTGAGCAGGTAGTCGTCGGCGCCCAGGTCCAGGCCCTTGACCCGGTCGGACAGCCGGCCGTGGGCGGTGAGCATCATGATCCGCGTGGCGGAATGGGCGCGCAGGCGCTGCAACACGCTCCAGCCATCCAGCTCCGGCAAATTGACGTCGAGAATGATCAGGTCATAGGCCTGCTGCCGGGCCAGGTGCAGGCCATCCGGGCCGGTGCGGGCGCAGTCGACCACGTAGCCGTTTTCGGAGAGACCCTGTTGCAGGTAGTCGGCGGTGCGGACTTCGTCCTCGATGATGAGCAGGCGCATGAGGTTCTCGGCATGGCGGAAAAGGGAGCGATTCTCGACCCTGAAGTCACTTTAGGGTCAAGCGGCGATCGGCATGGTAAGCCAGGCGGTAGGGGGGCAAGGCTCAAATAACAGATTTGTAATAATTCAGTCACCTTGACGATAAAGCCCCCTCCCTA
Organism: Pseudomonas sp. Marseille-P9899; assembly: GCF_903166565.1. Classification (NCBI taxonomy): domain Bacteria; kingdom Pseudomonadati; phylum Pseudomonadota; class Gammaproteobacteria; order Pseudomonadales; family Pseudomonadaceae; genus Pseudomonas; species Pseudomonas sp. Marseille-P9899. The sequence continues at coordinate 590,054 of NZ_CAESCG010000003.1, forward strand.
GAGTGGCTCGCTCCGAAAAGTCAGCCGCCCTGCCGGCCTGCGACAGGGCGCAGGGGAGTACAGCCATGCGTTGCACAATCACCACCGGGCAAGCCAGCCGCGGTCCGCGAAAAGGGCGGGGCTGGTCGCTGCCATTGAGTCTGGCGCTGTGGGTGCTGGCCCCGGTCAGCCTGGCCTCGACCTTGACGCTGGATGACGCCTTGCGCAGCGCCCGGGAACTCAGCCCGGAGCTGGCCGCTGCGCGCTGGGGCACCGACATCGCTGCGGGCGAGCGCATCCAGGCCGGTGTGCTGCCCAACCCGGAGTTGAGCTGGGAAGTCGAAGACACCCGCCGCCGCAGCCAGACCACGACCGTCACCCTCAGCCAGCCGATCGAGCTGGGCGGCAAGCGCGGCGCGCGGATCGCCTTGTCCGAGCGCGATCAGGCGGTGGCGGCGCTGGAACTGGAGCGCCGGCAAAACGCCCTGCATGCCGACGTCACCGCGGCCTTTCACGACGCCGCCCGCGCCCAGGAACGACTGGAACTGGCCGGGCAATCGTTGCGCCTGACCGAGCGCGGGTTGCAGGTGGTGCAGGGCCGTGTTCGGGCCGGCACTGCATCGCCCATCGAGGCGACCCGGGCGCAGGTGCAGGTGTCGCAGGTACGCCTGGAGCAGCAGCGGGCGGAGCAGGCCGTCACGGTTGCCCATCAGCAGTTGGCCGCCGCCATCGGTATCGCCCAGGCCGGTTTTGACCGGGTCGAACCGCTGACGAAAGGCTTGTCGCCGGTGCCCGCGTCCGAACCATTGCTTGATCGACTCGCACAGACCGCTGACGTGCGCCTCGCCAGCCTGCAGATCGACCAGAGCGAAGCGGCCCTGGGCGTGGCCCGTAGCCAGCGGATTCCGGACCTGACCCTGAGCATCGGCAGCCAGTACGACCGCGCCGAGCGCGAGCGGGTCAATGTGCTCGGGGTCTCGGTGCCGCTGCCGTTATTCGACCGCAACCAGGGCAATGTGCTGGCCGCCGCGCGCCGTGCCGACCAGTCGCGCGACCTGCGCAATGGCACGGAATTGCGGGTGCGCAGTGAAGTGGTCCAGGCCCTTGCCCAGTGGCGAAGCGCCGGTCACGAAGTGCGCTCGTTCGAAACGTCGATCCTGCCGGCCGCGCAACAGGCGGTGGACGTCGCCACCCGCGGTTTCGAGCGCGGCAAGTTTGGCTTCCTCGATGTGCTCGACGCCCAGCGCACGCTGGTCGAGGCACGCACCCAATACCTCGCGGCGCAGGCGTCGGGCACCGACGCCCAGGCCCGCATCCAGCGGATCTTCGGTGACCTGACCGGCACCCCGCTCTGATTCCCCCACGTTTCGAATCTGACTGCGCGCGGCCGGCTTCGGCCCGTCGCGCCTTTGCCGAGGAATTTGCATGAACAGGAAAACCATCACGCTGCTGTCCGTGACGCTGGTGCTCGGGCTCGGCCTGGGCACCGTGCTCGGGCAACGGATCGCCGCTCCGCATGCGGAGCAACCGGCCCGCGCCGCAGGGCACGATGAACATGGCGAAGAAGGCCATGGCGACGAGAAGCATGAAGAAAAAGGCCACGGCGACGAGGCTGAAGCCGGCCATGGGCATGGCGAAGAAGGCGCTGAAGGCGAGGACGAGGAAGGCCATGTGCGGCTGAGCGACGAGCAGATTGCCGTGGCCGGAATCGAACTGGCCACGGTGGAGGTGCGGACCCTGAGCCGCAGCCTGCACCTGCCGGGCGAGGTCCGTTTCGACGAAGACCGCACGGCCCATCTGGTGCCGCGCGCGGCTGGCGTTGTCGAGTCGGTGGCGGTCAGCCTCGGTCAGCAGGTCAAGGCCGGCGAACTGTTGGCGGTGATCGCCAGCCCGCAAGTCTCCGAGCAGCGCAGTGAACTGGCGGCCAGCCAGCGTCGGCTGGAGATGGCGCGCAGCACTCTGGCGCGGGAAAAGGACCTGTGGGAGGAGGGTATTTCCGCCGAGCAGGATTACCTGCAAGCCCGACAGACCTTGCAGGAGGCCGAGATCGCCGCGGCCAATGCCCGGCAGAAAATCAGCGCCCTCAGCGGCAGCGTGGTGCTGGCCGGCGGCAATCGCTACGAATTGCGCGCGCCGTTCGCCGGACAGGTGGTGGAAAAGCATCTGGTGCCCGGCGAAGTGGTCAGTGAAAACAGCGCCGCCTTCACCCTGTCGGACCTGTCGAAAGTCTGGGCGACCTTCGGCGTGGCCCCGCGTGACCTGGCCTCGGTGCGGGTCGGCATGCCGGTCACGGTAGTGGCGAGCGACCTCGGCGAGCAGGTCAGCGGCACCATCAGCCATGTCGGCAGCTTGCTGGGCGAGCAGACGCGCACCGCCACGGTCCGGGTGACCCTGGACAACCCGCGGGGTGCCTGGCGTCCGGGGTTGTTCGTGGCGGTGCAGGGGCCGACCGAGCGCCTGGCTGATGCCCTCGCCGTGCCCGAGCAAGCGGTGCAGACCGTCGAGGATAAAACCGTGGTGTTCGTCCGCAACGCCGAAGGCTTCGCTGCCCAGCCGGTGCAGCCGGGCGTGGCCGCCGAGGGCTTCGTCCAGGTGAGCGGCCTGCAGGCCGGCCAGCAAGTGGCCGCGCAGGGCAGCTTCATTCTCAAGTCGGAACTGGGCAAGGCCAGCGCCGAGCACTCTCACTGAGCCGCCACGGGTAATCGTCATGTTCGAACGCATCATTCAATTCGCCATCGAGCAGCGCCTGATCGTGCTGCTCGGTGTGCTGCTGATGGCCGGGCTGGGATTGGCCAGCTACCAGAAACTGCCCATCGACGCGGTACCGGACATCACCAACGTCCAGGTGCAGATCAACACCGCGGCAGACGGTTTCTCGCCGCTGGAAACCGAGCAGCGCATCACCTTCGCCATCGAAACCGCCATGGCCGGCCTGCCCGGCCTGGAGCAGACCCGCTCGCTGTCGCGCTCGGGGTTGTCCCAGGTGACGGTGATCTTCGAGGACGGCACCGACCTGTTCTTCGCCCGGCAACTGGTCAATGAGCGCCTGCAACTGGCCCGCGAGCAATTGCCCGAGGGCGTCGAGACGGCCATGGGGCCGATTTCCACTGGCCTGGGGGAGATTTTCCTGTGGACGGTGGAAGCCGAAGAGGGCGCACGCAAGGCGGATGGCAGTCTCTACACCCCTACCGACCTGCGCGAGATCCAGGACTGGATCATCAAGCCGCAACTGCGCAACGTGCGTGGCGTGGCCGAGATCAACAGCATCGGCGGCTTCGCCAAGGAGTTCCAGATTGCGCCCGACCTCAAGCGCCTGGCTGCCTACAAGCTGACGCTCAATGACCTGCTCACCGCGCTGGAGCGCAACAACGCCAACGTCGGCGCCGGCTACATCGAGCGCCAGGGCGAGCAACTGTTGATTCGCGCGCCGGGGCAACTGTCGGGAATCGACGACATCGCCAACATCGTCCTGGCCAACGTCGACGGCACACCGATCCGCGTGCGGTCGGTGGCCGAGGTCGGTATCGGTCGCGAACTGCGCAGCGGCGCGGCCACCGAAAATGGCCGTGAAGTGGTGCTCGGTACGGTGTTTATGCTGATCGGCGAGAACAGCCGCAGCGTGTCGCAAGCGGTGGCGCAGAAGCTTGAGCAGATCAACAAGACGCTGCCGGCCGGGGTCAAGGCCGTGACGGTGTACGACCGCACCGACCTGGTGGACAAAGCCATCGCCACGGTGAAGAAGAACCTGGTGGAAGGCGCGATCCTGGTGATCGCGGTGTTGTTCCTGTTCCTCGGCAATATCCGCGCAGCGCTGATCACCGCCATGGTGATTCCGCTGTCGATGCTGTTCACCTTCACCGGGATGTTCAGCAACAAGGTCAGCGCCAACCTGATGAGCCTGGGCGCGCTGGACTTCGGCATCATTGTCGACGGCGCGGTGGTGATCGTCGAGAACGCCATCCGTCGCCTGGCCCACGCCCAGCAGCACCATGGTCGCCTGCTGACCCGTGCCGAGCGCCTGCGGGAGGTCTTCGCCGCGTCCCGCGAAGCGCGCCGGCCGCTGATCTACGGGCAACTGATCATCATGGTGGTGTACCTGCCGATCTTTGCCCTGAGCGGTGTCGAGGGCAAGATGTTCCACCCCATGGCCTTTACCGTGGTCATCGCCTTGCTTGGCGCCATGCTGCTGTCGGTGACCTTCGTGCCGGCGGCCCTGGCGCTGTTTGTCACCGGCAAGGTCAAGGAAGAAGAAAACGCCCTGATGCGCGGCGCCAAGCGTGGCTACGCGCCGCTGTTGCGCTGGGTGATGGACCATCGCCCGCTGGCGTTCAGCCTGGCCGCGGTGATGGTGTTGTTGTCCGGCGTGCTGGCCGGGCGCATGGGCAGTGAATTCGTGCCGAGCCTGAGCGAAGGCGACTTCGCCTTGCAGGCGCTGCGCGTACCCGGCACCAGCTTGAGCCAGTCGGTGCAGATGCAGCAGCAACTCGAGCGCAGCGTGCTGGAACAGGTGCCGGAAGTGCAGCGAGTGTTCGCCCGCACCGGCACTGCCGAGATCGCCGCCGACCCGATGCCGCCGAACATTTCCGACAGCTACGTGATGCTCAAGCCGAAGGCGCAGTGGCCGGATCCCGGCAAGTCCCGCGAGCAGTTGATCGCCGATATCCAGCGCGCTGCGGCACGCGTTCCCGGCAGCAATTACGAGCTGTCGCAGCCGATCCAGTTGCGCTTCAACGAGTTGATTTCCGGGGTGCGCAGCGATGTCGCGGTGAAGCTGTTCGGCGATGACATGGCCGTGCTCAACCGCACCGCCACGCAGATCGCCAGCACCCTGCAAGGCGTGCCGGGCGCATCCGAGGTGAAGGTGGAGCAGACCAGCGGCCTGCCGGTGCTGACCATCGATGTCGATCGCGATAAGGCGGCCCGCTACGGGCTGAACGTTGGCGATGTGCAGGACAGCATCGCGGTGGCGGTGGGCGGGCGAAAGGCCGGGATCCTCTATAAAGGCGACCGCCGCTTCGATCTGGTAGTGCGCCTGCCGGACGAGCTGCGTACCGATATCCAGGGTACTTCGCGGATGTTGATTCCGGTGCCGGCCAGCGGCGGCAGTGCACAGATCGGCTTCATCAGCCTGGCCGACGTGGCGCGGGTGGAACTGGTGCAGGGCCCCAACCAGATCAGCCGCGAGGACGGCAAGCGCCTGGTGGTGGTCAGCGCCAACGTGCGCGGCCGGGATATCGGCTCGTTCGTCGCCGATGCGCAGGAGCGGATCGATGCTCAGGTGCAGATTCCTGCGGGCTATTGGGCCAACTGGGGCGGTCAGTTCGAGCAGTTGCAGTCAGCGGCACAGCGCCTGCAGGTGGTGGTGCCGGTGGCGCTGCTGCTGGTCTTCGCCCTGTTGTTCATGATGTTCAACAACCTCAAGGACGGCCTGCTGGTGTTCACCGGCATTCCCTTCGCCCTGACGGGTGGGGTGGTGGCGCTGTGGTTGCGGGACATTCCGCTGTCGATTTCCGCAGGCGTCGGTTTTATCGCCCTGTCGGGTGTGGCGGTGCTCAACGGGCTGGTGATGATCGCCTTCATCCGCAGCCTACGCGAGCAGGGCATGCCGTTGCGCCAGGCGATCGATGAAGGTGCGCTGACTCGCCTGAGGCCGGTGTTGATGACGGCGCTGGTGGCATCGCTGGGCTTTATCCCGATGGCCCTGGCTACCGGCACCGGCGCCGAGGTGCAGCGGCCATTGGCGACGGTGGTGATCGGCGGGATTCTCTCGTCCACGGCGCTGACCCTGCTGGTGCTGCCGGCGCTGTATTACCGCGCCCATCGCAAGGATGAAGCGCTGGAAGACGCGGAACGGGAGGAGGCCAGAACCTGATCGATGACGCCCGCTGGCGAGCCTTGCAGCACTGTAATGTGCGGCTCACCTTGCCGTTAGGCGGGCGTCCTTATGATCGCTGTGAATTCATTCACGAGGTCAGATCCATGAACTTCAGCAAATACGCACTGATCGCCGCGCTCACCTTGGGCAGCACCAGCGTCATGGCCGAAGGCGGCGCCGAGCGGGCCCGGTTGTTCGTCCAGCAATTCAAGGAAAGCCAGCAGCAGCTTTGGGGTGACAAAGGCGACAAGGCGCCAAAGACCGAGCAGGTTGCCCAGAGCGATCAGCGCACGCCGAAAGGCAATAGCAAGTAACAGCCATTCACCGCTCCACAACTCCTTTGCGAGGTGAATGTTTTGGGCGCCCCTTGGGGCGCCCTTTTTTGTGGCTGATCCTGAAGAACAACCCTTACTTGCGTGCCACCAACACCGCCCGACGTGGCGCCGGCAGGCCTTCGATGGTCAGGCTATGGTCGTTCGGGTCGAGGAAGTCGCTCAGCGACTGGTAACGCATCCAGTCAGTGCTGCGCTGTTCTTCCACGCTGGTGACGCTGACATCCACGCAGCGCACATCCTGGAATCCGGCCCGGCGCAACCAGCGCTCCAGCGCGGGTACCGATGGCAAATACCAGACGTTGCGCATTTGCGCGTAGCGGTCTTCCGGTACCAGCACCTGGTTTTCGTCGCCTTCGATCACCAGGGTTTCCAGCACCAGTTCGCCGCCTTTGACCAGGCAGTCCTTGAGCGCCAGCAGGTGCTCGATGGGCGAACGGCGATGGTAGAACACGCCCATGGAGAACACCGTGTCGAAGCCTTCCAGTGCTGCGGGCAGGTCTTCGAGGGCGAAGGGCAGGTGCCAGGCCGGCAGCTCCGGCAGGTAGCGCTGCACCGCCTGGAACTGGCAGAAGAACAGCCAGTTGGGATCGACACCGATCACGCTGTCGGCGCCGGCGCCGAGCATGCGCCACTGGTAGTAGCCATTGCCGCAGCCGACATCCAGCACGCGCTTGCCGCGCAGGTCGAGGTGCGGCGACACCCGCGACCATTTCCAGCCCGAACGCCATTCGGTATCGACATGCACGCCGAACAGGTCGAACGGCCCCTTGCGCCACGGCGACAGGCCCATCAGGGCACTGCGTGCCTGTTCGCGGGCGGCGTCGTCGCAGTCGAAGTCCAGGCGCAGGCCGTTGACAAGGTCGACGTCGCTCGGAGTCAGGGCCGGCAGGGCATCCAGCGCTCTTTGCCAGCGCTCCAGGTCGCCATGGCCTTTTTCCAGTTTGCTGTCGAGTTGCGCTTGCAGGCCCTGGGACCATTGCGCCAGGGGCGTGCCCGCCATGCGGCGGACGAGAGGAGAAAGATCGATCATGGCAGGGCAATCAGAGAGGCGAAGGTCAGGCACTGGAACCACGGCACCACCTTGGAGAAGCCCGCGGCCAACAGGCGTTCGCGGTGTTCTTCAAGGCTGTCGGGTTTCATCACGTTTTCGATGGCGCTGCGTTTCTGGGCGAGTTCCAGTTCGCTGTAGCCATTGGCGCGCTTGAAGGCGACGTGCAGGTCGGTGAGCAGTGCGTGCTCCTCCGGCTCTTCGAAGCGCAGTTTTTCCGAGAGGATCAGCGCACCGCCCGGCACCAGGGCCTGGCGGATCTTGCCGAGCAGGGCCAGGCGCGCGGCCGGTTCGACGAACTGCAGGGTGAAGTTCATCGCCACCACCGACGCCGGTTGCAGCTCAAGGGCGGTGATGTCGGCTTCGATCACCTGTACCGGCAGCAACTCCTGGTACATGGCGTCCTGGGCCTTGAGGTACTCGGTGCAGCGTTCGACCATGGCTGGCGAGTTGTCCACCGCCAGTACCCGGCAGCCTTCGCTGCGCACATGCCGGCGCAACGCCTGGGTGACGGCGCCGAGGGAGCTGCCGAGGTCATAGAGCAGGGTGTCCGGTCGGGCGAACTGCGCGGCGAGCACGCCGATGTTCTCGACGATGGTCGGGTAGCCGGGCACCGAGCGCTTGATCATGTCGGGGAAGACCCGCACGACATCTTCGTTGAAGGTGAAGTCGGGCACCTGCTCCAGCGCGGCGGCGAATAGACGGTCGGGTTCTTGGCTCACGGTATGTACACGGGATGGTCGAAACGGGGCGACATTCTAGCCAAGTGGGGAAGCGATGCCTATGAGTTACCGGACCAGCGCCCGTCTTCGGCCGCATCTAAAGGATGTTTCCGCCAGCCAGCCCGGAACGCGGCGGCTCCAATAGTGCGGGCAGGTACTTAGGGTGGTCCTCCTGTCATGCCGTTCATGACAGCAATCAGGTCCGGGAAGGACGCTTTGATGAGGACACACCCGATGATCACCCATGAACAGAATGAATCGCTGCAGGCGCTGGATAGCCAGCAGCGGGCCGAGTTCGTTCCGAAACAGTATTTCGATGTCATTGCCAGGCGTACTGAAAACAACAGGATGCAGCCGGCGTTGATTTTCACCGCCGACAACCTGAGGTCGATCAAGCGGTATGTGGAGTACGTCTACCGCCTGCCGAAAAGTGCCGAGGAAATCAGCGAAGGCCATAACTTCGCGCTTCTGGGGCTCGATGCCAACCTGGTGGTCAGGCATTACGCCAGCCTGCGCCGGCATGCCGAGGCGTGGGACATCATCGAGCGTGAGTCCAAGCGCCTGAGCACCCAGCTTGAACAGTTCGCCAAAGAGTTCCTCGCCCAGGGCGACCACCTGCTCAGCGCGCTGAAAAGCACGAGCGCCTATGGCCTGCTCAGCGAACGCCTGGGTGAGGTGATGGATGACGTCACGCTCCAGCACCTGCCGTACCGTGCGCTGGACAGCAAGGATCAGGCGCAGATCGTCAATGTCGAGGTTTACCTCTCGTTTATCCGGGAGGACATCGACGAGGCCAAGCAGGACATCGCGTCGGTCAAGGAGCGGGCGATCTGGTTCACCGACGCGGTAGTGAAGCAGTTGCGCCCGGAAATTGATTGGTTGATGCAGCGGCTGAAGAATGTTGATGCGGAGAAGAAGATCAGTGAGCTGCGCGCGCAAATCGAGCCCATGGATGGCCTGATCGCACAGAAGAGTGCCGAGTATCAGGCGCTGGTGGGGTATGCGTTTTCCGGGCTGGCATTTGGCTTGATCGGGGTGGCGATTACCGGCGGCATTTATGGCGCGCAGGCCGAGCAGGTTCGTGCGGAAAAAAATGAGCTGATAGGCCAGCGGGATGCGCTGGCGCAGAAGATCGCGGCCATCAGCCCGATGATCGGCAGCTTCGAGAAGACCTCACTGCAGATCGCCGACCTGAAATTCCGCCTGACCGAGGTGCAGACGGCGGCGAAGAACCTGGAGGACATCTGGAGCATGTTGGGCGTGTACGTCGAGGAGTCGGAGGAGGAAATGCGCCGGATCGATACCGACATCAAGCTGGCGACGTTCATCCACCGCTTCGAGCGGGTGGTACGGCCATGGGAAAGCATTCGCGGTCTTTCCGCACAACTGTCGCGGATCTTCAACGAAACGCTGGATCAGATCAGCCGCCAAGGAGCCAACCGATGAACACCTCCATCACCCCCGTGGATGACTTTCCCTATCCCGCTGTGGCGAAAATGGTCTCCCTGCGAGAACGCATCCTGGACGTTATCAACAACGACACCCAGGGGCTTTTGCCGATGTTCGTTGAAAGCGCGCAGGGCCTTGCCAGTGCGGTACTGAAAACAGACCGGATGCTCAACGATCAGGTGCTGAGTACGCTGATCCTGCTGCGCAACCACACCTGGGACGATCTCTGCACATCCCTGGAAGAAGCCCGCCGCCTGCCGGCGCAGAGCAACGAACAGCGTGACATCGTCCAGCGCAATCGTGAGCGCGAGCTGGAGCAGGATGCGCAACGCGATGTTGAGCGCCTGCAGAGCAAGGGGCTGGAGATCGAGGAGCAGTTGCGCGCACTTGAAGCGCTCAGGTTGCCGGCCGCCGGAGAGCGTGCCGCCAGCCTCACCGAACAGCGCGATAACCTGCAGAAGGCCATGGCCAGTCAGCGCGGGCGCATGGACAGCCTTGAGTCGCGAATTGCCGACATCACCGTGGTGATCGACGCGTTCGATGTGCCGAGCCTGTCCAAGGTGTTCAAGGGCCTGATTCCAACGGAGCTGGAGATCGAGCAAGTCACCAAGGCGCTTGCCGGCAAGGGGGTGAGTCCCGACCTGTTGCTGAGTGCGTCGAAGACCTTCGTGAACAATCTGTCGGGTGTCATGGAGGGGCGAAAACTGCTCGACCTGACCCGCGTGCGTAACCGCCTGTTGAACGAGCGCGATGCCATCCGCCGGGAACTGCTCGACTGGGAAGCGAAACAGGCGGTACTGGAGCGCGAACTGAGGCAGTTGCCCAACGTGATGCTGTTGGGCGATCTACGAAACCAGTGGCTGGAGCAAGGACGGATCCTGCTGCGCAGTTGGGCCACGCAGGTCGCCGTGATGCAGCAGCAGACCAGCCTGGAAGCGCTGGCGCGCAGGTTGGCGGCGATGACGCGCTACCTGCTGGGAGTGCGTCGCCTCTACGAAGCGGTCTAGCGTACTGAAACCTGGCAGTCGAAGGTGCGCTCGGGTTTGACCTCGGGCGCCCACGGCTGCTGGTAAACCAGCAACAGATGGCCGCTGCCGGCGGTACGGGCACGGAAGCGCCAGGTGGACTGGCCGGCGCTGCCGACCATGCCGTCGGTGTCGCCACTGCTGTAGACCTCGGGGCCGAGGGCGGTGAGTACGCTGTTGGCGGGATTCTGCAGCAGCCAGCGGTAGCCGGTGCTGGGGTTGCTCGGGAGTGTGAGGGTCAGGGCCTGACCGACGCTCAGGCGGATCGGGCACTCGCCTTGGCTTTCGACGATAAGGGTTTCGGGCTGCACGGCATCGCGCGAGCAGGCGGCCAGCAGGCTCACGCCCAACAGCAGGGCGGTACGGCGGATAGTCATGATCGCTCCGGAGCGCGAGTGGGTATGGGCTCGGAGCTTAAACCGGATGGACGTTCAGGTTCTACTGGTGCTGTGGGAGCGGGCGTACCCGCTCCCACAGGTCACTATCAGGCGAACATCACCTTCGCCACATCACCGAAACGCTTGGCGAAATGCACGGTCAGCCCCTGCTTGAGGTAGTCCGGCAGTTCCTGGAAGTCGCCGCGGTTGGCTTCCGGCAGGATCAGTTCGAAGATCTTCTGCCGCCGCGCCGCAATGACTTTCTCCCGCACCCCGCCAATCGGCAGCACATGCCCGGTCAGCGTCATCTCGCCGGTCATCGCCACGCCTTTCTTCGGCGACTGGTCACGGGCCAGTGACAGCAGGGCGGTGGCCATGGTGATCCCGGCGCTCGGGCCGTCCTTTGGCGTGGCACCTTCCGGCACATGCAGGTGGACGAAGGCCTCGTTGAAGAAGGTCGGATCGCCGCCAAATTGCTTCAGGTGCGAACTGACGTAGCTGTAGGCGATTTCCGCTGATTCCTTCATCACGTCACCCAGTTGCCCGGTGAGCTTGAAGCCGCGATTCAAGGTGTGGATGCGGGTCGCTTCGATCGGCAGGGTGGCGCCGCCCATGCTGGTCCAGGCCAGGCCGGTAATCACACCTTTGCCGGCCAGCACCTGCTCGCTGCGGAATACTGGCATGCCCAGTGCCGCTTCGAGGTCTTTCGGGCCGATCTTGATCACGGCGTCTGGTTCGTCGAGCAAGCGAACCACGGCCTTGCGCACCAGTTTGCCCAGTTGTTTTTCCAGTTGCCGCACCCCGGCTTCGCGGGCATAGCCCTCGATCACCGTGCGCAAGGCCGCGTCGCTGATGCTCAGGCTGGTCTTGGCCACGCCGGCTTTTGCCAGTTGTTTGGGCCACAGGTGGCGCTTGGCGATCGCCAGTTTTTCCTCGGTGATGTAGCCGGACAGGCGGATCACTTCCATACGGTCGAGCAACGGACCGGGGATCGAATCGAGGGTGTTGGCGGTGCAGACGAACAGCACTTTGGACAGGTCCAGGCGCAGGTCGAGGTAATGGTCGAGGAAGTCGACGTTCTGCTCCGGATCGAGGGTTTCCAGCAGTGCCGAGGCCGGGTCGCCCTGGTAGCTCTGGCCCATCTTGTCGATCTCGTCGAGCATGATCACCGGGTTCATCACCTCCACGTCCTTCAGCGCCTGCACCAGCTTGCCCGGTTGGGCGCCGATGTAGGTGCGGCGGTGGCCCTTGATCTCGGCCTCGTCACGCATGCCGCCGACGCTGAAGCGGTAGAACGGCCGGCCCAAGGACTCGGCGATGGACTTGCCGATGCTGGTCTTGCCCACGCCCGGCGGGCCCACCAGCAGCACGATGGAGCCGCTGATCTCGCCTTTGTAGGCGCCCACGGCGAGGAATTCGAGGATGCGTTCCTTGATGTCGTCCAGCCCGGCGTGGTGCTGATCGAGCACTTTGCGTGCGTGCTTGAGGCTGAGCTTGTCGGTGCCATACACGCCCCAGGGCAGGGCGGTGGCCCATTCCAGGTAGTTGCGGGTGACGGCGTATTCGGGCGAGCCGGTTTCGAGGATCGCCAGCTTGCCCATTTCTTCGTCGATGCGTTTCTTCGCGGCGGGCGGCAGGGTCTTGCCTTCCAGGCGCTGCTTGAACTGTTCGAGGTCGGCGCTGCGGTCGTCCTTGGTCAGGCCCAGCTCTTGCTGGATGACCTTGAGCTGTTCCTTGAGGAAGAACTCGCGCTGGTGCTCGCCGATCTGCCGGTTCACCTCGGCGGAAATCTCGTTTTGCAGCCGCGCGACTTCGACTTCCTTGCGCAGCATCGGCAGGACTTTTTCCATGCGCTTGAGCATAGGCACGCAGTCGAGGACTTCCTGCAACTGCAATCCGGTGGCCGAGGTCAGGGCTGCGGCGAAGTCGGTCAGCGGCGACGGATCATTGGGGCTGAAGCGGTTGAGGTAGTTTTTCAGCTCTTCGCTGTACAGCGGGTTGAGCGGCAGCAGCTCCTTGATCGCGTTGATCAGCGCCATGCCGTAGGCCTTCACCTCGTCGGTGGGGTCGGCGGGCTGGTGCGGGTATTCGACTTCCACCAGATACGGCGGACGGTGGTGTTTGAGCCAGGTGCGGATGCGCACCCGGGTCAGGCCCTGGGCGACGAATTGCAGCTTGCCGTTCTCGCGGCTGGCGTGGTGCACCTTGACCAGCGTGCCGTACAGCGGCAGGGCCGAGGTGTCGAAATGACGGTGGTCTTCGACCGGCGTGTCCATGAAGAACAGGGCCAGGGAGTGGTGCGGGTTTTGCGCCACCAGGTCCAGGGTTTCCGCCCACGGTTCTTCGTTGACGATCACCGGCAGCACCTGCGCGGGGAAGAACGGGCGGTTGTGGATCGGGATGACGTAGACCTTGTCCGGCAACTGTTGGCCGGGCAATGCCAGGGTCTGGCCGGTGGGATCGTGATCTTCGAGATGTTCGACTTCGGCGTATTCGTCTGGGTGTTCCGGTAGATCCTGCTGGTCGCTCATGGGGCACCTGCGTGAATGACTATGGTGCTTAGATGGGGCGGTAGGTGGGTGGTTTCAATGCCTGACGGATTTTGTCGGAGAGTCTGACCGGACGGTCGATGCCGATCGAAGCTTAGTGCAGTGATCGCCAAATGCTACTGTGACGGTTTGTCGGTTAACCACTGGACAGGGAGGTAAGGCGATGGACGTTGCACTCAAGCGCATCAACCGCGAACTACATGATTTCAGCAAGGATCCACCGGCCAATTGCAGCGCGGGGCCGGTTGGGGACGACCCGTTTCATTGGCAGGCGACGTTGATGGGACCGTCGAGCAGCCCGTATGAAGGCGGGGTGTTTTTCCTCTATGTGCAGTTTCCGCCGGATTACCCCAATCATCCGCCGAAATTGCGCTTCAAGACGCCCGTGTGGCATCCCAATATCGGGGAGGACGGCGAGGTCGGGCTGGATATCCTGGACGAAAACTGGACCCCGGCGCTGACCCTGGCGAAGGTGATGTTGAGCATCAGTGCGTTGCTGGTCGATCCGGATCCGCGAGGGGCGTTGCGGCTGGAGGCGGCGGGGGAGTATCTGCGGATGCGGGTGGAGTTCGACCGGAAGGCGCGGGAGTGGACGCGGAAGTTTGCCATGTAGGTTTGCGGTGGTTTTGAGGGCCCTATCGCCGGCAAGCCGGCGATAGGGCCTCAGCCGCATTCAGTTCGGCAATTTGTAAGCGATGATGTAATCGCCCATTTTGGTGCCCAGCGAACCATGACCGCCCGCGGTGACCAGCACGTACTGCTTGCCGCCCTTGCCGGTGTAGGTCATCGGGGTGGCCTGACCGCCTGCCGGCAGGCGGGATTTCCACAGTTCCTTGCCGGTGTTGACGTCATAGGCCCGCAGATACTGGTCCAGGGTGCCGCTGAGGAAACCCAGGCCGCTGGCGGTGACGATGGAGCCGCCCATGCTCGGCACGCCGATCGGCAGGCCGATGGGGATCGGCGAGCTGTCGCGGCTGGTGCCGTTCTTGTGTTTCCACACCACTTTGTTGCTCAGCAGGTCGATACCGGCCACATAGCCCCAGGCTGGGGCCTGGCACGGCACGCCCAGCGGCGACATGAACGGGTGCATGGTCACCGCGTACGGAGCACCGGCGTTCGGCTGCACGCCGCTGGTCTCGCTTTCGCGTTTGCTGCCTTCGGCAACGGCGGCGCGTGGCACCATTTTCGAGACGAAGGCCATGTAGTTCGGGCTGGTGAACAGGATCTGCCGAACCGGGTCCACCGACACACTGCCCCAGTTGAACACGCCGACGTTACCCGGATAGACCAGCGAACCCTGCTCCGACGGCGGGGTGTACTGGCCTTCGTAGCGCAGTTGGCGGAACTGGATGCGGCAGAGCATCTGGTCGAACGGGCTGGCGCCCCACATGGCTTGTTCGGTCAGGTCCGGGCCGAGCAGGTTGAGGTCGGAGCGGGCCTGGGTCGGTGCGGTGTGGTCGCCTTCGACCGCGCCTTGCGGTGCCGGGATCTCGCGGATCGGCACGATGGCGCTGCCGTCGCGACGGTCGAGCACGTACAGGCTGCCCTGTTTGGTCGGGGCGATCAGCGCCGGCTTGATGCCGTCGGCGGTCTTCAGGTTGAGCAAGGTCGGCTGGCTGCCGACGTCCATGTCCCACAGGTCGTGGTGGGTGAACTGGTAGTTCCAGCGCACTTTGCCGGTGGCCAGGTCGAGGGCGACGATGCCGGCGCTGAACTTCTCCGCGCCCGGGGTGCGGTCGGCGCCCCACTGGTCTGGAGTCTGGTTGCCCAGCGGCAGGTAGACCATGCCGAGGTTCTCGTCGACGCTGGCCAGCGACCACATGTTCGCCGAGTTGCGGCTGTAGGTCTTGCCGGGTGCGAGCGGTGCGGTCTGGTCGGGGTTGTTGCTGTCCCAGTTCCACACCAGGTGACCGTCGTGGACGTCAAAGGCGCGAATCACGCCGGACGGCTCGTTGGTCGATTCGTTGTCGGTGACGTGACCACCGATGATCACCAGGCCGCGGGTGATGGCGGCCGGCGAGGTGGCGTAGTAGCCGCCAGGGGTGAACGGGCCGATGCCTTGGGTCAGGTCGATCACGCCCTGGTTGGCGAAGCCTTCGCAAACCTTGCCGTTGTCGGCGTTCAGCGCGATCAGGCGGGCGTCGGCGGTTGGCAGGTAGAGGCGACGCGGGCAGGCGCGAGCCACGGCCTGGCCGGCCTCGGAGATTTTCGGCGCCGGGCTGCCGTCGGCGTTCACGTAGCTGTTTTCGTCGTAGTAGGAGACGCCGCGGCAGGTCATGTGGGCGAAGCCCTTGAAGCCGGACGGGCTCTTGATCTGCGGGTCGAAGCGCCAGATTTCCGCGCCGGTGTCAGGGTCCAGGGCCAGCACCTTGCTGTGGGCGGTGCAGGCGTAGAGCATGCCGTTGACCTTCAGCGGAGTGTTCTGGTTGGTCAGTTCAACCGGGTCGTTTTCGGTGGGCAGGTCGCCGGTGCGGATGCGCCAGGCTTCTTCCAACTGATAGATGTTGGTCGGGGTGATCTGGCGCAGTGGCGAGTAGCGGTCGCCGAATTCGGTGCGACCATAGGCTTGCCATTCGCCGTCGGGCATGTCCGGGGCGGTGCTGCCCAGGGTGGTGGTGTCGCGACCCAGCTCACCCTTGATTTCACCGGGGTAGGTGAACTGGCTGGCGATGGCGGTGGCGCCGGAGGCGACGACGGCCAGGCTCAGCAGGGCGATGTTGATGCGTGCCGGCTGACCGGCCAGGCCACGCAGCGGACGCCGCGCCCACGGCAGCAGCAAGACCACGCCAATGGCGAACCACAGGGCCAGGCGCGGCACCAGTTGCCACCAATCCAGGCCGACTTCCCAGAGTGCCCAGGCGGTGCTGCCCAGCAACACCAGACCATACAGGCCCAGGGCATGCTTGCGCAGCGCCAGCAGCATGATGCCGGACACGGCGAAGCCGATCCCGGCAATCAGGTAATACAGCGAACCATCGAGCTGCATCAGCTTGATACCGCCGGCCACCAGGGCCATGCCCATCAGCAACAGCAGTACGCCGAGCAGTCTCGGTAACCAGCGGGTTCTACTCAGGGCACCCTCAGTGCTCATCGTCAGTTCTCCATCATGTTGAAAACGTCAGGCCCGGGGGCCGGTTAAAAGCTGCTCTGGATCTTCAGGCCACCGATCAGCGCGTCGTCCACCTCGTGGACACCGCCTGGATGGCGGATGTACTGCAGGTTTGGGCGCACGGTGAGCCAGTCGGCCAGGTGAATGCCGTAATACAGCTCGGCGCTGTATTCGGTGTCCTGGACCGGACGGAAATCGGAATCATCGTAATCAGTGAGGCCGGCGACGGCGTTGCGCGTCTCGGCGTTCTTGCGGTAGGCGGGGTTGACGTGCACGCGGGCGAGGGCGAAGCCGATGTCGTCCTTGGCACGCGCATCGAACGGCCCCCTGTACACCACACCTGCCTGAACATAGTTGTCGATGGCATTGGTCTTCTTATCGTGCAGCGTGGCATTGGCGAAAACGCTCAGGCCACGGGAATGGTCGCTTGCCAGCGACGTCACCTGCTGCTGCGCCCCCAGCCAGAAACCGTGCTTGCCCGCATGACGGGCGTAGGCCTGGCCACTCATTGCCGCAGCGTGATCGTCGTCGTCGCGGTAAACATCGTTTGCCTTGGCATTACTGTAGTAGTAGCCGGCGCGATATTCCCCTTTGAGGCCTCTGACTTCCGGGCTCCAGACCAGTTCAAGCGGAAACATCGCGCCTTGGGTGCCGCTGCCGCTGAGTTTGAAACCGTTCTGCCGGTCGAGGTTGGACGGGTTCTGTTCGAACGCACCGATCTGCGCGTACAGCTCGGGCGTCAGGTTGTAGCGGACCCGCGCCGCCCACTGGCTGACCGGCCAGTTGTACCAACTGTCGCCGACCCAGTTGCCGACCTGGGAACCGCAGAACGCCAGGTTCTGGAAGTCGCAGGGGAAGCTGTTGAAGTCTTCGCCTTCGCCGAAGCGGCCGACTTTCACGTCCAGCGCGCCGTCGAAGTACTTCTGCTTGACCCACATCTGCGTCAGCCGCCAGGTCTGGCCGCGTCCCCAGACTTCCTGGGCCGAGGTGAAGCCGCCGACGCGCGGGTCGTTGATGCGGTCGTTGCTGATGTTGTTGCCGTGGCGTTCGGTGACGGTCAACTGGAACTCGGCGTCATGCCAGCCGAGGATTTTTTCCAGGTCCAGGTGGATGCCGAAGCCGAACTGGTCGCTGTAGCGGGCGGTGCTGTCGTGGTCATGACCGCCGCGCAGGTTGCTACCCATTTCCCCGGTGTAGGTCAGGCTGAAGTCGTAGCCGCGTTCGGCCAGTTCACTGCGGCTGCCGTTCCAGTCGCCGAGCATCCACGGCGAGTCTGTATCGAACAGCGAAGCGCCGTGGGCGGCACCGGCGAAAGCGCACAACAGCGGCGCGGCGAGGAGGCGGGGAGCAGGGAAACGAGGCATGAGATAGCGCTATCTTTTGATTGTTGAAAAAAACGGCAAATGTCCCGACGGGTAGAGATCGCCAGGATTGTGCCGTGATTTTTAGTGGATTAAGCGTTTCAGCTTGGGGCGGGGAGGATATAGAGGATCGCGGGGATTGGAAAGGCGAGGCGTGACGATGGAGTGTTGTGGGATTGGTAACAATCCCGCTGGCAGGCCTTCGCGGCGAACCACCGCGAAGGCCTGCAAAAGGTCAGAACGTTGCACGCAAACCGACTTCCACACTGCGCCCGGCTGCCGGCGCGATATCCCGCAGGATCGAGCTGGCATAGCGCACTGTCTGGTCCGTCAGGTTCTCGCCGCGAACGAACGCCAGCCACTCACTTTCCCCGACATTGAAGCGGTAGCCGAGGCTCGCCCCCAGGGTGGTGTAGCCATCGGTGCTGGTTTCGTTGGCCGGCTTGCGGTGCTGCGAGGCGGCGTGTTGCACGTCGATTCGCGCCTGCCAGCGATCGAGGTTCCACAGCAGCCCGCTGTTCAGGCGCAGCGGGGCGATGCGGGGCAGGTCTTCGCCGGTGTCGAGGTTCTTCGCGCGGGTGTAGTCGCCGGACAGTTCCAGGGCGAAGCTGCCGTAGTGGTTTTCCAGCAGTTGCCAGCGGTCCTGCGCCTCGATGCCGTAGAAGCGTGCGCGCACGCCGCGGTAGAGGTACTCGGGCACGTCGCCTTCGTGGTCATGGTCGTGATCGTGATCATCATGGTCGTGATCGTCGTCGCCGTGGTCATGGCCTTCGCGCATTTCACCGCTGGCAAGCAGGCCGATGTAGTTGCTGAAGTGGCTGTAGAACACCCCGACGCTGCCTTTGTGCGTGCCGTTGTCGAAGCGCAGGGCGAGGTCGCTGGCGATGGCTTTTTCTTTCGACAGGTTTGGATCACCCACCTCAAAGCTGCCGGTGGCGACGTGGGCGCCGTTGGCGTACAGCTCGTAGAAGGTCGGCGCGCGCTCGGTGTAGCCCAGGCTCGCGGCCAGCGACCATACCGGGGTCAAGCGGTACACCGCGCCGGAAGACAGGCTGGCGGCGGTGAAGCTGCTGGCGCTGTCGGCCTCGGCGAAGCGCTCGCTGCCTTTGCTGTCGGGATCGACCCGGGTGTGTTCCAGGCGACCGCCCAGGCTCAGGTTGAGGCGCTCGGTGGCTTGCCACTGTTCCAGCAGGAACAGCGCGACGCTGTTGGTATCGGTCTGCGGGACGAAGGCTTCTTCACCCAGGGCCGAGAATTCGTTGCGGCTGACCTGCGCGCCGATCACCCCTTCCACCGGGCCCAGCGGCTGATGCCGGGCTTCGACGCGGGCCTCGTAGCCCTTGTTCTTGAAGGTGGTGTGAACCTCGCCTTCTTCCAGTTCGCGGTGCTGGTAATCGGTGTAGCCGAGGTCGAATTTCAGTGAGCTGAACGGGCCGTCCAGGTCGCGGATTTCCGAGGCGAAGCCGTAGTGATCCTGCTCCATCGCCAGACGCACGCCGGGTTCGGCCACCGAGCCGTAGTTGGAATCGTAGCGGCTGTAGGACAAGCCGGTGTAACCGTGCTCCCAGGTGTAGGAACCGCCGATGGCGCCGCCGTCCTGGCGTCCGTCGCTGTTTTCCAGACGATGACGGCTGCCGGGTTCGTCGGCGTCGCGGACCTTCGCGCTCTGCGCGTAACCGGGAATGCGCAGGTCATTGAACTGACGGCTGTTGGCGTCCAGGTGCAGGGCGAAACGGCCGTCGCCCGCTTCCAGCTTGCCGGCGGAACTGCGGGTGGTGTCGGCGCCGCCGTAGCGCAGTTCGCCGGCACCGTGGATGCCTTCGATGGCTTCGGTGGGAATGCGGTTATCGAAGGTGTTGACCACGCCGCCGATGGCGCTGCCGCCGTAGAGCAGGGCGGCGGGGCCGCGGACAATTTCCACACGCTCGACATTCACCGGGTCCAGCGGAACGGCGTGGTCGTAGGACAGCGCGGACGCGTCCAGCGCACCGACGCCGTTGCGCAGCAGGCGAATGCGGTCGCCGTCCAGACCGCGAATGATCGGCCGGCTGGCGCCCGGGCCGAACCAGGTCGAAGACACGCCGGGCTGGTTGTTGAGGGTTTCACCGAGGCTGCCTTTCTGTTGCAGCAGCAACTGGTCACCTTCCAGCACGCTGCTCGGCGTGGCCAGTTGCGCATTGCCCAGCGGGTTGGCGGTGACTACCTGAGGTTGCAATTCCAGCGCCTGGCTGGGTGAGCTGGCAAGCCAGAGGGCGACGGCAAGGGGTGAAAGGGGGAGCGGGAGGTAACGCATGCAAGGTCCTTGGCAGAGGTCATTTATCGTTACACTATAACATTGCCGTGAAATCAAAATGCAATCCCTGTCGTGACGCATCCCGCCAGCTAGACTCCTGAAAGCCTCGATCCGGATGAAAGAGGCAGACGCGCGCCGACACCTGGGCTAAGGTGCGCACCTTTGTTTTGCTGGAGACAGGCATGAGCGCCGCTGACAAGAATCCGCTGCATGGCGTGACACTGGAAAACATCCTCACCGCCCTGGTGGCGCACTACCAATGGGACGGGTTGGGGCAACGCATCGACCTGCGTTGCTTCAAGAGCGATCCGAGCATCAAGTCGAGCCTCACCTTCCTGCGCAAGACGCCGTGGGCCCGTGAGAAAGTCGAAAGCCTGTACCTGAAGATGCTGCGCGATATCAAACGCGGGCAGTGAGTCGATGACCGCGCGACACTGGACCGGCGCGGCAGCCTGCCTCGGCTGGTTCGGCCTGGCGATTCAGTTGTACCTGGTGCTGTGGGCGCGCTGGCAGGACCAGGCCAGCCTGTTGGGCGGGCTGGTCAACGTCTTCGGTTTTTTCACCGTGCTGAGCAATGTGCTGGTCGCGACCGTGCTGACCCAGGCGGCGTTTGGCCGTGAGTCGGCGGCGCGGCGGTTCTGGCTGTCGCCGTGGGTGGGTTCCGGCGTGCTGGTCAGCATTGTCTTCGTCGCTGTGGCCTACAGCCTGTTGCTGCGCCATCTCTGGCAACCCGAGGGCTGGCAATGGCTGGCGGACGGCCTGCTGCACGACGTGATGCCGGCGCTGTTCGCGGGGTATTGGTGGCTGCGGGTGGAGAAGGGCACCTTGCGGCTAAAGCATCTGGCGGCCTGGTTGCTGTACCCGCTGGGGTATTTCGGCTACACGTTGCTGCGCGGCCATTGGGTCGGGTTCTATCCGTACCCGTTCATCGATGTGGCAAGCCTGGGTTACCCGCAGGTACTGCTCAATGCGCTGACGATGCTCGGCGCGTTTATCGTCCTTGGCCTGTGTGTCATTGGCCTGGACCGCTGGCAGGGAAAGCGCCTGGCGCGGGCCAGGACGCATCCCTGATTTCCGTCAGTCGTCGGCGGTGCCGTCCAGGCGCCAGTAAGCGGCGGCCTTGAGGCGGTCTTCCGACACGCCTTTTTCTTCCAGCAGCAGCGCCTTGGCCTTGCGGGTCAGGCCTTTTTCCAGCGCCACCCAGGCGTACAGCTCGCCCTGCGGCAGGCTCACTTCGGCCAATACCTCCAGCACATTCTGCTTGTGCCGCTCAATCCAGATCACCTCGACGTCCGCCTTGCTCGGCAGCGGCTGACGTTCTTGCGCGTCTTCGATTTCCACCAGCACCAGCACCTTGCGGCCGGCCGACAACTCTTCCAGACGGCGACCGATGGCCGGGATCGCGGTTTCATCGCCCACCAGCAGGTAGCTGTCGAAGATATCCGGCACTACCAGCGAGCCGCGTGGGCCGGCGATGTTCAATCTGTGGCCAGGTTCGGCCTGGGCGGCCCAGGTCGACGCAGGGCCGTCGCCGTGGAGGACGAAGTCCAGGTCCAGCTCGTTGTTGACCAGGTCGATGCGCCGCGGGGTGTATTCGCGCATGGTCGGCTTCACGCCTTCCTTGGGCAGGGTGAGGGCGTCCATCGCCGCCTGTTCTTCGGCGTTGTTGGCGAACAGCAGTTTGACGTGGTCATCGCTGCCGAGGCTGATGAAGCCTTGCAGTTGCGCGCCGCCAAGGGTGATGCGGCGCATGCGCGGAGTCAGGTCGACGACTCGCAGCACGGTCAACTGGCGGTGTTTGATCTCGTGCATGACGCGGTGGATGGTGTTTTCGCTAACAGTCATTCGGATGGCTCCTGGGAAGGGGAGGTTGCCGGGCCGGCAACGATGGCTTTCGCGGTTTCGTTGAGCAAGTTGCGCACCCGCTCTATCTCTTGTGGGTTCCAGCGCCCGCTGTGCATCTGCAGGGCATGGCGCAGGTTGTGAACGGCTTCGTGGATCTCCGGCGGACGGTCGTGCCCGCGCAGCGAGCGCTTGCTGACTTCGATGCGCATGCGCACGCCGTCCAGCGCCACGGCCTGGTCTTCGAGGGATTGGCGTCCGGCGTCGGTGGCGCGGTAGAGCTTCTTGCTGCCGTCGATTTCGCCGCTGATCAGTTCGCTTTCTTCGAGAAAGGTCAGGGTCGGATAGATCACGCCCGGGCTCGGGCTGTAGTTGCCGTCGAACAGGCTTTCGATCTGGCGGATAAGGTCGTAGCCGTGGCAGGGCTGCTCGGCGAGCATCGCCAACAGCAGCAGTTTCAGGTCACCCGGAGCGAAGACCCGGGGGCCTCGGTCGCCGCGTTCGCGACGGCGTTCGAAGCCCTCGGATTCGCGGGGGCCGTGGGGGAAATCGCGCATGAGGTTTCTCCTGTGTGCTTACGATATGTCTCAAGATATTACTCAAGATATATCTTATTGCAAGCAGGAGATTGGTTTGGTCAGGACCCATAGGGTTTAAAAGGACGACGGAGAACTCAATTTGCCTGGGTAACACTCGACCCCGGCTCAGCCATCAGCGGCGGCGCGCAGAGGGTGTTGCCGCCCGGTTTCAGGTACGGCAGAAGAATCGGCGCCATGCCCTTGAGCACCTGCACCGGCAGCGCCGAGGTGAATTTGAACGCTTCCGCAGCACGACCCGGGACGAAGGCGGTGAGGGTGCCGAAGTGGTTATCGCCCAGGTAGAACACGAAGGTCGCCGTGCGGTTCAGCGAACGCGAGCCGATCAGCCGGCCTCCCGCGCCGAAACTCTCGATGCGGTTGTCGCCGGTGCCTGTCTTGCCGCCCATGGTCAGCACGGTGCCGTCATCCAGCTTGAACGCCCCGGACACCCGCCGCGCCGTACCCGCATCGACCACTTGCGACATCGCCCCGCGCAGCGCCTGTGCCACTTCCACCGAGAGCACCCGCTCGCCGCGGTCCGGGTTACCGGCCAGACTGGTTTCGTAAGGGGTGCCAGCGGCAAAGTGCAGGGTGTCGATCCGCAGCACCGGCAGGCGCACACCATCGTTCTGGATGATCCCGACCAGTTCGGCGAGGGCGGCCGGACGGTCGCCGGAGCTGCCGATGGCGGTGGCCAGCGACGGCACCAGGTGGTCGAACGGATAGCCAACGCGTTTCCAGCGCGCATGAATATCGAGGAATGCCTCGACTTCCACCAGGGTGCGGATGCGGCTGTCGCGGGCGCCCTTGTGCTTGCTCTTGAACAGCCAGCCGTAGACTTCCTGACGCTCGAAATGGCTGGCCAGCACAGCCTCCTGGAAACTCGCGCCCGGGTGTTTGAGCAGATAGCCGACCAGCCACAGGTCCAGCGGGTGGGACTTGGCGATAAAGCCTTGGTCAGGCAGGTCGTACTTGCCGGGACCGTAGGCGAGGTACAGGTCTTCGAGGCGACCGTCGCTCAGCGGATCTTTCTTGCCGGCCAGCGGCTTGCTGACCAGGCCTTCTTTTTTCATGTGGGCGCGGACGAAGGCGTTGAAGGTGCTCTGGTCCGCTTCGGGGAACAGGTAGCGGTGTACGGCGGCCAGGCGAATCGGGGTCGCCCGCAGGCCGTCGAGGAAGGTGTCGAGGCGTTCCTGGGAGGTCTTGCGCTGGTACTTTTTCCAGAACCGGCGCAGGAAATCGGTGCCTTCGCGGTCAGCGAAGCGCGCCAGATATTCCTGACGGCGTGGCTCGGCATCGTCCTTGAGCAGCGCGGAGCTGTTGCCCGGCGCCTGGTAGGTGCTGTAACGCACCAGATCACGCATCAGCCGGATAAAGGGCAGGTTGATCGACTCGCGCAGGGCGTCTTTCAGCGTCGGAATGCGCCCGTTGTCTTCCTTGCGGAAGTTGTTGAACACATGCAGGCCGCCACCGGTGAAGAACGCCTCGCCGGGGCTGGCCGAATACTTGCGCTCCAGCGCGGCATCGAGCATCGCGGTGATGTTGCGGTCCTTGTTCTGGATCAGGTAGTCGATGGCCCAGCGGGTGATGAAGTCGACGTCGGTCACTTCGACTTTCTTCAGTTCCGGCACCGACATGCCGCCGTAGCGGTCATGCAGCTCGGAGATGATTTCCAGGTAACTGGTCAGCACCCGCAGCTTGGCGGTGGAGCCCAGTTCCAGCTTGCTGCCTTCGTTGATGTCGAAGGGCTGGTCGGTGCTGTCGGTCTGCACCCGCACCCGCGAGCCGTCGGCGGTGCGCTCCATCAGAGTGAAGCTGTAGCGCACCTGGGTGGTGCTGGTGGGGGTCAGCAAGCGTTCGCCGAACAGCCCCATTTTTTCCGCGAAGGCCGGGTCGGCGAGGTTCTTCAGGTAGTCGCTGACCTGGGTCTGCAAGCCCGATTGCAAGGTGCTGGTGGCCGACAGATCAAGGCGGTCGAGGTCGTACAGCGGCCGCGCGAGCATGCTCGAAAGACGGCTGCGGGCGACACTGATGCCCTTGTTGGTGACGATCGGCACGATGGTCGGCTGGGCCACCCAGTCGCGGTAAATCGCCTTGCTGGCCAAAGCGGCGTCGGCCAGTGGCTGGTCGATGATGTTGCCCGCTGCCAGCAGGCGGATGTGGCTGTCGGTCAGCACCGCCAGTTCATTGCGGCCCTTGGCCAGGAAGTGCGAAGGGCGGCGCTGGGCGATCATCAACGAAAGTACCTGGCGCAGGGCCAGACCGCGGGCGGCGAGGGTTTCCGGATCGGTTGCGGTGGAAGCCAGCAGGCGGTTGACCTCGGCGAAATCGGCACCGTACCAGACGCGCAAGCCCTCGGCCATGCCGTGCACTTCACCGTGGCCGGGCACCGCCGAGAGCGGCACGCTGTTGAGGTAGTCGCGGACGATACGCTGCCGTGCTTCCAGGGTTTGCGGGCCGTCCTGGTAGGCACGGACGCTGGCGGAAATCATCTGGCGGATCTTCTCGCCGCCGGACGCCGTCAGGCCGTCCGGCGAGTGGCGGTATTTCTCCAGTTGGGTGGCCAGGGTGCTGCCGCCCGCCGACTGGCCGGGCAGGGCCAGGTACTTGGCGATCTGGGTGTAGGCCGCTTTGGCGAAGCGCGGCCAGTCCACCGCCGGGTTGCCGTTGGGGTCGTTGGGATCAAGCAGGTCGCGGTTCTCGATGAACAGCAAGCTGTGCACCATCACCGGCGGAATAGAGGCGAAGTCCGGGTAAAGGTGTTGCGGGTACTGGTACTGATAGAGCACATCGCCCTTGCAGTCGGTAATGCTCAGGCCGGCCTGAATTTTCTCGGTGTAGGGTACGAAAAAGCCGCGATCAACGTAGTTCATCAGTGCTGGAGAGAAGCGAGTCTGCTCCACCACCACGTAGTCCCGCTTCAGCAGGCGAGGAATGAATTCTCCGAGGGCGCTATAGCCCAGACGCTTATCGAACGGCCCTTCGCCGGGGTAGACCATGGCGTCGGTGGGGCCCTTGTGCATCGAGTAGCTCAGGGTCGCGGCGAACTTGCTGAACTCGCGGGATTGCAGGCGGGAACTCTGCATTTCCTTGGCCGCGGCATAGGCCAGCAACGCCAGCGTGATCAACACGATCAGGGCGATCAACCACCACAAGTAGCGTAGGCGGGAGCGGCGAGGCGGCGGCGTTTCTTCCGAATTTTCTGCGGGGGCTAGGGTATTTCCGTGATCTGAGTGCCACTGTGCGCCCATAGTCTTAAGCCTGGTTTTGTCTTTTTCGTCTTACCTGCCTGAAGCTTAGACGCTGACCGGAGGCGGTGAAAAAATTGTTGAGGGCTGTCAGCTATTTCCTAAAAACGAGTCAGAAATCATAGGTTTTGCTCGTAATATGGGCCGCCCTATTTTGGTGCCAAATTCCCCCTAGCCCCTGAGCGATCCGCGCTTGTGCGGTGAAAGCCACTCCACAAAAGCCGTTTTAGCCGAGACTTCCAGCCAAATATCCAGGTGTTTACAGTGAAAACACCTGCTTTCGCCTCCCTATACTGCTGGCCCTTTCGCTCTGCCGGCACCTTGACTGCCCGCGGACGGGCTCACCCACAAGGTCGAGCCCGGCGAGGCACCGCGTCCTGCCTATCGGCGATGCGTCTGCCTGCGTGATTGCTCATATCCAATAACAAAATGAGGTTGTATCACCATGCCAGTCGGCAACCCTTCTCCTGCCGAGACCGTCCAGGGCGGTCCACTCAAACGGGAACTCGGCGAACGCCACATTCGCCTCATGGCCCTTGGCGCCTGCATCGGCGTCGGTCTGTTCCTCGGTTCCGCCAAGGCCATTGAAATGGCCGGTCCGGCGATCATGCTGTCGTACATCATTGGTGGCCTGGCGATCCTGGTGATCATGCGGGCGCTCGGCGAAATGGCCGTGCACAACCCGGTGGCCGGGTCCTTCAGCCGTTACGCACAAGATTATCTCGGCCCGTTGGCCGGCTTCCTGACCGGCTGGAACTACTGGTTCCTGTGGCTGGTGACCTGCGTTGCGGAAATCACCGCCGTGGCCATCTACATGGGCATCTGGTTCCCCGACGTCCCGCGCTGGATCTGGGCCCTGGCGGCGCTGGGCAGCATGGGTGCGATCAACCTGATCGCGGTCAAGGCCTTCGGTGAATTCGAGTTCTGGTTCGCCCTTATCAAGATCGTCACCATCATCGCCATGGTCATTGGCGGCATCGGTGTCATCGCCTTCGGCTTCGGCAACGACGGTGTCGCGCTGGGCATCGGCAACCTGTGGAGCAACGGCGGCTTCATGCCCAACGGCGTGACCGGCGTGCTGATGTCGCTGCAGATGGTGATGTTCGCCTACCTCGGCGTGGAAATGATCGGCCTCACCGCCGGTGAAGCGCGCAACCCGCAGAAGACCATCCCCCAGGCCATCGGCTCGGTGTTCTGGCGCATCCTGCTGTTCTACGTTGGCGCGCTGTTCGTGATTCTGTCGATCTACCCGTGGAACGAAATCGGCAGCCAGGGCAGCCCGTTCGTGATGACGTTCGAGCGCCTCGGCATCAAGACCGCCGCCGGCATCATCAACTTCGTGGTGATCACCGCTGCGCTGTCGTCCTGCAACGGCGGCATCTTCAGCACCGGGCGCATGCTCTACAGCCTCGCGCAGAACGGCCAGGCCCCGGCCGCCTTCGCCCGCACCTCGCGCAACGGCGTGCCACGCAATGCGCTGCTGCTGTCCATCGCCGCCTTGCTGCTGGGCGTGCTGGCCAACTATCTGGTGCCGGAAAAAGTCTTCGTCTGGGTGACCTCGATTGCCACCTTCGGCGCGATCTGGACCTGGGCGATGATCCTGCTGGCGCAACTGAAATTCCGCGCCGGCCTGAGCGACGCCGAGCGCGACCGCCTGCAATACCGCATGTGGCTGTGGCCGCTGAGCTCCTATCTGGCGCTGGCGTTCCTGGTGCTGGTGGTGGGCTTGATGGCGTACTTCGAAGACACCCGCGTGGCGCTGTATATCGGCCCGGCGTTCCTGGTGTTGCTGACGGCCCTGTATTACGGGTTCAAGCTGGCCCCGAAGGGTGAAGAAGGCGGGCTGGTACGCCCGGCCGCATAACATCGAAAAAAACCTGCAGGAGCGCGCTTGCCCGGGCGCTCCTGCACAGATCAGGCGGCGGGGGCCGGCACCACCCGCGTCAGCCGTTTGTTCCAGTCCAGCCACACCGCCAGCAGCATCATCAATCCCACCCCCACCAGTGCACTGAACACCTGCATCGACCAATGTTCATCGCCCAGCGCGTTGGCCATGTCCGCCAGCGGCGCCAGCAACACGCCGAAGCAGAACACTTCCAGCGAATACCGGCCCATCCGGCAGCTCTGCCGCGCCAGCCAGTTTTCCAGCCATGCGCCAGCGGGCAACAAACGTGCGGTGCAGTAGGCAAGGGCCAGGAAGTGCAGCAGCCGCGCGGGTGACAGGTTGGTCTTGCTGATCGGGTACAGCCACTCGGCCAGCACCTTCGGCATGAAGGCGTCATGCACCTCGGGCCAACGCCACGACAAGGCGATCAGCGCACACAGCAGCAAGTAGCCCGCAGCGACCATGAACAACGGCTGCCTCCACACCGGCCTTAGCTCTGGCGGATGCTCGCGCTGGGAATGGATCGCCACCGCGCCACCGAGGATGAACAGCAGTTGCCAGGCCAGCGGATTGAAGAACCACACGCCGCCTTCCTGCGCCGCCAGGTTCCACTGGAACATCGGCGCCATCAGGTACAGCGCCACGGAAAAGCCCACCACGTATTCCGCCCGGCGCAGCATCAACGGCAGCACCAGCGGCAGCCCGAGCAGCAGCAGAATGTACAGCGGCAGCGGGTCCATCAGGTTGGGCTTGAAGCGCAGCAACAACTCGTCCACCAGCGCCTGCTGCGGATTGCCGAGGAAATAATAGAGGCCCATTTCCTGGATCATGTCGCGGGTTTCAACGTGGCTGTTGGCAACGAAGACAATGCCCATCAACAGCACCAGCAGGAAGATGTGCACCACATACAGCACCCACGCGCGGCGCAGGATGCGTACGCAGGCGACGACCCAGCCGTCGCGCAGTGCAATCTTGCCGTAGGCCAGCACTGCGGCGTAGCCGGCGAGGAAGACGAAGATTTCTGCCGCATCGCTGAAGCCGAAATTGCGCACGGTGAGGTTGGCCAGCGGGTTGCCGGGGATGTGGTCCCAGAAGATGAAGACCAGCGCCAGCCCTCGAAAAAAGTCGATCCGGTGATCGCGCCCGTTAATCATGATGAAGGCTCTTGAAGAAGGGTGTTTCAGTAGAGGATCAGCGCAGGCGATCTGCGGTTCCGCGCCGCTGACCTTTGCCGATCAGTGGCGCGGAGGGTGGGGAGTTTTGCCGGATATTGCAACGACGGCGTGTTACCGAATGTCTCTCACGCGGCCTCGGCGTTCGGCTCGAAACTGTCTGCCCGGGCCATCGCCCACATGTGCTGGTAAAACTCGCCGCTGACCTCGCCGCTGAGCAACTCGCCCGGCTTCAGGAACACATGCAGTTGCGAGAACAGCTTGATCTCGGTGGCGGACTTGCGCCGCACCAGATGCTTGGCCTCCAGTTGCGCCGGGTGGTCGAGGCCGGCGGCGGCGAGCATTTCGGCCAGGGCCTTGAGGGTGTTGCGGTGGAAGTTGAACACCCGTTGGGCCTTGTCCGGCACCACTAGGGCGCGCTGGCGCAGACCGTCCTGGGTGGCGACGCCGGTCGGGCATTTGTTGGTGTGGCAGCTCTGCGACTGAATGCAGCCAATGGCGAACATGAAGCCGCGCGCGGCGTTGGCCCAGTCGGCACCGATGGCCAGCACGCTGGCGATGTCGAACGCGCTGACAATCTTGCCGCTGGCGCCGAGCTTGATCTTGTCGCGCAGGTTCAGCCCGACCAGGGTGTTGTGCACGAACAGCAGGCCTTCGCGCAGCGGCACGCCGATATGGTCGGTGAACTCCACTGGCGCCGCGCCGGTGCCGCCTTCCTTGCCGTCGACGACGATGAAGTCGGGCAGGATGCCGGTCTCCAGCATCGCCTTGGCGATGCCCATGAATTCCCACGGATGGCCCAGGCAGAACTTGAAGCCCACCGGTTTGCCGCCGGACAGTTCACGCAGTTGAGCGATGAAATGCATCATCTCGATTGGCGTCGAAAAGGCGCTGTGCCGCGACGGCGAAACGCAGTCCTCACCCATCATCACGCCACGGGTCTCGGCGATTTCCTCGGTCACCTTGTGTTTGGGCAGGATGCCGCCGTGGCCGGGCTTGGCGCCCTGGCTCATCTTGATTTCGATCATCCGCACCTGCGGGTTGCGCGCCTGTTCGGCGAAACGCTCGGGGTCGAAGCGGCCGTCGGCGGTGCGGCAGCCGAAATAGCCGCTGCCCAGTTCCCAGGTCAAGTCGCCGCCGTGTTCGCGGTGATAAGGGCTGATGCTGCCTTCGCCGGTGTCATGGGCGAAGTTGCCCAGCTTGGCGCCGAGGTTCAGCGCGCGGATGGCATTGGCGCTCAGCGAGCCGAAGCTCATCGCCGAGATATTGAACACCGACGCCGAATACGGCTGGGTGCATTGCGGCCCGCCGACGATGACCCGGAACGCCGACGGATCGCTCAGCGGTGCCGGGCGCATGGAGTGGCCGATAAACTCGAAGCCGGACTGATAGACATCGATCAGGGTGCCGAACGGCTTGTCGGCCCCTTCGTTCTTGGCCCGCGCGTACACCAGCGAGCGCTGCGCGCGGGAGAACGGCAGGGCATCGCTGTCGGACTCCAGCAGGTACTGGCGGATCTCCGGGCGAATGCCTTCGACCAGGTAGCGGATATTGCCGAGGATCGGGGAGTTGCGGCGCACCGCATGGCGCTTCTGTAGCAGGTCGAACAGACCGATCAGGCTGAGAATCGCGGTGGCGAGGGTGAAGGGCCAGAGCCATTCATGGTGCAAAAACGGCAGGCTCGCGAGGGTGAACAGGACGCAGGCAGCGAAGAAGGCGTAGCGGCTCAGAAGTGACAGGCTCATACGGTTTCCTTTGTATTGGCACGGTCAGGCAAGCCGTTAACCATATAGCCGATAAGGAAATGAAGCCAGTCATGAGGGATTCAGGTTCAGCGGGATGTCGGAAAACGGTGCGGGTACCAGGGTTTCTGTGTTCGGTGCTGCTTCTTCCGCAGCTTTTACCAAACCCTTGAGGTCAAGAAACGGGATGATCGTCGGGTTCTTCAGATCTCCGCCAATGAAGTTTTCCCAGTGACCGATGGCGATCAGGCGGGGGCGTGTGACCTGGAGCAACCGGGTCGGATAGTTGTCTACTTGGGTCCAACTGCCCGCGCAGAGTATCTGCAGGTCAATCGATTTGCCGTCCGCAAGTACCGGTGGGAAGCCGAAAGGCGGGTTGGCGGCGGAATCCTGATAGTGGATGCGAAAGACCGGCTTGCCCTCGTCGTTCAGCAGGTCCACCAGCCAAGCGATTGCCTGTCCCCCCTTCCAGGTCCAGGCAGATCTGGGCAGGTGGTCACGGTCTAGGGTGTAGCTGCCTTCGGGCACAAGATGCCAACCGGCGAAGTGAGGTGCGTGCTCGCTCCTGATGGGCATGATCCGGATATGACCTGGCTTGGACGTGATCCAGCCTCCCGGATGGACCCAATCGGCACTCAGTTCTTTTTCCACGGTTTGCACGCGGCTTCCAGCGGGTGTCGAGGCCAACATGTGCTTCACGTTTTCCGAGCCGTATATCGTGGCCAAAGGCGCCTGTTTCTGCGCAATGTGCGAAACATCCAGCAAGTGATCGTAGTGTCCGTGCCCGACGAGGATCATGCTCGTACGGGGCGCTTCCGGCATCAGTTCGTCGATCCGGGCGGGATCGGCTGTGGTATTGAAAGGCAACCGGTAGAAAGGAGGATTGGTGAATGACGGCGCGAACAGCAGTCCTTCATCCTTCCATTGGAGCAGCCAGCCACCGACCCCGAGATACCTGATATTCGGCCCCTCGGACACCTGCGCCCGCGACAACTCGACGCCTTGGTCCCGTGGGGTGGTACAGCCCAGTAGTAACGCCAGGATAAGAATTTGCCAACGCATGTTCAGCTCCCGGCGCGTTGCGCCTCATCCAGCCGCTTGCTGAGGTTCTGCAGGAAAGGCCTGATCTGGGCGTCGTCGATGATCATATCCTTGCAGGCTTTTCGCGCAGTCTCTGGGTCGTGTCCAAGGCGCCCGTCGTTCATCACGATCGTGACCTTCTTCTCTTTGTCTTCGCCCTTTTCGGCCTCGGCTTTGATGTTTCCGATGAAGGTGTCGAGTGCGGGGGAAGCAGCTTTCCCAGGCTGCCTGGCTTGCGAAAGCGCTTCGAACAGCTCGCGCACGTACTCGACGTAGCGAACGTGGTTGTCATTGATGAAAATGGCGTCCGGGTCGTTGCGTGAAAGGCTGTCGAATAGATGCCCCACTCCTTCGCCGTAGGCTTCGGGCGGGTTGTGGTGAACGTGGGCGTAACTGTCGCCGAAGGCATGAATGAGGAATCCGGTCTGCCATTTGGGCGTGGTGGTGGAGGCTGCCGATTCGCTGATCATCTGCTTGAGCACGGCCCTGCGCGTCATCACCGCAGCCGTGTCCCCTCCGTGCAGTGAATGAAGTCCGTTGACCACCTGATGCCGGTACGTTGGGCCGATGATCCAGAACGAAACTGGAACGGCATTGAGCTTGAATATCTCGTCAGGGGCCTGGGTCGAGCAGGCCAGTTCCAGGGACGTCCTGCTGTCGTAGCCGGCCAGGTACGCGACATAGCCTGCGGTGTAGAAATGGCCGTCGACGACGTACCCGACTGTGGCGGAGGCGTCGGCAGCCTTGAGGTTGCTGACGGCCTCGTAGTTGGTTTGCCCAATATCGAGGACGTGGATATCGGGGCTGGAGGAGCATCCCGACAGTGCCAGCAGGCCGCAGGTAGTGAGGGAAACCAGAGCAACGGCGAAGAGCTTGCGCATGAGACGTCCCTGTCATCAAGAGGCGAAGGAAAGATTACATTTCTATTAGCCGGAGAATGCGGTGCTGTCAAAATGATGCCAATGAGTCAGCTTCAGGCGCCGCGAATCAAGCGGTCGCGCAGCGCCGCATGATCCTCGTCCGCGACCTCCGGCCAGTACTGCATTGCCCCCGCCACTAGCGCCGCCACTGGCAGTCCGTCGCGGTACAGCAGGCGATTGCCGGCCAGTGCCGGGACCTTGCTGCCGGGCAGCAAACTGCCGCTGAGGTTGAGCGGATCGCTGCCGCTGACCGCCACCAGGCTGCCGTCCAGCGGACGCCGGCGCACACCGCGCAGCACGGCGATGGCTTCCGGCAGGGCGAACTGTTCGCCGGCCAGGCCGCTGACGAAGCGGCCGCCACGGATTTCGCCGCGGGCTTCCAGGCGGTGGAAGGTGCGCAGCAATTCGCGCCAGCTCGGCAACCAGTCGGCTTCGCGCTCCAGCAGGCGCCAGAACACCACGCCGTAGCGACGTAGCAAGGTCCGGGCGATGTGCTCGCGGACGGCTTCGCTGTCGTCAGACGCCGCGCTGCGGCGCAGCAGCGCCCAGCGCCCGGCGTCGTCCATGCCGCCGAACAGCGGCCCGCGGCCGCGTCGGCTGCTGTGGGCCTGGCGTTTGCTGGCCGGGGTGATCAGCGCGCGCAGGCCGGCGAAGCTGTCGGCGCTGACCAGTCCGGCCGCCACCAGCTCCTGCAAGGCGTTCTCCAGTTCGGTGGGCAGCAGGTGAGCGTCGTCGCGCAGTTCGTCGAAGAACAACGCGCCGTGCTGGCTCAAGGCGCTGTGAACCTTTTGCGCGCGCGGTGACAGCGCGTCGATGTCGAATGGCTGACCGAGCCCTTGCCAGATGCCCAGGCGACTGCGCGGCAGCAGCACCAGCGGCGTGCTGCGCAGGGTGCTGGCGGCGGCTTTGCCGTTGGGCGCCAGGCGCGCCCAGGTGAACTTGCCGGCGCGACAGGCTTCGTCCAGCCAGCGCGGGCTGTAGTCGCCAAGGCGCGCGGGCAGCAGGTCGCTTTCCCAGGCGCCGGCCGCCGCCGCGTAGCCTTCGAACTGCTCCAGCACTTCGCCCAGGGCGGCGTTGCCTTGCAGGCGGCTGGCGCTGGACAGGTGTTGCCAGTCGAACAGGAAACGCATGAAATCCTGCAGGCTGACCGGCTCGATTTCCCGGCGCAGGCGCTTGATGGTGTAGCGGTGTATACGCGCCAGCAGGTGCCGCTCGCACCATTGCTCGCGAGGCTCATCGGGGTGGAACTGGCCGCGCATGACATAGCCTTCGCCTTCCAGGCGGGCGAGGGCCTGCTGGATGACGGCGATGTTCAGGTGCAGGGGCGCGGCAATCTGTTCCGGGGTCAGCGGACCGAAGCCGCTCAGCCGCGCGCGCAGCAGTTCCAGCGCGGCACTGTCTTCATCCACCACGGCATCGAAGCCCGGCAGTGGCGTGACGGCGGGTTGCAGTTCGGCGTGCGGATACACCGCCAGCAGCCCGTTCAGGCGCTCGCGGGCGAGCCACAGACCGGCACCGTCCGCGACTTGCAGATGGCAGGCGCGACCGCTTTCGGCCAGCGCCCCCAGCCACTGCGCCCAGCCGGGATTGGCGACCACTTCCGCGTCGCTGATCGCTGCCAGGCTCATCAGCGCTTCATGCATTTCGTCGCTGTTGCCCGGTGCCGGCCAGGCTTCCAGCGCCACGGCGGCAATGGCGTCGCGGTCGAGGGCGCCCAGTTCGTCACCGCTTTGCGGCTCGCTCCAGCGCCGGTTGAGCACGGCCTGGGTGCGGCGTTCTTCCAGCGGCGCGTCGTCAAGGAAGGTGTAGGGGCGGGCATTGAGAATCGCTGCCGCCAGGGGCGAAGGCGCGGGCAGGTCGCGGCAGATCAGGCGAATATCGCCACTTTCGATACGCCGCAACAGGGCCAGCCAGCCGTCAGCATCCATGGCTTCGTGCAGACAGTCATCGAGGGTCTGTTCCACCAGCGGGTGCTCGGGGACTTCGCGCTCGCCGGCGAGGTTTTCCAGGCACGCCAGTTGATCGGGAAACACCGCAGCGGTCAGGTCTTCACTGCGCATGCGCTGGATCTGCGGGGCGATCCGCTTGCCGCCGGCAAAGCGCGGCAGGGCCAGGGCGACCCCGGCGTTCCAGCGCCAGCGCACGCCGAACAGTGGCGCGTCGAGCACCGCCTGGATCAGCACCTGCTCGGCGCTAGCGCTGGGCAAAAAGCGCCAGACGTCTTCCAGCGGGAAACTGTGGCCGGCAGACAGCGAAAGGATGATCGCGTCCTCGCTGGCCGCCGCCTGCAATTCGAAGTTGAAGGTGCGACAGAAACGCTTGCGCAGGGCCAGGCCCCAGGCGCGGTTGATGCGGCTGCCGAATGGCGAGTGGATGATCAGTTGGGTGCCGCCGGACTCATCGAAAAAGCGCTCCATCACCAGGGTGTCCTGGGACGGCAGGGCGCCGAGGACCTGGCGGGTCCGGCCGAGGGAATCGAACAGTTGCGCGGCGCTGTCCGCGCCGAGGCCGAGGGTCGTGCCGAGCCAGTCCAGCAGCGGCTGTTCGCGGCCCTGATGGTCTTCCAGGCACTGATCGATTTCGCCTTGCAGGCGGGCGACGGCGCGGGACAGTTCATTGCTGCGCCCCGGCGCTTCGCCAAGCCAGAAGGGGATGTTCGGCGGCAGGCCCTGGGCATCTTCGACCCGCACCTTGCCCGCCTCGACGCGCAGGATGCGGTACGAGGCATTGCCGAGCTGGAAGATATCGCCGGCGATGCTTTCCACCGCGAAGTCTTCGTTGACGCTGCCGATATTCAGCGCCTGGGGTTCCAGCATCACCGCGTAGTCGGCGTTGTCGGGGATGGTCCCGCCGCTGGTCAGGGCCGTTAGCTGGCTGCCACGCCGCCCCCGCAATTCGCCACTGACGGCGTCGCGGTGCAGGTAGGCGCCGCGCACACCTTGGCGACCGCTGTAGCCTTCGGCGAGCATGCGCAGCAGCGCCTGGTAATGCGCTTCGTCGAGGTCGGCGTAGGGTTTGGCGCGGCGGAAACAGTCGAGCAGCGCCTGTTCTGTCCACGGCTGGCAACTGACCTCGGCGATGATCTGCTGGGCCAGCACGTCCAGCGGTGCTTGCGGTACATGCAACTCGTCCAGCTCGCCACGACGCACGCAGTCG
The DNA here is from genome assembly GCF_903166565.1 of Pseudomonas sp. Marseille-P9899. Classification (NCBI taxonomy): domain Bacteria; kingdom Pseudomonadati; phylum Pseudomonadota; class Gammaproteobacteria; order Pseudomonadales; family Pseudomonadaceae; genus Pseudomonas; species Pseudomonas sp. Marseille-P9899. Next base: position 625,799 of record NZ_CAESCG010000003.1, read on the forward strand.
AGCAGGGCGACGCATTCGATCAGGTCGTCGCGGGTGGTGGCGAACAGACGACCTTTCGGCGTGCCTTCGACCTGGTGACCGGAGCGGCCGACGCGCTGCAAAAAGGCGGCGATGGAGCCGGGCGAGCCGATCTGGCAGACCAGTTCGACTTCGCCGATATCGATGCCGAGTTCCAGCGATGCGGTGGCGACCAGCACTTGCAGCTCGCCGCGCTTGAGGCGTTGTTCGGCGTCCAGCCGCGCTTCTTTCGCCAGGCTGCCGTGGTGCGCCGCCACCGCTTCGCGGCCAAGGCGTTCGCTGAGGTGCCGGGCCAGGCGCTCGGCCAGGCGCCGGGTGTTGACGAACACCAGGGTGGTGCGGTGTTCGCGGGCCAGCACCGCAAGGCGGTCGTAGACACGCTCCCAGACATCGTTGGCCATCACCGCGCCGAGGGGTTGCGGCGGGACTTCGATGGCCAGGTCGCGTTGGCGTGCGTGACCGATATCTACCACCGCGCAGGTGCGTCCCGTGCCCACCAGATACTCAGCCACACGTTCCACCGGCCGCTGTGTTGCGGACAGGCCGATGCGCCGCAGCGGCTTGCCGCACAGGGATTCAAGACGCTCCAGGGTCAGGCTCAGGTGGCTGCCGCGTTTGTTGCCGGCGATGGCGTGAATTTCATCGACGATCACCGTGTGCACGGTCGCCAAGCCCTTGCGCCCGGACTCCGAGCCGAGCAGCACATACAGCGACTCCGGCGTGGTCACCAGAATGTGCGGTGCCTGTCGGCGCATGGCGCTGCGTTCTTTCTGCGGGGTGTCGCCGGTGCGCACGGCGGTACGGATGGCGGGAACCGGCAGGCCGAGCTGTTCCAGTTCGGCACTGATGCCGGCCAGCGGATTCTGCAGGTTGATCTGGATATCGTTGGACAGCGCCTTGAGCGGCGAGACGTAGACCACCCGGGTTTCATCCGGCAACTGGCCGTCGTTGGCCAGGCCCTGTTCGAACAGCTCGTCGAGCACCGCGAGAAAGGCGGTGAGGGTCTTGCCGGAACCGGTCGGCGCCGCCACCAGCAGCGATTCACCGTTGCGGATCAGCGGCCAGGCCTGCGCCTGCGCGGCCGTCACCGTCGGGAAATGGCGGCGAAACCAGTGGCGGACAGCCGGGTGGAAGATGTCCAGCACCGGATGGTTGTGGGCGGGCAGATTCATCCCCTGTTTATGCGTCCTGCGCTGGATGCTTGCAAGGGGCCACTGGTCAGTTGCGGCATGACCGTGGGATCCTTGCCGGCCTTTTTTTCGCTGTGAGCTGTCGCCATGAGCAAGACCATCCGCATCGCCGCCGCCCTGTTGATCGACCCGCGCGGGCACACCTTGCTGGTACGCAAGCGCGGCACCCAGGCGTTCATGCAGCCAGGCGGCAAGATCGAGGCGGGCGAAGCGCCGGTGGCGGCGCTGGCGCGGGAGTTGTTCGAAGAGCTGGGGCTGCGCATCGATCAGGAGCAGGCCGGCTATCTCGGCAACTTCAGCGCGCCGGCCGCCAATGAGCCGGGCTTCGAAGTGGTGTGCGAGCTGTTCCGCGTCGACACCGCTGAGACCGTGGTGCCAGCGGCGGAAATCGAGGAAGCCCTGTGGGTGGATGCCGAGGCGGCCGAGCGGCTGGTGCTGGCGCCGTTGACGCGGGACCTGATCCTGCCGCTCTACCGAGGCGTTTGACAGGCAATCGCAACGCGTCGGCCACTCACAATTCGGTGGGAGCGGCTGTTAGCCGCGAAGGGCCGCGCAGCGGCCCTAAATCCATCCAGCAACCTGTTTCTGGCCGGTTGGGGTCTCACATTCAGCGATCCTCAACGTCGACAAAAATGCCGTATGCAGACAGCCATCTCGTGCTGGATGGTTTTGGGGCCGCTGTGCGGCCCATCGCGGCTAACGGCCGCTCCTACAGGTTCCGTGTTACCTGACCACACTCACCCCATCGAGGGTGGAGAACGAGGTGTCCTTGGCGGTCAGCAGGAAGTCGCGCATGTACGGTGCGTCCAGCATGTCGGTGCGGATCGCGGCGTACAGCGTGGCGAACAGGCCTTTGTCGCCCAGGCGCTTGCCCTTCACATAACCCCGCGAGCTGTATTCGTGCAGCGCCCAGTGCGGCATGCCGCAGACGCCGCGGCCGCTGGCCACCAGTTGCATCATCATCACCGTCAGTTCCGCCGTGCGCACCTGCGCCGGTTCGACGTCGGCCGGTTCGAGGAAGCGGGTGAAGATGTCCAGGCGGTCGCGCTCCACCGGGTAGGTGATCAGGGTTTCCTTGGCCAGGTCTTCCGGCACCACGTACGGCTTGGCCGCCAGCGGGTGCTGGTTGGCCACGGCCAGCATGGCTTCGTAGGTGAACAGCGGGACGTAGGTGATCCCGGCCAGGTCCACCGGGTCGGAGGTCACCACCAGATCGAGGTCACCGCGGGCCAACGCCGGCAGCGGGGCGAAGGCGAAGCCCGAGGCCAGGTCCAGCTCGACTTCCGGCCAGGCATCGCGGAACTGGTCGATGGTCGGCATCAGCCACTGGAAGCAACTGTGGCACTCGATCGCCATGTGCAGGCGCCCGGCAGTGCCGCCCGCCAGCCGCGCGATATCGCGCTCGGCACCGCGCAGCAGCGGCAGGGTGGCGTCGGCCAGTTGCAGCAGGCGCAAGCCGGCGCTGGTGAAGCGGATCGGCTTGGTCTTGCGCACGAACAATTGCATGCCCAGGCGCTCTTCCAGTTCCTTGAACTGGTGCGAGAGCGCCGACTGGGTCAGGTGTAGGCGGTCAGCGGCGTCGACCAGGCTGTCAGCCTCGCGCAAGGCGTGCAGGGTCTTCAAATGGCGGATTTCGAGCACCCGGCTTCTCCATGAGTAATATTTGATTAAAAGTCGAATTGGTTGAGTTTGTCTCATGATGACGAGGCTGTCGACCACAACGTTGTCGGCGACAGCGAGAGGGCAGCAAGCCGGACCGCTCGGCAGCGGCCCGTCCTAGCCCCCGACGCTCAGTCGAACAGCGCGGCAAAGTGCTTGCGCGCCAGCACCCTGCCGATATCGCCACGCCAGATCCGCTCGGCCGACTCGCCCTGGCCTTGTTGCCATTGCAGGCCGCGGCGGCGCTGCTCAGGAATTTTCAGATGGGCCTTGGCGAAGCTGTCGAACCCGGGGCTCGCCGAGGTGTAGTGAAAGTGCGCGTACCACAGCGGGCCCGGCGGGTTGCGGGTCAGGTCGCGTATTTCGTACTCCAGCAGGTATTCGGCACGACCCTCGGCGCGTTTGGTCAGTTGGGTCATTTCGCCGACCTTGATGATGTCCACCGACTGGTGTTCCAGCAGGTAGTCCAGCATCCCTTCGCTCGGGGTCTTGCTCGCCAGCGTCTGGCGGATGCGCAGCGCCTGCCCCTGAATCACCAGTTCATCCGCCCTGGCCCGCAGCGTGTCGGGCAGTGACGCCTGCGGGTCCTGTTCGGCGATAAGCGTGGCGCGGGTACGCAGCTCGCCGGCTTCGCTGACCAGCATGTGCTCCAGGTCCACCGGCAGCATGTTCTTGCGGGCGTAACCCTGCACCTTGGCGGTGTAGGCGGGGAGGTTGTCCAGTCGCTCCCGGGCTTCGCGTACGAGTTGATTGAGGTCAGCGGGTGCGCTCGCGGGCGCGGGCCTGGGATTTTCCAGCCGCCAGCGGCCCTGCTGGCCTTCCACATAGATTTCGGTGTTGTTGTTGATGCCGGGGATGGTCATGCGGCGCTGCCGGTCGGCATTTTCCTCGATGCCCATCAGCACCTGGTTGTCCTCGGTTTCGAACAGCCGGCGTGCCGGTTGTGCCGGGCCGGGTTGGCGTGTGTGCGTGGGAAACGCGGACTTCTTTCTCCAGCGCTCGGCCAGTTCAGCGGTGTAGCGCAGTCCGTCCAGAAACGGCTGGACATGGCGCTGCTCGAAGAACTGCGGATAGCTGGCGTTCCAGGCGAGAAAGTCGCGGTGGTAGTCCTGATAGGTTTCGAGGCAGTCCCGCAGTACCCGCTCGCGCAGGACGGCGCTGGTGCGAACTTCGGTCAGATGGAGCTGATTGTTCAATGCCCGGTCAAGCCTGATCCGGCTTCCGGCGATGCGCTGTTGCAGCAGAAACCAGGACGTATCCACGACCGCTTCGTAACGGTTGACGATTTCCAGGTAGTTGCCGACCTTGAGCAGCTCGGTGGTGGACTGGCTGAATTTCTGCTGCACCACCTCCATGTCCTCCTGCACGTTGGCACGCTGTTCGGCAACGGTGATGCGCTTGTTCCAGATTTCGGCCTCGTGCATCACCTTGCTGACCTGGTCGAGTTTCTTCACCAGTTTCAGGCGCACCTGTTTGCGTTGTTGCAGGAGTTGCAGGTGGCGCGGAATGTCGAGGGTGGGGGTGGTTTCTATCTCGCGGCCAATCTCATCGATTCGCGCCAGATGCTCCAGCGCCCAGGGTTTTATGATGTTCAGCTCGTTGAGCCGGCGATCGACCTGCAACCAGGCAACACGGCTTTGCAGCGCTTTCAGCCGGGTCCGATTGTTGCCAGTGCTCAACTGCATCAGCGCCTCCAACTCGGGGTACAACTCGGAGCCGATGGCTCTTTCCTTCACGTAACGGTCACGCAATTCGAGGGTCAACGCGTTGCGTGCCTCCGGGTCGACCATCTGGTTGAAGCGGTTCTGCCGCTCCTGGGTGCCAGAGTTGATGGTCTGCAATTCGTAGAGCTTGGCGTCGACGCTGCTTTTCAGTGCTTGCTGACGACGCAGGACCGGGTCGGTCCACCAGCGCGGCAGGTGCTGACGAATGGCCGCGGGCCACAGCGGGTCGGCGAACTCGGCCAGACGCCCGAGCGCGGCGCCACCCCCGGCCACAGGGCTGATGACATTGACGCCGTAGAGCGCGCCATGGGTGTCCCAGTTTCCAAAGCCATCGAGGGCGATGGGCTGTTTGTAGGCGGAGTCTGCTTTGCCGGTCAGCCGCCAGGTATGCCGGCCTGCATCGAATAGCACCGGATAAACCCGGCCGCTGTTGATGATGAAATCCCCCTGGGGGTGGCGATAGATACCGCGATAGATGCCTTCGGTGCCCGGCGTCAGCCCGGCCAGGGACGATTCACCCCCGTATTCGTAGCCGCTGAACCTGTCCACGGCGGTACGGCGGCGCCCGCCCGGCGCGGGACGCAGATGGCCGCTGCCGACCAGTTGCTTCAGTTGTCGTTGGCGAATCAGCGCCCGCGCCGGACCCGGTTTGATGGCCGCGCCGGGCAGCAGGTCCATGGCCGCGTCGATCAACGACTGCAAGAGCGATTCAAGCGCGTCCAGGCCCTCGGCGGCGTTGTTGTGCAGAAACGCGGTCACGGCCCGGTTCGCACTGGCCCAGGCGTCGTAGGCGGCGATCACCACACCGACAAACGGCAGCATGCCCAGGGCCATTTTCAGGTAGTCGAAGACCTTCCCGCTTTCCAGCGCCGCCAGTTCCAGACGCAGTTCGCGGTTGGAGCGCGAGGTGCTGCGGTGTGCCAGGACCAGGCGGCCCAGGTGCGCGTTGAGTTGCTGCGCTGCCAGCGAGGTGGTGGCCGGCCAGGCTTGCTCGATGCCGATCAACCCTTGGAAATGGCGAGTGCAGGCCTCGTTGATCCGGCTGATGTGGTAGTCCATGTCGCCCTCCAGCGCCCGGTCGGCCAGGTACGCCGCCATGTTGCTGTCGAACGCCAGGTTGAACAGCGCGACTCGGGCAGTTTCCAGGCCGTCATATTGGCGCAGGAAAATGGCATCCGGGCTGTCCGGCAAATACAGCAGGGTCACTCCGCTGACGCTGTCATGGATAAACGTCACGCCGGACAGCGGCGTGTTGCGGTCGCCGGTGTCTTCACCGCCCGGCATCAGCATCGCCGGCAACAGGCTGACGCGTTTGCCGCCGGTATTGAACGCTTCGGGTGAGCTGGCATCGGTGGCGAGCGACAGGATGTCCAGCCCGGCCTGAGTGATATGGCGCTGATGAAGGGCCGCCTGGCCGCGAATTGCCAGCATCAGTTGGACCGGCGCCAGCAGGCATTCCTCACGGTATTGCTGATGGAACAGTGGGGCGTCCACAGTGCCCAGCAGCGCATCGCGGATGCGCTGCTCGTAGAGGCCGGCAAGGTCCAGTTCGGTGACGAAGCGCTGCAAGTAGGCGACATCCAGGCCGGAGGCGAGCGTGGAGCGATCAGCGGGATCTCCCCCGGTAAGCACCAGCCCCATGAATTGCAGACGGTTGGTCAGGTCGTGGTCGATATTGCCCAGGGCCAGTTCCTGAAGGCTGATCAGGCTTCTGCTTTTGCTGGGCATCAGCACCAGCTTGAGCGGTGTCCCCGGAGCGCCTGAGCCTGGGATTGTGTCCTTCGTGAAATGGGTCGAGTCGGGCACGTCGAGCTGAACCTGCACGGCGCTGCCGAGGGCGAAGTCGCGGACAAGGCGGTCCGTGACCTGGCGCGCGGCGAAATCCTCGCGGCGCGGAAGGTCACGCTCCAGCAGGGCCTGGGAGCGTTGCGCGGCGGGCAGGAAGGCCTTGATCAGGGCGCTGAATGACTGACGTTCGGAAGGGGGTAGATGACGTAGCCATTCGGGTTGGCCGCGGTTCAGGGCCAGGGATCGGTTTTGTTCGAGGAAGCGCTCATAGGCCAGGTCCCGCGCGGTGTTCACGGGGACGTTCAGCTCATCGAGGACGGTGCGTCGCAGTTCCTCCAGTGCGGTCTTGTACTGCGCTTCGTCGCGTGGGAATAAGTGCTGGTGCAGTTCGAGCGCAGCCTGCTCGCAACGGGCCAGTTGGCGTTGCAGCCCATGTTCCAGAGCATCCCCGGCCAAGGGCGTGAGCAACAGTTTGCGCTCGTCGCTACCGATCGACAGTTTGAAGAGTTCGCGCTCCAGCGCCATGACGGACGCGAACCGCTGCAAGCCGCCCGCGCTGCCGGGCCAGAACAACAACAGCGGGCGGTCTGTCACCACGGCGTACGGCCCGTTGCCGTGGGCAATGACCACCACGCCGTCCAGTGGCTGCGACTGAAGCTGTTGGTCGTCGCCGGTCGTTTGCAGGGTCAGCGTCGCGGTAATCACCGAGGCGCTGCGTTGGTCGGCAGTGGGGGCCAGGAGCACTGCGTCGAGCATTTCCCGCTCGTCGTCACCGAGCTGATTCATGGCGTACTGGATCGCGGCCTCGGCGCGCAGGCCGTCCTGGCGCGCCTGTTTCAGCTCCGCGTAGGCGTCCTGTGACCAACTGCGCAGGTCGTGCAGCGCCTCGGTGTCGAGCAATGAGGCGGCGGCGATGTCCGCGCGGCTCTGCGCCATCGACAAGGCGTTGAGCGCTTCCCTGAGCGTTTGCAGGGTGGGCGAATCGTGATCGTCCTGTTCGCCTGCCAGGCTTTCGAAGGCTTGCAGTTGCTGCTCGATCATGGCCAGGCGGGTGCTGAGCGGAATGTCCTGGTACAGGTTGCCAAAGTCGGTGGGGCGGGGGGATTCGCCATCGTTGGTCAGGGGGGCAAGGCCGGGCAGTTCGGCGAACAGGGCGTTTGTCGCCCGCGCGTTGTCGTAGGCGTCGGCGGCGGCGAGGGGGGCGCTTGCGGCAGAGCCCGGGTCGGGCTCGCTGTTCTCATGCAGGGGTGTGAGGTGGCAAGCACGCAGCTGGCTCATCAATTGCCGGAAGGCGGCATCCAGCGGTGCGTCCTGTAACTGGTAGCCGACCGTGTTGCGCGGTCGAAGCTCGTTGCCGGTGTAGGGCCACAGTCGCCGCTGACGGTCCAGAAGGTTGCGTTCCATCGCTGCGCGGGTGGCAAACACCTGCATCGCCGGGGTGTATGACGGCAGGTACAAAATTCGCTCGCTGTCGCTGGTGCAGACCAAGGCACCCGGCAGCTTCAAGCGGCTGCCATCGGCCAGGGTCAGGTGCAGTGTCTCGAAACCCGCGGGCACGGCCGAACTATCGGGACGCGGGAGCGCGGTTTGCAGCGCTTGCCATTGGCGGACGGTCAGCGTGCCCTCGGCCACGGCGATATCGCCGGCCGCCTGGAAGTGCGCGTGGTATTGCCGGGCCGCCCAACTGCGCCGGGACAGCGCCGTGCCGGTCGCACGGCCATTCCAGTAGGCGATCCATTGCTCATTCAGGCTCTCGCCGAGTTCCAGGCGCTTGAGCGTTTCCAGCAATGCCATCGGCGACAAGCCATGCAGCGCGTGAGCGGCGGGCAGTCCGAAGACTTCACTGGCCTGGTCCAGGGCCGGATCCAGATGAGGAAACTGCAGGACGAATACGCTGGCTTCATCAAGGTACAGGCGCTGGCCGGTGTGAAAGCGCAGGCCGGCCAGTTGGCTGTCCAGGTCCCAGCGTTGCTTGATCTGCTGCCTGATCGCGGCACGGATTGCAGGGAGCCCGCCGAGCAATTCGAGCATGCGTTCACGGCATTCACGCCACTGTGCCGAGGCGCTGGAATACAGGTTTTCATCCTGTATGAAGGGCGCGTCGGGATTCCGTTCAAAAGCGAAGTCGATCACGTTCCGGGTGTCGGCGTGGTCTGGGGTGGGCATCGGGTTTACCTCGGGTTCGGCGAAAACAGGCCGTATTGGCGGCTGTGGTCGGCGGATTTGAGGTCAAGCCGGGGGACGACGGGCGGTACATAGGTATCCGCTCGGCGAGGTTCATGAAATTGTCACGGAACTGTGGCAGCGCGCCGGCACAAACATCATCACACTCGCGCTCTACTGGGGATTTCGTTTTCGGTGTTTTTCCATGCGGTTCTATTTATTTCTTCTGGCGCTGCTGAGCGCCTTTCCGTCGTTCGCCGCGCCGCGCTGCGACGTGCATGCGCCTGTGCAACAGGCCGAACTCAAGCAGGTCAGCCTGGCCTACCAGAGCGTCGGGCGCAGTACCGATCCGGCCTTGCTGCTGGTCATGGGCCTGGGCGGGCAATTGATCCACTGGCCTGATGAAGTGGTCGAGGCGCTGTGCAAGCAGGGCTTCCGGGTGATTCGCTATGACAACCGCGATGTCGGCCTGTCGCGCTGGAACCAGCCGCCCGCCGATGCCAGCCTGACCTACGAGCTGGTGCGCTATCGCCTCGGCCTGTCGGTGAGCGCGCCCTACACCCTCGAAGACATGGCCGAAGACGGCCTGGAACTGATGCAGTACCTGGGCGAAAGTCGCTTTCATGTATTGGGCGTGAGCATGGGCGGGATGATTGCCCAGCACCTGGCGGCGATGGCGCCGGAGCGGGTCGAGAGCCTGACGCTGATCATGTCCAGTTCCGGTGCCCAGGGCCTGCCGGCGCCGAGTGCGGCACTGATCCAGCAACTGGCGCGACGCGGTGCGCCCAACCGCGAGGTGGCGATCGAGCAGCAGGCGGATTTGCTGGCGGCGCTGGGCAGCCCGCGGGTGCAGGATGATCGTCAAGTGTTGTTGCAGCAGGCGGCGGTGTCCTACGACCGCGCGTTCAACCCCGAAGGGGTCAAGCGCCAGATCATGGCGATTCTCGCCGAACCCAGCCGGGTCGAACTGCTCAATCGCCTGCGGGTCCCGGCCCTGGTGGTGCATGGCACCGCCGATCCGTTGCTGCCGGTGATGCACGGGGTGCATCTGGCGGCGCACATCCAGGGCAGCCAGTTGGCGTTGATTCCGGGCTTGGCCCACCGTTTCCAGGAGCCGTTCAAGGCGGCGCTGTTGGCGGCGGTGCTGCCGTATCTACAGGCGCACCGGAATAATTTCAGCCATCTTGCTCAGCGTTAGTGAAGGCGCACCCAAACGCTGACCAGAATCGCCGCCGCCACCAGCCACGCCAGTGCGGCCAAGGCCAGTGAGGCCTCCAGGCGCAGGCGGTCGACGAGGAAATACAACGCCGTGAGGTAGACGAAGTACGGAATGATCGACCACATGCCGAACACGATGGTGGTCTTCAGGTCGTCCAGCGAGCGGCCCTTGCCGACGATGTAGTGGGCGATCAGGGCGAAGGTGGGAAACAGCGGCACCAGCCCGGCGATGTAGTAATTGCGGGTCTTGGCCAGCATCGCGAGGATCACCACCACGGCGGCGCCAAGACAGGCTTTGAGTATCAGGTCCATGTGGTTTCCGCCTTGTCAGCCGAGGCCGTATTTCTTCACTTTGTCGAACAGGGTGGTCTTGGCCATGCCCAGCTCCTGGCTGGCCTGGCTGAGATTGCCCCCGGTGCGTTGCAGCGCGTCGCTGAGCAGGTTGCGTTCGAAGGCTTCCACCGCCTCGGCAAAACCCACGCCCTGGGACGGGCTGGTGCCGCTCTTCTTGAACGCCGGCAAGCCCAGGGCGAAGCGCTCGGCGACGTTGCGCAGTTCGCGCACGTTGCCCGGCCAGTCATGGCTCATCAGGCGCGACAGGGTCTGGCTGTCCAGTTGCGGCGCCTCGCGGTCGAAGCGCAGGGACGACAGTTGGAGGAAGTGTTCGAACAGTTGCAGGATGTCTTCGCGGCGTTCGCGCAGCGGCGGCAGTTCCAGGGTCACGACGTTGAGGCGGTAATACAGGTCGCTGCGGAACTGGCCGCTCTGGCCGAGGGCGTCGAGGTCGGACTTGGTCGCGGCGATCACCCGGCAATCCACGGCGATGCTCTGGTTCGAACCGAGGCGTTCCAGGGTCCGCTCCTGCAACACCCGCAGCAGTTTGATCTGCAGGTTGATCGGCATGCTCTCGACTTCATCGAGGAACAGCGTGCCGCCATTGGCGTGCTCGATCTTGCCGATGCGCCGCTTGCCGGCACCGGTGAAGGCGTTGGCTTCGTGGCCGAAGATTTCGCTTTCGAACAGGTTTTCCGGCAGGCCGCCGCAGTTCAGGGCGACGAATGGCTGGGACTGGCGCCGGCTGAAATCATGCAGGCAACGGGCGACCAGTTCCTTGCCGGTGCCGGTCTCGCCTTCGATCAGCACGTTGGCCGAAGTGTCGGCGACGTTGGCGATCAGCTCGCGCAGGTTCTGCATCGCCGGCGAGCGGCCGATGATGCGGCCTTCCAGGGTGCTGCGCTCGGCCAGTTGACGGCGCAGGGCGAAGACTTCCCGGGCCAGCCCGCGCTGTTCGAGGGCGCGACGCACCACGTCGACCAGGCGTTCCGGCGAGAAGGGTTTTTCCATGAAGTCGTAGGCGCCATTGCGCATCGCGCCGACGGCCATGTCGATATCGCCGTGGCCGGTGATCAGCACCACCGGCAGGCTGCTGTCGCGGGCCTTGAGGCGGCTGAGCAGTTCCAGGCCGTCGATGCCGGGCAGGCGGATGTCGCTGACGACGATCCCGGCGAAGTCGTCGCCGATCCGTTCCAGGGCCTGTTCGGCACTGCTCACGCCTTCGCTGGCGATGTCTTCCAGCGCCAACGCCTGTTGGCAGCCGAGCAACACATGCGGGTCGTCTTCGACGATCAGGACGGTAAGGGGCGATGAATTCATAAGGACTCGGCGGGTTCAGTGGCGGTTTTGACCAGCGGCAGGCTGAGGACGAACGCGGTGCCGCCGCTGGCGGGGTGCTCGACGCTCAGGTTGCCGCCGGCCGCAGCCGCGAGGCTGGCGGACAGGGTCAGGCCCAGGCCGAGGCCATGCTCGCCCGGTTTGGTGGTGAAGAACGGCTCGAACAAGTGCTTGCGGGCCTCGTCGTCAATGCCGTGGCCATTGTCGCGGACCCGCAGGCGGTACTTGTCGTCGTGGCGTTCGCCCTCCAGCCAGAGCTGCGGCAACGGCACCGTGGCCATGGCGTCCAGGGCGTTGCCGATGAGGTTGACGAGAATCTGCTCGAGGCGGGTCTGGTCGATGGCCAGTTGCTGATCGCTGTAGTTGCTGTGCAGCTTCAGGTGGCAGCCTTCGATCCGCGCGTTGAGCACTTGCAGGGTGGCCTCGACCGCCTTGCTCAGCGACGCCTGGCCACGGTCGTCGCCGCGCCGGGCGAAGGAACGCAGGCTGGCGGTGATGCGGCCCATGCGGTCAATCAGGTCGTTCATGGTCAGCAGGTTGGCGCTGGCGATTTCCAGCGAGCCGCGTTCGAGGAAGCGCACGGTGTTGCCGGACAAGGTGCGCAGCGCGGCCAACGGTTGGTTCAGTTCGTGGGCGATGCTGGTGGACATCTGGCCGATGGCCGCCAGCTTGCCGGCCTGCACCAGTTCGTCCTGGGCGTGGCGCAGGGTCTGCTCGGCCTGACGCCGTTCGCGGATCTGCGCCTTGAGGCGGTCGTTGCTGGCGCGCAGGTCGGCAGTGCGTTCGGCGATCTTGCGTTCGAGCTGGTTATTGGCTTCTTCCAGCGCCTCGCGGGCAGCCAGGCGGGTGGCGATCACCTTGCGCCGCTCGTTCCAGGCGATGGCGAGAATGGCCAGCAGGGCGAAGGCCACGGCCACCAGAACACCCTGGATGATCGATTCGCGGCGCAGGTCCTGCAGCGGCGTCAGCAGGGTGAAGTGCCAGGGCGTGTCGACCAGGCGGCGAGTCTGCGCCAGGTAAGCCACTTCATGGGTGCCGTCGTCGAGCCGGGCGTTGGCCGGGAAGGTGAGTTTCTCCAGGTCGTCGCCGAGCTTTTCCCGCCCCAGCGGTTGCAGCTCGTTGAGCGAGAACCAGTAGTACTGCAGGCTGCGGGCCAGGCGTTCCTTGAGCTCGGGGTTCAGCGGACGTACCGACTTCAGGCGCCGGGCAGGGTCGCTGGAGAGGATGATGATGCCGTTCTCGTCGCTGACGAAGGCTTCCAGGCGGGCGCGTTGCCAGCGTTCTTCGAGGGGTTCCAGGCGAACCTTGATCACCGCCACGCCAATGATCTTGCCGTGTTCTTCAAGACCGTGGGCCAGGTAGTAGCCGGGCTCGCCGGTGGTGCTGCCGATCCCGTAGAAACGTCCCGGCTGGCCGCGTACGGCGTCCTGGAAATAGGCGCGGAACGACAGGTCTTCGCCGAGGAAACTGTCGACGTCGCGCCAGTTGCTGGAGGCCTGGACCCGGCCGCTGGTATCGAGGACGAAGATCGCCCGGCTACGGCTGCGCCGGTTCAGGCCTTCGAGGTATTCGTTGACCACCTGGCGGTGTTCGCCATCCGGTTCGGTCAGCAATTTCGAGACGCTGTCTTCCAGCTCCAGCAGGCTGGGCAGGTAGGTGTACTTGCTGATTTCGCTTTCGACGGTGCGCGCGTGCAGCTCGAGCTGGCGCTCGCCGTTGTCGCTCAAGGTGCGGATGCCGTTGTGCTCGCTGACCATGAAGCCGGCGACGCCCAGGCCGATCGTCAGCAAGAGGATCAGTGGGGGAATGATGAGCTGGCGAATCAGGCGGGGTTTCACGGCAAGGGCAGGCTTGGCTGGGCGAAAGAGCGTGGGGTCGCATTTCATCACAGTGGCCTTATGACGACCAGCGCCCGCTGCCCGGCGAACACCGGACAGCGGGCTGCGGTCTGCTTAGTGCTGCAGGATCTTGCTGAGGAAGTGTTGGGTACGTTGGTCGCGCACGCTCTGCTCACCAAAGAATTCTTCCTTGGTGCAGTCCTCGATGATGTTGCCTTTGTCCATGAAGATGACCCGGTTGGCGACCTTGCGGGCGAAGCCCATTTCGTGGGTCACGCACATCATGGTCATGCCTTCGTTGGCCAACTGGACCATGACGTCCAGTACTTCGCTGACCATTTCCGGGTCCAGGGCCGAGGTCGGTTCGTCGAACAGCATGACGATCGGGTCCATGGCCAGTGCGCGGGCAATCGCGACGCGCTGCTGCTGGCCGCCGGAAAGCTGGCCGGGGTGCTTCTTGGCGTGGGCGCTGAGGCCTACGCGGTCGAGCAGGGCCAGGCCTTTCTTGCTGGCTTCGGCCTCGCTGCGACCCAACACCTTGCGCTGGGCGATGGTCAGGTTCTCGGTGATGGTCAGGTGCGGGAACAGCTCGAAGTGCTGGAACACCATGCCCACCCGCGAGCGCAGCTTCGGCAGGTTGGTCTTCGGGTCGGCAATGGAGGTGCCGTCGACGATGATGTCGCCTTTCTGGAACGGTTCCAGCGCGTTGACGCACTTGATCAGGGTCGATTTGCCCGAGCCGGACGGCCCGCAGACCACCACCACTTCACCTTTCTTGACCTCGGTATTGCAGTCGGTCAGTACCTGGAAGTCGCCGTACCACTTGTTGACGTTCTTGATGGAAATCATACGGTTATCCTTTTCTGCAGACGCTTGACCAGGAAGGAAGCGGAGAAGCTGATGACGAAGTACACGGCGCCGGCGAAGATCAGGAACTCATTCGAGCGTCCGATGATGTCGCCACTGGCCCGTGCCGAGTTGAGAAAGTCCACCAGACCGACGGTGTAAACCAGCGAGGTGTCCTGGAACAGGATGATGCTCTGTTGCAACAGCAACGGGGTCATCTTGCGGAACGCCTGGGGCAGGATGATCAGGCGCATGGTCTGGCCGTAGGTCATGCCCAGCGCTTGTGCCGCGCCCATCTGGCCCTTGGCGATCGACTGCACGCCTGCACGGACGATTTCGCAGAAGTACGCCGCCTCGAACATCATGAACGCCACGACGCAGGAGGTGAACGCGCCGATCGGGGTGTCTTCGCCGGTGATCCAGCGCAGCACGAACGGCACCGCCAGGTAGAACCAGGTGATCACCAGCAGCAGCGGGATGGAGCGGAAATAGTTGACGTAGGCACCGGCCAGGTTCGACATCAGCTTGTTCGATGACAGCCGCATCAGCGCCAGGAGCGTACCCAGCACGATACCGCCGACGATGCCCATGACCATCAGTTGCAGGGTCATGCGCATGCCGTTCCAGAGGCCCGGCAGGGCGGGAATGATCCCGCTGAAGTCCAGTTCCATCACTTACCTCCCACGGAAATCAGGCCCGGTACCGAGACTTTCTTCTCGACCACACGCATGAGCAGCATCAGGCCCATGTTCAGGGTGAAGTAGATCAGCGTCGCGAGGGTGAAGGCTTCGAACAGGTTGGCGGAGAATTCGGCGGTCTGCTTGGTCTGCGCCAGCAGCTCCATCAGGCCGATCAGCGAGGCGACCGACGAGTTCTTGAAGACGTTGAGGAACTCCGAGGTGAGCGGCGGAATGATGATCCGGTAGGCCTGGGGCAGCAGCACGTTGCTGTAGATCTGCGAGAGGCTGAAACCCATGGCGCGGGCGGCAGCTTCCTGACCGCGGGGCAGGGCCTGGATGCCGGTGCGGACCTGTTCGCAGACCCGTGCGGCGGTGAACAGGCCGAGGCAGATGACCACGCTGATCAGTGCCGAGGTCGTCGGGTTCAAGTCCTGCTTGAACCATTCCTGCAGGCCTTCGGGCAGCAGGTCGGGCACCAGGAAGTACCAGATGAACAGTTGCACCAGCAGCGGTACGTTACGGAAGAGTTCCACGTAGCAGGTGGCGATACCCGATACCACGCGGTTCGGTACGGTGCGCATGACGCCGAGGACCGAGCCCAGCAGCAACGCGATGATCCAGGCGGCGATCGCAATGGCGATGGTCCAGCCCAGACCGGTGATGTACCAGTCGAGGTAGGTCTCGTCGCCCACGCCGGTGGACTTGAAGAATACGCCCCAGTCCCAGTTGTAATTCATCGGGGTCTCCCCTCAGATCAGTTGTTTCACGGGCACCTTCGAGCATCCGGGGGCGCGCACGCCCTCGGATGAAAGGTTAGACACTAACTAGACGGGATTCAGGACTTCTTGTCGTCCGCGGCTTTATCGGTAGGGTTGGCGATCAGCGCCTTGAGTTCATCGCTCATCGGGAAGCCGAGGTTCAGACCTTTTGGTGGGACTGGCTGCTGGAACCACTTGTCGTAGATCTTGTTGATCTCGCCCGACTTGTAGAGCGCGACGATGGCCTTGTCGACCGCAGCCTTGAACGGTGCGTCGTCCTTGCGGACCATGCAGCCGTAGATTTCATAGGATTGCGGCGTACCGGTAACGACCCAGTCGGTCGGCTTCTTGGCCTTGGCCATTTCGCCTGCGAGCAGGGCGTCGTCCATCATGAAGGCGACAGCGCGACCGGATTCGAGCATCTGGAACGACTCGCCGTGGTCCTTGGCCGAGATGACGTTCATCTTCATCTGCTTGTCGGCGTTCATGGCCTTGAGGATGCGCTCGGAGGTGGTACCGGCGGTGGTCACCACGTTCTTGCCGGCCAGGTCCGGGAAGTCCTTGTAGGCGGGTGCACCGTCCTTGACCTTGGTCAGCAGGCGGGTACCGACTTCGAAGATGCCGACCGAGAAGGCGACCTGCTGCTGGCGCTCGACGTTGTTGGTGGTGGAACCACACTCGACGTCAACGGTGCCGTTCTGTACCAGCGGGATGCGGGTCTGGGAGGTGACCAGGTTGTATTTGACGTTCAGGTTGGGAAGGTCCAGATCCTTTTTCAGGGTCTCGACGATGGCCAACTGGATGTCGTGGGAGTAACCGACCGGTTTACCCGAAGCGTCGGCGATGTAAGAAAACGGAATGGAAGCGTCCCGATGCCCCAGCGTAACGGTGCCCGAGTCCTTGATCTTCTTCAGGGTGCCGGTCAGTTCTTCGGCCATGACGGGCGAAGCGATCACAGCGGCCGCGATAGCGGCGCCCAACAGATGACGAACGATACGCATCTAATTTTCCTCGACGTTGTTTTTTTTATGAGGCCGTTGTCGGCCGTTTCGTTCAGCGAACACTGCAATAAAGCGTTTGCGCATTCGGGTACTGAGTGTAGAGCATGAGTCGTGCCAGGCGCTGACTTCGGTCATCAAGGCCCGGTTTTACTGGATAGCAGGGTTATTTGACGGGCGTTTGACAGGGGGTTGTGTACGGTAGGCCGAATCTTAGGAGGGGTTGCGTTCGGAAAGCCGAACGATTGCACGGCTCGTGCGGCATCGTTGGAAATGTCAGGATCCTTGTGGGAGCGAGCTTGCTCGCGAAGGGCCGCAAAGCGGCCCCAAAAGAGGCTGGAAACGTTAATCGATCGGTATTAGGCCTAGCCTTCGCTTGACTCAGGCAGCCTGCACCCGACCACGCTTCAGCTCGACCTGCTGCAGATACTCACGCAGCGCCTGTTGTTCCGAGGCGCTCAGGAACAGCCCCAGTTTGCTGCGACGCCACAGAATGTCGTCGGCATTCAGCGCCCATTCTTCGCGGCACAGGTAATCCACTTCACGGCTGAACAGGCCACCACCGATGGCTTCGCCCAGTTCTTCCGGGCCCTGCACGCCTTCCAGCAGCGCCCAGGTGCGGCTGCCGTAGGTCAGCGCCCAGCGGTTGGCCAGGGCCGCAGGCAGCCAGCCGTGGCGGGCGAGGATTTCGTCGCATAGGGCTTGCGGCGTGCTCATGCCTTCACCGCCAGGCAGCGGCGCGCTTGCGGTCCAGCTTCCGGTCATCTGGGTGAACCAGGGGGCCAGTTCGCCCATGGCCGATTCGGCCAGCTTGCGGTAGGTGGTCAGCTTGCCGCCGAACACCGACAGCAGCGGTGCCTGGCCGTTGTCCGAGGACAACGCCAGGGTGTAGTCGCGGGTCACCGCCGACGGGTTGTCCGACTCGTCGTTGCACAGCGGGCGCACACCGGAATAGGTGTGGAGGATGTCGCTCCGGCTGAGTTGATGATTGAAGTGCTGGTTGACCACATTGAGCAGGTAGTCGGTTTCGGCTTCGGTGATTGCCACCTGGGCCGGGTCGCCGCTGTATTCGCGGTCGGTGGTGCCGATCAGGGTGAAGCGTTCCAGGTAAGGAATGCAGAACACGATGCGCTGGTCTTCGTTCTGCAGGATGTAGGCATGTTCGCCTTCGTACAGCTTCGGTACGATCAGGTGGCTGCCCTGGATCAGGCGGATGCCGTAGGGCGCGTCGAGCTTCAGGTCATCCTTGATGAACTTGGCCACCCACGGACCGGCGGCGTTGACCAGCGAGCGGGCCTGGATGGTCTGCTGGCTGCCGTCGGCGCGTTCGACCTGCACGTTCCACAGCTTGCCGCTGCGCCGCGCGCTCAGGCAGCGGGTGCGGGTGAGGATGTGCGCGCCGCGCTCACGGGCGGCCATGGCGTTGAGCACCACTAGGCGGGCATCGTCCACCGCGCAGTCGGCGTATTCGAAACCGCGGGTAATGGCTGGCTTGAGCGGGCTGCCCGGGCCGAAGCGCAGGCTGCGCGAGGCGCCCAGTTGCTTGCGCTTGCCCAGGTTGTCGTAGAGGAACAGGCCGGCACGGATCATCCAGCCCGGACGCAGGTGAGGGCGGTGCGGCAGAACGAAACGCATCGGTTTGACGATGTGCGGGGCCTTGGCCAGCAGCACTTCGCGTTCGGCGAGGGCTTCGCGCACCAGGCGGAATTCGTAATGTTCGAGATAGCGCAGGCCGCCGTGGATCAGCTTGCTGCTGGCCGACGAGGTGTGGCTGGCGAGGTCGTCCTTTTCGCACAGGAACACCGAAAGACCGCGTCCGGCAGCGTCGGCGGCGATGCCGACACCATTGATGCCACCACCGATGACGGCAACGTCATAGATTTCGGCAAGGATGGGGGAGCTGGAATTGGACACGGCGCGGCCTCTTGTAAAGTCGTTCTGGTATCTTTTCTGAACATTAATGTTCGTATTCGAAAATGTTAGCCGAACGGAAAGCCGCCGACCAGTGACTTTCCATAGAAAATACTGATCTGGTTACAAATAAGTGAAAAAAACCGAACATTGAAACCGCCACCCTTGCGATGGCGGTTGCGGAGCCGTCACACCACTTCGAGGCGGATCTTGTTCTGGTTGAGCAACTGGCTCAGGGCGGCGACGGGGGCCTGGTCGGTCACCAGGCAGTCGATCAGGCTGATAGAGCCGAGGCGGACCATGGCGTTGCGGCCGAACTTGCTGGAGTCGGCGGCGAGGATCACTTGCCGGGCATTGGCGATGATCGCCTGGGAAACGCGCACTTCCTGGTAGTCGAAGTCCAGCAGGCTGCCGTCTTCGTCGATGCCGCTGATGCCCACCAAGGCGAAATCGACCTTGAACTGGTTGATGAAGTCGACGCTGGCCTGGCCCACCACACCGCCGTCGCGGCGCACATTGCCGCCGGCCAGCAGCACTTCGAAGTCGTCCTTGGCACTGAGGATCGAGGCGACATGCAGGTTGTTGGTGATGATTTTCAGGTGATTGTGGTTGAGCAGGGCGCGGGCGATGGACTCGGTGGTGGTGCCGATATTGATGAACAGCGAGGCGTTATCGGGGATCTGCTGGGCCACGGCTTCGGCGATGCGCTGTTTCTCATCGCGCATCTGGTCGGCGCGCATGGCGTAGGCGGTGTTTTCGATGCTGGAGTCGTAGGCCGCGCCACCGTGATAGCGCCGCAGCAGATTGACCTCCGCCAGTTGGTTGATATCGCGGCGGATGGTTTGCGGGGTGACGACGAACAATTGCGCCATTTCTTCGATACTGACGTAGCCGCGTTCGCGGACCAGTTCGAGAATTTGTTGTTGGCGGGGAGGCAGATTCATTGGCGTCCTTCAGGGGCGGCCGAAAAATGCTGCAATGATGCCGTAGGAAGTAGCCGGGGACCAGCCTGAGTGCGGCAGCCGCGTAGCACAGGGCGCATCCATTGCGGATGCGCCCTGTACGCACTGCTTACTCTTCGTGGGGTTCCCAGTCGCGCGTGCGATCAACCGCCTTGAGCCAGCCGCTGTAGAGTTTTTCCTTCTCCGCTTCAGCCAGTTGCGGGGTGAATTCGCGCTCGATCAGCGCCTTGCCGCGCAATTCGTCCAGACCGCTCCAGAAGCCACAGGCCAGGCCCGCCAGGTAGGCGGCGCCGAGGGCGGTGGTTTCGCGCATCTGCGGACGCTCGACACAGGTGCCGAGGATGTCGGCCTGGAACTGCATCAGGAAGTTGTTGGCGACCGCGCCGCCGTCCACGCGCAGGGCGCTGAGGCGCTGGCCGCAATCCTGCTGCATGGCGTCGAGGACGTCGCGGGTCTGGTAGGCGATCGACTCCAGTGCGGCGCGGATGATGTGGTCCACCTTGACCCCGCGGGTCAGGCCGAACAGGGCGCCACGGGCGTACGGGTCCCAGTAGGGCGCGCCGAGGCCGGTGAAGGCCGGCACCAGGTACACGCCGTTGCTGTCCTTGACCTTGCTGGCGAAGTACTCGGTGTCGTGGGCGTCGTTGACGATCTTCAGTTCGTCGCGCAGCCACTGCACGGTGGAGCCACCGTTGAACACCGCGCCTTCCAGCGCGTAGGCCACTTCGCCACGCGGGCCGCAGGCGATGGTGGTCAGCAGGCCGTGGGAGGACTGCACGGCTTTGTCGCCGGTGTTCATCAGCAGGAAGCAGCCGGTGCCGTAGGTGTTCTTGGCCTGGCCCGGCTCCACGCACATCTGGCCGAACAGCGCAGCCTGCTGGTCGCCGGCGATACCGGCGATGTCGATACCGCTCTTGGTCTTGCCGTAGATTTCCGAGGACGAACGCACCTCGGGCAGCATCTGCCGCGGGATGCCCAGGACTTCCAGCATCTTGTCATCCCACTGCAGCGTGTGGATGTTGAAGAGCAGAGTGCGCGAGGCGTTGGTGTAGTCGGTGACGTGAACCTTGCCGCCGGAGAATTTCCAGATCAGCCAGCTATCGACGGTGCCGAACAGCAGGTCGCCGCGCTCGGCGCGCTCGCGGGCGCCTTCGACGTTGTCGAGGATCCACTTGAGCTTGGTGCCGGAGAAGTAGGGGTCGGTGACCAGGCCGGTGGTTTCGCGGATGTAGTCCTGCAGACCGTCGCGCTTGAGCTGTTCGCAGATCTCGGTGCTGCGTCGGCACTGCCAGACGATGGCGTTGTACACCGGGCGACCGGTTTCCTTGTCCCAGACCACCGTGGTTTCACGCTGGTTGGTGATACCGATGGCGGCGACCTGGTCGTGGCTGATGCCCGCCTGGGCCAGGGCTTCGACCATGGTTGCGCTCTGGGTGGCGAAGATTTCCATCGGGTCGTGCTCGACCCAGCCGGCCTGCGGGTAGTGCTGGGCGAACTCGCGCTGGGAGGTGCCGACCACGTTGGCATCGCGGTCGAAAATGATGGCCCGCGAACTGGTCGTGCCCTGGTCGAGGGCAATGATGTAGTTCTTGTTCTGACGGTCTGTCATGTCGTTGGCCTTGCAGTGAAATAGGTTGGAGTCAGGGCAGTTCTGTCCGCGTGCGGATCAGGAAGTCTGGGTCTTGCCCTGGGTCTTGTCGTCGGTCGGGGTGCTGGCAGCGGCGCTGGGCAGGCTGCGAGCGAACACGCCGCGGTACAGGGCGGCGCCAAGGCTCGCTCCCATGATCGGCGCGAAAACCGGAACGAGGAAGTAGGGAATATCACGGCCGCCGGTGAAGGCTACTTCGCCCCAGCCAGCCAGGAATGTCATCAGTTTGGGGCCGAAATCACGCGCCGGGTTCATCGCAAAGCCGGTCAGCGGGCCCATAGCGCTGCCGATCACGGCGATCAGCAGGCCGATCAGCAGTGGGGCGAGGGCGCCGCGCGGCAGGCCGTTGTTGTCATCGGTGAGGGCCATGATCACGGCCATGAGAATCGCGGTGATGATCACTTCAACGAGGAACGCCTGGCCGGTGGACAGCGCCGGGTGCGGGTAGGTGGAGAACACCGAGGCCAGCTCGAGGCTGGCCTGGCTGCCGCGAATCATCTGGTGGGTTTGTTCGTAATCGAAGAACAGGCTGCTGTAGAGCGTGTAGACCAGCGCCGCGCCGCAGAAGGCGCCGGCGATCTGGGCGACGATGTAGAACGGCAGCTTGCCCTTCTCGAAACCGGCGAACAGGCACAGCGCGATACTCACGGCGGGGTTCAGGTGCGCGCCGGAAATACCGGCGGTGAGGGAGATCGCCATGCTGACGCCCACCCCCCAGATGATGCTGATTTCCCACAGGCCGAAGCTGGCACCCGCCACCTTGAGCGCGGCAACACAGCCAGTACCGAAGAAGATCAACAGTGCGGTGCCGAAGAATTCGGCCATGCATTGGCTGGACAACGTCGGTTGTTGTAGAGCAGTCGTCATTCGTTACCTCGGTTTTTGTTGTTGTGAGGCGCAGTGAGCGCTCGACAGAAACCCGAGCGAAATCCCCATTTCGGTCAGGCAGACGATAGAAATGCACCTTATAAGGGCATCACCAATATTCAGATTCGAAAAAATATAGACAAGAAACGCTGATGTCAAAGGTCGAAAGTGAACTGTCATTCATAATCTGACTGTCGGCCTACGAGTTGTCATGTTCGTGTCCTACAGGCCAATGGTTGTGGCACACGATTTGTCCTACAGTAGCCGCCGAATACAGAACGAATGTTGGAGCCCCGCATGACCCCTGCTCTGGACCTGTTGAAGAAAGTTCGCGCCGAACACCGCATTCACAGTTATGAACACGACCCCAAGGCCGCGTCCTACGGCCTGGAGGCTGCTGAAAAACTGGGTCTGGACCCCAAACGGGTGTTCAAGACCCTGCTGGCCAGCAGCGAGAAGGGCGAGTTGCTGGTGGCGGTGGTGCCGGTGGGCGGCAGCCTCGATCTGAAGGCACTGGCCCAGGCGGCGGGTGTGAAGAAGTGCGAAATGGCTGACCCCGCCGCGGCGCAGCGTTCAACGGGCTACTTGTTGGGCGGAATCAGCCCGCTGGGTCAGAAGAAACGTCTGCGCACTTTTATCGACCAATCGGCCGAGGCTCACGAGACGATTCATGTCAGCGCCGGACGGCGTGGGCTGGAGGTGGAACTGGCTGCTGCGGTGCTTGCCGAACATACCCAGGGCAAGTTCGCGGATATCGGTCGCGAATAGAAACGGGGATGCCCAAACGAGAAGGCCGCCACGATTGTGGCGGCCTTTTTTGTATCAGTATCAGCTTACCGAGCCGTATCGGCGTACGCCGCTCTCGCCGTCCGGCAATCTGGCTTCGACACTGCCTGAAGCAGCGAACAGCACCAGGTGATCCGCCGCAACGGCAATCCCGACGTCCTGGCCGATCTGGTAATCGATATGGCTTGGGAAGATCGCTTCGAGCTGGGTGCCGGTGCCCAGTTGCAGGCGGTACAGCGTCGAGGCGCCCTGGAAGCTCTTGCCGTTGATCCGCGCGCTCAGGGTGCTGTCCGGGGCATGGATGATGTCATCGGGCCGCAACAGCACATCCACTGCGCTGCCGACCGGTAGCGCATAAGCGCGGTTGCCGCGCAGCGTGCCGAGTTCGGTCTGGACCGTCTCCGGGTCGAGCAACTGGCCGCGAATGAAATAGCCCTGACCGATGAAGCTCGCAACGAACGGGGTCGCCGGCTCGTGGTACAGGTTGTAGGGCGTATCCCACTGCTCCAGC
Organism: Pseudomonas sp. Marseille-P9899; assembly: GCF_903166565.1. Lineage (NCBI taxonomy): Bacteria > Pseudomonadati > Pseudomonadota > Gammaproteobacteria > Pseudomonadales > Pseudomonadaceae > Pseudomonas > Pseudomonas sp. Marseille-P9899. The sequence goes on from NZ_CAESCG010000003.1 coordinate 649,035, forward strand.
CGGCCTTCCTTGAAGACGCCAACATGGTCGCTGACGGCGAAGGCTTCTTCCTGGTCGTGTGTCACCAGGATCGCACTGGTGCCGCGGCTCTTGAGGATGTCGCGGACTTCGTGGCTGAGGCGCCGGCGAAGTTCCACGTCGAGGTTGGAGAAGGGTTCGTCCAGCAGCAGCAACTGCGGCTCGGGTGCCAGGGCGCGGGCCAGGGCGACCCGTTGCTGCTGGCCACCGGAAAGCTCGTGCGGGTAGCGCCCGCCGAGGCCGTCGAGCTTGACCAGTTCGAGCATCTCCTTGACCACCTGCTGTTTGTGCGGGTGTTTGCCGATGCCGAACGCGACGTTCTCCGCCACCGTCAGGTGGGGGAACAGCGCGTAGTCCTGGAACACCATGCCGATCCGGCGCTTCTCCGGAGCCAGGGTGAACCCGGCCTTGGAAATGGTCTCGCCAGCCAACTGGATGTCGCCATCGTGGATCGGCTCGAAGCCGGCGATGGCGCGCAGGGTGGTGGTCTTGCCGCAACCCGAGGAGCCAAGCAGACAGCCGATGTCACCGGCGTTCAGGTGCAGGTTGAGGTTCTGGACGATGCGCGCCTCGCCATAGCCGCAGGCGAGGTTGCGCAGGTTGAGCAATAGGGGACGACTCATGCGTGGTGATAGGCCGGTTCAACAAGGAATTCGAGAAGCGCCTTCTGTGCATGCAGACGGTTTTCCGCCTGGTCCCAGGCGACCGAACGAGGGTCGTCGAGCAGGTCCACACTGATTTCCTCGCCACGGTGGGCAGGCAGACAGTGCATGAACAGGGCATCGGGGGCTGCCAGGTCGAGCAGTGCGCGGTTGACCTGATAAGGCGCGAACCGCTCCAGGCGCCGTGCAGTTTCCTCTTCCTGGCCCATGGAAGTCCAGACATCGGTGCTGACCAGGTGGGCATCACGCACTGCTTCCTTCGGATCGCGGACGATCTGCACGCGGTCACCGGCCTGGGCGACGAATTTCGGGTTCGGCTCGTAGCCTTCCGGGCAGGCGATGCGCAATTGGAAGTCGAACTGGATGGCCGCTTCTATATAGCTGTTGCACATGTTGTTGCCGTCGCCGATCCAGGCCACGGTCTTGCCCTGGATCGAGCCGCGGTGTTCGAGGAAGGTCTGCATGTCGGCCAGCAACTGGCACGGGTGCAGGTCGTCGGACAGGCCGTTGATCACCGGAACCCGCGAATTGGCGGCGAATTCGGTGAGGATGCTGTGGGCAAAGGTACGGATCATCACCGCATCGAGCATGCGCGACATGACGATGGCGCAGTCGCCGATCGGCTCGCCACGGCCCAGTTGGGTATCGCGCGGGGACAGGAAGATGGCCTGGCCGCCGAGCTGGATCATGCCGGCTTCGAAGGACAGCCGGGTACGGGTCGAGGATTTCTCGAAGATCATGCCCAGCACGCGGTTTTTCAGGGGCTCGAAGAGTACGCCGCGGTTACGCAGGTCTTTCAGCTCGATCCCTCGGCGGATCACACTGACCAGTTCTTCGGCGGTGAAATCCATCAGGGAGAGAAAGTGCCTAGCGCTCATCATTGACTACCTTTTTGCAACAGACCGCAGATCAGCAAAAACCGGTTTTTCGGAAACACGGATGAGACCTGCGGCGAAAGCCGCACGGGGCGACGAAATAGGGGAAGGCGCAATACTATAATTAAATGTCGCGTCTTACCAAGTGGGGCTGCATCCATGGCGTGAGCCGTGGATTTGCGCGAGCCGTTGGTCTGCTTCTTTTTCCAGAGCAAGAGAGCTTTTTACACTGCCCCAGACGGGCTTGGCAATGAAGCGACAAGGCTTTGTCGGCCATCTGGAACCATCGTTCCTCCTGATGGACGGGGATTCACGCCGCGAAGGTCGCTGGCAGCCCGCGCATGCCGGGGCCATAGTCGGGGACGGCACTCCCCCCGATCCGAGAACAAGAGGCGGCCATGACCAAGACCGTGCACCACCGAGCCTGTCACCTGTGCGAGGCCATCTGCGGCCTGACCTTCGAGCTCGATACCGACGAGGGCGGCGTCCCGCGTATTACCTCGATCAAGGGCGATGCCCACGACAGTTTCAGCCGCGGCCACATCTGCCCCAAGGCGGTGGCGCTGCAGGACATTCAGAACGATCCCAATCGCCTGCGCGGGCCGGTAGTGCGCGTGGGCGACCAATGGCTGCCGATTCCGTGGGAAGAAGCCTTCGAACTGGCCGCGCGCAAGCTGTACGACATTCAGCAGCGCCACGGCCAGAATGCCGTCGCGGTATACCAGGGCAACCCGAGCGTGCACAACTACGGGCTGATGACCCACAGCAACTACTTCCTGGGCCTGCTCAAGACCCGCAACCGCTTTTCCGCGACCTCGGTCGATCAATTGCCGCATCACCTGACCAGCTACCTGATGTACGGGCACGGCCTGTTGCTGCCGATCCCGGACATCGACCACACCGATTTCATGTTGATCCTCGGCGGCAACCCGCTGGCCTCCAACGGCAGCATCATGACCGTGCCGGATGTCGAGAAGCGGCTGAAAGCATTGCAGGCGCGCGGCGGCAAGCTGGTGGTGGTCGATCCGCGGCGCAGCGAAACCGCGGCGATGGCGGACCAGCATCTGTTCGTCCGTCCGGGAGGCGACGCGGCGCTGCTCTGTGGCGTGCTCAACACCCTGTTCGAGGAAAACCTGACCCGCGTGACGCATTTGCCGGTCAACGGCCTGGATCAGGTTCGCGAGGCCCTGCAGTCGTTCACGCCGGAGATCATGAGCCTGCTGTGCGGTATCGATGCGGGGCTGATCCGGCAACTAGCGCGGGACTTCGCGGCGGCGGACAAGGCGGTGTGTTATGGACGCATGGGGGTGTCGACCCAGGCGTTCGGCACGCTTTGTCACTGGTTGGTGCAGTTGATCAACCTGGTCAGCGGCAACCTCGACCGCGTCGGCGGCGCGCTCTGCACCGAACCTGCGGTGGATCTGGTGGCGACAACCAGCGGCGGGCATTTCAATCAGTGGCAGAGCCGGGTCTCCGGGCTGCCTGAGTATGGCGGCGAGCTGCCGGTGTCAGCCCTGGCCGAGGAAATGCTCACCGAAGGCGAAGGACAGGTACGCGCGCTGGTGACCGTGGCCGGCAACCCGGCGTTGTCCACGCCCAATGGCCGACAGCTCGAACAAGCGCTGGACGGCCTGGAGTTCATGCTCAGCATCGATCTCTACATCAACGAGACCACGCGCTACGCCGACCTCATCCTGCCATCGACCTCCGCACTGGAAAACGATCACTACGACACCACGTTCAACCTGTTCGCGGTGCGCAACGTTTCCCGCTTCAACCGGGCGATCTTGCCCAAGCCCCAGGGCGCGTTGCATGACTGGGAGATTTTCGTCGGCCTGGCGCGGGCCTTCGCGGCGATCAGCGACAAACCACTCAAGCCGACCTTGCCGCCCGCACAAATGATCGACCTGGGCCTTCGCGGTGGCCGCTATGGTGAAGGTTCGGCGTTCGGCCTGTCGGTAGAAACTCTCGACCAGTATCCGCACGGCATCGATCTGGGGCCTTTGCAGCCCAATCTGGCAGGGCGCCTGAAAACCGCCAGCGCGAGCATTGAAGCGGCCCCGCCGGAGATCCTCGCCGACCTGCAGCGCTTTGCCGCGCAACAACCACCCAGCGCCGCGCAGTTGCTGCTGATTGGCCGACGCCATGTGCGCAGCAACAACTCCTGGATGCACAACTTTCATCGGCTGGTCAAAGGCAAGCCCCGTCACCAGTTGTTGATGCACCCGGAGGATCTGGCCGGGCGCCAGTTGCAGGATGGGCAGCGGGTGAGGGTGACCTCGCGGGTCGGCAGCGTCGAGGTGGACGTGCAGGCCAGTACCGACATGATGCCTGGCGTGGTCAGTCTTCCCCACGGTTTCGGTCACGCCCGCCCCGGCGTGTTGCTGGACATCGCGCGGACACAGTCCGGGGCCAGCGCCAACGACCTGACCGATGACCGTCTGCTCGACGCACTGTCCGGCAATGCAGTGCTCAACGGTGTGCCCGTGGAGGTGGTTGCTGCATGATTGTCGGCAAGGCCGAGCGTCATGCTCGGCTTTCCGATACAATTCGCCACCGTGCCGACAACCAGGTCGGAAAGTTCAGCCGAGGTGCTTCATGGATATCATCGAAACAATCAAAGAGCAGATCGCCAACAACACCGTTCTGCTTTACATGAAAGGCTCGCCGAATGCCCCGCAGTGCGGCTTTTCGGCAAAAGCGGCGCAAGCCGTAATGGGCTGCGGCGAGAAGTTCGCTTACGTGGACATCCTGCAGAACCCGGAAATTCGCGCCAACCTGCCGAAGTACGCCAACTGGCCAACCTTCCCACAACTGTGGGTGGCCGGTGAGCTGGTCGGCGGTAGCGACATCATGATCGAGATGGCCGCCAACGGTGAGCTGCAGACCCTGATCAAAGAAGCTGCTGCCAAGGCCAAGGCTTCCGAAGCCTGAGTACCTGCCAGCCGTCATGAAGAGCCCCGCGATGCGGGGCTTTTTCATATCTGGTGCCTCTGAATGAAAAAAAGCGCCGCGGGCCTTGAAGGCGCGCGGCGCTTTTATCTTGCAACTCGAAGCTGGAAGCTCGCGGCTGCTTTATTCACCCATCTGCGATTGCAGGTAGTTTTCCAGGCCAACCTTGTCGATCAGGCTCAACTGGGTTTCCAGCCAGTCGATATGCTCTTCCTCGGCCTCGAGGATGTCTTCCAGCAGTTCGCGGCTGCCGAAGTCGCCAGCGGTTTCGCAGTGAGCGATGGCGGCTTTCAGGTCGATCAGGCCTTTCTGCTCGATCTTCAGGTCGCATTCCAGCATTTCGCGGGTGTGCTCGCCGATCAGCAGCTTGCCCAGGTCCTGGACGTTGGGGATGCCTTCGAGGAAGAGAATACGCTTGATCAGTTTGTCAGCGTGTTTCATCTCGTCGATGGATTCTTTGTATTCGTGCTTGCCGAGTTTTTCCAGGCCCCAGTCTTCGTACATGCGCGCATGCAGGAAGTATTGGTTGATCGCGACCAGCTCGTTTCCGAGGATCTTGTTGAGATGCTGGATGACGCTTACGTCGCCTTTCATGATTGAGGTCCTGCTCTTCAAGTGTGCCAATAAGCAGGAGTTTGAGCCTGGCAACTTTCTCTGTCAAACCTAAGTTATTGAATAATAAGTGAAAATTAATCGGAATAAGAATGTTTGTGTTCCGCGTTTTACACCTAACTAGTTGAATTATGGGAATAAAAAAACCGGACACTAGGTCCGGTTCTTTATAAATGGGGAAAAGATTTTTTCAGGCGGCGGAGAATTCCACGGGATAAGGCAGGGCAGCAGCCTGGCTGGCCTGGATTTCAGTCAGGGTCTCGCGGACGACCTGCTTGGCAACACACGCACACTTGCCGCACTGGCTGGCCACGTTGGTGGCGGCGCGGACTTCCTTGTAGCTACAGCATCCTTCATAGATCGCATCGCGGATCTGTCCGTCGGTTACACCAACACAAAGACACACATACATAGAAGAAGACCATCAGGGTGGCGGACTCAATGGAACGAAGCTTAATGTTAATGAGAATGCTTGTCAAAACTCTTCTTGTGAGCCGCGAGATAGAGCGACCGCCGGTAGGTAAAACTGTCTGATCGCCATTACTCGGCGTCCCGCGCAGCGCGGTGTATGATGCCCAACTCGTGTCAGGCGACTTCGATCGCCTGCGTAGTTAGTTTCACACCATCAGGAGAAATCGAATGAGCGTGCTCGTTGGCAAAAAAGCCCCGGACTTCACCGTCGCCGCAGTACTGGGCAATGGCGAAATCGTCGACAGCTTCAACCTGGCTTCGGCTATCAGGGGCAAGTACGGCCTGGTGTTCTTCTACCCGCTGGACTTCACTTTCGTCTGCCCGTCCGAGCTGATCGCGCTGGACCACCGCATCCCTGACTTCCAGGCGCGCAACGTCGAAGTCATCGGCGTCTCGATCGACTCGCACTTCACCCACAACGCCTGGCGTAACACCCCGGTCAACAACGGCGGTATCGGCCAGGTCAAATACACCCTGGCAGCCGACATCTCCCACGAAATCTGCAAAGCCTACGACGTTGAGTCCGAAGGCGGGGTAGCCTTCCGTGGCGCGTTCCTGATCGACACCAACGGTGTCGTCCGTTCGCAGATCGTCAACGACCTGCCACTGGGCCGTAACATGGACGAGCTGCTGCGTCTGGTCGACGCCCTGCAATTCCACGAAGAGCACGGCGAAGTCTGCCCTGCCAACTGGAAAAAAGGCGACAAAGGCATGACCGCTTCGCCAGAAGGCGTTGCTGCTTACCTGAGCGAGAACGCTGGCAAGCTGTAATCCGCCACGCATAAAAAAACCGGCCCATGTGGCCGGTTTTTTTGTGCGTTGAAAACGACTCACTCGTCGAAATCGTGCCAGCCGCCCATTTCTTTCCAGCGGTTGACGATGCCGCAGAACAGCTCGGCGGTCTTCTCGGTGTCGTAGCGGGCGGAATGCGCCTCGCGACCATCGAAGTCGATATCGGCGCTCTGGCAGGCTCGCGCCAGGACGGTCTGGCCATAGGCGAGGCCGGCGAGGGTGGCGGTGTCGAAGCTGGAGAACGGATGAAACGGGTTACGTTTCATGTCGGTGCGCGCTACGGCGGCGTTGAGGAAGCCGAGGTCGAAACTGCTGTTGTGGCCGACCAGGATCGCCCGCTTGCAGCCATTGGCCTTCAGCGCCTTGCGCACGCCGCGGAAGATATCGGTCAGCGCGGCTTCTTCACTCACTGCCATGCGCAGCGGGTGATCGAGCTTGATCCCGGTGAATTCCAGGGCCGCCTGTTCGATATTGGCGCCTTCGAAGGGCTCGACGCGGAAGAAATAGGTGTGTTCCGGGAACAGGAAGCCCTTTTCGTCCATGCCGATGGTCACAGCAGCGATTTCCAGCAGCGCGTCGGTGGCGCTGTTGAAGCCGCCGGTCTCGACATCCACCACGACGGGCAGATAGCCACGGAAACGTTCTGCCATCGGGTGGCGCGAACCACCGCCAAGACCTTCCTGGTCGTCGAACTGATCGTCACTCACGCGTTTTCCTCCAGCAGGCGCCAGCGCAGTTGCTCACCGGCGCGCAGCGGGACGACAGTCTGCTCACCGAAGGGCAGGCTGTCGGGTGCGGTCCAGCTTTCGCGGACCAGGGTAATGGTGTCGGTGTTCGCCGGCAGGCCGTAGAACGCCGGGCCGTGCAAGCTGGCGAACCCTTCGAGTTTGTCCAGGGCATTGCGCTGTTCGAAAGCCTCGGCGTACATCTCGATCGCCGCATAGGCGGTGTAGCAGCCGGCGCAGCCACAGGCGGCTTCCTTGGCGTGACGGGCGTGCGGTGCCGAGTCGGTGCCGAGGAAGAACTTGCTGTTGCCGCTGGTGGCGGCGTCGAGCAGGGCGACCTGGTGGGTATTGCGCTTGAGGATCGGCAGGCAATAGAAGTGCGGGCGAATACCGCCAACCAGCATGTGGTTGCGGTTGTACAGCAGGTGCTGGGCGGTGATGGTCGCACCGACGTTGGCCGGGGCTTCGCTGACGAACTGCGCGGCGTCGGCGGTGGTGATGTGTTCGAAGACCACTTTCAGCGTCGGGAAACGCTCGACCACGCGACGCAGGTGCTCGTCGATGAACAGCTTCTCGCGGTCGAACACGTCGACCTCGCTGCGGGTCACTTCACCGTGCACCAGCAGCAGCATGCCGACTTCGGCCATGGCTTCGAGCACCGGGGAGATCTTGTCGATGCTGGTAACGCCGGAATCCGAGTTGGTGGTGGCACCGGCCGGGTACATCTTGGCAGCATGGACGAAGCCGCTGGCCTTGGCGGCGCGGATTTCTTCCGGCTGCGTGCGGTCGGTGAGGTACAGCACCATCAGTGGCTCGAAGCGGCTGCCGGCCGGACGGGCGTCAAGGATGCGCTGGCGATAGGCGCCGGCTTCGTCGGCATTGCGTACCGGCGGGACCAGGTTAGGCATGATGATGGCGCGGGCAAAGGTGCGCGCCACGTCAGCGACGGTGTGAGGCAGGACGGCTCCATCGCGAAGATGGATGTGCCAGTCGTCGGGACGCAGGAGGGTCAGGCGGTCGGACATTGGGGATTCCAGGCGGTTCGAACTCTGGGCGAATGCTACCGGAAAAGCCTGGGCCGAGCACTCGCTATCAAGTTTTGCCAAAGCCGTCCGATAGCCTGCTGGTAAGTCGAAAGAATTTTGTGGAGCCGCCCGTGCGCCAGCGTTATCTAGCCCTGTTCAGCATCTTCGTCAGCCTTCCGGCCGCCGCGCTCACGTTCCAGACGCGCGTGGAAAATATCGAGTGGAAGGTCGAAGGCGATCAGTTCGAGTGTCGCCTGATCCAGCCGATTGCCGATTTCGGCAGCGGCGAGTTCGTGCGTCGCGCCGGCGAGCAGGCGACGTTCCGCCTGCGCTCGTCCAGCAACATGCTCGGCGCCGGGTCGGCGACCCTGCTGGCTGCGGCCGCGCCGTGGCAGCCGGGGCGCGGCGACATCAACCTGGGGTCGATCCGCATGTCCGGCAGCGGCGTGCTGTTCAACAGCTCTCAGGGCCAGGCCAGCCGCCTGATCAACGGACTGATGGATGGTCGCAGCACGGTGGTCCGCAACTACGCCGGGGAAGCCGGGCGGACCATGGAAGTCCGCCTGCTGCCGGTGAAGTTCAACAAGGCCTTCGCTGACTACCAGGCCTGCACCGCCAAGCTGCTGCCGATGAACTTCGACCAGATCCGCCAGGCGCGCATCGGGTTCCCCGGCAATGGCATCGACCTGGACGCCGATGCCCGCGCCCGCCTGGACGTGATCCTCGACTTCCTCAAGGCTGACCCCACCGTCAACCATATCGAGCTGGACGGCCACTCCGACAACAGCGGCAACCGCCTGACCAACCGTGACCTGTCCCGCCGTCGTGCGCTGGCGGTGATGGAATACCTCAAGGCCCATGGCGTGCCGGAAAGCAACATCGTCGTGCGTTTCCATGGCGAGCGTTATCCGCTTGCAGCCAACAATTCGGCGGGCAACCGTGCGCGCAACCGGCGGGTGAATATCGAGCTGGACCGCGTGACCCCGGTCGAAACGCCAGCAGCGGAGAAACCCGCAGCGCCAGCGCCGACGCCAGCTCCTGCTCCCGCCGCACCGGCGGCCTCGGCGCCTGCGGCAACCCCGGTGGCGCCGGCGAAGTCGAATGCCCCCGCCACGCAGCTGACGCCAGGCAAAACGTCGTTGAAGTCCTGAGTGCGACCGTCCGTCGCGCTCACGACAGTTCCTGTCGCTTTGTCGTCACAAGCTGTCGCCCCACTGTAAATTCCGCACCAAGAGCGGTAGAATCCGGGGTTTTCCGTACAACCCCGTGGAGTGATGGCATGGCGGACGTAAAAAAGGTCGTACTGGCGTATTCCGGCGGCCTTGATACTTCGGTGATTCTCAAGTGGCTGCAAGATACCTACGACTGTGAAGTGGTGACGTTCACCGCCGATCTGGGTCAGGGCGAAGAGGTCGAGCCGGCCCGCGCCAAGGCTCAGGCCATGGGCGTCAAAGAGATCTACATCGATGACCTGCGCGAAGAGTTCGTCCGAGACTTCGTGTTCCCGATGTTCCGCGCCAACACCGTCTACGAAGGCGAGTACCTGCTGGGTACTTCCATCGCCCGTCCGCTGATCGCCAAGCGCCTGATCGAAATCGCCAACGAAACCGGCGCCGACGCCATTTCCCATGGCGCTACCGGCAAGGGTAACGACCAGGTTCGTTTCGAGCTGGGCGCCTACGCGCTGAAGCCGGGCGTCAAGGTCATTGCTCCATGGCGCGAGTGGGACCTGCTGTCCCGCGAGAAGCTGATGGACTACGCCGAGAAGCACGCCATCCCGATCGAGCGTCATGGCAAGAAGAAGTCGCCGTACTCGATGGATGCAAACCTGCTGCACATTTCCTACGAAGGCGGTGTCCTGGAAGATACCTGGACCGAGCACGAGGAAGACATGTGGCGTTGGAGCGTCTCGCCTGAGAACGCCCCTGACCAGGCCACCTACCTGGAACTGACCTACCGTAACGGCGACATCGTCGCCCTCGACGGCGTCGAGATGTCCCCGGCTACCGTTCTGGCCGAACTGAACCGCATCGGCGGCGCCAACGGCATCGGCCGTCTGGACATCGTCGAGAACCGTTATGTCGGCATGAAGTCTCGTGGCTGCTATGAAACCCCGGGCGGCACCATCATGCTGCGCGCCCACCGCGCCATCGAGTCGATCACCCTGGACCGCGAAGTCGCTCACCTGAAAGATGAGCTGATGCCGAAGTACGCCAGCCTGATTTACACCGGCTACTGGTGGAGCCCTGAGCGTCTGATGCTGCAAAAAATGATCGACGCTTCCCAGGTCAACGTGAACGGCGTCGTTCGCCTGAAACTGTACAAGGGCAACGTCATCGTTACCGGCCGCAAGTCCGACGATTCGCTGTTCGATGCCAACATCGCCACCTTCGAAGAAGACGGCGGTGCCTACAACCAGGCGGACGCGGCGGGCTTCATCAAGCTCAACGCCCTGCGTATGCGGATCGCTGCGAACAAAGGTCGTTCGCTGGTCTGATCGCGCCTCGTTGATAAAGAACCCCGGCACTAGTGCCGGGGTTTTTTTTGCCCATCCGAAGGTGGCGAGTGATTGTTGGGCCACTCGGTAATGATGGTTGTGTGAGTGCCGGCCTCCAGGTTTTGCAGGATCAGGCGGTTCGAACTTGGCCGCGTTACAGCATGTCGGGCCAGTAGTTCGAGTAGGACCTGGGTGTTGGGTCCGGAAATGATAACCGTCGATATTGTAACTTCAGATATTTGCGAAGCTGCGGGCGGAAGTAATAGCGGAGTTGTTGAGCTACTTGTTATGGGCGATGGCTCTTGTGTAACGTTATTGGTTTCAGGTGTTTCCGTTGTGCCCGAATGTTCATCGGGGCCGTACAGACTTTTGGTATTGAAGTTGAGTGTAAGGAAGAACAATAGCGTGAGAAAAGGCGGAAAACCGACCAGGAACCACGTGTAGATACTCTGGCTACTTTCCCCGAGAAAGGGTAACGAGGCCAATGCCGACGCTTCGATAATGCCGGCGAAGATAGCGATAGTGGTCAGCGGGCTTTTCGGTTCCTGGCTGCTCATGGTGAGATCTCTGCGTGCGGTGAGCGTTCGTCTGCCGGCTCTCGGGCAGGGAGTACAAGGGGCGCGGACGCAGTGTGCCGCAAATGGGATCCAGCAATCACAGGGTGATGGGTCTTATTGAAGAAGCATTTCAGGGGGAATTTGTTTCCTTGCGGCGTGAACGGTCTGTCACTAGGACTTGTTTGGCGAATATTAAGGATATTTCCTTCATATGTTTTTCCGTTATTCGTAGCGATATTTTCTGCGCGCGAGGCTAGCATCCAGAGATGCCTTTTTTGATCTTCAAATTAAGGTTCGCAATAACGGTAAATACGCTGCCTGTAGGAATCTTCTGTAAGAAGCTTCTTTTATTTTTGTAGTCCATGTCTGAGTGTGCGGGTGTTCAGAACATACGCCCTGCAATGAACAAGCTGACTGGGCTATTGTGCGGGCTTCTAACAAGTCGAATAGTAAAGAATGGATCTTGCCCATGAATAAAGTGCTGATCGTCGATGACCATCCGGTCATTCGCTTGGCCGTGCGCATGCTGATGGATCGGCATGGTTATGAAGTGATTGGGGAAACGGATAACGGGGTGGATGCGCTGCAACTGGCCAGGGAGCATTTGCCGGATATCGTGATTCTGGATATCGGGATTCCAAAGCTTGACGGGCTTGAGGTGATTGGTCGCCTCACGGCCAATGGAATCGTCATCAAGGTGCTCGTACTGACTTCCCAGGCGCCGGGACATTTTTCGATGCGTTGCATGCAGGCGGGAGCTGCAGGCTATGTGTGCAAGCAGCAGGACCTTACCGAGCTGCTCAGTGCAATCAAGGCCGTGCTCTCGGGCTACAGCTACTTTCCCAACCAGGCGCTGCACTCGGTACGCGCCAATCTCGGCGGTTCCAGCGAGGCGGACATGGTGGGGCGTCTGTCAGGGCGGGAAATGATGGTGTTGCAGCAATTGGCCCGGGGCAAGTCCAACAAGGAGATCGCCGACGGCATGTTTCTCAGCAACAAGACGGTAAGTACCTACAAGACGCGTCTGTTACTCAAGCTCAATGCTCGCTCATTGGTCGATCTGATCGAGTTGGCGCAGCGCAACGGCCTGGTCTGACCGCCTCCCCCAAAACGCAAAAAGCCTCCGCAATGGAGGCTTTTGTTTTTCCAGGCCCGTAACGTCTCAAAGATCGAAGTCGTAATCAGCCAGTCGCTTTTGCAAACGGCGTTCTTCCAGCAGGTTGTCGATGGTGCGGCGCTTGCTCAGATTGGTTTTTGCAGCTTCAACCGGGGTGTCGTTGACAAACTCGTCGGACGCCGGGGCTTCGTCATCAACATCAAGGTCTTCTTTTTCAGTGCTCATGAGTCACTCCGTTACAAGAGGGCCATTCGCGCTCCTTATAACGATATTCCTGAAGCGGGTAAAAAAGATTTTTTCAATCACCCTGTGAAGGTTTTCACTATGTTCTCAATCGTCGGAGGTCTTGTGCTTGTACTCGCACAAGTCTTCGATCCGGCAACTTCCGCAACGGGGTTTGCGCGCCTGGCACACATAACGGCCAAGCAGGATCAACCAGTGATGCGCATCCAGCAGATAGTCCTTGGGAACGAACTTCAACAATGCCTTCTCCACTTCCACAACATTCTTTCCAGGGGCGATGTTGGTGCGATTGCTCACCCGGAAAATATGCGTATCCACGGCCATGGTCAGTTGCCGGAATGCGGTGTTGAGCACCACGTTGGCGGTCTTGCGGCCCACGCCCGGCAAAGCTTCCAGCGCTTCGCGGGTTTGCGGGACTTCACCGCCATGTTGCTCCACCAGAATCCGGCAGGTCTCGATGACATTCTTCGCCTTGCTGTTGTACAGACCGATGGTCTTGATGTACTCGGACAAGCCTTCCACACCGAGCGCATGAATCGCGGCGGGCGTGTTGGCGACCGGGTACAGCTTGGCGGTGGCCTTGTTGACGCCCACGTCGGTGGACTGGGCGGAGAGGATCACTGCGATCAGCAGCTCGAAGGGCGAACTGTAGGCAAGCTCGGTTTTCGGCTCGGGGTTGTCTTCGTGTAGCCGGCGAAAAATCTCCAGGCGTTTGGCGGCATTCATGGATCAGCTATTTCCTTCACGGTCTGGTGTGGCCTGTTTCGGACAGGCTCGTTTGATCAGGGCCAGCAGCACGCCGAGCAGCAGCAGGGCGCCGGGTGCGAGGCTGGCCAGGCGCAGGCCGGTAATGTCCGGCCCGCTGATGGATGTCAGGTGCAAGGTGCCGCTCGCCAGCAGTTCGCGCGCCGTGCCGAGCAGCAGGTACAACACACAGAACCCACCCAGCAATGCGCAAGCCTTGCGCCATTGCCCGGTCTTGCCGAGGCTTTGTTCGACGAGCAGGCACTGCAGGGCGATCAGTTCTGGATAGATGCCGAGCGCATTGCGCATGTCCAGGCCCCAGGCGTGCAGGGCCAGGGTCTGGCACGTGACCAGGGTAGCGGCGACCAGAATGCTGGTGATCTCGCCCGCGACCCCATCGAGCCAGCGCCGCAGGGGTGTCATGCCGGCGAGATGAACCAGCACCGCCGACAGGGTAAGCCCGGCCATGGCGCTGGCCTGGAGCAGTGTCTGGCTCGCGCCGAGCAGTGGCGCCAGGCTGAGGGCTGCCAGCCAGGACCTATTCATGGGCGGGGCCCTCCGTCAGCCAGCCTTGGGCGTGTTCGTCGAAGTAGCGCAGGGCGTCCTGGATGGCGTGGATCACCGCCCGGGAGGTCACGCTGGCGCCGGCCAACTGGTCGAACCGGCCGTTGTCGCGCTTCAGGGCCCAGGCTGCCTCTGGCGTGTTGGCCTGGCTGTGGCCATCGAAACCCTGCAGCCAGCGGTTGCCAGGTTCTGTCAGGCGAGCGCCGAGCCCGGGGGTTTCCTGATGCTGCAGGACATGGCTGGAGATCACCCGGCCATCAGGGCCGATGGCGATCAACAGTTGAATGGGGCCGGCATAGCCTTGCACACGGCTGTGCAGCACCACCGCGGTGGGCTTGCCGGCCAGGGTGGCGAGATAGCCGCCCAGCAGGGTGCTTTGGGCCAGCTGCGGGTCGGGGAGGGTGAGTGGCTGTCGCAGCGGCTCGTTATCGTAGCTGCCTGCGGGCAGCACGCTGAGCCAGGTGCGTGCCTTGAGGTGTTCTTCGGCTGCGCTGATGCGTGGGGCCAAAAGCTGTTGCCAGGTGACACTGGCACCCACGCCCAGCAGCGCCAGGACGGCGATCAGCACGACGCTGCGCGCGCTCATGTCGCCTCCGTTTGGCGACGCTCCGCCCAGCGGTCCAGCGCCGGTACGCAGAGGTTCATCAGCAATACGGCAAAGGCGGTGCCGTCCGGATAATTGCCCCACGTGCGAATCAGGTAGGCCAGCACGCCCACCGCCGCACCGAACAGCAGCCGCCCCCACGGGGTTTTCGGGCCGCTGACCGGTTCGGTAACGATGAAGAACGCGCCCAGCATGGTCGAGCCGGCCAGCAGGTGCAGCAGCGGCGAGCCGTTGGAATCTGACCCCGAACCGTTCCAGCAGAACAGGCTGATCACGAACAGTGCGCCCAGCATGGCGACCGGCGCCTGCCAGGTGATCACCTTGCGTTGCAGCAGGAACAGGCCGCCGAGCAGGAAGCCCAGGCTGGCCCATTCGCTACCGCGGCCGGCGAAGTGGCCAAAGCCCGGATGGCTGGCGAACAGCTCATCGATGGTCAGGCTCTTGTTCTGGCGCAAACCGTCCAGCACCGTGGCCTGCGCCCAGGCGTCGGGGCGTTCGCCGAGGCCGAGCAGCGCATTCAGGCTGTGGCCCAGGTCCAGCGGCTGGGGCGCTGGCCAATGGGTCATTTGCACCGGGAACGAGAGCAGCACGACGACGTAGCCGAGCATGGCCGGATTGAACGGGTTGCGACCAACGCCGCCGTAAAGCTGCTTGCCGAGGGCGATGGCGCTGGCGGCGGCAATCACCGGTAGCCACCAGGGGCTGTGAGCGGGCAGGGCGGCCGCCAGCAGGGTCCCGCTGACCAGCGCGCTGCCATCGTTCAACGCGGCGAGCACCGGGCGCTGGCGCAGGCGCAGCAACAACGCTTCCGTGAGCAGGGCGGCGCTGCCAGCCAGCAGCAGATTGAACAACACCCCCCAGCCGTAGACCCAGAACAGCGCCAACACACCCGGCGCACAGGCCAGTAGCACCTGCCGCATGGCGCTGCGCAGGCGCAGGTCGGTATCAGCAACAGCGCTCATGATGTGAACAATCCGCTGAACCCGAGAAAAGCCATGGCCATGATCCCGGCACCCATCAACTCGATGGGCAGACCACGAAAAGCCAGTGGAATATCGTCATGCTGGCTGCGCTGGCGCAGGTCATCGAACAGCGCCAGCACCAGCCAGAAGCCCAGCCCGCTGCCTAGGCCCACCGCCAGGCTGAACAGCACGCCGCGCTGTTCTTCGGCCAGTTGCAGGCACAGGCCAAGCAGCGCGGCATTGCCCATCAGCATCGGCTTGAGCCCGTCGAACGCCGGGTTTTTCCGCCAGCGCTGCAAGCCATGAAGAATCGGCCCGGCGCTCAGCACGCAGAGCGGCAGGAAGACGAACAGGCGCAGGTAGCCAAGCTGCAGCGGCAGCAGGAGGTAATGGTGGAGCAGTTGCCCGAGGGTGCTGATCAGCGTCATCGCCACCAGCGTTGCCAGCCCCAGCGCGTGGACGCGTTGGCGGCTCGTCCGGTCGTCCGGGCGCAGCAAGGGATCCAGCGCCAGCGTCTGTTGCAGGACGATGTTGTTGATCAGCGCTGCGCCGATCAGGGCGAGGATCAGTTCGGTCATGGCGGTGCCAGCGGCAGGGTGCAGGACGCCATTATCCGGCAATGACGGTTCAATGAGAACGCCCCGGCGGGTGAGGCCGGGGCGTTGGTTTTACTTGATGCGCTGACCCGGCTTGGCGCCGCTGTCAGGGCTGAGCAGGTAGATTTCTTCGCCGCCAGGGCCGGCGGCCATGACCATGCCCTCGGAGATGCCGAAGCGCATTTTCCGCGGCTTCAGGTTGGCGATCATCATGGTCAGGCGACCTTCGAGCTTGGCCGGGTCCGGGTAGGCCGACTTGATGCCGGAGAACACGTTGCGTTGCTCGTCACCGATATCCAGGGTCAGGCGCAGCAGCTTGTCGGCGCCCTCTACGGCTTCGGCCTTGAGGATCAGGGCAACGCGCAGGTCGACCGCAGCAAAGGCATCGAATTCGATCTCGGGAGACAGCGGGTCCTTGGCCAGCTCGCCGTTGCCGGCAGGCGCCGACGAAGCCTGGCTGGCGGCCAGGTCTTCCTTGGAGGCTTCGACCATGGCTTCGACCTTGACCGGGTCGATCCGGGTCATCAGCGCCTTGAACGGGTTCAGCTTGTGGTTTTCCAGGCGGGTCAGGTGGTCGTTCCAGGTCAGCGGCGCGACGTTCAGGAAGGCTTCGGCCTCGGCGGTCAGCACCGGCAATACCGGCTTGAGGAAGATCACCAGTTGGCGGAACAGGTTGATGCCCTGGGCGCAGACCGCCTGGACTTCATCCTGCTTGCCTTCCTGCTTGGCCAGGGCCCATGGCGCCTTGTCGGCGATCCAGGCGTTGGCACGGTCGGCCAGGCCCATGATTTCGCGCATGGCACGGGAGAAATCGCGTGCCTCATAGGCTTCGGCGATGCTCGGCGCGGCGGCGAGGAAGGCTTCGGTCAGTTCCGGGGCAGCATCGCCCGCGACCATCACACCGTCGTTGCCCTTGTGGATGAAGCCTGCGCAGCGGCTGGCGATGTTGACCACCTTGCCCACCAGGTCGGAGTTGACCTTCTGCACGAAGTCTTCGAGGTTCAGGTCCAGGTCATCGACGCCGCGGCCCAGCTTGGACGCGTAGTAGTAGCGCAGGTATTCCGGCGACAGGTGATCCAGGTAGGTGCGGGCCTTGATGAAGGTGCCGCGGGATTTGGACATCTTCTGGCCGTTGACGGTCAGGTAGCCGTGCACGTTGATCGCGGTCGGCTTGCGGTAGCCGGCGCCCTGCAGCATGGCAGGCCAGAACAGGGCGTGGAAGTTGACGATGTCCTTGCCGATGAAGTGGTACAGCTCGGCCTTGGAATCCTTGTTCCAGAAGGCGTCGAAGTCCAGTTCGGGGCGGCGGGCACAGAGGTTCTTGAAGCTGGCCATGTAGCCGATCGGCGCGTCCAGCCAGACGTAGAAGTATTTGCCCGGCTCGTCCGGAATCTCGAAACCGAAGTACGGCGCGTCGCGGGAGATATCCCACTCCTGCAGGCCGGAATCCAGCCATTCGGCGAGCTTGTTGGCCACGGCGTCCTGGAGGGTGCCGCTGCGGGTCCACTCCTGGAGCATGGCCTGGAAGTCCGGCAGCTTGAAGAAGAAGTGCTGGGAGTCCTTGAGCACCGGAGTGGCGCCGGAGATGGCCGACTTGGGGTTCTTCAGCTCGGTGGGCGCGTAGGTGGCGCCGCACTTCTCGCAGTTGTCGCCGTACTGGTCTTCCGCCGCGCATTTCGGGCAGGTGCCCTTGATGAAGCGGTCGGCCAGGAACATTTTCTTGTCCGGGTCGAAGTACTGGGTCACCGAACGGGTGGCGATATGGCCAGCGTCGCGCAGTGCCAGGTAGATGTGGCTGGACAGCTCACGGTTCTCTTCGGCGTGGGTCGAGTGGAAGTTGTCGAAATCGACGAGGAAGTCGGCGAAGTCGCCGGCATGTTCCTTCTGGACGCCGTCGATCAACTGTTCCGGGGTAATGCCTTCCTTTTCCGCGCGCAGCATGATCGCCGAGCCGTGAGCATCGTCGGCGCATACATAGATGCACTGGTTGCCACGGTGTTTCTGGAAGCGCACCCACATGTCGGTCTGGACGTACTCAAGCATGTGGCCAAGGTGGATGGAACCGTTGGCATAGGGCAGGGCACTGGTGACAAGGATCTGGCGTGGCTCGGACATGGGGGCTCGGCTACTTTATTCGGCTAAACAGGAGGAAAACGTGATCGGCCACTATAAAGCGCCGGGAAATATATTTCACCCTGTGGACGTCCCGGCGGTGGCTCGCGGGTTAGCATAGCGGCCTGTTTTACTCAGTCTTTTTATCGGGAGTCTCCATGAGCGCCGTCACTCGCGCAGCGGTTGAAGCCGTCCTTCGTCAATACACCGACCCATACCTGAACCAGGATCCCGTCAGCGCCGGCAGCGTCCGCGCCATCGAGATTGAGGACGGCCGCGTCAGCGTGCAGATGCAACTCGGCTATGCCGCTGGCCTGTTCAAGAACGGCTGGGCCCAGGTGCTGCAGACCGCGATCGAAGGGCTGGACGGCGTGAGCGCGGCGAAGGTGAGCATCGATTGCGTGATCGAGCCGCACAAGGCCCAGGCACAGATTCCGGGGCTGGCCAACGTCAAGAACATCATCGCCGTGGCCTCGGGCAAGGGCGGTGTCGGCAAGTCCACCACCGCCGCCAACCTTGCGTTGGCACTGGCCCGTGAAGGCGCCCGGGTGGGCATTCTCGACGCGGACATCTATGGCCCGAGCCAGGGCGTGATGTTCGGCATTGCCGAAGGTACGCGGCCGCAGGTCAAGGACCAGAAGTGGTTCGTGCCGTTGCAGGCCCATGGTGTCGAGGTCATGTCGATGGCCTTCCTCACCGACGACAACACGCCGATGGTGTGGCGCGGCCCGATGGTGTCCGGCGCGCTGCTGCAACTGGTGACCCAGACCGCCTGGGACAACCTCGACTACCTGGTGATCGACATGCCGCCGGGCACTGGCGACATCCAGTTGACCCTGGCGCAGAAGGTGCCGGTCGCCGGTTCCGTGATCGTCACCACGCCGCAGGACCTGGCCTTGCTCGATGCGAAGAAGGGCGTGGAAATGTTCCGCAAGGTCAACATTCCAGTGCTGGGTGTGGTGGAAAACATGGCCGTGCACATCTGCTCGAACTGCGGTCATGCCGAGCACCTATTCGGCGAAGGTGGCGGCGAGAAGCTGGCGTCGCAGTACGGTGTCGAACTGCTGGCTTCGCTGCCGCTGTCGATGCTGATCCGCGAGCAAGCCGATAACGGCAAGCCGACCGCGATCGCCGAGCCGGAAAGCCAGATCGCCATGGTCTATCAGGAACTGGCCCGCTCGGTGGGTGCGCGCCTGGTGTTGCAGGAAGCGGCCGCCCCGGCGATGCCGAATATCACGGTCAGCGACGACTGAGTGCTGGCCCGGCCCGCTGCGCTGTTGCGCGGCGGGCTTGCAAGAACCGATCGCCCATAAAAAAACCCCGCTCGAGAGCGGGGTTTTTTCAAGCGATGAAGCAGAAGTTAGATAACTTCAACTTCTTCAGCTTGCATGCCTTTCTGACCGCGGGTAGCGATGAAAGAGACCGCTTGGCCTTCTTTCAGGCTCTTGAAGCCGTCAGCCTTGATGGCTTTGAAGTGTACGAACAGGTCGTCACCGGATTGTGGGGTGATGAAGCCGAAGCCTTTTTCATCGTTGAACCACTTAACGGTACCGGTTTGGCGATTGGACATGGTCTGTCTCCTTGGACAAAAGTTTTCCGGCTCAGGAACGCCCTGGCCGAGACTGAGTGCAAAAAGACAGAAAATTCATGGATGGTTGATCGAGATCTTGCATCGAGTAGAGATTCTCAGTGACAGCGTGCAGCACAGTGTCGGCACCTTACCGGTTTTTCTTCGAGGTGCCAATGGTCTTGCGCGGCTTTTGCACAATTCATGACTGACGGCGTCGTTTGCGGCCTGTAGCCATTCGCCACTAACGGATCGACGGCCGGATGCAGGCTAATTCTTTGAAGCGGGCGCTCGTCCCGGTAAGATGCCGCTCACCTTTTTCACCACGCTACTTCAGGACACCCCGCCATGAGCATCAAATCGGACAAGTGGATTCGCCGCATGGCGCAGGAACACGGCATGATCGAGCCGTTCGTCGAGCGCCAGGTGCGTAATGACGGCAACGACAAGCTGATCTCCTTCGGTGTCTCCAGCTACGGCTACGACGTGCGCTGCGCCGATGAATTCAAGGTGTTCACCAACATCAATTCGGCCACCGTCGATCCGAAGAACTTCGACGCCGGCAGCTTCGTCGACGTCAAGAGCGACGTCTGCATCATCCCGCCGAACTCCTTCGCCCTGGCCCGCACGGTCGAGTACTTCCGCATTCCGCGCAACGTGCTGACCATCTGCCTGGGCAAGAGCACCTACGCCCGCTGCGGCATCATCGTCAACGTCACCCCGCTGGAACCGGAATGGGAAGGCCACGTGACCCTGGAATTCTCCAACACCACCACGCTGCCGGCGAAGATCTACGCCAACGAAGGCGTGGCGCAAATGCTGTTCCTGGAGTCCGACGAGGAATGTGAAGTCTCCTACAAGGACCGTGGCGGCAAATACCAGGGCCAGCGCGGCGTCACCCTGCCGCGTACCTGAACCGACGAACTGGTGGGAATTCCGCCGCCTTGTGGCACTCCAAGAAGATGAACCGTCCCGGCGCGCATGACGTGCGCCGGACCTCGTCAGGAGCAGCCAATGAAACTCGATCCCGCAATCAGCGCCAAGCTGGCCGTGCTGCAGCCCAACCACATCGGGCTGCCGGTATGGTCGCTGCTGGCCCATCCGCATCCGGCGATGCACGCTGGCGGTGTCCCCGGCCAGCCCGACCCGGACACTCCGCAACCGCCGCAACCCGGTGAAAACCCACCGATGGAACCCGGCGAACCGACCCTTCCCGATGAACCGCCGCCCGCTCCGGTAGCCTGATTCAGCGCGCCAGCGGCCAGACCCGGCCGGCGCCCGCCAGGAAAATCCTGGCCGGTGCGGCCGGGGTTACCCGCCAACCGCCGGTAAATTCGCCGAACGCCGGCAGCAGGCTCACTTGCTCGTCGATCACGAAGCACGGCAGGCGCAGCCTTTGCCGTGCCTTGCCATGCAGTACGCAGACTGGATGCACATGCCCGCACAGCGCCGGATGGGTCGGGTGGGCCACGGGGTCGTGCTGCAAGGCGAAGGGCTCCAGCAACCAGGGTTCGTCCAGCATCTCGATGCCCAGGCTAGGCGGCGGATCGCCGGCATGCCGGTCGTGATTGCCGCGAATCAGGCGAATGTGCAACGCGGGGTGACGCTCACGCCAGGCCTGCAATAGCGCCAGGGTTGCCGGCGCGCGGCCTTGGCGGGCATGGATGAAATCCCCCAGCACCACCAGTTGCTCGCTTGGGTAACTTGCCAGCAGGGCGTCCAGCCGCTGCAAGGTTGCCGCGGTGGTGCCGCGCGGTACCGGCTGATGCTGGGCACGGTAGCTGGCGGCCTTGCCGATGTGCACGTCGGCCAGCAGCAGCGCCTTGCGCGCAGGCCAATACAGCGCGCGATCGGCGAGCAGCCACAGACGCTCGCCGCACAGTTCGATTTCATAGTGCTCGTGCATTCCGGCGACTCCCGTCCGCAGCTTTTTCCAGGTCGGCGACCATCCGTGCGATGCGGTCGGCGAGCTTTTCCGTGCTCATGGTCTCGCGCATGCCCTCGACCACCAGCGCGAAGGCCAACGGCCCCGGCCGGCGCAGCGCGTGCAGGTCCAGGCGCTGGCCGCTCATATTCAGCAACTGGCGATGCAGCCGCTCGATTTCCAGCTCCTCACGCAACACTTCATCCCGTGCCTGGCCCAGCAGCAGGTTGTCGGCGTCGTGACGGCGGAACACTTCGAAAAACAGCCCGCTGGAGGCCTGGATCTGCCGGGTGCTTTTCTGCGCGGCGGGGTAGCCGCCGAACACCAGCCCGGAAATCTGTGCGATCTCGCGAAAACGCCGCTGGGCCATCTCCCCGGCGTTGAGGCTGGCGAGCACGTCTTCGAGCAGGTTGTCGGCGCTCAACGCTGCCGGCAGGACGCTGGCCCAGTCCACGGCGGTCGGGCTCAGCAGTTCGAAGCCGTAGTCGTTGACCGCGATGGACACACTCAGCGGCTGCTCGCGACTCGCCCGCCAGGCGATCAGACTGGCCAGCCCGAGGTTGGCCATGCGCCCGGCGAAGGGGTAGAGAAACAGGTGCCAGCCCTGCCGCGAGTGCCAGGTTTCCGCGAGCAGGCTGTGTTGCGTCGGCAGCGCCGACCACGCGGCCTGCAATTCCAGCAGCGGGCGCACGGCCTGCATTTCCGCGCCGCTGAATTGCCCCTTGGCGGCGGCATCGAGCTGCTCCACCAAGGCGTCGGCCAGTTCGCTGGAAAGCGGCATGCGCCCGCCATTCCAGCGCGCCAGTGCGGCCTTGCGCGCGGTGCTGCGCCGCACATAGGCGGTCATGTTCTCGACCCGCACCAGCTCCAGCACCCGCCCGGCGAAGACGAAGGCGTCGTTGGGCCGCAGGCGGGCGATAAAGGCTTCCTCGACGCTGCCCAG
The DNA here is from genome assembly GCF_903166565.1 of Pseudomonas sp. Marseille-P9899. Lineage (NCBI taxonomy): Bacteria > Pseudomonadati > Pseudomonadota > Gammaproteobacteria > Pseudomonadales > Pseudomonadaceae > Pseudomonas > Pseudomonas sp. Marseille-P9899. Next base: position 671,597 of record NZ_CAESCG010000003.1, read on the forward strand.
GTTGGTGCCGCCGCCGCCCTTGCTCCAGAACTTCAACTGGATGCTTGCGTCGCTGACGATGGTGCCGATGCCCATGCGATGCCGTCGCGCCAAACGCTCACTGGCGACCCGCCAGATCCCGTCGGCATGGGCCTCGACCCGCTGGTAATCGGGATAGGCGCTGAGGGAGCTGCCGCCATGCCGGACGAAATCCAGCGCCCATTGCCACTGGCTGTCGCGCAGGTCGCGAAAGGCGAAGGTGGTGCGCACTTCCTCCAGCAGTTCCTGCGGCCTGAAGCCCGCGCCCAGCGCCATGCTCACCAGATGCTGCACCAGTACGTCCAGGCACAGCCGCGGCGATTGTCGTGCCTCGATATGCCCGGCCGCCAGGGCTTGGCGCGCGGCGGCGGCTTCCACCAGTTCCAGGCTGTGGGTCGGCACCAGGGTGATGCGCGACGCCCGCCCCGGCGCGTGGCCCGAGCGACCGGCGCGCTGCATCAGCCGCGCCACGCCCTTGGCCGAGCCAATTTGCAGAACCCGTTCCACCGGCAGGAAATCCACCCCAAGGTCCAGGCTTGAAGTGCACACCACCGCTTTCAACCCGCCTTCCTTGAGGCTGCGCTCGACCCACTCGCGGGTACTGCGGGCCAGCGAAGCGTGATGCAGGGCGATCAGCCCGGCCCACTGCGGACGGGCTTCCAGCAGCGCCTGATACCAGCGTTCGGCCTGGGCGCGGGTGTTGGTGAAGACCAGGCAACTGTGGCAGTCATCGATCTCCCGACAGACCGGCTCGACCAGATTCAGGCCCATATGCCCGGCCCAGGGAAAACGTTCAATTGCGGCGGGCAGCAGGCTGTCCACCAGCAGGCGTTTGTCTTGGCGACCTTCGATCAGCCGGCCGTTTTCCGGCACCAGCACGTCAAGGGCGTGGGGAAGATTACCGAGAGTCGCCGACAGCCCCCACACCACCAGTTGCGGATGCCAGCGGCGCAGGCGGGCGAGGGCCAGTTGCAGTTGCACGCCGCGCTTGTTGCCGAGCAATTCGTGCCACTCGTCGACTACCACCATGCGCAGGCTGGCGAAGTCGTCTTCGGCCTGGGCGCGGGTCAGCAACAGGGTCAGGCTTTCCGGGGTAGTGATCAGCGCGCTCGGCAGGCGCCGGGCCTGGCGGGCGCGCTCGGCGCTGCCGGTGTCGCCGCTGCGCACGCCAATGCTCCATGGCAGTTCCAGCTCGTCCAGCGGTGCCTGCAGGGCGCGGGCGGTGTCGGCGGCGAGGGCGCGCATCGGCGTGATCCACAGCACCTGCAAGGGTGCGGGCTGCGGGCGTTTGGCGGTGACGACGGGTTTGCCGGCGAAGGCGCGCAAGGCGGCCAGCCACACCGCGTAGGTTTTGCCCGCGCCGGTGCTGGCGTGCAGCAAGCCGGATTCTCCGCGGCCCACCGCCGCCCAGACCTGCCGCTGAAAGGCGAACGGCGTCCAGCCACGGGCGGCGAACCAGGCATCGGCGAGGTTGGGGCTGACTGGCATGGGCGCGTCCGGCTCGATGAGGGCTGTGTCTTCACAGACCATTGGCCGGACGCATTGGTTTTATTTCAGATTGCCCCGCAGGAATTGCTGCAGCCGCTCGCTCTTCGGCTGGCCGAGCACGTCGGCCGGCGTGCCCTGTTCTTCGACCAGTCCCTGATGGAGGAACATCACCTGGCTGGAGACCTGACGGGCGAAGGCCATTTCATGGGTGACCATGATCATGGTCCGGCCTTCCTCGGCCAGGCCCTGGATCACCCGCAGCACTTCGCCCACCAGTTCCGGGTCGAGGGCCGAGGTCGGTTCGTCGAACAGCAGCACTTCCGGCTCCATCGCCAACGCGCGGGCGATGGCCACCCGTTGCTGCTGGCCGCCGGAGAGAAACGCTGGGTACTGGTCGGCGACTCGCGGCGCCAGGCCGACCTTGTCCAGGTAGCGGCGCGCGCGTTCTTCGGCCTCGTGCTTGCTCACGCCCAGCACGCGGCGTGGCGCCATGCAGATGTTCTCCAGCACGCTGAGGTGGCTCCACAGGTTGAAGTGCTGGAAAACCATGGCCAGCCGCGTGCGCAGGCGTTGCAGTTCGTCAGGGTCGGCGACATGCAGGCCATGACGGTCATGGACCATGCGGATGTCCTTGCCGTCCAGGGTCATGCGCCCGTCATCGGGTTGTTCGAGGAAGTTGATGCAGCGCAGGAAGGTACTTTTGCCCGAGCCGCTGGCGCCGATCAGGCTGATGACGTCGCCGGTGTTCGCCTTGAGCGAGACGCCCTTGAGCACCTTGTGATCGCCGTAGCTCTTGTGAAGGTCTTCGATGGTCAGTTTGTACACGCACAAGCCCTCATGGCGACAGCAGATAACCGCTTCGGTAAGCCTCGCGGCCGGCGACGTGGGCGATGACCATCCCGGCGGTGGCCATGCGCCGTAGCGAACGGGCGTAGAGCAGGCCCGGCTGGATGGTATGCACCGGGGTCACGCGGTCACTGAGCGGGTCGATGACCTCGGCCACCAGTTGCCCGGCTTCCAGGTATTGGCCGGGGCTGACATGAAACACCAGCAACCCGCCCAGCGGCGTGGCGACTGGCTCGACGCCGGCCAGCGGCGTGGCCGGATACAGCAGCGGCGGCAGCGGCGCCGGCTCGCCGTCGATGGCGCCGAAGTGGGTCAGGTAATCGAGAATGGCCTGGCAGTCGGCCTGGGCCAGCGGATGGCTGACGTCGCCCTGGCCGCGCAGCTCGACGGTGACCGAGAAGCTGCCCATCGGAATCGGAAAATGCTTGCCGAACCGCTGCTGCAATTGCCACCAGACCAGGGTGAAGCACTCATCGAACGACTGCCCGCCGGAGTCGGTGGCCAGCAGGCTGGCCTGCACCCCGAGGTAGCGCGACAGCGGCTCGACCTGCGCCCAGGCTTCCGGCGTGGTGTAGAGGTGTTTCACGGCTTCGAAGTCGCAGTGCAGGTCCAGCACCATGTCGGCATCGCAGGCCAGCCGTTGCAGGGTCAGGCGCTGGGATTGCAGCGGCGTGTGCGCCGGGTGTCCGGCCAGGGCGCGGCGCAGGCTCTCGCGGATCAGCGCGACGTTGTGCTGCGGATCCTGGTTCAGGTGGCCTTCGATCTGGTCACCGACCAGGTCGGACAGGTCGACGAAGCGCCGGTTGAAGTTCTCGCCGCTCTGCAACTCGTAGCGGCCCAGCGGCACATCCATCAACACCTGCTCAAGGCCCACCGGATTGGCCACCGGCACCAGGACGATTTCCTGGCGCAGGCGTCCCTGGCTTTCCAGTTCGGCGAGGCGTTGCTTGAGGTGCCAGGCCACCAGCATGCCGGGCAGTTCGTCGGCGTGCAGCGAGGCCTGGATGTAGATCTTGCCGCCGGCCCGCGGGCCGAAGTGGAAACTGTGGATCTGGCGGGAAATGCCGGGGACCGGGGCCAGAAGGTCGTGGGTCTTGTGGTGCATGAAAAGTCCTAGTGAGCGGGGCCGAGGAAGGCCAGCCAACGCCGTTCGGCGAGGCGGAACAGACCGACCAGGGCGAAAGTGACGCACAGGTAGATGATTGCCGCAGTACCGAACGATTGGAACGTCAGGAAGGTGGCCGAGTTGGCATCCCGGGCCACTTTGAGGATGTCGGGCACGGTGGCGGTGAAGGCCACGGTGGTCGAGTGCAGCATCAGGATCACCTCATTGCTGTAGAACGGCAGCGAGCGCCGCAATGCGGACGGCATGATGATGTAAGCATAGAGTTTCCAGCCTTGCAGGCCGTAGGCGCGGGCGGCCTCGATTTCGCCGTGGTTCATCCCGCGGATCGCCCCGGCGAATATTTCCGTGGTGTAGGCGCAGGTGTTGAGGGCGAAGGCGAGGATGGTGCAGTTCATCGCGTCGCGGAAAAACGCATCCAGCAGCGGCTGTTCGCGCACGGCGGCGAGGCTGTAGATGCCGGTGTAGCAAATCAGCAACTGGATATACAGCGGCGTGCCGCGGAACAGGTAGGTGTAGAACTGCACCGGCCAGCGTACCCAGAAACGCCGCGAAACCCGGGCGATCGACAGCGGGATCGAGACGAGGAAGCCGATCGCCAGCGAGGCGCTGAGCAGCCACATGGTCATGGCCAGGCCGGTGATGTGGGTGCCGTCGGTGTAGAGGAAGGCGCGCCAGTATTCCTGTAGCAGTTCGATCATCGCAGTGCCTCCCGGGTGCCGACGTTATAGCGCCGTTCCAGCCAGCGCAGGGCGATGTTCGAGGCACTGGTGATCAACAGGTAGATGAGCGCCGCCACGATCAGGAAAAAGAACAGTTGATAGGTGCTTTTGCCGGCGTCCTGGGCGGCCTTGACCAGGTCGGCGAGGCCGATGATCGACACCAGCGCGGTGGCCTTGAGCATCACCATCCAGTTGTTGCCGATGCCCGGCAGGGCGAAGCGCATCATTTGCGGGAAGACCACGAAGCGAAAGCGTTGCATGCGCTTGAGCCCATAGGCCGTGGCCGCTTCGACCTGGCCGCGTGGCACGGCGAGGATCGCGCCACGGAAGGTCTCGGTGAAGTAAGCGCCGTAGATGAAGCCCAGGGTGATGACCCCGGCAGCGAACGGGTCGATCTCGATGTATTCCCATTCCAGGTAATCGGTGAGGCTGGTGAGCCAGGTTTGCAGGCTGTAGAAAATCAGCAGCATCAGCACCAGGTCCGGCACGCCGCGGATCAGCGTGGTGTAGAGCTGGGCGGGGAGGCGCAGCATGCGCAGTGCCGAGAGCTTGGCGCTGGCGCCGAGCAATCCCAGGCCAACGGCGACCAGCAGCGACATGAAAGACAGTTTCAGGGTCATCCAGGTGCCCTGCCACAACAGTGGGCCGAAGCCCTTCAGGCTGAACGCCGAAAGCCCGAGCAGCGCAAGCAGATCGTCGAACATGAAGCGAACCCTTGGGGTGAAAAAAAGATGCCCATCCGTGGGATGGGCACCGGTTGGCGGTTATTTGCCGCTGTAGAGGTTCAGTTCACCGAAGTGCTTCTTCTGGATCTCGGCGTAGGTGCCGTCGGCGTGTAACGCTTTGATACCTTTGTTCAGGAGGTCCTGCAGGTCTTTGTTACCTTTGCGGATACCGACTGCGGTTTTCGACGGCAGCAGTTCGCTGTCCACCGGCTGGCTTACTTCATAGTTGGCGCCTTGTGGCGACTTCAGGAAGCCCAGTTCGGCTTGCAGCATGTCCTGGATCGAGGCATCGAGGCGGCCCGAGATCAGGTCGGAATAAACCTGGTCCTGGTTCTGGTAGGCCTGGGTCTTGACCCCGGCCTTGTCCAGCACAGCCTTGGCGTAGGCTTCCTGAATGGTGCCCTGCTCGTAGCCGACGGTCTTGCCCTTGAGCGAGGCGATATCGGCGCTCAGGCCTGAACCTTTCTTGAACACGAAGGAGGTCGGGCCGGAGAACAGCTCCTCGGAGAAGTCGATGACCTTCTGCCGCGCTGGCGTCACGGTCATGGACGAAATCACGCCATCGAACTTGTTGGCCTTGAGGCCCGGGATCATCCCGTCGAAATCGCTTTCCACCCACTTGCAGGTGACTTTCAGTTCCTTGCAGATCGCGTTGCCCAGATCGATATCGAAGCCCACCAGCGAGCCATCGGCGGCTTTGGACTCAAACGGCGCATAGGAAGGATCGACGCCAAAACGCAGCTCCTTGTACTCCTTGGCCAGGGCGTTGCCGGCAGCCAGACACAGAGCAACAGCGGAAAGCGTCAGCCATGCTTTTTTCATCGTGTAGTCCTTGAGAAGCGGCGAAATATTGGAGTGGCCGTGCACCGTTACCGGTCGCGGCCCGACATCACAGTGATAGCAAGTTTTGCACCACTCTGAGGGATACCTTGCACTGGAGGCTTTATCCGGGCACCTCGGGCGGTGCCTGTCGTGCGGGGAAAGCGGTTTGGCGGCGGTGTGCGTTTTTACAGTGCGTGCCTCGCGCGGTTCGAGCCTCTCACTGCACTGTCTTGCAGCACGGCGTGGCCGGGTCTCATGTGACTCACTAAAACAGTCTGCATGTTTGAACTGTTTATATCGTGTGCGAAACGGGTGACGGTCATCTCCCAAAGTTCATGGTCGAGCCGATTGTTTATTGTCGGCCGGAACAGAGTCTCTTAAGGTCTCCCGTGAGGTGTGCTGCCCAGGCTTGCAGTGTTTTTATTATTGATGTGCGAGAGGCCAGAAGGCCGATGTGAATGTGCCTCCCGGCTGCGGTTGTTGCCTGTCTGAACACTGGCGGATCTGACTTTATTCTTTGAAATTAATGTTGGAGATGACCATGGTGTACGACGTTGTTGTAGTCGGGAGTGGGGCGATTGGTGGCTCCATTGCATTCGAACTGGCTAGCAGGGGGCTTTCGGTCTGCCGCGTGGGCGAGACTGCCCCGCGCAATGCGGCGTCCCGGGCTGCGGGGGCGATGAATGGCTGTTTCGGTGAGGTGACCAAGACACTGTTGTCTTCGGAGTATGGGCGCCTGAAGTTGGTCATGGATATACAGGCGAAAAGCCTGTGGGCCGAGTGGGAAGAGCGCCTTTCAACTGCCAGCAGCAATAACAAGGGATTACTGGCAGCTTGTGGAACGCATGTAATTCTAAACTCCGCGGGCATGGCGGAAGTTGACAGTGCCAACTATGCCGCCATTGAACAGAGCCTGCGCGACTTCCAGGTACTGCACACTTCGGTGGCGCCGGATGAACTTGAGTGGATCAAGGCCAATGATCTGGTCAGGCCGATGCGCGCGCTGTTCATTCCGGATGAAAACGCAATCGATCCCCACTTACTGCTGGAGAAACTTGATACGGCATTACTGGGAACCGGCGGCACGATCATCGATGCAACGGCCCGCAAGATCCTCGTGGAAGGGGCCGTCGCCACCGGCGTGATGCTGGATGACGGCCGCTCTATCGCGGGAAAACACGTAGTGGTGGCGGCGGGCGTGCAGTCACTGGACCTGTTCGACGAGCTGGAGGACGTGGGGCGCAAAATCCCGCCGCTGTTCGCCGGCTATGGCGTGTCGCTGCTGTTGCGGCCCAAGGCCGGGCAAAAACTGCCTGAAACCGTGATCCGCACGCCCAATCGTGCCTTTGCCTGTGGCTTGCACTGTCTGCCCCGGGGCGATGACCTGCTCTACCTCGGCGCCACCAATATCCTCGCGGAACAACCGCGCACCCAGGCCCTGGTTTCCGACGTGCAGTTCCTCCTCGACTGCGCTGTAGACCAGCTCAACCTCGACCTGCATGACGCGGAAATCGTGGATATCCAGGTGGGCAACCGGCCGATCGCCGCCGATGGATTTCCGTTGATAGGGCCGTGTGGATACGACGGCCTGTGGATGGTCACCGGTACCTACCGTGACGGCTTGCACCAGTCGCCGTTGCTAGCGGCCTGGATCGCAGACCAGATCGAGGGCCGCGACAACAAGCTCGACCTGTCGGCTTTCACCCCGCTACGGGCGCCGCTGCAGGTCTCGTCGCGCGCCGACACCCTCGCGGAAACCGTGCGGCAGATGTTCGCCACCGGTTACGAATACCGTTGGGATATCAAACCCTACTGGATGCCGCTGCTGGATCGCGGCATGAACGAGAACTACACCCGGCTGGTCGAGGCACTGCACCCGAGCTTCACGCCGCCGCCGGAGCTGATTGCCTTCTCCTGGCTGTACCCCTCGATGTTCCAGCGACTGGCCCGTTACTACGAGGCGTGGTCATGACCGCGGCATGGATCGCAGGGCACCGCGCGACGGCATTGCGTGCACTGGCCGACGCCGGGGTCTGGGATCCCGGTGCCGATACGGCGGCGCTGGTGGCGAAGCACTTGTACGGCGTCGAGCGCTTCGACGAGCAACGGGTGCAGGCTTTTCACGCCGATGTGGCGGAGCGCTGCGCGCGCATTCCGCTGGGGCACATTCTCGGTTACGCCGATTTCGGCTTTCTGCGCCTGACGGTTGGCAGCGGGACGTTCGTGCCCCGGTGCCAGAGCCTGGCAATGCTGCGCTGGATCGAGCGCAACCTGCGGCTGGATTCCCATTCTCGCGTGTATGACCTGTGTGCCGGGGTCGGTGCGCTGGGGTTGTCGATCTGGTCGGCGAGCGGCGCGCGGGTGACCTGCGTTGAATCCGACCCCACTGCCCAGGCCTATCTGCAGCGCAATATCGGCCGGCTCGGTGCCGAGCGCCACCTTAGCCTGATGGCGGCGGACATCACCCAGGCCGCCCCCTTCGAACACGATTGCGGGCTGATCGATGTGGTCGTCGCCAACCCGCCGTACGTCGCACCGCACACCGACCTGTTACCGGAGTGGAGCTGTCATCACCCGCCGGGCGCCATTTACGCCCGGGACGAGGGTGGCGAATTGATCGAGGCCTCGGCCCGGCTGGCCAGCACCGTGCTGAAGCCTGCGGGCGCCTTGCTCATCGAGCACGGCGAGGCCCAGGTGGAGCAGGTTGAAACCTTAATGAGGAGGCACGGTTTTCAGTTGATCAGTCATTGCGTGGACGATGACTTCAGCGATGCGACCGGACCCTCCGTTTTCAGCGTAGGGAGAAGCGCATGAATCAATACGGCAAGCACAACACGGGCAAGGGCGACACCTGGATGGGGCTGCGCCATCAACGAACCAGCGATGCACTGGGCACGGCCGCCGCCGGTGGCCTGACCGGATTCGATGTGGTCTCGCGCAAGGGCAAGGAACTGACCCTGGCCGATGGCTCGACCTGTACCGAGTTCGTGTCCTGCTCCTACCTCGGGTTGGAAAGTCACCCGGCGCTGATCCTGGCCGCCCGGGAGGCGCTGGAGCGGATCGGCATCCACCTGTCGGCCAGTCGCGGGGCGATGAGTCCGGTGTACCTGCGCCAGTTGGAGCAACTGCTGTCGGAGATCTACGACGGGGCGAGCGTCACGGTCTTCACGTCCACCAGCAATGCCCATCTGGGCGTCCTGCCGCTGCTGGGCAGTGGGGTGATGGAGGGCTATCCCGTTCGCGACAAGGGCGTCATGTGGCTGGTGGATCGCACGGCCCACGCCTCGATGCAGGTCTTGCGCGGGGTGCTGGAGCAGTTCGGTCCGGTATGCCGGGTCGACACCGCGGATATCGACGCCGTCGAAGAGGTGCTGCGTGGCTGCGACCAACAGGGCGTGACACCGGTCCTGCTGATCGACGGGGTGGGCTCGATGTCCGGCCTGCTGCCGGTGGCCCGGCTAAGCGAACGGCTGCGCACCCACGGCGGCTACCTGTACGTCGATGACGCCCACGGCATCTCGATCACCGGGCGCCATGGCGCCGGCTACGCCTTCGAAAACCTGGGCCACCGGCTGCCGGCCAACACCCTGATCGCCGGCTCCCTGAGCAAGGCGTTCGGTGGGGCGGGAGGCTTCATCGTGCTGCGGCCCGGCTACGACGCCCGGCAACTGCAGGCGCTGGCCAACCCGCTGGTGTTCGGTCACAGCATCGCGGTGCCCATGCTGGCGGCGAACGTGGCGGCCGCGCAGATTCACCTGTCTTCCGACATCCACACGTTACAGCAGAGGCTGTGGCGCAATGTCCGGCGGCTGGATGAGAGCGTCGCACAGCCGATGATGAACGCCGACCTGTGCGCGCCGATCCGCGGTGCCCTGTTCGCCAGCGAGCGTCAGGGCGTCACTGCCGCCCAGGGATTGAGGACGGCGGGACTGGTGATGTTTCCGGTGTTCTACCCCATCGTCGAAAGCGGCAAGGCGATGCTGCGCTGCGCGGTGTCCGCCGCCCATACCCCGGCCCAGATCGACACCCTGGCGCTGCAGCTCAACCAGCACCTGAACGCGCAGGCCGTGTAGGAATGAACCATGTCGAACGATGCCGCTGTAGTGCTGGGCTCGCACCGGGCGCAACTGGACAGGATCAACGGGCAACTGGTCGATCTGCTGGCCGAGCGAATGCAGCTCTGCCGAAGCATCGCCAGGCTGAAATCAGCCCATGGCATTTCGATGATGCAACCGCAGCGCATCAGCTCGACGCTTGACCTGGTGCGCTCGCTGTCCAGCGCGAGGCAATTGCGCCCGGACTATGTCGACCGGTTGTTCCGTCTGATCATCGATGAAACCTGCGATGAAGAACTGCGGATCATGGCCAGCGCGGCAAAGGACGAGGGATGAGCGATGCGCGTACTGATCATCGACAACCTCGACTCTTTCACCAACAACATCGCCCAGTACCTGTATGAGGTCTGCGGCGAGCACCCGGTGGTGGTGCCCAACACCCACAGCCTGGCGCAACTGAAACTGGACCGGTACGACGCCGTGGTGCTCTCGCCCGGCCCCGGCCATCCCGGCCGCCCCGGGGATTTCGGTGTGTGCCGGGAGGTCCTGGAACATGCCGGTCTCCCGGTGCTGGGCGTGTGCCTCGGGCATCAGGGCATCAACTGCTTTTTCGGCGGGCAGGTGGAGCACGCACCGGCGCCGGTGCACGGTTACAGGACCCGGATCCGCCACGCCGGCACCGGCCTGTTCGAAGGTATCGAGCAGGACTTCGCGGCGGTGCGCTACCACTCGCTGGTGTGCACCGAAGTGCCGGAATCACTGGAGGTGACGGCCCGTTCCGAGTGTGGGCTGGTCATGGCGCTGGCCCATCGGCAGCGCCCGGTCTGGGGCGTGCAGTTTCATCCGGAGTCCATCGACTCGCAGCACGGCAAGCGGCTCTTCGGCAATTTCCTGCGCATGGTGAAGCAGTGCCAGAAAGGCGCTATCGAGAAACAGGTGGCCCATGCCCTGCGCCTGGCGGGCGGCCCGTCGACGCTCGCTCCGGACTATCGGCTGATGGACCCCGCTGCCGATCCGCTGGCCACCTTCGAACACCAGTTCGGCGACTGCACGGCGGCGTTCTGGCTCGACAGCGAGCGGGCCGAGCGCAGCAGGGCGCGCTACTCGCTGATGGGCGCCTGCGATCCCGATGCGGCGCTGGTGTTCAGCTATAACGTCGAGCAACGGCTGCTGACGATCGAAGGGCCGGCGGGGAAGACCTCGCTGGCGGGTGACTTCTTCGAGTTGATGGCCGGGGTCACCGCCTCGTTGCGTCCCGCGTGCTGGCCGCAGGCGCCGTTTCCGTTTCGTGGCGGGCTGGTGGGTTATCTGGGGTATGAACTCAAGGCGCTCAATGGCGCTGAAAACCTGCACGTCTCGCCGCTGCCCGACAGCCTGCTGTACCTGCCGAAAAACATGATCGTGTTCGATCACCAGCTTGGCGTCGGTTATCTCTGCCACCTCTGGGGCGAGCGTTTGGCGCTCAAGCCCGTGCCGCCGGTTAGCCGCGCCGCCGACGCCGCGTTTTCGCCGGGCCCGGTGGCCGAGGCAGCGTTGAACCTCGCCGACGGCTCAAGCGCCTACCAGGAAAAAGTCAGGGCCTGCCTGGCGCAAATCACCGAAGGCGAGTCGTACGAGATCTGCCTGACCAATCGCGCCCGTATGGTCTGCCCGGATACGCCGCTGGCTGTTTACAAGCGCATGCGTGCTATCAGCCCCGTGCCCTACGGCGCCTATATCGACACCGGTGCCTTCGCGATCCTCAGTGCCTCGCCGGAAACCTTCCTGAAGATCGACGCCACTGGCGGTATCCGCTCCAGGCCGATCAAGGGCACCCGCCCGCGCGGCAGCAGCCCCGTGGCGGATCAGGCGCTGCGCGAAGAGCTGGCCGCGTCAGCCAAGGACCGTGCCGAGAACCTGATGATCGTCGACCTGGTCCGGCACGACCTCAACGGTATCTGCGTGGCGGGTTCGGTGGAGGTCCCGGACGCCTTTTCGATTGAAAGCTATTCGTCGGTCCACCAACTGGTGTCCACCGTGCAGGGGCAACTGCGTGCGGGCGTCGATGCCTTTACCGCCATCAAGGCGTGCTTTCCGGGTGGCTCCATGACCGGCGCGCCGAAAGTGCGCACGATGGCTATCATCGACCGGCTCGAAGCCTCCGCCCGTGGCGTTTACTCTGGCGCCCTGGGCTGGATCGGGATGGACGGCTACACCGAACTGAGTGTGGTCATCCGCACGGCGGTGGTGAGGGACGGCATGGCCACTTTCGGTATCGGCGGGGCGATCGTCGCGGCCTCCGACCCTGCCGACGAAATGGAGGAAACACTGGTGAAAGCGAGCGTTCCGTTTCACAGCATCAAGGGATGAACATGGAAAAAACTCTGATCATTGGCGGCGCGGGATGTGTGGGCCACTTCATGGCGGGCCTTCTGGCGGACGCCGGCCATGCGCCGATCATCATCGACCGGGTGGCCGCACCGTCGGGCCTCGATCAGCGGGTCATGGACGCGCTGCTGTTGACCGAACAGGCGCCGGAACTGCTGAGGGCCGCTACCACGCTGATCATCGCTCTGCCGGAAGAAGCGGCCTTGCAGGTGCTGGAGCGTTACGCCGGTGCCATGCCTGCGTTGCGGGTGCTGGTCAACACCTGCTCGGTGCAGACACCGTTCCAGCTAAGCGCCTCCCGGCTGTTTTGCGAGGTGCCGTCGCTGGGCCTGAACCCGATGTTTTCGCCGACCCTCGATTGCTGCGGGCGGCCGCTGGTGCTCTGCGAGCGCGGGCGCAGCGAAGCGGGTGAATGGTTCGAGCAACTGCTGGTCGAGCGCGGCATGCTTGTCACCCGCCTGGCTCCCGACGAGCATGACCGCACCATGGCGGTCTGCCAGACGCTGCCCCATGCGGCGATCCTCGCCTTCGCCGTCGCCCTGCAACACAGCGAATGCGATCCGGCGCTGATCGCGGCGCTGGCGCCGCCGCCGATGAAAACCCTGCTCAGCCTCGCCGCCCGCATCCTGCAAAACCCGCCCGAGACCTACTGGGATATCCAGAAGCACAACCGCAACGCCGCGCGTCAGCGCGAACAACTGGCCAAGGGGCTGGACCTGCTGCATCAGTTCTGCCGGCAGGACACGCCGGAGAATTTCAGCGTCGAACTGGACGCCGTGCGCCGCTACCTTGGCGTTGGGGTCGAACACTACGGCCAGGCGTGTGCCGGAATCTTCACGTTGTTGAATACACCTCAAGGAGAAGCACTCCATGCAAGAAGCAGCGAGCCCGTTGTACGCGATCCTCGGCAACCGCACGAAAGCACTGGCGTTGCTGGCGATCATGCTGCCCGTTCTGCTGGTGACTATCGATAACACCATTCTCAATTTCGCGTTGCCGCGCATTGCCGTGGCGCTCAACCCGTCCGCTGCTGGCCAGCTGTGGATGATCGATGCCTATTCGCTGGTGCTGGCCGGCCTTCTGGTGACCATGGGCGGCACCGGCGACCGGGTCGGCCACCGGCGCATGTTGTTCATCGGGTGCGGCGGGTTCGCGGTGGTCTCGCTGCTGCTGGCGCTGTCGGTGCACGCCTGGCAACTGATCTGCGGACGCGCCTTGCTGGGCATATTCGGGGCAATGATTCTGCCCGCGACCCTGGCGCTGATCCGCAGTGCCTTCAGCGACCGTGAAGAGCGGCGGGTGGCCGTGGCGGTCTGGGCCACCTGCCTGACCCTCGGTTCGGCCCTGGGGCCGTTGCTGGGCGGTGTGCTGCTGCAGTTTTTCGACTGGCCTTCGGTGTTCCTCGTGGCCTTGCCGTTCTTGCTGCCGGTCCTGGTGCTGGCGCCGTCGCTCAATGAAACGCAACGGCAGCCCGGAGGCTCGGCGGATTACCTCAGCATCCTGCTCAGCCTCGGCGCCATGACCGGCGTAATGCTGGCGCTCAAGCATGGTGCAACGACCGGCATCGACCTCCAGGCCCTGCTCTTGCTGGTGGCCGGCGTGGGGCTGGGCCTGTTGTTCGTGCGGCGGCAGTTTCGCCTGGAAGAACCGCTGCTGGACCTGCGCCTGTTCCGCAACACCTCCTTCAGCGTGTGCATTGCGGTGAACCTGGTGAGCCTGGGGCTGCTGATCGGCTTCATCTTTTTCGCCACTCAACTGCTGCAACTGGTGTTCGGCATGGCACCGCTGGCCGCCAGCCTGATCCTGGTGCCCGGTCAGGTGCTGGCGATCATCGCCGGCATGGCCGTGGTGCCGTTGGCGCGCAATGTCGCGCCTAACCGCTTGCTGGCGGCGTGCCTGCTGCTCGGGGCCTTGGCGTTCGCGGTGATGGCGTTGGTTCAGGCCAGTGTGGTCAGCGTCTGCGTGGCCTTCGTGCTGCTCAATATCAGTGTTGCGGCGATCACCACGGTCTCCAATGACCTCGTGTTGAGTTCGGTCCCCGCCGAGCGCGCGGGCAGTGCGTCATCGGTGAGCGAAACGGCCTATGAGGTGGGCGTAGTGCTGGGCACGACGCTGATCGGCGGCGCGGTCGCGGCGCTGTACCGGTTGTCATTGGTGCTACCCGAAGGGCTGTCGGACGAGGCGACCCGCGCGGCGGCAACCCTGGGCGGTGCGCGCACGGTCAGCAGCGGCGAGCATGCGGCGGCGCTGTTGCAGGCGGCGGACGCGGCGTTCCGCGAAGGTGTGTCGCTCACCAGTGCCGCGGTGGCGCTGACGGTGCTGGCGTTTGCGCTGCTGACCCTGCGCTGCCTGCGTTCGCCTAGCTGAGCAACGCCTGCAACGTCGCCAGGTCATCCGCTTCTTCAACCGGCTTGTCCTGGCGCCAGCGCGCCATGCGCGGGAAGCGCACGGCGATGCCGCTTTTGTGGCGGCGGGACAGGGCGATGCCTTCGAAGGCCAGCTCGAAGACCAGGGTCGGGGTTACGCTGCGTACCGGACCGAAGGTCTCGATGGTGGTCTTGCGGATGATCGCGTCGACGCCGCGCATCTCGGCGTCGCTAAGCCCGGAATAGGCTTTGGCGAACGGCACCAGAGTACGTTCCGGCGTGCCGGGCGGGGCGTCCCAGACGGCGAAGGTGTAGTCGCTGTAGAGGCTGGCGCGGCGGCCGTGGCCGCGCTGGGCGTAGATCAGCACGGCGTCGACGGTGAAGGGGTCGATCTTCCATTTCCACCACACGCCCATGTCTTTTGTCCGGCCCACGCCGTAGAGGGCGTCGCGGGCCTTGAGCATCAGCCCTTCGACGCCGAGGCTGCGGGAGTTCTCGCGCTGGCGGGCGAGGTCGGCCCAGTCGCTGGCGGCGAGCACGGGCGACAGTTGCAGCACCGCGTCCTGGATCTGGCCGACCACGGTTTCCAGTTGCCGCCGGCGTTCGTGCTGCGGTCGGTTGCGCCAGTCTTCGCCGTGCCATTCCAGCAGGTCGTAGGCGAGCAGGGCCACCGGCGCATCGGCCAGCAGCTTCTTGCCGAGGGTCTTGCGGCCGATCCGTTGCTGCAACAGGGCGAAGGGCTGGACGGCGATGGCGTCTGTGTCGGGATCGGGTTTCCACACCACGATCTCGCCGTCGAGCACCGTGCCGTCGGGCAGGCTCGCGGCCAGCGCGTGCAGCTCGGGAAAGCGCTCGGTGACCAGTTCTTCGCCCCGCGACCAGATCCACAACTGACCGTCGCGTTTGACCAGTTGCGCGCGGATGCCGTCCCATTTCCATTCCGCCTGCCAGTCGCTGACCGGGCCGAGCAGGTCGTCGAACTGCTCGACTGGCTGCTGCATGGCATGGGCGAGGAAGAAGGGATAAGGCTGGCCGCCGCGTTGGGCATGCTCGTCCGCCGAGGCCGGAGCGACCAGCGCGCGGTAGTCGTCTGCGGTGGGCCGGTGGCTGAGGTCGGTGTAGCCGACCAGGCGCTGGGCTACCTGCTTGGCGTCAAGGCCGGCCAGTTGCGCCAGGGCGCGGGTGACCAGCAGCTTCGATACACCGACGCGGAAACTGCCGGTGATCAGCTTCAGGCAGACCAGCAGGCTGTTGCGGTCCAGTTGCGCCCAGAGCTGCGGCAGGCGCTCCGATAAGGTTTCCGCCGGCAGGCCGCGTAGCGGCAGTAGTTCGTCTTCGACCCAGTGCGCCAGGCCCGCGTCGCTGCTGTATTCAGCCTCGGGCAACAGCAGCGAGAAGGTTTCGGCCAGGTCACCCACGGCCTGATAGCTCTCCTCGAACAGCCATTCCGGCAGCGCCGCCAGGCGGGTGGCGATGTCGCGCAGTACGCGGGTCGGCACCAATTGTCGGGGACGACCACCGGCGAGAAAGTACACCGCCCAGGCGGCGTCCCGCGCTGGCGCCTGGCTGAAGTAGTCCTGCAGGGCTTGCAGCTTGGCGTTGCTGGAGGTGGTGGCGTCCAGGCGCAGGTACAGCTCGGCGAAGGCTTTCATGCCTCGGCCTGCGCTGCGGTCGGTGCGTCGTCTTCGTCGCCGTATTCGGTGACGAAGGGACGGGCGTCGAGTCCCAGCTCGGTGAGATAGCGCACCAGCACGTTGACCGAGCCGTGGGTGACCATCACCCGCTGCGCGCCCGTTTCGGCGATGGCCCAGAGCAGGCCCGGCCAGTCGGCGTGGTCGGACAGCACGAAGCCGCGATCGACCCCGCGCCGCCGACGAGTGCCGCGCAGGCGCATCCAGCCGCTGGCGAAGGCATCGCTGTAATCGCCGAAGCGGCGCATCCAGGTGCTGCCGCCGGCCGAGGGCGGGGCGATGATCAGGGCCTGGCGCAGCAGGGGGTCGTTGCGCGGGATGTCACCAGCGTATTGCGTCAATGGCAGCGCGATGCCGGCTTCGCGGTAGACCCGGTTGAGCGGTTCGACCGAGCCGTGGGCGAGGATCGGCCCGAGGCTGGCGTCGATGCCGTGGAGGATGCGCTGGGCCTTGCCGAAGGCGTAGCAGAACAACACGCTGGCTTTGCCGCGGGTCTGGTTGGCGCGCCACCAGTCGTTGATTTCACCGAACACCTCGGCTTGCGGCTGCCAGCGGTAGATCGGCAGGCCGAAGGTGGATTCGGTGATGAAGGTGTGGCAACGCACCGGCTCGAACGGCGCGCAGGTGCCATCGGCTTCGACCTTGTAGTCCCCCGAGGCGACCCAGATTTCGCCCTGGTATTCCAGGCGCACCTGGGCCGAGCCGAGCACATGGCCGGCGGGGTGGAAACTCAGGGTGACGCCGTGGTGCGACAGGCGTTCGCGGTAGGGCAGGGTTTGCAGATTGATGTCGGCGCCGAGGCGGGCGCGCAGGATGCCGGCGCCGGGTTCGGCGCAGAGGTAATGGTGATTGCCGGTGCGGGCGTGGTCGCCGTGGCCATGGGTGATGACCGCCCGTTCCACGGGGCGCCAGGGATCGATGTAGAAATCACCGGGCGGGCAGTAGAGGCCTTCGGGGCGGGCGATGACAAGGTCCATGGCAGGGCTGCTGGTGGAGGGCTTGTATCGGTAGAGCGGTTACGGGTTGGGGAAGTTCGGTGTTTTTGAGGGCTTTATCGCTGGTTTGTCGGGGGACCGAACCGCAGCGATAAGGCCCTCAAGGCCGATAAATTACTTCCCCGGCACCAAGGTCAGGCGCTTGCTGCCATACGCCCGCTCATAGTTCTGCGTTTGCAGCGGCACGCTCTGGTACTGCCCGCGGAACCACGCATCCAGGCCGTTGGCAAACTGCGGGCTAGCCGGGTTGCCGGACTGGCCGCTGCTGGTGAGCAATTGCAGTGGCTCGACCTGGCCGAAGTCCACCACCATGCGCACTGCCGGGCCGAGGCTGGCCTTGAAGTCCTGGCCCCAGGCATAGGTCGACGGGTTCAGCGTGCTGTGGTCGCCGCCCACCGCTTGCGGCCGTCGACTGAGGTTGTCGCCCAGGCCATGCAGGTTGGCCGTCGGCCATTGGTACTGGTGCAGCTTGCCCCATTGCCAGGTCTTGCGGTCGGCACCGAGTTGCTGTTCACCGGCACTGATCGCCGCGGCCAGACTGCGGGCAATAATGGTCGGTTTGTCTTCTTTCGCCGGGGTCGTGCGGTCATCCCAGAACGGGCTGTCGTCGCGACCCAGCAGGTGGTCGGCCTGGGCCGAATAGGACAGCCGCGCATTGGCGACGAATGCCTGCCACGCCGGGCTCGACTCCGGACCGAGTTCATCGAGAAAGGTCAGCCGCGTGCTTTCCTGAAGGAACAGTTCGTACACCGCGGCGTCGGCCGAGGTCTGGCTCAGGCGGCCATCGAAGGCCATCAGGCGGGTGTAGGCTTCGCGGGCGCGGGCCTTCTGCTCGGCCGGCAGGCTGTCGATGGCTTTTTTCAACGGCTGGGCCATGCCCGGCGCTTCGAACATGGCCTTGAGTTTGTTGGCGAACAGGGTGGTCTGGTCGTTCTGCATGGCGATAAGGCTGCGGCTGTCGTGCTTGCCGTTGCCGGCCAGTTGCGCGAGGCGTTCGGCGCGCTCCGGGTACGACCAACTGTTGGACAACTGCATGCCGTAGCCGCGTGGTGCGCTGCGCTGGTTGGCGTTGCCGAGCCAGCCTTGCGGCGGGTCCTGGTCGTACGGATGGAGCATGGCGTCGGCGTAGCCGTCCCAGTCGTAGCGGCTGTCCCAGCCCGGCGAGGGCAGCAGGCCCTGGCCTTCGCGGCGGTTGGGGTAGCGGCCGGTGACTTGCCAGCCAATGTTGCTGGCATCGGCGAAGACCATGTTCAGCGCTGCCGCACCGATCTCGCGACTGGCGTCGAAGGCGCGCTCGACGTTCTGCGCCCGCGACAGGTCGAAGAACGCGTCGAGGCTCTTGTCGCCCTTGAGGTCGGGCATGCGCAGCGCCAGGCCGAGGCCGCCCTTGTCGCCGGTGAGAAGGGCGCCGTGGCCGGTTTCGTAGATGACTTCGCGCTGCGGGCGCTGGCCCTTGACGAAGAAGGTTTCGTTGCGCGCCCGCGCAGGCTGCCAGCGACCGTCCACTTCGTAGAGCAACTGGCTGCCCTGGCGACGCAGTTTTTCCAGGTACAGGTCCTGGTTGTCGCCCATGGCCGCGCTGCCGCTCCAGGCCAGCTTGCCGTTGAAACCGGCGAGCACGAAAGGCAGGCCGGGCAGGGTGAAACCGGCGGCCTGGTACTTGGTGGTGCGGATCTGCACCGGGCTCAACACCCAGCCGCCCTGGCTGTCGCTGGCCAACAGGCTGCGGCCGCTGCGGCTGCGCTGCGGGCCGAGGGCCCAGTTGGCCGAGTTGGCATTGCCGAGCACGTTGAACGCGGCGAGTTGCGCGCTGACCGCCGCCACCGGCGCCAGGCCGGTCAACTGGCTGGCGAGGTTCAGGCCCTTGAGCTTGTCGGCCTCGGCCTCCGGCAGCGGTTCGTCTGGGTAGTTGGGCAGCAGCCAGGCCAGTTTGTCGGCACCGACTTTCTGCGCGAGGGTCAGGGCGGCAATTTCTTCTTGCAGGTTCACCGACTGGCTGAAGCTGTAGAGGGCGAAGACCAGCGCCGAGTCCTCGGCTTTCCAGTACTCCGGGCGGTAGCCGGCCAGCGGCGACGGCAGTTTTTCGCGGTAGCGGAACAGGTAGGCGTTGACGCCGCGGGCATAGACCTCGAAGAAGCGCTTCAGGCGCGGCGAGGCGTCGGCATAGAGTTGGGTCGCGCTCTGGCGCAGGTTGGTGGCGCGCATGAAGCGGTCGACGTCCAGCGCCTCGGCGCCAGCCATCTCGGACAGCCGACCCTGGGCCAGCAGGCGCATGCCGAGCATCTGGCCGATGCGGTCGGAGGCGTGCACGTAGCCGAGGCTGAACAGGGCGTCATGGAAGGAGCTGCTTTCGATCAGCGGCATGCCCTGGGCATTGCGCCGTACCGAAACGTTCTGCGCCAGGCCCTTGAGCGGCTCGACCCCGACGGTCGGTGGCACGCTGTCGCGAACGTTGCCCATCTGGCAACCACCCAGGCTGAGCAGCCCGAGTGCGGCCGCGGCGACGCCGAACCGAAGACGTGAAAGGGGAAAGGCTGGCGAGGCCATGGCAAAGCTCCTGCAAGGGGGTGGCGGCTGAAAGGCGCTACGTTAGTGAGCGCGATGGCCCCATGCAAGCGGGGGCGCGGGCTTTATTTGCAAAGCACCGCGCCGGTGACGCGGGCTTATGGCTGCGGCGGGTTGATCTTTTCCACCAGGGCGTAGGCGCGCTGGGTGGCAGGACGGGCCTGAATGCGCTCGAACCAGCCTTTAAGGGCCGGGAAGTCGTCGATATTCTGCTCTTGCCATTTGTGCGGAACGATCCACGGATAGATCGCCATGTCGGCAATGCTGTACGCCTCGCCGGCGACGAACGGTCGGTCTTCCAGGCGCTTGTTCAGCACCCCGTAGAGGCGTTTGGTCTCGTCGACGTAGCGTTTGATGGCGTACGGGATCTTTTCCGGTGCAAAGCGATTGAAATGGTGGTTCTGCCCGGCCATCGGGCCGAGACCGCCCATTTGCCAGAACAGCCATTGCAGGGCTTCCTGGCGACCGCGCAGGTCTTGCGGGATGAACTGGCCGGTTTTTTCGGCGAGGTAAAGCAGGATGGCCCCGGATTCGAACAGCGACAGTGGCTGGCCGTCGGCGGTGTCGTTGTCGACGATGGCCGGAATACGGTTGTTGGGGGCAATCTTCAGGAAGTCGGCGGCGAATTGCTCGCCTTTGCCGATGTTGATCGGGTGGATCCGGTACGGAAGGCCGGTCTCCTCAAGAAACAGGCTGATCTTGTGGCCGTTGGGGGTGGTCCAGTAGTACAGATCGATCATGAGGCGCTCCATCAGGAAACGGCAGCATGGCGCATGCTGCCGTCGTTCTGCCGCGCCAGGGCGCAGCGGTCGGCGTTATGGATATCACAAAGCGCGACCGCTGTTACAGGAAGTCACACTCAGGCGCCGTGGCACTTCTTGAATTTTTTCTCGCTGCCGCAGGGGCAAGGGTCGTTGCGGCCGACATCTTTCAACGTGTTGCGCACCGGCTCCTGGGGCGCGTGGTTGCAGTGCGGACCGTGCACATGGCCGTGGTCGTGATCGTGGTGATGGTCGTGATCATGATTGCAATCAGGGCCGTGAACGTGGGGTTGCTGGGTCATCTGGGTTACTCCGGGACAAAATCGCCGGGAATTATCTCACCACTGCGGGACAAGTGCAGGTCGCGGGTGAAGAATAATCCGGTGCGCAGGGTGCCTTCGAGGCGGTAGTGCAGCGGCCGGTGGGCGCGCAGCATCTTCGCCAGCGGTTTCAGGTGCTGCCAGAGGTTGGTCCGCACCTCGACCTGGACGGTGCGCCGGCCGTGGGCGTCGATCCGCAGCCACTGGCCGTCGTCGCCTTGGGCCAGCAGCAGCTCATTCAACCGTACCGAGTAGCTCAGACCGCGAACCTGCAAGGCGCTGTCGTTGGGGTTGTCGATACGAAAGTGAAGGATGAAGCGCTGCTGCATCAGCCGCGCCTTGACCGTTTCCACCTTGATCAGGTGCACCTCGGGATCGCGGAAGTCGCTGTCCAGCCAACTGGCGCAGCCTGTCAGGCTCAGCAGGAGCATGAGCACTGACAGACGGGCCAGACGGCGCATGGTCGCTATCCGCCTACATAACTGGAACAGCACTTCTTGAATTTCTGCCCGCTGGCGCAGGGGCAGGCGTCGTTGCGGCCGGCCTTGAGGCCGACGGTCGGGTCGATGAAGTACCAGTGGCCCTGGTTCTGCACGAAGGCCGAACGCTCGCGGTGGCTGTGTTCGCCATCAGCGTCATGCCAGCGCGCGGTGAAGGTGACGAAGGCGTGCTCGGGCTGACCGCCGAAGACCTCCGCCGATTCCACCTCCAGCCCGAGCCAGGTGCTTTGCGCGCTCCAGGCGGCGATGGCCGGGCGGTCGAGGCCGGCCTGTTGCACCGGCAGGGTGGTCTTCACCAGATAGTCCACCAGGCCCAGCACGTAGGCGCTGTAGCGCGAACGCATCAGCGTCTGGGCGTCCGGGGCCGGGTGCCCGGCGTGATAGTGCCCGCAGCAGGTATCCACCAGGTTGCCGCTGCCGCAGGGACAAACCGAAACACTCATCGCGTCACCACCAGTACTTGCCGAAGTTTTGCGGATTGGCCCAGAACTTGGCGTTGAGCCAGTCGGGTACCTGTTTATAGTCACGCAGATCGTAGCTGAACAGGCCGAGGACCTGGTTATCACGCTGGAAACGCTCGTTGGCCTGCAGCGCCAGCGAGTAGAAATCAGTGTCTTCCCAGCCGCTGGCGGCGAGGTCGGCCAGCACGGCGATGCGGTTGGCATTGAGGTTGCGGATGCCGCCCACCAATTCCAGGCCGTTGCGCTTGGGCAGGTGCTCCAGGCAGTCCACCAGCAGCGCCAGGTCGTAGCGCTTGCCCGCCAGATCCGCCGGCAGCGGACCGGGTGCGGCGACATCGATGCTGGCCTGCGGGTGCGCGGCGGCGAAGGCTTCCAGGGCGGGGAAGCGTGTGCCCACCAGCAACAGGCGTTGCGGGGCATGGTGTTCCAATAGCGCGGCCAGGGCCTGTTGCGGCGTGCGCGAAGAAAAGCTCTCGGTCATTGAAGGTCCTCATCTGATCCGCCAAGACTAGCGGGCCACGGCGCCAAGGCAAAGGGGCGCGGTGGTTGCGTCATGGCTTATTGCTGGCGGAGATGGACGCTGCGGTCTTTACTCCCAGAGCATCGGTTTTGCACCGAATCCTCCTGGGAGATGCAACAAATGAGCATAGTTCGCACAGCTTTACCTCTGGTTCTGCTAGCCAGCGTATTGACTGGTTGTGCAGGTTTGCAAAAAACCGACTGGCCGAAGTGTGCTGCCGTCGGAGGCGTCGGTGGCGCCGCATTGGGCGCGATCGAGAGCAGCAGTTGGGCCGGTTGGGGCGCATTGGTGGGCGGCACCATGGCCGCGGCTTATTGCTATGTCCATGGTGATGGCGATGAAGACGGCGATGGCGTGCCGGACAGCCGCGACAAGTGCCCAGGCACGCCGCGTGGTGTCCAGGTCGATGCCAACGGCTGCCCGCCAGAGCCTGCACCGGTCGCAGTGGTTGAAGAAGTGGTGGTCGTGAAGGAAGAGACCATCGTTATCCGTGACATCCACTTCGAGTTCGATTCAGCCAAGCTGACCGCGGCTGACAAGTCTCGCCTGAACACCATCGCCACTCGCCTGAAACAGGAAGCGCCAAGCGCCCGACTGAGCGTGACCGGGCACACCGACAGCGTCGGCTCTGACGCCTACAACCAGAAACTCTCCGAGCGCCGGGCGCATTCGGTGACCGAGTACCTGATTGAAACCGGCGTGCCACGCGCCAGCTTCGTGTCGGTGCGCGGTGCCGGTGAAAGTCAGCCTGAAGCCGACAACCGCACCGCGGACGGCCGGGCACAGAACCGCCGCACGGAAATCCGCATCGAGCGTTGAAGCCTCGCGGCCCGTGGCTTGTGAAGTGCCGCGGGCCGGTCTTTACTCCTGTGTGCTGGTAATAGCCAGTAACACAGGAGGCATTTCCCCATGACCGCACTTACCAGAGCCGCGCTTCCCGTGTTGTTGGCGGCCGGCTTGCTTTCCGGTTGCGCGACCCACAGCGATGGAAGCGCACCACTCAATCAACGGACCTGGCCATTGTGCAGCCTGCTCGGCGGCCTGGTGGGCGGTGGACTCGGCGCCATCGAAAGCTCGGCCTGGGCGGCAGGCGGTGGTGCTGCCGGGGTCATTGCCGGCGGATTGATCTGCTATGCCCATGATGGCGACGAAGACGGCGACGGCGTGTTCGACCGCCGCGACCGCTGCCCGGACACCCCGGCCAATACCCCGGTCAGCCACAACGGCTGCCCACTGCCGCAGTACCCGGTGTCGGAAAAAGTCGCCGAGCCTGAGCCGGTGCAGGAAGTCATTACCCTCAGTGACCAGGGCAATGTGCTGTTCGCCTTCGACTCGGCCGAATTGATGCCGGCCGCGCAGCAACAACTGAACGCGCTGGTCGAGCGCCTGAGTAACCCGGCGGTGACCCGCATCCGCGTGGTCGGGCACACCGACAGCAAGGGCACCGACGCCTACAACCAGCGGCTCTCCGAGCGCCGCGCCAGCGCCGCGGCCGAGTACCTCATCAGCCAGGGCGTGTCGCCGCAGAAAGTCACCAGCCAGGGGCGCGGCGAAAGCGAGCCGGTCGCAGACAATGAAACCGACGCTGGCCGTGCGCAGAATCGCCGGGTAGAGCTGCACCTCAATTGATCGGCGCGGCGTCAGCCGTTATGGTGGCAGTCTGTCTCCTGGCGGATCGCCACGGCTGACGCGAACCCTTCAGGAGCAAGGCTATGAAAGGCTTTCTCGGCTTGTTCAAGGCGCTGACAGTGGTGTTCTGGTGGGTGGTGCTGGTGAATCTGCTGATTCCCGCGCAACCGCCGTTCCACCAGTTGATCAACCTGGCCGGCGCCTCACTGCTGGGGCTTCATCTGCTCGAAATCCTGTTCTTCAACGGTCGCCTGCGCCAGCGCAGCCACCGCTGGTTCGACCGCCTGCAGATTCTGCTGGTGGGCATCTTCCATATCCTCTCCATCCCCGCACCTCCCAAGGAAGCCAAGCATGCGTAAGCTGATGCTGTTGACCGCGTTGTTCAGCCCGCTGAGCATGGCCGATGCCCTGAGCGTTGCACCGCATTCGGTGCTGCGTCTGGCAAACAAGGCCAGTGTCGTTCACCTGGAGCGCCTCGATGTGGCGGATTCCGCCACCTTGCTGTTGCCGTCCAGTCTGGTGGAGCTGAAAGTCGATCAACTGACCCTCGGCCGCGATGCACGAATTGCCGTGGTGCCGGCCCAGGACACCCTGCGTATCGAAGCCGGCAGCGCGCAGCTCGCCGAAGGCAGCCAGATCGCCGCCCATGGCGCGCCGGGGACGTATGAAAAGCCGGCACAGTCAGGCCGCAATCTGGACCTGCGGCTGAATCGCTTGCAGGCACCGCTGCTGTCCATCGATGCCCGCGGCGGCACCGGTGCGCCGGGCTTTGTCGGCCTCGATGGCGCCAACGGCAAGGCCGGTGGCTGCACCTGGGGCCAGGCCAGCCGTGGCGCCAATGGTGACAACGGCGGCAATGGTCATGACGGTGCTCCCGGTGGCCGGGTGCGCCTGAGCCTGCCGGCGGATTATCCGGCAGAGCAGATCAAGGTGCGTCTGGACGGCGGGGCGCCCGGTGCGCCGGGTGTCGCGGGCAAACCGGGGCAGGGCGGGGCGAGCAAGGGCTGCCTGGTCTATCGCACCGATGGCGGTGCCGATGGTCGTCCCGGTGCCGCAGGCCAGCCTGGGCTGGCCGGGTCGCCGGGCGAGTTGAGTGTGCAGCGCCTGTAACGCGTGGTGTTGAGGGCGGCGGCGTTGGCGCGGCCCTCAGAACGACAACCGCGACGCCGCCACCACGATTACCGCAATCCCCAGCAACAGATTGATCCCCACCATGCGCCGGATGCGACCCATCACACCGGCGCCTGCTGCCCAGTCGCCAGCCTCGACGGCCTTGCGCAGCTCAGGCAGCAACAGACTCTGCACTCGCATGAACAGGGCGAACATGGCGATGGCACCCCCCATCATCACCTGCACATGGCGCGGCGCATGGTCGAAGCCGGAATAGTGCATGTGCAGCATGCCCGCGCCACTGACCGCCAGGACCAGCACGGCGATCCACACCCAACTGAAAAAACGCGGAAACACTTCCAGCCACAACTGCAGCCGGGGCGGGCCTTCGAGGACTGTGGCGGCCGCCGGGCGCAGGATCATCCAGGCGAAGAACATGCCGCCGACCCAGACCATGGCGGCCAGGACATGCAGGCTGTAGGGAAGGGCGTAGGCGGTCATCGGGCACTCCATTCGGCGCAAAGGGCAATAGCGGGGTATGATAGCCGGCCCACTCGAAACACTGAAAATTTATCCAGCCTTTTTGGGCGCCCCGAGACCATGATCAGTACCGAACTCAAGTCCCAGATTCAGGGCGCCTACTCCCGTTTTCTCGAAGCCAAGAGCCTCAAACCGCGTTATGGCCAGCGCCTGATGATCGCCGAAGTGGCGAAGGTGCTCGGCGACATCGACTGCGACGACGAAGGTCGGCGCTCTGGCGACCCGGCCGTGGTGGCGGTCGAGGCCGGCACCGGTACCGGCAAGACCGTGGCCTACAGCCTGGCGTCGATCCCCGCGGCCAAAGCCGCCGGCAAGCGCCTGGTGATCGCCACGGCAACCGTCGCCCTGCAAGAGCAGATCGTCTTCAAGGACCTGCCCGACCTGATGCGCAACAGCGGCCTGAACTTCAGCTTCGCCCTGGCCAAGGGGCGCGGCCGCTACCTGTGCCTGTCCAAGCTCGACCTGCTGTTGCAGGAAGGCCACGCGCAGAGCGCCACGGCGCAGTTGTTCGAGGAAGAAGGCTTCAAGATCGAGGTCGATGAAGTCAGCCAGAAGCTGTTCAACAGCATGATCGAGAAGCTCGCCGGCAACCGCTGGGACGGTGATCGCGACAGTTGGCCCATGGCCCTGGAAGACAAGGACTGGATGCGGGTCACCACCGACCACAGCCAGTGCACCGGCCGCCACTGCCCCAACTTCGGCCAGTGCACCTTCTATAAGGCGCGCGAGGGCATGGGCAAGGTCGATGTGATCGTCACCAACCACGACATGGTCCTCGCCGACCTGGCCCTGGGCGGCGGCGCGGTATTGCCCGATCCGCGTGACACCATCTACGTGTTCGACGAAGGCCATCACCTGCCGGACAAGGCCATCGGCCACTTCGCCCATTACAGCCGCCTGCGCTCCACCGCCGACTGGCTGGAGCAGACCGCGAAGAACCTGACCAAGTTGCTGGCCCAGAACCCGCTGCCGGGCGACCTTGGCAAGTTCATCGAGCAGGTGCCGGAGCTGGCCCGGGAGATCAAGAACCAGCAGCAATTCATGTTCAGCGCCTGCGAGCAGGTTGCCGACTTCCGTCCCAGCGAAGACATCGAAGGCCGCGAGCGGCCTCGGCATCGCTTCGTTGGTGGCGTGATTCCGGAGCATATCCGTGAGATCGGCATCGAACTGAAGAAGGGCTTTTCCCGTCTCAACGACTTGTTCTCCCGTCTTACCGACCTGCTCAAGGAAGGCATGGACGGCGAGGTCAATATTGGCATCGCCAGCCACCAGGCCGAGGAGTGGTACCCGCTGTTCGGCACCTTGTTGACCCGCGCCCAGGGCAACTGGGAACTGTGGACCGCCTTCACCGCCGAAGACCCGGAAGACAGCCCGCCAATGGCGCGCTGGCTGACGTTGGCCGAGAGCGGCGCGCTGTTCGACATCGAAGTCAACGCGAGCCCGATCCTGGCTGCCGAGATGCTCCGCCGCAACCTGTGGAGCGTCGCCCACGGCGCCCTGGTGACCTCGGCGACACTCACCGCGCTGGGCACCTTCGACCGTTTCCGCATGCGTTCCGGTTTGCCGCGGGCGGCGGTCACCACGGTGGTGCCAAGCCCGTTCCACCACACCGATGCCGGCGTGCTGCGCGTGCCGGACCTGCGCGCCGACCCGCGAGACGCTGCCGCTCACACCGCAGCGATCATTCGCGATCTGCCGGAACTGGTGGAAGGTTCGCGGGGTTCGCTGGTGCTGTTCTCCTCGCGCAAACAGATGCAGGACGTGTTCGACGGCCTGGACCGCGACTGGCGCAAACAGGTGTTTATCCAGGGCAACCTGTCCAAGCAGGAAACCTTGAACAAGCACAAGGCACGGGTCGATGGTGGTGATCCCAGCGTGCTGTTCGGTCTCGCCAGTTTCGCCGAAGGGGTCGACCTGCCGGGTGCCTATTGCGAGCACGTGGTGATCGCCAAGATCCCCTTCGCCGTGCCGGATGACCCGGTGGAAGCGGCGTTGGCCGAATGGATCGAGGCGCGCGGCGGCAACCCGTTCATGGAAATCGCCGTACCGGATGCGTCGCTGAAACTGATCCAGGCCTGCGGTCGCCTGCTGCGGACCGAAGAGGACCGCGGAATCATCACCCTGCTTGACCGCCGCGTGGTCACCCAACGCTACGGCAAGGCTATTCTTAACGCGCTGCCGCCGTTTCGTCGGGAAATTTCCTGAGCCCAATCGCTGCGCTTCGGCGTCCCGCCAGGCCGCAGCGATCAGGCGCTGAAAATCTTTTGTATTTCTCGCTGTCTATTCACCGGACCCAAGACCCGCAAGGGTCCTTCAAGGAGAACTCGAGCCCCATGTTGCGCCGTACCCTTCCCGCCGTTTTCGCGCTGATGTTCTGCCCGCCACTGTTGGCCGCGCAGCAGACGCTGTTCAACTTTGTGCGCCCCACCTCCGTGGTAAATGTGGCGACCGAGGAGGCCAGCCTGCCGCAGTACAACGCTGAGCAGACGGCCGAAGGCGAAGTGCTGCGCCGAGTGGTGTTCAATCCGGTGCAGCGCCCCAACCTGCGCATGAGTCCGCAGACTGGCGTCTGGGACTGGTCCGCGCAAAAGGCCCTGACCCTGCGCCTGCAAAGCGGGATGGACTGGGCCCTGACGGTCAACGTGACCATCCAGAGCGCCGACGGCAAAACCCTCACCAGCCGCATCCACCTGCCAGCCGGCCCGGCGCAGACCGTGCTGATCCCGCTCCAGGCCAGTTCGCCGCTGAGCCAGGGCATGCGCGCCGGCCCGCCGATGCCCTGGACCTTCGAAGGTCAGCGTCTGATCCTGACCGGCAGTGCTGGCGAGCTGGACCTGAGCCAGGTCACCTCCGTCACCCTGTCGATGAACCAGCCGAATGTCGCCCAGAGCGTGTTGATCGAGCGCATCAACGTGCAGGACGACGACCGCCAGCAGCAGGCAGCGTACAGCCAGTTGATCGATGGCTATGGCCAGTTCAGCCGGGGTCGCTGGCCGGAAAAGGTCAGCAGCGACGAGCAACTGCGCAGCGCGGCCGCCAAAGAGCAGCAACAACTCAAGACCTGGCTGGCCGAACGCCAGAAGCAGCCGCTGGACCGCTTCGGCGGCTGGACCGGCGGGCAGACCTTCGATGCCAAGGGCTTCTTCCGCACGGTCAAACGTGATGGTCGCTGGTACCTGGTTACGCCGGAGGGGCATCCGTTCTATTCGCTGGGCGTCAACGCGGTGAACGCTGAACCCGGGCGCACTTATGTCGCCGGGCGTGAAGCGATGTTCAGCGGGCTGCCGGCGGCGGATTCGCCATTGGCGGCCTTCTACGGTGACGGCAACAACAACGACGGCAATGCCTCGTCCAAAGGACGCAATTTCAACCAGGGCCGCTGGTTCGACTTCTATGCCGCCAACCTCGAGCGCAGCTACGGCAAACCTTGCACGCCAGCCGCAGCCACCGGCCATACGCCCGCCGCGCCGTGCCCGCCAACCGCCTTCGATGCCGGACGCTGGCAGGCCCAGGCCCTCGACCGTTTGCAGGCCTGGGGCTTCAACACCCTCGGCAACTGGAGCGACCCCGACCTGGGCCATGCCCAGCGTCTGCCTTACACCTTGCCGCTGGCGATCGTCGGCGATTACGCCAGCATCAGCACCGGCATGGACTGGTGGGGCGCGATGCCCGACCCGTTCGACCCGCGTTTCGCCATGGCCACCGAACGTGCGGTGGCCATTGCCGCCCGCGATCACCGCGATGATCCGTGGCTGATCGGCTACTTCGCCGACAACGAACTGGCCTGGGCCGCGCCGGGAGACGATCCCAAGTCGCGCTATGGCCTGGCCTATGGCACCTTGCGCCTGACCACCGACGTGCCGGCCAAGCGTGCCTTCCTCAAGCAACTGCGCGACAAGTACCGTAACCAGGAAGGCCTGTCCAAGGCCTGGGGCATCGAGTTGAGCGCCTGGGAACTGATGGAAGACCCAGGCTTCGAGCCGCCGCTGCCAAGCGCCGAACACCCGGAAATCGAAGCGGACTTCAAGCATTTCCAGCGCACCTTCGCCGACGCTTATTTCAAGACCATCTCCGATGCACTGAAGTGGCATGCGCCGAACCAACTGCTGCTGGGCGGCCGCTTCGCCGTTACCACTCCGGAGGCCGTGGCGGCCTGCGCCCAATACTGTGATGTGCTGAGCTTCAACTTCTATACCCCGAAACCTCAGGACGGCTACGACTTCGCCCAGTTGCGGGCGCTGGACAAGCCGGTGCTGGTCTCCGAGTTCCACTTCGGTTCCCGCGACCGCGGACCGTTCTGGCCGGGGCCGATGGAAGTCGCCCGCGAGGAAGATCGCGGCCCGGCCTACACGGCGTTCCTCAAGGCGGCGCTGTCCGAGCCGAGCATTGTCGGCGCGCACTGGTTCCAGTTCGCCGACCAGCCGGCCAGCGGACGTCTGCTCGATGGCGAAAACGGCCACTTCGGCCTGGTCGGCATCACCGACGTGCCGTTCCAGGGCTTCGTCGAACAGGTGCGCAAGGCCAACCTGCAGGTGGAGAAAGAGATCGTCGGCAGTGCACCGGCCCGGCAACCGGCGAGCGAGCCCGGCAAACCCTGAACCTTAGATGAATGATGTCGCCGTCTGACCCGTGTCTGTTCCCAAATCCGCTCCGTGCTGAAACAATGCACGCCACTTTTCAGGCAGGTTGTGCAGGAGTCGTCGGGTGCAGATTCAGGGTCATTTCGAACTGAAGTTCGAAGCGGTACGCGAGGCCTTCGCGGCTCTCTTCGACGATCCCCAGGAGCGCGGTGCGGCGTTGTGCATCCAGATCGGTGGCGAAACAGTCCTCGACCTGTGGGCCGGCAGCGCCGACAAGGACGGCCAGGAGGCCTGGCACAGCGACACCATCGCCAACCTGTTCTCCTGCACCAAGACCTTTGCCGCGGTCACCGCGTTGCAACTGGTGGGCGAGGGCAAGCTGCAACTCGACGCGCCGGTTGCGCGCTACTGGCCCGAGTTCGCCCAGGCCGGCAAAGAGTCGGTAACCCTGCGCCACTTGCTCTGCCACCAGGCCGGCCTGCCGGCGATCCGCGAACTGCTCCCCGCCGAAGCCCTCTACAACTGGCAAACCATGGTCGACACCCTGGCCGCTGAAGCGCCGTGGTGGACGCCGGGCAGTGCGCATGGCTACGCCGCGATCACCTATGGCTGGCTGGTGGGTGAGCTGATTCGCCGCGCCGATGGCCGGGGCCCGGGCGAGTCGATCGTTGCGCGTACGGCAAAACCCTTGGGGCTGGATTTTCATATCGGCCTGGCCGACGAGGAATTCCACCGTGTCGCCCATATCGCTCGCGGCAAGGGCAACCTCGGCGACGAAGCGGCGCAGCGCTTGCTTCAGGTCACCATGCGCGAGCCGCAGGCCCTGTCGACCCGGGCCTTCACCAACCCGCCGGCAATCCTCACCAGCACCAACAAACCCGAGTGGCGGCGCATGCAGCAGCCGGCGGCGAACGGTCACGGCAACGCCCGCAGTCTGGCCGGCTTCTACGCCGGGCTGCTCGATGGCAGCCTGCTGGAATCCGAACTGCTCGACGAACTGACCCGCGAACACAGCCTGGGTGAAGACAAGACCCTGCTCACCCGCACCCGTTTCGGCCTGGGCTGCATGCTTGACCAGCCGACGGTGGCCAACGCGACGTTTGGCCTCGGCGCCCGTGCGTTCGGGCATCCGGGCGCGGGCGGCTCGGTCGGTTTCGCTGACCCTGAGCACGACGTTGCCTTCGGCTTCGTCACCAATACCCTCGGCCCCTACATCCTCATGGACCCCCGTGCGCAAAAACTGGTGCGGGTCCTGAAAGCGTGCCTTTGATCGGTTGGCCCTGTACTCACGGGGCCGGTTGGCTATTCTGCATTCCACGTATTTTTTCTTTCATTTTCATGGTGTATCGCTGATGTCTTCACATAAAACCTTAGCTCTTGCCCTGTGCCTGGCCATCACCGGTTGCGCCCAGAACCCCCAGAAAGACGCCGCCGACAGCGGTCACAGCTGGTGGCCGTTTGGCTCGGACAAGGTCGCCGATCAGGAAGTGAAGGCAGCCGTGACCGAGAAAGTCGTCAAGTCCGAAGCCAAGTCCGAAGGCGGCAGTTGGTGGTGGCCTTTTGGTGGTAGCGAAGAAAAAGAGGTCGCAGCGGCGGCGGTACCGAAGATTGACGTGAAGGCCACCCAGGCCTGGCTGGACGCTTACGAGCCGCGCCTGCGCGAGGCGGTCAAGGACAGCAAGCTGGAACTGGAGCGCCGTGAAGACGTGCTGGTGGTGATCTTGCCGGTGGACAGCGGCTACAACCCGGATCGTCCGGCCATGCTGCTGCCGGTCACCCTCGGCCCGATCACCCGGATCGCCAAGATCGTTGAAACCGACACCAAGACTGCCGTCCTGGTCCTCGGCCATGCCGACAGCAGCGGCGCCGCCGCGGCCAACCAGAAGCTGAGCCAGGAGCGCGCCCAGTCGGTGGCGGCGATCTTCCGCCTCAGCGGCCTGCAGCGTGATCGCCTGGGCCTGCGCGGCCTCGGTTCGGTGGCGCCACGGGCAGCCAACGACAGCCTGCAGGGCCGTTCGCTGAACCGTCGTGTGGAAATGATCCTGACCCCGCAAGCCACCATGGTGGCGCTGCTTGCCAAGTACCAGCAGCCAACCCCAAGCCCGGCTGCGCTGGTCGCTGTCCAGGATGCCAAACCTGCGGTCAAGGCACCTGCGGCCAAGCCAGCCGCCAAGGCTGCTGCCAAAGCCCCGGCCAAAGCGGCGCCTGCCAAGAAAGCCGCCCCGGTGAAAGACACCGCGGCCAAGAAGAAAGCTGCACCAGCCAAACCGGCTGCGAAAAAAGCCGAGCCCGCAGCCAAGAAGGTTGCGGCCAACAGCCCTGCGAAGACCAACTGATCCTCAAGGAACGCTGTAGATGACTCAGACGCTGGCAGATATGCGCCGTGACTACACCCGCGACGGCCTGGCTGAAGCCCAGGCCCCGAGCGAGCCCTTTGCGCTGTTTCACCAATGGTTCGCCGACGCGGTGAAAACCGAACAGGCCCCGGTGGAAGCCAATGCCATGACCGTGGCAACCGTGGACGAGCACGGCCGTCCGCATTGCCGCATTCTCCTGCTCAAGGGCCTGGACGAGCAGGGCTTCACCTTCTTCACCAACTACGAGAGCGCCAAGGGTCAGCATTTGCTGGCCAATCCGTACGCGGCCATGACCTTCTTCTGGCCGACGCTGGAGCGCCAGGTGCGTATCGAAGGGAAGGTGGTGAAGGTCTCGCCGCAAGAGTCCGATGCCTATTACCAGGTGCGCCCGCTGGGTAGCCGCCTGGGCGCCTGGGCTTCACCGCAGAGCCGGGTGATCGCCGATCGTGGCGAGCTTGAGGCGCTGCTCAAGGCGACCGAACAGCGTTTCAGCGACAGCCAGCCGCAGTGCCCCGAGCACTGGGGTGGCTACCGCCTGTTGCCGGAGCGCATCGAGTTCTGGCAGGGCCGTCCGAGCCGTCTGCACGATCGCCTCAACTATCGCCTGGAGCAGGGCGCCTGGCTGCGTGAGCGGCTGGCGCCTTAAGCTGCGCTGTATCCGGCGGCCTCGCGTTCCAGCCAGGCCGCCAACTCCTTCCGTTTGACCTTCTGCGCCTTGGCCGCTTCGAGCCGCTGGAGCATGAATTCGCGTTTCTGCTCGTCCTTCCCCGCAAACGACAGGGCCAGGTCCCGGTCGGTCCAGCGCCTGATCCGCACGTACAGCCAACCGTGAAAATACAGGCCGGCCACGGTGGTGACGGCGATGATGAAGTAATCCATGTCTATCCTTGTTAACCGAGCCTTCTGACAGTTCCAGGTGTGCTGCCTGTACCCAAGCTGAATGGAAGCAATTTTATCCGGTGCGTGTCGTGACAGTCGTCAATGTGCGGAGTCTAATGAGCACCTGTCTTAAGGAGATGATCCTATGCGTAAGTCTGTTCTGCTGGTTGCATCGTTCACCACGATGTCGCTGCTGCTGGGGGGATGTGCCTCCAACCTGTCCGGCGACTCCTACTCTCGGGACGAGGCACGCCGCGTCCAGACCGTGCGCATGGGTACCATCGAGTCCCTGCGCCCTGTGAAGATCGAAGGCACCAAAACCCCGATCGGCGGTGGCGCCGGTGCGGTGGTCGGTGGTGTCGCCGGTAGCGCCATCGGTGGCGGTCGCGGCAGCATCGTCGCCGCAGTGATCGGTGCGGTCGCCGGCGGCTTGGCCGGTTCTGCCGCCGAAGAAGGGCTGACCCGTACCCAAGGTGTGGAAGTCACCGTTCGCGAGGATGATGGCAGCATGCGCGCCTATGTACAGCAGGTTCAGGAGAACGAGATTTTCCGGGTCGGCGAGCGCGTGCGTATCGTGACCGTCGACGGCACCAGCCGCGTCACCCACTGATCGGCAACGCCAGAAAGACAAAACCCCGACACGGCGCGCCGTTCGGGGTTTTTTATTGCTGGCTGAAAAGCCGTGGATCAGCTCGCCTGGGCCTTGCGGCTGCACAGGGCTGTGATGCCGTAGCCGATCAGCGCGGCAAACAGCGAACCGGTGAGGATGCCCATTCGGTCCATGCCAGCGTACTCGCTGCTACCGGGCATGAAGGCCAGCGAGCCGACAAACAGGCTCATGGTGAAGCCGATGCCACAGAGAATCGCCACGCCGAGGACCTGTCCCCAGTTGGCGCCGCTGGGCAGGGCGGCCATGCCGAGCTTGATGGCGATCCAGGTCAGGCCGAACACGCCGATGGTCTTGCCCGCCAGCAGGCCGAGGGCGATGCCCATGGGCACGGTGTGGGTGAAGCTTTCCAGGGTCACGCCGGTCAGCGACACGCCGGCATTGGCAAAGGCGAACAACGGCAGGATGCCGTATGCGACCCAAGGGTGCAGGGCATGTTCAAGGCTGCGCAGCGGCGAGGTCTCGGCATTGCGGGTGCGCAGTGGAATGCACAGCGCCAGGGTGACCCCGGCCAGGGTCGCGTGAACGCCGCTTTTCAGCACACAGACCCAGAGGATCAGGCCGACCACCATGTACGGACCGAGTTTGACCACCCCCAGCCGGTTCATCGCAATCAGCACCAGTAGGCAGGCGGCGGCCAGCATCAGCGAAAGGCTGGACAGCGAGCCGGAGTAGAACAGCGCAATGATGATGATGGCGCCGAGGTCGTCGATGATCGCCAGGGTCATCAGGAACAGCTTGAGCGAGGCCGGTACCCGCTTGCCCAGCAGGGCCAGCACGCCAAGCGCGAAGGCGATGTCGGTCGCGGTAGGAATCGCCCAGCCCGCGACGGCGGCGGGGTTGTCCCGGTTGAGGAACCAGTAGATCAGCGCCGGCACTACCATGCCGCCCACTGCGGCAGCGGCGGGCAGTACCACCTGCGAAGGTTTGGACAGTTGTCCTTCCAACACCTCGCGCTTGACCTCCAGGCCGATCAGCAGGAAGAACAGCGCCATCAGGCCGTCGTTGATCCACAGCAGCAGCGGCTTGGCGATGTTCAACGCGCCAATCTGGACGGCCACCGGGACTTCCAGCAGCCCGCTGTACAACCAGGAAAGCGGGGAATTGTTGATGATCAGGGCCAGGACCGCGGCAGCGATCAACAACAGGCCACTGGCGGCTTCCAACTGAAAGAAACGAGTGAATGTGCTACGAAGAGGCAAGATCGCTTCCTCCCATCAAATGTGCAAAAGGCCGGCCACCCTAACCCTTTGTGTTATTCATTAAAATAAAAACTATATTCTTTTTTGTTATAAGTAATTTCGACCGTTTCAGTTTCGTCGATGTTTTCCGATTGGCATGTCGGAATCGGCTTATGTGGACGGTAGTTGGTTAAACCGGATTTGTAATTTGAGGCGCGCTTGTGATTTTTAAAGCGCTTCACATCCTGTGTTAGCGTGCTGTAGTCCTTTCGCTTGAGAACCCCCTATGAGCCATGACCGCACCTGGGCCCGCGAAGCCATCCGCATCATCGAGGCCGATTTCCAGCGCAGCGCCGACACGCACTTGATTCCGTTGCCGATGGCCGGCTTTCCCGAGGTCGACCTGTATTTCAAGGACGAATCCAGCCATCCCACCGGCAGCCTCAAGCATCGGCTGGCGCGGTCGCTGTTTCTGTATGCGCTGTGCAACGGCTGGTTGCGGCCCGGAGCCCCGGTCATCGAGGCTTCCAGCGGTTCGACGGCGATTTCCGAAGCCTACTTCGCCCGCTTGCTCGGTCTGCCCTTCATTGCCGTGATGCCCGCGACGACCTCGCGGGAGAAGATCGCCCAGATCGAGTTCTACGGTGGGCAGCCGCATCTGGTGAAAGATCCGACGCAGATCTACGCCGAGTCCGAGCGCTTGGCGCGGGAAAGCGGCGGGCACTTCATGGACCAGTTCACCTATGCCGAGCGCGCCACCGACTGGCGGGCGAACAACAACATCGCCGAGTCGATCTTCAGTCAATTGCGTTTCGAGCGGCATGCCGAGCCAAGCTGGCTGGTTTCCAGCCCCGGTACGGGCGGCACCACCGCGACACTGGGGCGTTATGTGCGCTATCGGCGCCACGCCACCCGAGTGTTGTGCGCCGATGCCGAGCGGTCGGTGTTTTTCGATTGCTACCGCACCGGTGACCGCGACCTGCGGCTGGACTGTGGGTCGCGCATCGAAGGCATTGGCCGGCCGAGGGTCGAGGCGTCGTTCTTGCCGGCGGTGATCGATGCGATGGTCAAAGTGCCGGACGCCTTGTCGCTGGCGGCCATGCATTACCTGGCGCGCCGGCTGGGGCGGCGGGTCGGTGGCTCCAGCGGGACCAACCTGATCGGGGCGTTGCAGGCAGCATTGCAGATGAAGTCGGCAGACGAGGCGGGATCGATCGTGGCGATTCTCTGCGACAGCGGCGAACGCTACGCGACGACCTACTACGACGAGCAGTGGTTGAAGGCGCAGGGCTATCAACTGGAGGCGTTGATCGAGGTGGTGGCAGGGTGTGTCGAGCGGGGCGAAGCGCTGCCCGAGACGGTCTTGCGCGAAGGGATTTGACTCGCTTGTCGCGACGGCTCGGCACCCCGAACCGTCGCGTCAGGCGTGATTACTCGGTCAGCCCCAGCATGCTGCGGGTCACGGCCTCGGCGATGCGGATCCCGTCGACACCGGCCGAGAGAATCCCGCCCGCATAGCCTGCACCTTCACCGGCCGGGAACAGCCCTTTCAGATTCAGGCTTTGCAGCGTTTCGTCGCGGGTAATCCGCAGCGGCGACGAGGTGCGCGTCTCGATGCCGGTCAGTACCGCATCCGGCAGGTTGTAGCCCTTGATCTGGCGGTCGAAGGCCGGCAGGGCCTCGCGGATGGCTTCGATGGCGAAGTCCGGCAGGCTCGGGGCCAGGTCGCCAAGGTTGATGCCCGGCTTGTAGGACGGTTCGACGCTGCCCAAGGCCTTGGACGGACGACCGGCGACGAAATCGCCGACCAGTTGCGCCGGCGCCTGGTAGTTGCTGCCGCCCAGGACGTAGGCGAGGGATTCCAGGCGTTCCTGCAACTCGATGCCTGCCAGCGGGCCGCCCGGGTAATCCTGCTCGGGGGTGATGCCGACGACGATGCCCGAGTTGGCGTTACGTTCGTTGCGCGAGTACTGGCTCATGCCGTTGGTGACGACCCGGCCCGGTTCGCTGGTGGCGGCAACCACGGTGCCGCCTGGGCACATGCAGAAGCTGTAGACCGAGCGGCCGTTCTTGGCGTGGTACACCAGTTTGTAATCGGCGGCGCCGAGTTTCGGGTGACCGGCGTATTTGCCCAGGCGAGCCTGATCGATCAGCGATTGCGGGTGCTCGATGCGGAAACCGATGGAGAACGGCTTGGCTTCCATGTATACGCCGCGGCTGTGCAGCATGCGGAAGGTGTCGCGGGCGCTGTGGCCGAGGGCCAGGACCACATGGCGCGAATGCAGCGTTTCGCCGTTCTGCAGGACCACGCCGGTCAGTTGACCGTCGTCCATCACCAGGTCGGTGACCTTGTGTTCGAAGCGTACTTCGCCGCCCAGCGCGCCGATTTCCTCGCGGATGTTCTCGACCATGCCGGTCAGGCGGAAGGTGCCGATGTGCGGCTTGTTGACGTAGAGAATCTCGTCCGGCGCGCCGGCCTTGACGAACTCGTGCAGGACCTTGCGGCCGTAGTGTTTCGGGTCCTTGATCTGGCTGTACAGCTTGCCGTCGGAGAACGTACCGGCGCCGCCCTCGCCAAACTGGACGTTGGACTCCGGGTTGAGCTCGCTTTTACGCCACAGGCCCCAGGTGTCCTTGGTGCGCTGGCGAACTTCCTTGCCGCGCTCGAGGATGATCGGGCGCAGCCCGGCCTGGGCCAGGATCAGGCCGGCGAAAATACCGCAGGGGCCGAAACCGACCACGATCGGACGCTCGGCAAGGCCACCCTCGGGGGCTGGTCCCACGGGTTTGTAGGTGACGTCGGGAGCGATGCCGATGTTGTGATCGTCGGCGAACTTGCTCAGTACGGCTGCTTCATCACGGACATTCAGGTCGATGGCGTAGATGAACAGCAGTTCGGTGTTCTTCTTGCGCGCATCGTAGCTGCGCTTGAAGATGGTGAAGTCCAGCAACTGGTCGTCGCTGATGCCCAGGCGTTGCACGATAGCGTCGCGCAGGGCTTCGTCGGGGTGATCCAGCGGCAGCTTCAGTTCGGTAATTCGTAGCATGACAGGGTCCAGTATCCCGGCCATGGAGGGGCCGGCGGCTTTACACAAACCGCCGAGTATAAAGGTTTCACCGCGCGAGCACTCAGGTTGAATGCGCGCCGGCTGTCAGTCGTTGCGCGAGCCGCCGTAGTAGGCGCAGCCGTTCAGGGTCTTGCCGTCCAGGCGCAATTGCGCGCTGAGGTGGCTGATGCCGCCGGTGGCGCTGTCGACGCAACGTTGCGGGGCGAGCCACAGGTCGATCTTCTGCCCGTTGGCCTCGGTGCTCAGGTTGATGCGGCCTTCCGGCAACTGCTCTTCCAGGTACGGCAGCGCCAAGGGCGGCTGACCCGGACGGTCGAGGACCATGCCCTTGCCGCTGATGTTCAGGTTCCAGTCCGGCTCGTGGCCGAAGGCGCGCAGGGTCAGGCGTTTGAAGTTCGGGTCGCTGCAGGCGTTGGCGGCGTGTTCGACACGGTAGACCTGGTGCACATTGAATTGGCCGTCGGCGCCGGTGCTCTGGCTGCCGGCGAGGGTGCCGCGAATGTCGGCGAACAGTGCTCCGGGCGTGTTGGCGAGGGCTACGGCCTCCTGCAACAGGCTGGTGTTGCCGGTGTCCTTGATGACGAAGCGGCGGCTTTCGGTGCAGGGCTTGAACAGCAACTGGCCATTGGCGGCGCTGAGTTCACCTTGCAGGCGGGTCATGCCGGCGGTGGAGACGGGTTCCGGCTGGTCGGCCAGCAACTGGCAACCGGCGAACAGCGGCAGCAGGGCGGCGACCAACAGGGAATGAGCGATACGCATCGAGGAAAACTCCGGGATCTCGACCAGAAAAGCTTTCAACGGTACGCAGGGCGACGTGGGATCACAAGTGAAGTTGCGTCAGAAAATGCTTGGAGCCGCTTTGCGGCCCTTCGCGAGCTCGGCGGGGCGCCGAACCGTCGCGAAGGACTGCAAAGCAGCCCCAAAACGCTGAACGATCAACCGCCGAGGTAGGCGTCGCGCACCTTCGGATCGGTCAACAGCGCTTCACCCGTGCCCTGCATCACCACCCGGCCGTTTTCCAGCACATAGGCGCGGTCAGCGATTTTCAGCGCCTGGTTGGCGTTCTGCTCCACCAGGAACACCGTCACGCCATCACGGCGCAACTGTTCGATGATGTCGAAGATCTGCTGGATGATGATCGGCGCCAGGCCCAGCGACGGTTCGTCGAGCAACAGCAGCTTGGGCTTGCTCATCAGTGCACGACCGATGGCCAGCATCTGCTGCTCGCCGCCGGACATGGTGCCGCCACGCTGGCTGAAGCGCTCCTTGAGGCGCGGGAACAGTTGCAGGACCTTGTCCATCTGCGCCTGGTAGTCGCCCTTGTCGGTGAAGAAACCGCCCATGGCCAGGTTTTCCTCGACGGTCAGTCGCGAGAACACCCGACGGCCTTCCGGCACTACGGCAATGCTCTTGCGCATGATGTGCGAGGAACTCTGGCCGACCAGTTCTTCACCCAGGTAGCGGATGCTGCCGCTGTGGGCTTGCGGCGAACCGCAAAGGGTCATCAGCAGGGTCGACTTGCCGGCGCCGTTGGCCCCGATCAGGGTGACGATCTCGCCCTGGCGGATTTCCACGTTGACGTCGTGCAGCGCCTGGATCTTGCCGTAGAAGGTGGAAACGTTTTCGAACTGCAGCATTTACGCTTCCCCCAGGTAGGCTTTGATCACATCAGGGTTGTCACGGATTTGCTCCGGCGTGCCGTCGGCCAGCGGAGTGCCCTGGTTGATCACGACGATATGGTCGGAAATGCTCATGACCAGTTTCATGTCGTGCTCGATCAGCAGCACGGTGACGTTGTGGGACTCGCGCAGGTAGCCGATCAGTGCCTTGAGGTCGTCGGTTTCCTTCGGGTTGAGGCCGGCCGCAGGCTCGTCGAGCATGATGATCCGCGGTTGGGTCATCATGCAGCGGGCGATTTCCAGGCGGCGCTGCTGACCATAGGCCAGGGTGCCGGCGGTGCGGTTGGCGAACTCGGTCAGGTTGACCTTGTCCAGCCAGTACTGGGCCCGCTCCATTGCTTCCTTCTCGCTGCGGCGGAACGCCGGGGTCTTGAACAGGCCCGCGAAGAAGTTGGTGTTGAGGTGGCGGTGCTGGGCGATCAGCAGGTTTTCCAGCGCGGTCATTTCCTTGAACAGGCGCACGTTCTGGAAGGTCCGCACCACGCCCTTGCGGGCGATCTGGTGGCCGGCCAGGCCCTGGATCGGCTGGCCATCGAGCAGGATGGTGCCGCCGCTTGGCTTGTAGAAGCCGGTCAGGCAGTTGAACACGGTGGTCTTGCCGGCGCCGTTCGGCCCGATCAGGGCAACCACCTGTTTTTCCTTGACGGTGAGGGCGACGCCGTTGACCGCCAACAAGCCGCCGAAGCGCATGCTCAGGCCGCTGACTTTCAGAATTTCGCGGCTCATCGACGCAGCTCCATATGAGGACGTTGCATAGGCAGCAGGCCCTGCGGACGCCAGATCATCATCAATACCATCAGGGCGCCGAACATCAGCATGCGGTACTCGCTGAAGTCGCGCATCAGCTCAGGCAGCAGGATCATCACAATGGCCGCGAGAATCACGCCCAGTTGCGAGCCCATGCCACCGAGCACGACGATGGCGAGGATGATCGCCGATTCGATGAAGGTGAAGGATTCCGGTGTCACCAGCCCTTGGCGAGCGGCGAAGAAGCTACCCGCGAAGCCGGCGAAGCAGGCACCCAGGGTGAAGGCCGACAGCTTGATCACGGTCGGATTCAGGCCCAGCGCACGGCAGGCGATTTCGTCTTCACGCAGCGCTTCCCAGGCACGGCCGATCGGCATGCGCAGCAGGCGATTGATGACGAACAGCGCTACCAGGGCCAGCAGCAGCGCGACCAGGTAGAGGAAGATCACCTTGTTGATCGAGTTGTATTCCAGCCCGAAGAACTCGTGGAAGGTCTGCATGCCTTCGGCGGCCTTGCGTTCGAACGTCAGGCCGAAGAAGGTCGGTTTCTCGATGTTGCTGATGCCGTTGGGGCCGCCGGTCCACTCGGTGAGGTTACGCAGGAACAGGCGGATGATCTCACCGAAGCCGAGGGTCACGATGGCCAGGTAGTCACCGCGCAGGCGCAGCACCGGGAAGCCCAGCAGGAAGCCGAAGGTGGCAGCCATCAGGCCGGCGATCGGCAGGCAGACCCAGAAGCTCAGGCCGAAGTAGTGCGACAGCATTGCGTAGCTGTAGGCGCCGACGGCGTAGAAGCCGACGTAACCCAGGTCGAGCAGGCCCGCCAGGCCGACCACGATGTTCAGGCCGAGGCCGAGCATGACGTAGATCAGGATCAGGGTGGCGATGTCGACCGCGCCGCGCGAGCCGAAGAACGGCCAGACCAGGGCGACCACGATCAGGCCGAGGATGATGTAGCGCTGGGTCTTCGGCAGGGTCAGGTAGTTGCTGACATTGGCGGGGATCAACGGACCGTCGCGACGGGACTTCATCGCCGCGCTCCATTGCTTGTCGAACAGCACGCGCAGGAACATCAGCACCGAGCACAGGGCGATGACACCGAGGGTGAAGGGACCCTGGCCATG
Organism: Pseudomonas sp. Marseille-P9899; assembly: GCF_903166565.1. NCBI lineage: Bacteria > Pseudomonadati > Pseudomonadota > Gammaproteobacteria > Pseudomonadales > Pseudomonadaceae > Pseudomonas > Pseudomonas sp. Marseille-P9899. The sequence continues at coordinate 713,503 of NZ_CAESCG010000003.1, forward strand.
CACTTCGAGGTTGATGCCGGCAATGCTGAGCTTCAGGCCCAGTACCGGGAATGCCACGGCCCAGACCAGCAGGGCGCTGAAAAACGCCGATTTGAGATGTCTGTTCATACTTTCTCAACCTCCGGACGGCCCAGGATGCCAGTCGGCCGGAACAACAGAACGAGAACCAGCAGGCCGAACGCCACGACGTCCTTGTACTGGTCGCCGAAGATGTCAGCGCCGAAGGCTTCGGCCACACCCAGCACCAGGCCACCGAGCATGGCGCCCGGAATGCTGCCGATGCCGCCGAGGACTGCCGCGGTGAAGGCTTTCAGGCCCACCAGGAAGCCGGCGTTGGGGTTGATCACGCCGTACTGCATGCTCAGCAATACGGCCGCGACGGCCGCCAGTGCGGCGCCGATGACGAAAGTCAGGGCGATGATGTTGTTGGTGTTGATACCCAGCAGGTTGGCCATCTTGATGTCTTCGGCACAGGCCCGGCAGGCCCGGCCCAGACGGGAGCGGGAGATGAACAGGGTCAGGCCGGTCATGGCGATCAGGGTGACCACGAAGACCAGGATCTGCATGTAGGAAATCAGGACTTCTTCCGCGCCGCCCGGGCCGAAGGAGATGCTCCCCGGGATCAGGTTGGGAATGGACTTGTCCTTGGAATCCTGGGAAAGCAGTACGGTGTTCTGCAGGAAAATCGACATGCCGATGGCGGAAATCAGCGGGATCAGGCGGTTGCTGTTACGCAACGGCCGGTAGGCGACCCGTTCGATACTGTAGCCATAAGCACTGGTAACGAGGATCGTCGCGACAAACGCGGCGGTCATCAGCAACGGCAGTGAGTGGATACCCATCATGGCCAGTCCGGCAAGGACGATGAAGGCCACGTAGGAACCAATCATGTACACCTCGCCATGGGCGAAGTTGATCATTCCAATGATGCCGTAAACCATTGTGTAGCCAATGGCTATCAAGGCATAGGTGCTGCCAATGGTCAGGCCATTAACCAGCTGTTGGAAGAAGTGATAGATCTCAGGCATTACAGCGCTCCTAAAAACCTGATACGCATTTCTCTGGTGGGTTTGTACCCGGCACGGCCTTGTGGTCTATAGCCACTTCGGCGCGCGCAACTGCCAGGGAACCGCTGGTGACGGTTTTAAGATTTTCAGGTGAACCCGATCCCGGATCGCGGGAAACAGGTCCATGAACCTCGTAAAACAAAGCCCACTGCTCGCACAGTGGGCTTTTCGGTCATGTATCAAACAGTGTTACTGAGGGGAAACTTCGGTTTTCGGTTTGCCGAAATGCCATTCGTAGACCACGAATTTGAAGTCCTTCAGGTCGCCCTTGGCGTCGTACGACAGGTCGCCGGTCGGAGTCTTGAAGGTGCCGGCGTGGATGGCGGCTGCCACCTTGTCGGTGTCTTCGCTCTTGGCTGCCTTGATACCTTCGGCGATCAGTTCGACTGCGGAGTAGGCCGGGAACACGAACGGACCGCTTGGATCCTTGCCGTCAGCCTTGATGGCGTCGGAGATGGCCTTGTTCGCAGGGTCGGTGTCGAACGACTTCGGCAGGGTAACCAGCAGGCCTTCGGAAGCGTTCTGGGCGATTTGCGAGATGGAGTCGTTGCCGACGCCTTCCGGACCCATGAACTTGGCTTTCAGGCCTTTTTCCTGGGCTTGGCGCAGGATCAGGCCCAGCTCTGGGTGGTAGCCGCCGTAGTAAACGAAGTCGACGTTGTTTTGCTTGAGCTTCTGGATGATCGAGGAGAAGTCCTTGTCGCCGGCGTTCAGGCCTTCGAAGACGGCAACCTTGGTGCCTTTCTTCTCCAGAGTTTCCTTGACCGCGGTGGCGATGCCTTCACCGTACTGTTGCTTGTCGTGCAGGACTGCGACGACTTTCGGCTTGACGTGGTCGGCGATGTAGTTGCCGGCAGCCGGGCCCTGGGCGCTGTCCAGACCGATGGTGCGGAAGATCAGCTTGTAGCCACGAGCGGTGATTTCCGGGCTGGTAGCGGCCGGGGTAATCATGATCACGCCTTCGTCTTCATAGATGTCGGACGCTGGCTGGGTGGAGCTGGAGCAGAGGTGACCGATCACGTACTTGACGCCATCGTTGACCACTTTGTTGGCAACGGCCACGGCTTGTTTAGGGTCGCAAGCGTCGTCGTACTCCTTGGCTTCGAGCATCTTGCCATCGACGCCGCCCTTGGCGTTGATGTCTTTGATGGCCTGTTTTGCACCGAGGAACTGCATGTCACCGTATTGAGTGACCGGACCGGTTTTCGGGCCGGCGATGCCGATCTTGATGGTGTCGGCTGCAAACGAATGGCTGGCGACGCCGGCCAGAACCATTGCGGCAAACAACTTGGAAATTTGCTTGGTAGCCTTACTCATAGTGCTCCACTCATTCTGTTGTAATTTTTATAGTCCTAAGCGCCAAGGCAGAGGACCTGACCAGATCCCGGTGCGGCTACGCCGTACCGCGAGCCTGATCTTCCGGAATCGCCCCCGGTGAATGCCCTGGCAACTGTACCGGTACAGTGTAGAGCGCTGCTTCCTCGCTTGAAAAGCAGGCGCGCCGAGGCAAAAACCGAGGGTGTCGCCTGATCGACATAAAGTTACAAAAAAGCGTCTTTTATTGTTCCGGTATTGCCCGGAAACACTTGGCTTTGCTGTATCCGTCGATCAATTACTTATTTGAAACTGGGTTTTTCTGCAAAAATACCGGGCTTTACTCAAGCCGGATTATTTTTGGTGGAACCCATGACAGATGAACCAAGCACCCTCTATGCCAAATTGCTCGGTGAGACGGCGGTAATCGAGTGGAAAGCCTTGGAGCGTTTTTGGGCGAAGGGTGACCTGATTTGGGTCGAGCCTACCGTCGACCTGATCGAAGTCGCACAGGCAATGGCCGAGAATCGTGCCGAAAGCGTGGCCTTGTGGCGTAATGCTGGCACTGTCGGCGCGGTCACCGCCGAGCAGGCCCTTGACCTTCAGAGCCGCGATCCAGAGATATGGGCGGTGGTGGTTTCGCCATTCATCCTGATTCAGGAACGCAAATCCGCCTGATCGCGAGCTGAATTGGTGCGTGAAAACGCACAGCGAGTCCATTTTGGTGCGCGAGCCTGTTCAGGCAAGGTGACCGTTGGTAACAGTCCTGCCGCATCACGGGCGGGCGGTAACAGTCACCAGCCTTGAAACAGGGCAAATACAAAACGGGGCGCCTTTATGGGCGCCCCGTTTTTGTTTTCCCGCCGATTCAGTAGTCGACTTTACCGGTGTGGTAATTGAGCGAAATGACTTTGGTCTTGCCAATCCGGTGGCGGTAAATCTCGCGCAGATACTTCACGGCTTTCTTCACGCACTCCCGCGACAGGCGAATATCGTTGATCGAGACGAACTTGCTCTTGTCGTTGATCAACTCGCGATATTTCTTCTCGTACATCGGTTTGATCGCGTACCAGTTGGTATCGAGGATCTTCGCCGGGTTCTCGAATTCGTTGAGCAGCTCATCGATGCGCTCCTCCTCGAATTCCTCCTGGGTGATGAAGTCGAGGATCGCGTTGTCCAGGGTTTCGTCGAAGCGATAAGGCGCGCGGGCGAAGCAGCGCTTGATGAACGCCACGATCAGGGTCAGGAAGTCGTCCGACAGGCACGGGCTCTTGGCGATCAGCGTGGTCAGCGACAGGTTGGCCGAAGCGCCGATCACCAGCGCGTAGCGCTTGAGGGTGGTGTTGGGGAACAGGCTGTTGAGGTGGGTCTTGAGCCGGTTCAGGTCCATGTAGGACAGCTTGTAGTCCTTGGGCAGCGAAACGATCGACACCACCGACGAGCAGTTCTTGAAGAAGTGCAGGTCATGCAGCGCCGCGGCGTCGCAGCCGGACGTGCGGTATTGCTCCAGGGCCGCGCGATAGCGCTTGGACTCGATCGGCAGCAGGCTGATGCCCTCGATGGCCTGGGTGTCCTTGTTGAAGTGCGGCAGGTCGATGGAGCGGAAGAACAGGTCGTCGATGTCCAGTCGCGGCTGTTCCTTCTCGAACACCTTGAAGCCCTTCTCCGAACTCTGGGTCGGGGTTTCCGGCACGACCGATTCGGCGTAGGCGATAGCCACCGGGCCGGCCAGGCTCATGAACAGGTCGTTGGCGTCGAGGCGGATGGTTTCGCCGATGTCGATGCCGGCGCGACGGAAGTAGTTCTGGTCGTAGTCGGTGGTCACCGCCTGGGCGGTCAGGATGTTGAAGATCTGCTGGGAGATGTACTGGTTGGCGTGCTTCTCCATCGCGTTGACGTCGATGTTCTGGATGTTGCCGTCATCGCTTTCTTCGGCGTAGCGCATGATGTCGTTGGAGATCAGCATCATCGCGTTCCATGGGCGAATGCGGCCCATGACGCTGGCTTCGCTGCTGTCTTCGTTATCGAAGTTGTACGAGAAGTCCCATTCTTCCGACAGGTATTTGCACAGCAGTCGACCGGCGTTGATGTGCAGCGCCTCAGACATTTCACTGCGATGGTCGGAAATGTTCGGCAGCACGCAAATGCCGCTGGTGAAGATCGGCTCGAAGACGAACGAGTGCCCGGACTCGCCGTCTTGCTCGTCGGCCGGTTTGGTGTCGAACGTCTTGTTCATGTACGAGAACTGCTGGGCCAGGCCGAACTCCGAGGCCATGCCCGAGCCGGTACCGCCGCCGGCGCTGAAAATGTAGAAGTACAGCCGCGACTGGTTGGCCTTGATCCCGCAGGAATCGATCAGGTACGAGTGGATCAGCTTCCAGTCGGCGCTGGAGAAACGGTGGGTTTCCTTGTTGAGGATGATCTTCGCCAGGTACTGGCCGAGGATCGGCGCGTTACCGGCGCCGCCGGCATGGACTTCGGACAGGTCCATGATCTTCATTTTGCTGTAGTCGCGCAGGAAGCCGCTTTTCTCGCCTTTGCGCGAGAAACGGATGCGGCCGGCGATGTCCTTGTCCAGGTCGCCGAGCATGACCAGCGGTTCGACCAGGAACACCGGCTTGGCGCTCTTGGCCTGGACCAGGCGCAGGTTGTTGCGGATCCAGCGCGCCGGGTTGTAGCTCGGGTCGGTGCCGGTGCGCTCGTCGTTGTTGAATTCGTTGAGGTAGAACGTGCGGGCGTTGTAGACCAGTTCGGCGACATCCAGGGCGATGTTCGAGCCGCAGCGGCCAAGGCCAATCAGACAAACCGAGGGGAACTGCTGGTCCAGCCGCAACTGGCTGTCGTCTTCGACATGCAGGCTCGGCGGGAACACCAGATCGCGCAGGCCGTCGAGGTTGTCGAGGATGCGCTGGGTGTCTGGTTCGGTGAAGTAGAGGTATTGCTGTGGCGTCAGGGTGGGCTGGTTGTAATAGCTGCGGGCCCCGTAATTGGAGGGCGCGGTGGCTGCAAGCAGCTCGGAAATCACGTTGGCTGGAGTATTCTTGGAGGTCATTTTGCGCCGTTTGCCTGGGAGGGTGGCAGTGAAACAGTCGATATCATTCAGCCATCCCTGGATAAGTTTCGCGACTGTATCAGCGCGTCTCTGGCGTACGCGATCAGGTTTTACCCTATAAACCCTAGGGGTTTTCCCCTCGTACCCCTTCTGAATCGTCCAAGTCGTCAACTTCTTTAATTGTCTGGAGCTGTAGATGAGCAATCCAATGCCGTTGTCCCTGGGCTTTGCCGGTATCGGTCTGATGGGCCTGCCCATGTGCCGACGCCTGCTGGCGGCGGGTTTTTCGCTGACTGTGTGGAACCGCTCGCCGGATAAATGCGCACCGTTGGTGGCCGCCGGAGCCCGGCAAGTGGCGACGCCGGCCGAGCTGTGCGAGGCGGCGGATGTGGTGATGCTGTGCCTGGCGGACACCTCGGTGGTGCATGACGTGGTGTTCGGTGCCGAGGGTATCGCCAGCACGGCGAAGGCCGGGCAGTTGCTGATGGACTTTTCCAGCCTGGAACCGACCGCTACCCGCGAAATGGCCGCGCGGCTCAAGGCCGCCAGCGGCATGAGCTGGCTGGATACGCCGGTGTCCGGTGGTACCCCGGGCGCTGAGGCCGGCACTTTGGCGATCATGGTTGGCGGTGAGGCGGACGACCTGGCGCGGGTGCGTCCGGCCTTGCTGTCACTGGGTCAGCGGGTGACGCACATGGGCGGGGTAGGGGCGGGGCAAGTAACCAAGGCCTGCAACCAGATGATCGTGGCCTGCAATGCGCTGGTGATTGCCGAAGTGGTGGCGCTGGCCGAGCAGTCCGGGGTCGATGCCAGCCTGATCGCCGAAGCCCTGGCCGGTGGTTTCGCCGACTCGAAACCCTTGCAGATCCTTGCGCCGCAAATGGCCGAAAGCCGTTTCGAACCGGTGAAATGGCATGTGCGGACCCTGCTCAAGGACCTCGATACCGCCGTCAAATTCTCCCGTGAGCAGGGCTCGGCAACCCCGGTCAGCGGACTGGCCGCGCAGTTGATGCGCCTGCATGGCGCTCAGGGCTATCTGGAAAAAGATCCCGCGACGCTGATTGATCTGTATCGCAGCAAGCCATAAGCCGTTCTTCGCGGTGGTTGAGCTCGTTGAGCACATCGCGCAGCGCTTCCAGCGGCACCGGCCGGCTGAGCAGGTAACCCTGAATGGCGTCGCACTCCAGTTGCCGGAGGAATTCGTACTGTTCCTCGGTCTCCACACCCTCAGTGATCACTTTCAGGTGCAGGGTGTGGGCCATGACCATGATTGCCTGGACGATGTCCTTGTCCGCCCGTGAACGCGGCACGTCCTGGATGAACGAACGGTCGATCTTCAGCGTGTCCAGCGGCAGGCGTTTGAGATAGGCCAGCGATGAATAGCCGGTGCCAAAGTCATCGATAGACAGCGACACGCCCTGCTCGCGGATCCGCCGCAGCAGGGCGATGGTGCTGTGGATATTGGCCATCAAGGCGTTTTCCGTCACTTCCAGCTCCAGGCGCCAGGCCGGCAGGCCGGCTCCGAGCAACGCTTCCTGAACTTCGTTGGCCAGCTCATCGCGGCCCAAGGTGAGAGCGGAGCAGTTGACCGTCACTTTCAGATCACCGAAACCGTGCTGGCTAAGTTCGGCGAGGTCCAGGCATGCCCGGCGCATGACCCACAGGTCCAGGTCGGCGATCAAGCCATTGGTTTCGGCGATGCCGATGAAACGGTCGGGGCTGAGCAGGCCATGTTGCGGATGCTGCCAGCGAATCAGCGCTTCGAGCTTGGTCACCCGGCCGCTGGCAAGTTCGTAGATCGGCTGGTAGTGAATGCGCAGGCCGCGCTCTTCCAGCAGGGCGATACGCAGTTCTTCCTCCAGTTGCAGTTCCAGGGTGGCGCGGGTCTTGAGGTTGTCGCTGAAGAAATTGAGCTTGTTGCGCCCGCTGCCTTTGGATTGATAGAGCGCGAGGTCGGCGTGCTTGAGCAGCTCGTCGCAACTGCCGCCGTCGTCCGGGAACAGGCTGATGCCGATGCTGGTGGTCATGACCATGCGCCGCCCGGCCAGGTCGATCGGCTCGCGGACCTTCTGCAGGATGCGCTGGGCAAGGCCGCGGGCCTCATCCGGGCTTTTCAGGTTGAAGAGGATGCAGAACTCGTCGCCGCCGAGCCGCGCCACCACGTCCTGATTACGGGTCGCGGCCTTGATCAGGTTGGCGATAGCCTTGAGCAACTGGTCGCCGGCGTCGTGGCCGAGGCTGTCGTTGATGCGCTTGAAATGGTCGATGTCGAGGAACATCACCCCGAGCATGCCGCCGATCTGGCTTTGCTCGGCCAGGCGCTCGGCGAAAATCTGGTTGAAGCCGCGGCGGTTGATCAGGTTGGTCAGGGCGTCGTAGTGCGCGGCCTGTTGCAGCGAAACCCTGGCCTGGTCGAGCTGGGTGAGCAGGGTGTTGACCCGCTGCAGGTCCTGCTCCTTGCTTTGCAGCTTCTTGTCCGACAGCGCCGCGCTGATGCAACTGCCGCTGATCAGCAGGGTGATCACGGCGATGGTCAGGCTCAGTTGCAGGCTGTTGTCGCTCAGCGCCATCTGCGTGCTGGTGCCGTCGGGCAGGGTCAGGCTCAGGGCGCACATGCCGGTGTAATGGGTGGCAATGATGCCCCCGGCCATGACCACGGCGGCGCCGTACTTGAACAGTTGCGGGCGGGAGCTATTGCCCCCACGCAGGTAGCGGGCCATCAACAGTGGCAAAAGCGCGGCGATCAGGGCGACGATCACCGACACCAGCACCAGTGCGGGGTTGTAGTGTTGCAAGGCGTTGGAGCGCATGGCAGCCATGCCGGTGTAGTGCATGATCGCCACCCCGGCTGCGACGCACAGCGCGGCGAGGGCGTAATGGCGAGTGCGTGGCAGGGGCTGGCCGAGGATGTTCATGGCGCAGAGGGCGGCGGACAGCATGATCAGCAGCGACACGCCGGTGAGGAACATGTCGTAGTGGACTTCCAGCGTCGTTTCGAAGGCCAGCATGCCGATGTAGTGCATGGCCCACACGCTGCAGGCCAGGCAGCAGGCACCCAGAATCTTCCAGCGTCGACGGGCGGCAGCGTGTTCGCTGTCGCCGATGCGTTCGATGATATCGAGGGTGGCGAAGCTGCCCGCGCACATCACCAGATAGGCGAGGAATATCAGGTAGGGATTATGGCGTACAGCCAGAGCAAAATGGCCCGCCGGATGATCGGCAAGCAGCATGTGCAGCCATTCCATAGCGTGCCTCCCAGTTCAGCCGAGTTCGCACTCGTCCCCACACCGCCTGGAGACTCTTTTCTTTTGCTGAGTATAGAAAGACCGTGCTGAGGCATCGGGATTAATGGCAGATTGATTTCAATGATTTGGTGATGACGTTCATAGCCAACGGTTCTAACGGCGCAAATGGTTACAATTACCCGTCATCAAGCGTATGGATGATGGCAGACAGCCTTGAGATTGCCTTCTAGATTTTGTCCGGCGTACTGGCGCGCACTGACAAAAACAAGAGGGATCTGACTGATGCATACCCCCACCCAAGCGGCCAATGCCTGGCGCATTCTGTTCCTGTTGTTCCTGGCGAACCTGTTCAACTTTTTCGACCGCACCATTCCCGCCATCGTCATCGAGCCGATCCGCCTGGAATGGCACCTCAGCGACTTGCAGATCGGCTTGATCGGCACCGCATTCACCCTGGTGTACGCCATCGCCGGCCTGCCGCTGGGACGCCTGGCCGATACCGGATCACGCAGCAAAGTGATGGGCTGGGGCCTGGCGGTCTGGAGCGGGCTGACCGCAGTGAACGGCATGGTCGGCAGTTTCTGGACGTTTCTGCTGGTGCGCATGGGCGTCGGCGTGGGTGAGGCCAGCTATGCGCCCGCAGCCAACTCGCTGATCGGCGACCTGTTCCCCGCCGAGCGCCGTTCCCGGGCCATGGGCATCTTCATGCTCGGGCTGCCGCTGGGCCTGTTGCTGGCATTCTTCACCATCGGGGCGATGGTCCAGGCCTTTGGTAGCTGGCGCGCGCCGTTCTTCATTGCTGCGGTGCCCGGGGTGATCCTGGCGCTGTTCATGTTCATGATTCGCGAACCGGCGCGGGGCGCGGCGGAAGCCGTTGCCTCGTCCCAGACGCCGCTGGACCGTCCGCTGCGCCGGGTCTTGAGCATTCCCACCTTCGGCTGGCTGGTGTTGGCCGGGCTGAGCTACAACTTTGCCACTTACGCCTGCAACTCGTTCATGGTGCCGATGTTGCAGCGCTACTTCCTGCTGTCGTTGCAGCAGGCGGCGGTGGCAACTGGAGTGATCGTCGGTGTAACTGGGCTGTTTGGCCTGACCCTCGGCGGCTGGGTTGCCGACAAGATCCACCAGCGCATGCCCGCCGGCCGCTTGCTGTTCGGCGCGTTCAGCATGCTGGTGGCTACGCTTGGGACGGGCTGGGCGCTGTATGCCGGGCGGGTGGAGATCGGCGTATTCGTCGCGATGTTCGGCGTGGGTTGGCTGTTTGCCTACAACTTCTACACCTGCGTCTACACCGCGATTCAGGACGTGGTCCAGCCGCGTTTGCGGGCGACGGCCATGGCGTTGTTCTTCGCCGGGCTGTATCTGCTGGGCGGTGGCTTGGGGCCGGTGGTGGTGGGATCGCTGTCGGATCACTACGCCAAGGTGGCGATGCTCGAGGCGGGGGCGCTGGAAATGAGCGAGGCGTTCAAGGCCGTGGGCCTGCATGACGCCATGGGGCTGATCCCGGTGGCCTTGCTGTTTACGTTGGTGTTTCTGCTGTTTGCGGCGCGGAGTTTCAGTCGCGATGCGCAGAAGATGAAGGCGGGGATGTTGGAGGAAGCTGAAGGGCTTGGCGGCAAGGCCGCCGAAGCAGTGTGATATTGGGGCCGCATTGCGGCCCCAATGGTTTCAACCGGCGACGAGAACCCGAATCGCCTCAAGCCGCAGCGCTGCCTTGTCCAGCATCGCCAGGCCATCTTCCCGCTGCTTGCGCAGTGCGTCGATTTCGCTGTCGCGCACGGTCGGGTTGACCGCTTGCAGCGCGGTCAGGCGTGCCAGCTCTTCTTCGGTTTCCGCAGCCAGGCGGCGTTGCGCTTCGGCTACGCGCTCGTTGTGGCGCGGCTGGATCTTGGTTTCGCCGGCGTTGATCCGTGGCGTCAGCACATCGCGCTGGGCCTGGATGAACTTGTTGGCGCTGGCCTTCGGCACGCTTTCGAGCTGGTCGTTGAGGGTCTCGAACGACACCCGCGAAGCCAGGTCGTTGCCGTTGGCATCGAGCAGGCAGCGCAGCGCCGCCGGCGGCAGGTAACGGCCCAGTTGCAGCGCGCGTGGGGCAACCACTTCGCTGACATAGAGCAGTTCCAGCAGCACGGTGCCGGGCTTGAGCGCCTTGTTCTTGATCAGCGCGACGGCGGTGTTGCCCATCGAGCCGCTCAGGACCAGGTCCATGCCGCCTTGCACCATCGGGTGTTCCCAGGTGATGAACTGCATGTCCTCGCGGGACAGCGCCTGGTCACGGTCGTAGGTGATGGTCACGCCTTCGTCGTCGCCCAGCGGGAAGCTGGCGTCGAGCATTTTTTCGCTCGGTTTGAGGATCAGGGCGTTTTCCGAATGGTCCTCGCTGTCGATGCCGAAGGCGTCGAACAGGGTTTCCATGTAGATCGGCAGGGTGAACTGATCGTCCTGTTCGAGAATCGCTTCCACCAGGTCCTGGCCTTCGCCGGCACCGCCGGAATTCAGCTCCAGCAGGCGGTCGCGGCCGCTGTGCAGTTCGGTTTCCAGACGCTCACGCTCGGCGCGGGCTTCGTCGATCAGGGCTTTCCACTGGTCGTCGTCGCTGTCTTCCAGCAGCGGCAGCAGGCGCGGGCCGAACTGATGCTGCAGGGCGTTGCCGGTCGGGCAGGTGGCGAGGAAGGCATTCAGCGCCTGGTCGTACCACTGGAACAGGCGTTCCTGCGGGCTGTTCTGCAGGTGCGGAACGTGCAGCTCGATGGTGTGTTTCTGGCCGATCCGGTCCAGACGACCGATGCGCTGTTCCAGCAGGTCCGGGTGGGCCGGCAGGTCGAACAGCACCAGGTGATGGGAGAACTGGAAGTTGCGGCCTTCGCTGCCGATTTCCGAACAGATCAGCACCTGGGCGCCGAACTCTTCGTCGGCGAAGTAGGCTGCGGCACGGTCGCGCTCGAGGATGCTCATGCCTTCGTGGAACACCGTGGCCGGAATGCCGGAGCGCACGCGCAGGGCGTCTTCCAGGTCCATGGCGGTTTCGGCGTGGGCGCAGATGACCAGCACCTTGACCCGCTTGAGCATCTTCAGGGTGTCGATCAACCAGTCGACCCGCGGGTCGAAACGCCACCAGCGGTTTTCTTCATCGCTGTCGCCCTGGGCCTGGAAGCTTACTTCCGGGTAGAGGTCGGCGTGCTCGCCAACCGGCAGCTCCATGTACTGGTCGGGGCACGGCAGCGGATAGGCGTGCAACTGGCGCTGCGGGAAACCCTGGACGGCGGCGCGGGTGTTGCGGAACAGCACGCGGCCGGTGCCATGGCGGTCGAGCAGTTCGCGGATCAGACGAGCGCTGGCCTCGGTGTCGCCATCGTTGACGGCTGCCAGCAGGGCTTCGCCTTCGGCACCGAGGAAACCCTGGATGGTGGCGTGGGCCTTGGGCGACAGGCGGCCTTCGTCGAGCAGTTCCTGTACCGCTTCGGCGACCGGGCGATAGTGCTCGCTCTCGGCGCGGAACGCGGCCAGGTCGTGGAAACGGTTCGGATCGAGCAGGCGCAGGCGCGCGAAGTGGCTGTCCTGACCGAGCTGTTCCGGGGTCGCGGTGAGCAGCAGCACGCCGGGGATAACCTCGGCCAGTTGCTCGACCAGCGCGTATTCCGGGCTGGCGTTTTCTTCGTGCCAGACCAGGTGGTGCGCTTCGTCGACCACCAGCAGGTCCCAGCCCGCGGCGAACAGCGCGTCCTGGGCTTTCTCGTCGTCGACCAGCCATTCCAGCGCGACCAGCGCCAGTTGGGCGTCTTCGAACGGGTTGCTGGCGTCGCTTTCAATGAAGCGCTCGGCATCGAACAGCGCGACTTCCAGGTTGAAGCGTCGGCGCATTTCCACCAGCCACTGGTGCTGGAGGTTTTCCGGGACGAGGATCAGCACGCGGTTGGCGCGGCCGGACAGCAGTTGGCGGTGGATCACCAGGCCGGCTTCGATGGTCTTGCCCAGGCCCACTTCGTCCGCCAGCAATACCCGCGGGGCGATACGGTCGGCTACTTCACGGGCAATGTGCAACTGGTGCGCGATCGGTTGGGCGCGTACGCCACCCAGGCCCCAGAGCGACGACTGCAACTGGCGGCTGGTGTGCTCGAGGGTGTTGTAGCGCAGGGAGAACCACGGCAGCGGGTCGATCTGCCCGGCGAACAGGCGGTCGCTGGCCAGGCGGAACTGGATGAAGTTCGACAGTTGGGTTTCCGGCAGGGTGCACGCCTCGTTCTGTGCGTTGAGGCCGTGATAGACCAGCAGCCCGTCGATCACTTCGACTTCGCGGACGGTCAGTTTCCAACCTTCGAAGTGAGTGATCTGGTCGCCTGGAGAGAAACGCACCCGGGTCAGGGGGGCGTTGCGCAGTGAGTACTGGCGAGTGTCGCCAGTGGCCGGGTAGAGCACGGTCAACAAGCGACCATCCTGTGCGAGGACGGTACCCAGACCCAGCTCGGCTTCGCTGTCGCTGATCCAGCGTTGCCCCGGTTGATACTGCTGCACCATACTGCCTGACTCCCGCCATGAAAAAGCTGGCTATCTTAACGGATAGCGGCGTATTGACCAAAGGTTCTGGCCCATGAGCGGGTGACCGGGCGTCGGTTCCACGCCGTGACGCCGCTCACAGTTGCCGGCACTCCTTGCTCAAGCCGTGGTCAAACGTGCCGACACAGAGGCAACAGGAGACCCTTCACCATGCTGCCACCGATGATTCCGCTGAGCGCCGTGCCCGTCACGTCGCAACTGGACCCGGTCAAACCGACCCCGGACATCAAGCCCGTGGTGCCCACCCAGCCCAGCTCCAGCGACGGGACGATCGATCTCAAGCATCGCCACCCCGAGCAGGCCGCCGTGCTCCTGCGCGAAGAACAGCGCAGGCGCCAGGGCCAGCAGGCGTCGCAGGAACAGGACGACGATCCTTATCAGCCGATGCCCGGCGACGAACTCAACGCCGACAACACCGTGCCGGTGGCCCCGCTGATGGGCGGTGAAGGCCGTCAAGGGTTGCTGGTGGACATCGAAGTCTGACCGCCGGGCTGTTCAGCACCGGCATCAGCCTTCATCATGGAGCCTTCGCTGCCTCAGAGCCCGACCATGAGCCAAGACGACAACCTGATTGATTTCGGCGCCGAGCGCGCCCGTCGTGTCCACGACCTTAAAGAGAAACGCCTGAACGAGGTGCGCAACGCCTTCGAGCAGGCCATGCCTCTGGGCGCCGCCAAGAAAGGCAAGAAAAAGCCCAAGGGCAAACCCGCCAAGCGCTGAAAATCTTGATGCAGGTCAAGCCTGCTCCCGCCTCCGGCGCCCGCTCAGGGCGCTATTGACCTCGATCAATTTTCCCTCCCGGCACATTCGCTACTGTTCACTCATCGGACAGGCACGGCAAATGGAGGCCAACATGTTCTTCGATAATGTGGTTGTCGCAGGGGTAGTCACAGTCGGATTGATGTTTGTTTTCTTCGCCGGCTTCGGACTTTTCATCTGGAAGGACTCGCAGAAGCGCAAAGATCGCTGATTCCTTCCCGATACAACGAGCACGCAAGGCATTTAGGGCGACTTCGGTCGCCCCTTTTTTTGTCTGCGTTTTTTGCAGGACGAGGCGGGTAGCAAGGCAACATCGAAAAAGGCACTGGACTCTGATAGTTAGCTAGCTAATAATTTGTTTCAGTTCTTTTCCTGTCACCTCTGTCTATCGTTAACCCCACCGTCCTCAGGTTCGCTCCGTGCCGATCACTTTGCAGGCGCTATTTGCGCCCAACACCCTTGCCGTGCAATTCGCCATCAAGACCTTGCTGGGTGGCGGACTGGCCTTGTGGCTGGCGTTGCGCTGGGGGCTGGAGCAGCCGGCCTGGGCCTTGATGACCGCGTTCATCGTTGCCCAGCCGTTGTCCGGCATGGTCTTGCAGAAGGGTTTGGCGCGCCTGGTCGGGACGCTGGTAGGGACGGTGATGTCGGTGGTGTTCATCGCCGTGTTCGCCCAGACACCCTGGCTGTTCCTGATCTGCCTGGCGCTGTGGCTGGGCCTGTGCACCGCCTGTTCGACCCTGCTGCGCAGCGCCTGGGCCTACGCGTTCGTGCTGGCCGGCTACACCGTGGCGATCATCGCCTTGCCCACGGTCAATCATCCGCTGCTGGTGTTCGATCAGGCGGTGGCGCGTTGCACTGAAATCAGCCTTGGCATCATCTGCGCCACTTTAAGCAGCGCCTTGCTCTGGCCGATGCGCGTCGAGCAGCAATTGGCCGGGCAGGCGCGCCAGGCCTGGCAAAGCGGATTGCAGGCGGCCAGCGCGACGCTTGCCGGCGATGAAGAAGGGCGCAAGAGCCTGGTGGAAATCCTCGGGCGCATCGTCGCCGTCGATTCGCAGCGCGAACACGCCTGGTTCGAAGGCCGCCTGGGCCGTGAGCGCGCCCGGGCCATTCGCGGCTTGAGCCAGAAACTGCTGATCCTGCTGCGTATCGCCCGTTCGGTACGCCGACAATGGCGACAACTGGACGAGGGCGAAGCGGAGCACTTGCGGCCCTGGCTCGACGAGGTGCGCGCGGCCCTGGCCGCGCCTGACGCCGAGCAACTGCTGGCGCTGCGCCAGCGGGTCTGGCAGGGCGCTCAGGACCTGCGTGACAGCGCCGCCGAACACTATTGCCTGGCGCGCCTGACCTTGCTGCTGGACAACGCCGCCGCCGCGACCCACGCGCTGCACGCGGTAGAAGAAGGCAAGGCGCCGGCGGATCTGCCGGACAGCCTTGCCGTGCACCGCGATTTCCCCTTGGGCCTGTTGTTCGGTTCGCGCAGCGCCTTGGCGTTCCTGGCCATGGCCAGCTTCTGGATGGCCACCGCCTGGACCGCGGCGCCGGGCGGGCTGGTATTGACCTGCGTGGTCTGCAGCCTGTTCGCCAGCCGCGAAAACGGCGCGCAGATCGGCATGAGTTTTCTGCGCGGCATTCTGCTGGCGCTGCCGGTGGCGTTCTTCGTCGGGCAGATCCTGCTGCCGCAGTGGAGCAGCTTCGCCATGCTCTGCCTGGGGATGGGCGTTCCGCTGTTTTTCGGCGCACTGGGCATGGCCAACCCGCGAATCGGCGCCACAGCCACCTCGTATTGCCTGCATTTCATCGTGCTGGTCTCGCCCTTGAACAACATGAGTTTCAGCGTCGAGGCTTTTCTCAACAATGGCCAGGCGATGATGATCGGCGTCGGGGTGGCGGTTCTGGCATTCAAGCTGCTGGTGCTGCGTAATCCCGCCTGGCACGGCCGGCGCCTGCGCGCCGCGACCCAGAGCGATCTGGTGCGCCTGACCCGACGTGAACTGCGCGGGGCGGAAACCTGGTTTGGCGGACGCATGGCCGACCGCCTGCTGCAACTGGCGCGGCACTTCGCGGCACTGCCCGAGCAGGAGCGCGGACGTTGGGACGACGGATTGCATGGCCTGGACATGGGCGACGAGTTGTTGCACCTGCGCATGTGCCTGGCGGTAGCCCGGGCGCCGGTGGAGTCGGCCCAGCGCGAATACCTGCAACACTTGCAGGCGGTGCTGGCACTAGGTCCGGGCCCGGGGCGCGAACACCGCCTGGACGAGGCGACCACCACCTTTATCGCCGCGCTGCAGGCTCAGCCAACCAGCGACGCCCTGCGCCTGGCGGTGGGCGCCGTTCTGCAACTGCAAAAGAGCTGGGGCCGCTGGTGCCGCCGGCTGGAGGAAATCCATGGGCTTGCGTGAATGGGCGCTGGGCGGGGTCCTGCTCAGTCCGTTTCTGATTTATGTCGTGCTGGCGCTGCTGCTCACCGGCCTCGTGCGTCTGCTCCTGCGCCTGACCCCGGTGGGGCGCTGGATCTGGCACGAAGCGCTGTTCGATTGCGCCTTGTTCGTTTGCATCCTGACCCTGGTAACGCTGTACCTGGGAACTGTCTGAGGAGTTTGTCCATGCGTACCACCGTGCGTATCGCCCTGACCCTGTGCCTGGTGGCTGTGGCCGTGTTCGCCGGCACCCACTTGTGGCAGTACTACATGCTCACCCCCTGGACCCGCGACGCGAAGATTCGCGCCGATGTGGTGATCGTCGCCCCGGATGTTTCCGGCTGGGTGCGTGAATTGAAGGTCAAGGACAACCAGCAGGTGAAAGCCGGCGAATTGCTGATGTCCATCGACAGCGACCGTTTCGAGGCGGCGCTGGACAAGGCCAACGCCGTGGCCGAAACCCGCCAGCAACAGTTGCGCTTGCGTGAACACGAGGCTTCACGCCGGGCCGCGTTGGGTCCGCAGGCGATCAGCGCCGAGCTGCGCGAGAACGCCCAGATCAACGCCGCCGTGGCCCGCGGCGAACTGCGTCAGGCCCAGGCCGATGCCAAACTCGCCGCCATCAACCTGGCCCGCAGCAAGGTCCAGGCGCCCCGCGACGGACACATCACCAACCTGCGCCTGGCCGAAGGCAACTACGTCAACGCCGGGCAGCCGGTGATGGCCCTGGTGGACGACTCGACGTTCTATGTGCAGGCCTATTTCGAAGAAACCAAACTGCCGCGGATCAAGGTCGGCGCACCGGTGAACATCTGGCTGATGAGTGCCGGCGAACCGATGAAAGGCCACGTGCAGAGCATCAGCCGTGGCATCACCGACCGCAACGCCACCCCGGACAGCCAGTTGCTGGCCGAAGTCGAACCGACCTTCAACTGGGTGCGCCTGGCCCAGCGCATTCCGGTACGGATCAGCCTCGACGAGGTGCCGGAAGGGTTCGCCCTGAGCGCCGGGATGACCGCCAGCGTCCAGGTCGAGGAGTACTGATCAGGGCTGCTGGCGGGTTGCGGCCAGGACGATCTCGCGGATACACACGTGCTGCGGCTGCTGGTAGGCCCAGAGGATGGAACCGGCAACGTCCTCGGCACTGAGCACCTGGCCGCCCATGTCCTGCTGTTTCCAGTCTTCGTAACCGCGCTTGATCGCCTCGTCGGTGGTGTGGCCGAGCAGTTCGGTCTCCACCGCGCCGGGGGCGATGGTCACCACCCGCACGTTGTGCGGCGACAGCTCTTCGCGCAGGTTTTCGGAAATCCCGTGCACGGCGAACTTGGTGCCGACGTAGGCGACATGGTTGGGGAAGGTCTTGCGCCCGGCCACCGAACTGACGTTGATCAGCGTACCGTGGCGGCGCTCGACCATCCCGGCGGCGAGCAGGTGAATGCCGTTGAGCAGGCCTTTGACGTTGACGTCGAGCATGCGCTCCCACTGCGCCGGGTCCTGGTTGTGCATCTGCCCGAGCAGCATGACGCCGGCATTGTTGATCAGCGCATCAGCTGGGCCGTAGGTCGCCTCGGCCTCGTTCACAGCAGCGGCGAAAGCCTCGCGATCGAGGATATCGATGGCGCGGCAAAGGGTGTTGGGCAACGCCAGTGCCTGCATTCGTTCCAGGCGGCGGGCCAGCAGCAACAACGGGTGGCCGGCCTGCGAAAACAGCCGCGCGCAGGCTTCGCCGATACCGGAACTGGCACCGGTGATGATAATCAGGGGCTTGAGCATGATGACCTCCAAGGCATAATCAATTTGAATGGCTGAATTCTATTGAGCCCGGAAAGTCTTGAGAAACGGCTTATTCCGCTGGCTGGCATCGGAAATGACTATGGATATTCGACACCTGAAGGCCTTCATCGCGGTCTTCGAAGAACGCAACATCACCTCGGCCGCGCAGCGCCTGTGCGTGGCCCAGCCGTCGCTATCGGTGACCATCCGGCAACTGGAGGAAGAGCTCGGCGTCGCCTTGTTCCTGCGTCAGGCCCGTGGCGTCGACGTCAGCGAGCAGGCGCGGGTGCTGTATCCGCAGGCGCAGCGGATGGTGGCCGAGGCCGAGGCGTTGAGCCTGAGTTTTCGCGAAGGCCGTCAGCAATTGGTGCTGCAATTGGGGATTGAGGCGGATATTGCCGGCAGCCAGGTGGAATCCTTCCTCCGCATGGCCAGCGCGGCGCTGCCGTCATTGCAACTGACGCTGCTGGACGGGTGCGCGGGCGATGCGCGGCTCGGCGTCGAATCACTGTGCTGCGAGGACGAACTGTTCCTGCCGCTGTGGGACGAGCCGTTCGTGCTGGCGCTGCCGAGTAGTGGCGCGGCGTTGCGCTGGATCACGTGCCCGCAGCAGCCGTCGCACCAGCGCCTGCTCGGCTTTTATGGCGATGCCGTGCAGGATTGCGCCGGCACCGCCGCCAGCCTGCAGCAGGCGGTGCATATGGTGGCGGCGGGGTTGGGGCAGGCGCTGCTGCCGCAATCATTGGTCGAACATCATCCGGGCGTGCACTGGCGACCGTGCCAAGGCGCGGCCCTGAGTCGCCGTGTCGGTTTGTGCTATGCCGCCCAGGCCCTGCAACTGCCGGCGCTGGCGCAGTTGCGGGTGGCATTGGGCGCCTCGGCGGATTAAAGGAACATCCCGCCCGAGACTTCCAGACGCTGGCCGGTAACCCAGCCGGCGCCGTCACTGGCCAGCAGCGCAATCGCGGCGCCGATATCGTCCGGCAGACCGACCCGGCCCAGCGCGGTGTTGCTGGCGACAAAGGCGTTGACGTCCGAGTTGTCGCGCACCACGCCACCGCCGAAGTCGGTCTCGATGGCCCCCGGCGCGAGGATGTTCACGCGGATGCCGCGCTGGCCCAACTCCTTGGCCTGATAGCGGGTCAGCACTTCCATGGCGCCTTTCATCGCGGCGTAGGCGGCATAGCCGGGCAGGGCGAAGCGCGTCAGCCCGGTCGACACGTTGATAATCCGGCCTTGATCGGCGATCAGCGGCAGCAGGCGCTGGGTGAGGAAGAACGGGCCCTTGAGCTGGATGTTGAGCAACTGGTCGAACTGCGCCTCGCTGGTTTCGGCGAAGGGCGCGTTGATGCCGATGCCGGCGTTGTTCACCAGCACATCAATGTGATTGCGGCCGAAGTCGCGTTTCAGTGTTTCGCCCAAGGCGCTGGCGAAGGCCTCGAAGCTGGCGCTGTTGCCGACGTCCAGTTGCAGCATGGCGGCGCGGGCGCCGCTCTGTTCAAGCGTGGTCACCAGCGTTTGCGCTTCGCCGGCCTTGCTGTGATAGGTACCGATGATGTCGAAACCCTGCGCCGCGAGGTGCAGTGCGGCGTTCTTGCCCAGGCCACGGCTGGCACCGGTGATGAGTGCGATTTTACGAGACATGCGCTGTACCTCTGGAGGGGATAGTCGGGATGGGCAAAGTCTATTGGTCGCGTATGGGCTGATAAATCCGCAATATTCGGAAATACTGTTCGGGTCAATCGGACAATCAGGCGCTGCCCATGCTCAAGCCGGAACTGCTGCGAACCTTTATCCGGGTCAATGAACTGGCCAGTTTCACCCAGGCCGCCGAGCAGCTTGGTCTTCCGCGTTCGACCGTGTCCGAGCAGATCCGGACGCTGGAAAGCCAGCTCGGCGCGCGCGTGTTCAACCGCTCCACGCGCCGTGTGCAGCCGACCCAGGACGGCCTGCTGCTCTACGAGCGTAGTAAAGAGCTGCTATCGCGGATGGAGGAAATCGAGGGCCTGTTCCGCGCCGACCCCGCCGAGCTGAGTGGCTGCCTGCGGGTCGATCTGCCGACCCGCATGGCCCGGCGCATCATCCTGCCGCAACTACCGCAATTCATGGCGGCGCATCCGGGTTTGAGCGTTGAACTGAGTTGTACCGACCGTCAGGTCGATCTGCTGCGCGAAGGTTTCGATTGCGTGATGCGCATTGGCGCCTTGAGCGACCTGGCGGTAGTGGCACGGCCATTGGGCCAGTTGGCCATGGTCAACTGCGCCAGCCCGGCTTATCTCGCGCGTTTCGGCACGCCTACGTCGCTGGCGGATCTGGCGTCCCATCATCTGGTGCACTACGTGCAGGCCCTCGGTTCGCGCAGCCCGGGCTTCGAGTATCAGGAACAGGGCGTTACCCGTTTCGTGAGCATGGGCGGGGCCATTACCGCCAACAACACGGATGCATATGAAAGCGCCGGGCTGGCCGGGCTGGGCATCATCCAGTCGCCCTGGATCGGCGTGCGCGACTACCTGACGCGCGGGCAACTGGTGGCGTTGTTGCCCGATCATGTTCCGGCCGCCATGCCGGTGTCGCTGCTCTATGCCGGCCAGCGCTACTTGCCGCCGCGGGTGCGGGTGTTCATGGATTGGCTGGCGGGAGTGCTGGCGACTCAACTCGATCCACCGGCAGGTACAAGCTGAACAACGTCCCGGCCTCGGCGGACGAGCGCACCTCCATGTGCCCGCCGTGGGCCAGGGCGATCTGCTTGGCGATGTATAAGCCAAGTCCGAGGCCGACCTGGGGCGTTTCCGACGGAAGCTGGGAAAACGGTTCGAAGAGTTGCGTCACCACGTCCGGCGCGATCGGCGGACCGAAGTTGTGCACGCCGAGGATGAACAGGTTGTCCTCCATCATCGCCGAGACGGTGATCGGGCTGCTTTCGTCGCCATGTTGCACGGCATTGGCGATCAGGTTGGAGAGCAGTTGGCAGATGCGTTCGCGGTCGCAATAGATGCTCGACAGGTCGGCGATGTTCAGTTGTATCTGGCGTTGCGGGTGCACCCGGTGCAGCTCGGAAGCGACATGTTGCAGCGCTTCGCCCAGGTCCGGGCAGGGCAGGATGCTCAGCGGAATGCCGTCGCCCAGTCGCCCACGGGCGAAATCCAGAACATCGCGCACCAGTTGAGTCGCCCGGCGACCGGAGGTGAGGATATGTCCGGCGATATTGCGCGAACGTTCGTCACTCAGACGCTTGACCAGCAGTTCGGCGCCGGCGGTGATGGCGAACAGCGGGTTGCGCAGGTCATGGCCGAGCACCGCGATGAACTTCTCACGAAGCGCGGCGATTTCTCGTTCTTTCTCCAGGGCGATTTCCGTGCGCTGGGCGCTTTCCTCACTTTCGATCTGGATGGTCAGCAGCCGGGCGAAGGCTTCCATCATCGGCTGGATGGCGCTGCCTTTGAGTGATCGCGGCAGTGGATCAAACGCACAGATGGTGCCGAAAAAGCTGCCTTCGCTGCGAAACACCGGCACGGCGATATAGCTTTCGAAGCCATAGGTGCGCGGAGCAGGGTGCTCGAGGCAGGTGGCATCTTCACTGGCCTTGTCGATGACGAGGGTCTGGTGGGTGCGGCGGATTTCACCGCACAGCGTGCTGCGGGCATCCAGCTCGTCGCCGACCTTCATGCCGAAGCCAAGAGTGTCGAGAACGGCGAGGGCGGTCCAGCGGGTTTCCGTCACCCGTGCGATGGCGGCAAAGCGCAGGCCAGTGGTTTCGCTGATGACCTGGAGAATGGCGGGCACTACCTGGATACGGCTGATGGTAGCGCTGTCTGGAAATATTGAAGTCTTCATGGAACATTGGCTGCAGAAAATCGAATGTCGGCTGCAAGTGTAGCGAGCATCCGCGATGAGATAGAAAAATCGGAACAAGCGGTAAGTAATTTCCATTACTCTTGTGCAACCCGAGCATTCCCGTCAGAGGAATGCCCATCTACTTGCGTGCCAACTCTTTTTGACCTGCATCCTTTTGGGTGTTTTCAGCGAGGTTTGACATGCACATCACGTCTCAGGACATCTGCTCCGCCGCCGACCAGCTCAAGGGCTTCGTCGGTTTCCACCGCAAACTCGGCAAGCACATCGTGCGTTTCAGCGAAGACTCGTTCGGAATGGATGTGGCCGATGACAGCATCACGCCCAGCAGCGAATTCGTCTGGCAGGGTAACGATGGCGAGGCCATGACCCTCAGTCGCGAACTGATCGATGTGTTGCTGGCACAGAACGTCGACGATCGGCTCAACGTCAGCGAACCGCTGCGGGTTTACCAGCGGCGGCGTGACCTGCCGGAAATCATGGCGCAGCGGCGTCGGGTGGGCTGAGCGCGTCGGGCGGGCGTAGCCGGTCTAACCGGCTTGCCCGCGTTCACTTCTTTCTTCGCGATGGCGTTCGAGCAACTGTTCGAATGCTGCGCGCTCCAGCGGGTGACTTAAATAGAAGCCCTGGACCTCATGGCAGTTTTCCATGCTCAGCGCCTTGAGCTGCTGCTCGGTTTCCACGCCTTCGGCGGTGACGGTCAGGCCCAGGGCCTTGCCGAGGTTGATGATCGCCTGGACCACCGCGCGGTCATTGCTGTCGCTGCTGAGCCCGGCGACGAAGCGTTTGTCGATCTTGATGCTGTCGAAGGGGTACGTGCGCAGGTAACCCAGCGATGAGTAGCCGGTTCCGAAGTCGTCCATGTTCAGGCGCACGCCGAGTTCCTTCAGCGCATTCATGGTGCCGAGCGCACCTTCTATATCGTTGAGCATGACGTTCTCGGTGATCTCCAGTTCCAGGCGCTGGGCCGGGAAGCCGGTTTCCATGAGGATCTGCCGGACATCGGCGACCACATCGCTGCGGGAGAACTGCGCCGGCGACAGGTTTACCGACACCAGTAACGCTCCCGGCCAGCCGCGGGCGATCTCGCACGCGCTGCGCAACACCCACAGGCCCAGCGGGACGATCAGGTCGGTTTGTTCCGCGAGGGGGATGAAGGTGTCCGGGCCGAGCAGCCCTTCGACCGGATGCTGCCAGCGCACAGGGTTTCGACCGAGACGATTTCCAGGGTCTGCAGGCGATAGCGCGGCTGGAAGTGCAGGACGAATTCGTGGTTCTTCACGGCGCGGCGCAAATCGTTTTCCAGTTGCCGGCGGTATTGGATCTGCTGGTTCATCTCCGCCGAGAAGTAACGCCAGGTGTTCTTGCCCTGGGCCTTGGCCTGGTACAGCGCAATGTCCGCGCAGCGGATCAGTTCGCCGGCATCGGTGCCGTGCAGGCGGGTCTGGGCGATGCCCAGGCTGGCGCCGATATGCAGGCTGTGATCTTCATAAAGGATGGGGGTGTGCAGGTTTTCGATCAGGCGGGCGCAAAAACGGTCGATTTCGCTGCGGTTGTCCAGCTTGGCGATCACCAGCACGAATTCGTCACCGCCAAGCCGAGCCACCAGGTCGCCGTCCCGGGTCGAGTCGCGCAGCCGTGCGGCCACCTCCAGCAACACCGCGTCGCCAGCAGCGTGGCCGAGGGAATCGTTGATCGGCTTGAAGCTGTCCAGATCGAGCAGGATCAGAGTGAGCGGCGGCGCATCCGGGCCCTTGAGCAGCGCCTGCTCAAGGAACCGCGAGAGCTTGTTGCGATTGGCCAGGCCGGTCAGCGCGTCGTGCATCGACAGGTGCTGGATGCGCGCATGGGCCGCGACTTCGTCGGTGATGTCGCTGGCGGTGCCGCGAAAGCCCGCCGTTTGGCCCTTGAGGTAGATCGGTCGCGCAGAAAGCCGGCAAAAACGCAGTTGGTTGTATTGGTCGCGATAGGCGCAGCGCAGATGCGACGCCTGCTGGCCGGGTGGTTCGTCAAGGTTGTCGAGCCAGGCGCCCAGCGGCGTGGTTTCGCAGGTGAGCAGCAGGTTCAGCGGTTGGCCCAGCCAGTCTTCGGTACGGTAGCCGGTGACATCGACGAAACGTTGCGACAGGTAGGTCAGCCGTTGATGGCGGTCGACCTCCCAGATCCAGTCCGATGCGGCCTCGGCCACGGCGCGAAAGCGTTGCTCACTCGCTTCGAGGGCCTGGTTGCTGTCTTGCAGGGCATTCAGGTTGCTGTCGATTTCCCGTGAAGCGTGCAGCGCATAACGGAAGAAGTACGCCATCAACAGGCCCAGCACCAGGATCGCGCCGAGCAGTGGCGGCAGTACGGCCCAGAGCAGGTGGTCGCCGGGACGCGGCGGGCTCCATTGCAGGCTGTAGCCGATACTGTCCAGCGGCAGGCGCACGGATCTGACGGATTCATCGCCGGCTTTGACGATGTGCATGGTATCCAGGCCGACATCGCTGGCGAGCTTGTCGAGCTTGGGTTGGGTCAACTGGTCAACGAAGATCAGGACCGGGGCGGTTTGCGGATCAATCCGCAGTACATCGTCGTCCGGGCGAATCGCCGCAGCGCTGAGTAGCGCCGGCCAGCCATTGAACAGCACGTAGCGGCTCACTTGACGACGGCTTGCCGCAAGGCCCCGGGCTTCGGCAACCAGGGCTTCCAGCGGGGTATCGAGGTAGGCGGTTATCGGCGAGTCGCTGGGCTGGCCCTTGAACAACGCGTACTTGGTGCGCTGCTCATCAATGACGAACACACCTTCATAGCCACTGGCGGTGTAGAGGGATTCGCCGATGTTCTTCTCTATATATGCCCAGCGTGTGTCCGGGTCGCCTTTGAAGTGCTGGTAGGCGGCATCCCACACGGCGTAGCTGGAGAGAAACTGGCGAGAGGCGTCGAGTCGCTGGTGCAGGGCCCGGTCGGTGTGAAAGATGCTTCGCCGGCTTTCGCTCTGGTTCAACTGATAGGCGATGTTGAACAGGGCACCGAGGGCAATCAGGCAGGCCAGCGAAAACAGCAGGACAGCGCCGGTAATCAGTTTTCGCGTTTGCAACCTGGGCTGAGCCCAGCGTTGACGAGCGGTGGTGTTCCTTTCCATGGCGGTGCCAAATCCTGTGGGCGCGCACCGCACGGGCTCGTGCGGCGCGGGCTGACTTCACTCAGGATAGGCGACTCTGGACGGCACGTTTTCCCCACCGACAAAATTGACCCGGTCGCGACCACTGTTCTTGGCCGTGTACAGCGCCTTGTCGGCTTCGTTGAGCCAGGCCACCGGGTCGTCGAAGTCGGTGCGACAGATGGCGAGGCCAATACTCAGGCTGATACGCAGCTCGGGAAGGGCGGGGTCGCGGTAGCTGGCAACCCGCTGGCGCAGGCGCTCCATGATTCTTGCGGCCTGCTCCAGGCTGGTGTCGGGCAGGATTACGCAGAACTCGTCGCCGCCGTAGCGCCCGGCCAGGTCATCTTCTCGCAGGCCGATCTTCAGCTCGGCGCTTAGGTGGCGTAGTACGGCGTCGCCGACCACATGGCCGTAGGTGTCATTGATGGACTTGAAGTGGTCGATGTCGATGATCGCGATCACGGCGCTGCTGAGTTGTTGCTGGCAGGTCTGGAACTTGAGTTGCAGCAGGTCCTTCCATGAGCCGTGATTGAGCAGGCCGGTGAGGCTGTCGGTACGGCTCAATGCACTGAGGCTGCGTTTGTGCTCGGAAAGCTGGATCGCCAGGCGATAGCACACCCAGCCGAGTGCCAGCGGATAAAGGGTGAGCATCGGCAGGCAGGCATAGACCTGCAGGTTGCTGCTGACCAGTTGCAGGCCGGGGCCGAACAGGGCGATGGCGATCAGCATGCCGGCGATCTGCGCGAGCATCCCGCGCACGAACAGGCGCTGGCCGCCGGCGGCCACGTTGTTCATGGTCATCATCGACAGGATGGTAATGCTCGGCAGCGGATTGAAATGCATGCTGGCGGTCCAGAAGCCGCCAGTCAGGGAGTCGATCAGCAGGTTGCGTTGTTCTGCCTGGTAGGGCGTGCGCGAGCGAAGGCCTATCTGATAGGCCAGGTGTGGCCAGAGCAGTCCATTGAAGAACATGACTGCCCATACCCATGGTGGTGGGTCCAGAGGCAGCATGCCGGCGTACACACCGAGCAGACCGATACCCATGCCGATGGTGCGCGGTGCATAGATCCTCCTGACAAATGAAAGTCCCTTGCCTCGTTTATTGTCCGTCATGGTGTTCGTTTTTTCCGGGGGCGCCGTTTATCGCATAATTCGCCTGAATATTGTTGAACATTCACGCACCGCTCAAGAATGGCCTTGCGAGCCATTTAAAGGTTGCTGGCGGCAACCTGTTAATCCGCAGGCAAAGCAGGGGATTGTTCTCTCTATATAAGGAAGGGCTTTTGCGGGAAAAGGGCCTATTGCAGGGGTGAC
>NZ_CAESCG010000003.1:742500-889026 GCF_903166565.1 Pseudomonas sp. Marseille-P9899
CTGAATGGGGGAACCCAGCCATCATAAGATGGTTATCTTACACTGAATACATAGGTGTAAGAGGCGAACCAGGGGAACTGAAACATCTAAGTACCCTGAGGAAAAGAAATCAACCGAGATTCCCTTAGTAGTGGCGAGCGAACGGGGACTAGCCCTTAAGTTGATTTGAGATTAGTGGAAGGCTCTGGAAAGTGCCGCCATAGTGGGTGATAGCCCCGTACACGAAAATCTCTTATCAATGAAATCGAGTAGGACGGAGCACGAGAAACTTTGTCTGAATATGGGGGGACCATCCTCCAAGGCTAAATACTACTGACTGACCGATAGTGAACCAGTACCGTGAGGGAAAGGCGAAAAGAACCCCGGAGAGGGGAGTGAAATAGATCCTGAAACCGTATGCGTACAAGCAGTGGGAGCCTACTTTGTTAGGTGACTGCGTACCTTTTGTATAATGGGTCAGCGACTTATATTCAGTGGCGAGCTTAACCGAATAGGGGAGGCGTAGCGAAAGCGAGTCTTAATAGGGCGTTTAGTCGCTGGGTATAGACCCGAAACCGGGCGATCTATCCATGGGCAGGTTGAAGGTTAGGTAACACTGACTGGAGGACCGAACCGACTACCGTTGAAAAGTTAGCGGATGACCTGTGGATCGGAGTGAAAGGCTAATCAAGCTCGGAGATAGCTGGTTCTCCTCGAAAGCTATTTAGGTAGCGCCTCATGTATCACTGTAGGGGGTAGAGCACTGTTTCGGCTAGGGGGTCATCCCGACTTACCAAACCGATGCAAACTCCGAATACCTACAAGTGCCGAGCATGGGAGACACACGGCGGGTGCTAACGTCCGTCGTGAAAAGGGAAACAACCCAGACCGTCAGCTAAGGTCCCAAAGTTATGGTTAAGTGGGAAACGATGTGGGAAGGCTTAGACAGCTAGGAGGTTGGCTTAGAAGCAGCCACCCTTTAAAGAAAGCGTAATAGCTCACTAGTCGAGTCGGCCTGCGCGGAAGATGTAACGGGGCTCAAACCATACACCGAAGCTACGGGTATCACTTAGGTGATGCGGTAGAGGAGCGTTCTGTAAGCCTGTGAAGGTGAGTTGAGAAGCTTGCTGGAGGTATCAGAAGTGCGAATGCTGACATGAGTAACGACAATGGGAGTGAAAAACTCCCACGCCGAAAGACCAAGGTTTCCTGCGCAACGTTAATCGACGCAGGGTTAGTCGGTCCCTAAGGCGAGGCTGAAAAGCGTAGTCGATGGAAAACAGGTTAATATTCCTGTACTTCTAGTTATTGCGATGGAGGGACGGAGAAGGCTAGGCCAGCTTGGCGTTGGTTGTCCAAGTTTAAGGTGGTAGGCTGAGATCTTAGGTAAATCCGGGATCTTAAGGCCGAGAGCTGATGACGAGCGCTCTTAGAGCGCGAAGTGGTTGATGCCATGCTTCCAAGAAAAGCTTCTAAGCTTCAGATAACTAGGAACCGTACCCCAAACCGACACAGGTGGTTGGGTAGAGAATACCAAGGCGCTTGAGAGAACTCGGGTGAAGGAACTAGGCAAAATGGCACCGTAACTTCGGGAGAAGGTGCGCCGGCGAGGGTCAAGGACTTGCTCCGTAAGCCCATGCCGGTCGAAGATACCAGGCCGCTGCGACTGTTTATTAAAAACACAGCACTCTGCAAACACGAAAGTGGACGTATAGGGTGTGACGCCTGCCCGGTGCCGGAAGGTTAATTGATGGGGTTAGCTAACGCGAAGCTCTTGATCGAAGCCCCGGTAAACGGCGGCCGTAACTATAACGGTCCTAAGGTAGCGAAATTCCTTGTCGGGTAAGTTCCGACCTGCACGAATGGCGTAACGATGGCGGCGCTGTCTCCACCCGAGACTCAGTGAAATTGAAATCGCTGTGAAGATGCAGTGTATCCGCGGCTAGACGGAAAGACCCCGTGAACCTTTACTATAGCTTTGCACTGGACTTTGAATTTGCTTGTGTAGGATAGGTGGGAGGCTTTGAAGCGTGGACGCCAGTTCGCGTGGAGCCATCCTTGAAATACCACCCTGGCAACTTTGAGGTTCTAACTCAGGTCCGTTATCCGGATCGAGGACAGTGTATGGTGGGTAGTTTGACTGGGGCGGTCTCCTCCTAAAGAGTAACGGAGGAGTACGAAGGTGCGCTCAGACCGGTCGGAAATCGGTCGTAGAGTATAAAGGCAAAAGCGCGCTTGACTGCGAGACAGACACGTCGAGCAGGTACGAAAGTAGGTCTTAGTGATCCGGTGGTTCTGTATGGAAGGGCCATCGCTCAACGGATAAAAGGTACTCCGGGGATAACAGGCTGATACCGCCCAAGAGTTCATATCGACGGCGGTGTTTGGCACCTCGATGTCGGCTCATCACATCCTGGGGCTGAAGCCGGTCCCAAGGGTATGGCTGTTCGCCATTTAAAGTGGTACGCGAGCTGGGTTTAGAACGTCGTGAGACAGTTCGGTCCCTATCTGCCGTGGACGTTTGAGATTTGAGAGGGGCTGCTCCTAGTACGAGAGGACCGGAGTGGACGAACCTCTGGTGTTCCGGTTGTCACGCCAGTGGCATTGCCGGGTAGCTATGTTCGGCAGAGATAACCGCTGAAAGCATCTAAGCGGGACACTTGCCTCAAGATGAGATCTCACTGGAGCCTTGAGCTCCCTGAAGGGCCGTCGAAGACTACGCCGTTGATAGGTTGGGTGTGTAAGCGCTGTGAGGCGTTGAGCTAACCAATACTAATTGCCCGTGAGGCTTGACCATATAACACCCAAGCAATTTGACTGCTTCTGGAGACAGGGCACCGAATTGTGGTGGTGAAGACGAAACGCTCGAAAATTCGTGAACCCACAAAACATCACATACCCGATTTGCGCGGACGTCGAAAGGCGGACGAGCACACAGAATTTCTTGACGACCATAGAGCATTGGAACCACCTGATCCCATCCCGAACTCAGCAGTGAAACGATGCATCGCCGATGGTAGTGTGGAGCTTCTCCATGTGAGAGTAGGTCATCGTCAAGATTAAATTCCGAAACCCCTATCTGCGTATGCAGGTAGGGGTTTTGTCTTTTCCGGCTTTTATCTCGGAACTGCAATTGAACACTTCAAGGAAGTCGCGGGGCTGAACCCCGCGGGCTGGCTTACACGAATGCCTGAGGTGCAACGCCTCGTGGCAGACGGCAGCGATCAGGACGGGCCGACAGGCGCACGCGCCAGTTGGCCTTGAAGCAGAACGGAGTGGCCTTCACTTGGCTCGCCTGACGCTGCTTGCGCAGTTCCGCCAGCGACGGTGCCTTTTTCACGGGGGCGGCTTCGACCTTGGTCAGTGAGCGCTGGCACGATTTGCAATCCACATCGGCTTCCACTGCAGTAGTGCTCAGGTTATTGCCAGCGCGGCCACAGGCGACCGCATCGCCGTTCGTTGAGTAATGCATTACCAAAACTGTAAATCTCCAATCGGGTGAACAAAAAGCCCGGCATTTTCGCACAGGACGACAGCCAGGTACCGCGTCCCGTCGGTCAGTACTTACCTTGTTGCAATTGCCATCAGCGACGGCCTACAGATAGAATTGATAGCAATTCTTAATTACATCCAGCCGTCGTAGGCCGGTGTTCAGTGGTCTCTATGTCGTCGACTGATCGCGCACCTCATCTGCATATCGAAAACCTTTACTGCGAACATCACGGATGGCTGCATGGCTGGCTCAGCCGCAAACTGGGCAATGCCAGCGATGCTGCGGACCTTGCCCACGACACCTTCATACGCCTGCTGACGCGCCAGAGCAGAACCTTTGGCTCTGAGCCCCGCGCACTGCTGACCCATATCGCCAAAGGCCTGGTGGTCGACCGCTGGAGGCGCCAGGAAGTCGAGCGCGCCTACCTGGAGTCCATCGCTTACCTGTCCGAGCTCGAAGTCCCGTCGCCGGAAACCCGTTGGCTGATCCTCGAAGCGCTGCATCGCATCGATGCCATGCTCCGCGAGATGCCCAGCCGCGTCCGCCAGACCTTCTTGCTCTCACAGATCGACGGCCTGACTTACAACGACATCGCCGAACAACTCGGCGTCTCGCTGATCACCGTCAAACGCGACATGCGCGACGCCTTCCTCGCTTGCCTGAGCGTGGCCTGATGAATTCGTCCATCGACCCGCTGATCCTCGGCGAAGCCGCTGACTGGCTGGTACAACTGCAGTCCGGCGTCGCTACCGAAGCCGATCATCACGCCATCCAGCTTTGGCGCGACCGCAGCCCGCAACACGCTCAGGCCTGGCAGCGGGCTGAAGCCCTGCTGGGCGATCTGCGCGCCGTACCTGGCAATGTGGCCAGCGACACCTTCCAGCGGCTGAACGACAGCAAGCGAATCGGCCGTCGTCAGGCGCTGCATCGCCTCGGCCTGTTCCTGTTAGCGGGCCCCGCCGTATGGATCGCATCCCGCGAGCTGCCCTGGCAGCAATGGAGCGCCGACCAGCGCACCGCCATCGGCGAACAGAGAAACCTGACCTTGCCCGATGGCACCCAACTGCTGATCAACACCGGCAGCGCCCTGAACATCGCCTTCAATGCCCAGGAACGGCGGATCAAACTGCTGGAAGGCGAGGTCCTGATCAGCACCGCCAAGGACCCGTCCCGCGCCTTTATGGTCGAGACCCGCCACGGCACCGCCCGCGCCCTGGGCACGCGTTTCAGCGTCCGGGTCGGCGAGCAGCTCAGCCATGTCGCGGTGAGCGAAGGGGCGGTAGAAATGTTGCCGCTTCATGCGCGCCAGGGCCTGATTCTCAAGGCCGGTGAGCAGAGTGCGTTCGGCCTTGACCGCACTGCCGCCGCCGAACCGTTGGACGCCGCTGCCCTGACTTGGGAGCACGGCATGCTGGTCGCCCGCAATATGCGCCTGAGCGATCTGCTCGCCGAACTTGGCCGTTATCGCCCCGGCGTACTGCGCTGTCATGAGAGGGTGGCCGGGCTCAGCGTCTCCGGCGCGTTCCCCTTGACGGACACCGACGCCAGCCTGCGTTTGCTGCAGGACACCCTGCCGATCCGCATCAGCAGCCTGACCCGTTACTGGGTCGCGATCGAACCGGCCTGAGCCACGAAAGAAAATCGTGCGCAGACTGATACCTTTTTCCCGCTCCTTCGGTGTGCAAGTGAACCCTCACTTTTCAGGCGCCGACAGGAGCTCCGAATGACGTCCAGGCCGTTGCAGTCCATCTCCCGAATCAGCCCACCACGTGTAGCCATGAAGGCCCTGAGCCTGGCTGTCGCTCTCGCGGCGTTGATGCCGGCGCACAGCGTGATGGCCGCTGATGCCATGCCGAACAGCGGTGCCCGTAGCTACAGCATCGCGCCCGGTCCGTTGGCTGACGTGCTGGCCCAGTTCGCGGCTATGTCCGGCGTGCCGCTGTCGTTCGACGCGAAGATGCTCAATGACCGCCGCAGCCCCGGCTTGCAAGGCAGCTATACCGCGCAGGCCGGCTTTGCGCTGCTGCTTCAGGGCAGCGGCTATACCCTGCAAAGCGCCGGCGGCAACGGCTACACACTGGCCCCGCTGTCCAGCGGCGATGTGCTGGAACTGGGCGCGACCAATGTCGATGCCGCCTCGAGCATGATCGGCGACACCTACGCCGGCGGCCAGGTGGCGCGCAGTGCGCGGCTTGGCGTGCTGGGCAACCGCTCGATCAACGATGTGCCCTTCAGCGTCACCAGTTATACCGCCAAGGCCATGGCCGACCAGCAGGCCCGCACCATCGGTGACGTGCTGCTCAACGACGCCTCGGTGCGCCAATCGGCGGGCTTCGGCAACTTCTCCCAGGTCTTCACCATTCGCGGGTTGCCGCTGCAGAGCGATGACATCGCCTTCAACGGTCTCTACGGCGTGCTGCCACGGCAGATCATCAATACCGAAGCGGTGGAGCGGGTCGAGTTGTTCAAGGGACCCAACGCCTTCCTCAACGGCGTTGCACCACAGGGCAGCGGCATTGGGGGCAGCGTCAATCTGGTGCCCAAGCGGGCTGATGACACCCCGACCCGCAGCGTCACCCTCGATTACACCAGCGACACCCAGGTTGGTGGCCACCTCGATCTGGGCCAGCGCTTCGGTGAAGACAACCGCTTTGGTGCGCGGATCAACCTGGCCCAGCGCGGCGGCGACACCGCCATTGACGACGAAAACAAACGCACCTCGCTGATCGCTGTTGGCCTCGACTACCGTGGTGAGCGCCTGCGCCTGTCGACTGACTTCGGCTACCAGAAACAGCGGATCAACAACGGTCGTTCGGTGGTCTACCCCAACGGCACCAAGGTCCCGGACGCCCCGTCGGCCAAGGACAACTACGCCCAGGACTGGAGCTGGTCGGAGCTGGAAGACACCTACGGCATGGTCAACGGCGAATACGACCTCAACGACAACTGGACCGCCTACGCCGGTATCGGTGCCAAGCACACCCGGGAGAATGGCGAGTATTCCTCGCTTTATGTCGGCAACGACGGCAGTGCGCGTACGGGCTTTCTCTATTCGCCCCATGATGAAGACAACAAGAGCGCGGTGGCCGGTCTCAATGGTCGCTTCAACACCGGTGCGGTCAGCCATCAGATGAACTTTGGCCTGTCTGGCATGTGGGGCGAGCAGCGGTCGTCGTTCGAGGCGATCCTGGCTGCAAATCGCCAGCCCGGTAACCTCTACAACCCGATCCAGATTCCCCGCCCGACCAACACCTACTTCGGCAGTGATATCCATGACCCACGCATCGTCGGGAAAAATCGCATCAAAAGTATCGCCCTGTCCGACACCCTTGGCTTTATCGATGACCGTGTGCTGCTGACCCTCGGTGTACGTCGCCAAACCATCGAGGTTGACGCTTGGGCGACCAGCAGCGGTGCGCGCAACGCCAACTATGAAGAGTCCATCACCACGCCGGTCTATGGGGTCGTGATCAAGCCCTGGGAGCATGTGTCGTTCTACGCCAACCGCATTGAAGGACTGGCCCAAGGCCCGACGGCGCCATCTACAGTCAGCAACCGCGACGAGGTGTTCCCGCCCAAACGCAGCAAACAAACCGAAGCCGGCGTGAAGCTCGACTGGGATAGTTACGGTGCCACCTTCGGCGTGTACCGCATCGAACAACCGAACAATGCCACGACGAATAACGTATTCAGCGTCGATGGTGAGCAAATCAACCAGGGTGTCGAGCTGAACCTGTTCGGCGAACCGGTGGATGGCTTTCGGGTGTTGGCCGGTGCGACCTGGATGGACACCGAACAGAAGAAAACCTCCAACGGCGCCACCGACGGCAACCGTGCTGCGGGCGTGCCGCGCTTCCAGTTCAACGTCGGCGCTGACTGGGATGTGCCGGGCATTGAAGGGGCGGCGGTCAGTGGTCGCCTGTTGCGTACCGGCGGCGAATACGTCAACGCGGCCAACACCCTGAGCATCCCGGCGTGGACCCGCGTCGACCTCGGCGCACGCTATGGCTTCAAGGCGGACGACAAGTACATCACCCTGCGCGCCAATGTCGAGAACGTGGCGAACAAGGCGTATTGGGCTTCGGCGTCGACAGCCAACAATTACCTGACCCAGGGTGAGCCACGGACGCTGAAATTGTCTGCAACAGTCGATTTCTGACCATGCCCACGGCTACTCCAGGCCTCTCTTGGTAATGATCTGTGAACCTTTCATCCCCCCGGGGCTATGGAGCAGTCCCGGCGCCTCTGCTTTACTTTCTCCCCGCAACCACCACCGCCCGTCGACGATTCGTCATACGGAATGGAACTTAATGATCGATGGACATTTCCTTCGTGTCGCCAAGAAGGAAATAGCTATCGATTCAATAAAATTCATAAATTTGTTTCATCGGTGGCGCCGTTTTAGTCTTGCTCTATCGTCGGTCGCTACACAGAGGGCCGGTCTGCTGAGGAAAAAGGAGAAAGCAGCATGTCGAACCAAGGTAAATGCCCGTTCCACAATACAGCCGGTGGTGGCACCAGCAATCGCGACTGGTGGCCCAACCAACTGCGTGTAGAGCTGCTTAGCCAGCATTCGGACCGTTCGAACCCGCTCGGGGAGAACTTCAACTATCGCGAAGAATTCAAAAAGATCGACTACTCCGCGCTCAAGGCCGACCTCAAGGCGCTGCTGACCGATTCCCAGGACTGGTGGCCGGCCGACTGGGGCAGCTACGGCGGCTTGTTCATCCGTATGGCCTGGCACAGCGCCGGTACCTACCGCACAGTGGATGGCCGTGGTGGTGCGGGCCGTGGCCAGCAGCGCTTCGCGCCGCTGAACTCGTGGCCCGACAACGTCAGCCTGGACAAGGCGCGCCGCCTGCTGTGGCCGATCAAGCAAAAGTACGGACAGAAAATTTCCTGGGCTGACCTGATGATCCTGGCCGGCAACGTGGCGCTGGAGTCCTCGGGCTTCCGCACCTTTGGTTTCGGCGCGGGCCGCGAGGACGTGTGGGAACCGGACCTGGACGTCAACTGGGGCGACGAGAAAGCCTGGCTGACTCACCGCGACCCGGAAACCCTGGCCAAGAACCCGCTGTCGGCCACTGAAATGGGCCTCATCTACGTCAACCCCGAAGGCCCCAACGCCAGCGGTGATCCTGCTTCGGCCGCCGCCGCGATCCGCGCCACCTTCGGCAACATGGCGATGGACGATGAGGAAATCGTCGCGTTGATCGCCGGTGGTCACACCCTCGGCAAGACCCACGGTGCCAGCGCCGCCACCCACGTTGGTGTCGACCCGGAAGCCGGCGGCATCGAGGCCCAAGGCCTGGGTTGGGCCAGCACCTATGAAAGCGGTGTCGGCGCCCACGCCATCACCTCCGGCCTGGAAGTGATCTGGTCGCAGACCCCGACCCAGTGGAGCAACAACTTCTTCGAGAACCTGTTCAAGTTCGAATGGGTGCAGACGCGCAGCCCGGCAGGTGCCATTCAGTTCGAAGCGGTGGACGCGCCGGAGATCATGCCCGACCCGTTCGACCCGTCGAAAAAACGCAAGCCGACCATGTTGGTGACCGACCTGACCTTGCGTTTCGACCCTGGCTTCGAAGCGATCTCGCGGCGCTTCCTCAATGATCCGCAAGCGTTCAGCAATGCCTTCGCCCGCGCCTGGTTCAAGCTGACCCACCGCGACATGGGCCCGAAAGCCCGCTACCTCGGCCCGGAAGTGCCGAACGAAGACCTGATCTGGCAAGACCCGCTGCCGGCAGCGTTGTATCACCCGAGCGCGGACGACATCGCCGACATCAAGGCGCGTATCGCCGAATCGGGTCTGTCGGTCAGCGAACTGGTCTCGGTGGCCTGGGCTTCGGCCTCGACCTTCCGTGGCGGCGACAAGCGCGGTGGCGCCAACGGCGCACGGCTGGCGCTGGCACCGCAGAAGGACTGGGCGGTCAACGCACTCGCGGTCGGCACCCTGGACCGTCTGAAAGCGGTGCAGCAGGCGGCCAACAAGGCTTCGCTGGCGGACGTGATCGTGCTGGCCGGTGTGGTGGGTGTTGAACAGGCGGCCAAGGCGGCGGGTGTGAACGTGCATGTGCCGTTCGCTGCGGGTCGCGTCGATGCGCGTCAGGATCAGGTGGACGTGGAGTCCTTCGAATACCTGGAGCCACTGGCTGATGGTTTCCGTAACTACCGCAACACCGACAGCCCGGCCAGCACCGAGTCGTTGCTGATCGACCGCGCACAGTTGCTGACCCTGACCGCGCCGGAACTGACCGCACTGGTCGGTGGCCTCCGGGTTCTGGGCGCCAACTACGATGGCAGCCAGCACGGCGTCTTCACCCAGCGCGTCGGCGAGTTGAGCAATGACTTCTTCGTCAACCTGCTGGACATGAGCACTCAGTGGAAAGCCGTGGGCGACTCCACCGAGCTGTTTGAAGGTCGCGACCGCAAGACCGGCGAAGTGAAATATACCGCCACCCGCAACGACCTGGTGTTCGGTTCCAACGCCATCCTGCGGGCCTACGCCGAGGTGTATGCCAGCAGCGACGCCAAGGAGAAGTTCGTCAAAGACTTCGTCGCCGCCTGGACCAAGGTGATGAACCTGGACCGTTTCGACCTCGCCTGAGGCAGAGCGGCGCCTGTCGCAAGGCAGGTGATCTGTTGACGTGATGAAGGCCCGGTGAAGTTCTGCTTCACCGGGCTTTTTTTGCATTCGCTTCGGCTACAATGCCGCCCCCTCGACCCCTTCACATCCAGGTTTCCATGTCCGGCAACGCTCTCTATACCGACCTGTCGGGCTACTACGACCTGATGTGCGCCAGCATCGATTACCGCGGGCAAAGCCATTGCGCCCACCGCCTGCAGCAGCTCTTCGGCAACGGCGGCAAACGCCACCTGGACCTCGCCTGCGGCACCGGTCCTCATGTGCGCCACTTCATCGATGCCGGTTACCAGAGCGCCGGGCTCGACATCAACCAGCCGATGCTGGATCTAGCCGCGCTACGTTGCCCTGAAGCGCAATTCTCCCTCGGTGACATGTGCGGTTTCAGTGTCGCCGAGCCGGTGGACCTGATCACCTGTTTTCTCTACTCCGTCCACTACAGCGGCGGTATCGAACGGCTCAAAGCCTGCATCGCCAGCGTGCATGCGGCACTGGCGGCGGGGGGCGTGTTCTGCTTCAACGCCGTGGACAAGCAGCGGATCGATAACGGTTCGTTCGTCTCCCACACCGACACTCTCGACGAGGCCCGGTTCGCGTTTCGTTCAGCCTGGCATTACGAAGGGGAGGGCGAGCGGCAGTCGCTGAGGTTGAGCATCGAGCGGACGCTGGCAGAGGAAACCCAGGTTTGGCATGACGAACACCCGATGGTGGCGGTGAGCTTCGACGAACTGCAGGCGCTGTTGGCGCCGTACTTCGAGGTGCATGTGCTGGAGCATGATTACGAGAAGCTGGTGCCGTGGGATCAGGCCTCGGGGAACGCATTGTTTGCTTGCGTGAAGAGCTGAGGCGAGGGCGGATCACAGACACCGCCACCCCCTGATCAAGCAGCCGACGGCATCGTATCCCGCATCCTCGCCACTAGCTCCAGCAGAATCGCTTTGACCGCCTGCGCCGGCACCGACAACGGCAGGTGTCCAGACAGGCACAACGTCAGCGGCGCTTCGATCGCCGGTTCGACGATCCGGCTCAGGTGCACGCCGCTCTGCGCACCCACGGCCAGCGCGGCTGACTCCGGCAGGATGGTGGCGGCAAAGCGTTCGACCACGGCGCTGCGCAGGGTGGTGGCCGATTCGACCTCGGCAATCACGTTCGGGGTCAGTTCCAGGCGGGCGAAGGCATCGTCTACCAGGCGCCGGACGATGTTGTATTGCCGCGGCAACAGCAGGTCCATCTCGGCGACCCGTGTCAGCGGAATCTGACCGCGTCCGGCCAGCTTGTCGTCGGCACTGACCAGGTAGAGCTGCTCGCGCAGCAGCGGGATAAAGCTCAGGCCATGGATTTCGCGGCCCCCATACAGCACGGCCATGTCCATGCGTCCGCTCATGATCAGTTCGCTGAGGGTTACGCCGTAGTTTTCATTGAGGTAGAGGGTGATACCGGGGTGCAGTTCGCGCACCCGCTTGAGCAGTGGCACCGCCAGGCTCGACGCCGCCGTGCCGGGGGCCAGCCCCACCGAGACGTTGCCGGTCAGTGCGTCGCTGCTGGACGTCACGTCGCTCAGGGCCTGTTCGCACTGACGCAGAATCAATTGGGCGTGGGCGTACAACACCTTGCCCGCTTCGGTGGGAGTGACGCCGCGCTTGGTGCGGATCAGCAACTGCTGCTGCATTTCCGCCTCCAGCGTGACCAGTTGCTGGCTCAGGGCCGGCTGGGCGATATGCAGCACATCGGCGGCTTGGGTCATGCTGCCGATATCGACAATCTTCACGAAGTATTTAAGGCGGCGCAGGTTCATCGGCGGGTACTCGGTAGAACGGTGGTGCCGAAGGTTTTGCAAGCAGCGCGCCAGCTCGTCGTGCGGTCATAAGAAACGCCTATGAGCGGCTTTTGGGCGTTGAAAACCATGCGGCTGCGGCACTGAAACAGGTGCTTTGCCGAGGAAGTGCTCGTTAATGGTGCGCGGGTCATAAGCCGACCTTATTCGTCCAGAGCGAAGTCCTCTTTTTCACTCGCACACGGCGCTCGTACCGTGACACTCAGATTTCCTTGAGCCTGTGAGTGTGCAGATGATCGCCGAACCCGCCGCATTGAGCTTTCGCCAGGCCCTGCTGGCCATGCTGGGCATTTCCCTGGTGCTGATGCTCTCGGCGCTGGACCAGACGGTGATCGGCAATGCGCTGCCGAGTATCG
Organism: Pseudomonas sp. Marseille-P9899; assembly: GCF_903166565.1. Taxonomy (NCBI): domain Bacteria; kingdom Pseudomonadati; phylum Pseudomonadota; class Gammaproteobacteria; order Pseudomonadales; family Pseudomonadaceae; genus Pseudomonas; species Pseudomonas sp. Marseille-P9899. The sequence continues at coordinate 754,806 of NZ_CAESCG010000003.1, forward strand.
TTGCCCAGTTGCACGGCTTCGACCTGTACGCCTGGGTTGCCACCGGCTACCTGCTGGCCTCCATCGTCACCATCCCGATCTTCGGTCGCCTCGGCGACTATTACGGACGCAAGCCCTTCGTGCTGGTGGCCACCGTGATCTTCATGCTCGCCTCGCTGATCTGCGCGCTGGCCGCGAGCATGCCGTGGCTGGTGGCCGGGCGGGTGTTGCAGGGCTTCGGCGGCGGCATGCTGGTGGGCACTGCCTTCGCCTGCGTGCCGGAGCTGTTTCCCGATACCCGCCAGCGCCTGCGCTGGCAACTGCTGCTGAGTGCGATGTTCAGCGTGGTCAATGCCATCGGCCCCGGCCTCGGTGGCTATCTCACCGGCCAGTTCGGCTGGCGCTCGGTGTTCTGGCTCAACCTGCCGCTGGGGTTGGCAGCGCTGTTCTTCGCCTGGCGCTACCTGCCGTGGTATCGGCCGAGGCTGCACGCGCCGGTGCGTCTGGACTGGCTCGGCGGATTGCTGATCGTGCTGGCCCTGGGCGGGCTGCAACTGTTCGTCGAGGGGCTGGGGCGCAGCAGCGCCGGAGTGAGCCTGGCGCTAGGCGTGCTGGCGCTGCTGGCCTTGCTGGGCCTGGTCTGGCAGGAGCGGCGCTGCGCGTCGCCGCTGGTGCCGGGTGCGTTGTTCGCACAGCGCAGCATGCGCCTGCTGTTCGGCCTCGCGCTGCTGGCGGGCGGAGTGATGTTTACCCTGCTGTTCTATCTGCCGTTGCTGTTGCAGGGGGGCTTCGGTTATTCGCCGGAGAAGGCCGGCATGCTGATCACCCCGCTGGCCTTGAGCATCACCCTTGGCGCGATGGTCAACAGCCGCTTGATGACCCGCCTGGCCAATCCCAACTGGCTGCCTCTGGCCGGTTTTACCACCCTGTGCTGTGCCTGTGCCGGGCTGGCCGCCACGGGGCAGGACACCCGCTTCGCAGAGATGACCGGATTGATCCTGCTGGCGGGCCTGGGCCTGGGCTTCGTCATGCTCAACCTCAGCGTATTCACCCAGACCCTCGCCGAGCGCCAGCACCTAGGCATCGCCACCGCCTTGCAGCAGTCGCTGCGACTGGTCGGCGGGTTGCTGGGCACGGCGGTGATGGGGTCGCTGGTCAACCTGTTGTACGCCCGGCACATCCGTCTGGCGCTGGACGCTGCTGGCCAATCTGCCGCCTTCGAGCGTCTGCGCGATCCGCAGGTGCTGATGAGTGGCGCTGCGGACTTGCCCGCCGACTGGTTGCTGCTGGCCCGCACCGCGCTGGCCCAGGCCATTGCCAGTGGCTTGCTGCTTTGTGCCCTGGCTGCGCTGCTGGCGGTGTGGCTGACCTGGCGCTTGCCGCAGGTCGACCTGCATACCCGGCGCTGAACCCTTCATCCCCCGTGACAGGAATCCCTCCATGAACCAACCCCTGGCTGCCGTGCGACCGCTTGCGGCCTACATCGCCGAACCCGCGGCGCGGGTCTCGCTGATCGGCGCCCGCGCCTACCTGCTCGAAGCGCCGGGCGACCTGACCCTGGAAGCGCAGCGGCGGATCTGGGCACTTTCCCAGGCATTGCTGTCCCGTGCGGAGGTGGAAGCCACCGTCCCGGGCATGACCAACCTGCTGGTGCTGTTCCGCCAGATCCCGGCCGAGCCGCAACCTGTCATCGAACAACTGCAACAGCTCTGGCGCGCCGCCGATCCGCTGGACCGCGTTGGCCGCGTCCATGAAATCCCGGTGCACTACGGCGGCGAACACGCCATCGACCTGGCGGCGCTGTGCGACCACTCCGGACTCAGCGATCACGAGGTGGTGCGCCGTCATCACCAGTCGCGCTACAGCGTGTTCGCCGTGGCCAGCGCACCCGGCTTCGGCTACCTCGGTGGTCTCGACCCGGCGATCCATATGCCGCGCAAAAAGATTCCGTCGCTGCACATGCTCAAGGGCATGGTCACCATTGGCGGCATGCAGTCGGGCATCGCTGTGCTCGACGGCCCCAATGGCTGGAACGCCATCGGCTTCGCCGATACGCCGATGTTCGATGCCCAGGCTGCGCAACCCACCTTGCTCGCCCCCGGCGATACCGTCTGTTTCCTGCCCGAGAGGATCGAACTGTGATCGAAATCATCGCCACTGGCCCGCAGAACACCGTCCAGGACCTCGGCCGTCCGGGCCATCGCCATGTCGGCGTGGCCAGTGCCGGCGCCATGGACAACCTGGCCCTGCGCACCGGCAACTTGATGTTGAACAACGCCGCCGACGCGGCGGCGCTGGAGGTGCAGACCTTTCCACTGACCGTGCGTTTTGCCGCGGACGGGGTGATCGCCCTGACGGGCGCCGATGGCCGTGCCACTCTCGACGGCCGCGAGTTGCTGCCCTGGTGGGCATTGCCGGTGAAGGCCGGGCAGCAGCTGGAAATACGCTATCCACGGCAGGGGGCGAGAGTCTATCTGTGTGTCGCGGGGGGCATCGATGTGCCGCAGGTGATGGGCTCGCGCAGCACCGCGCTGCGGGGCGGCTTCGGTGGGTTGGACGGGCGCCCGTTGCAGGCCGGCGACAACCTGGCGGTGGGCGTGGCGGCGGCCTTGTCGATTGGCCCGGGCGGTTACGGCGTGCAGCCACCGGGCGTGGCCATGGCCGAGGCATTTCCGTTGCCAGCCGATGGCAGTTTGCCGCTGCGGGCGATTGCGGCGGGCGAGGCGGACTGGTTCGGCAACGACCTGCCGCGCTTCTGGGCGCAGTCCTGGAAGATCTCGCCACAGAGCAACCGCACCGGGTATCGCCTCTCCGGTGAGCCGATCCAGCCCGAGCACCGCAGCGAGATGCGCTCCTACGGCCTGGTGCCCGGGGTGGTACAGGTGCCGCCAGGTGGCGAGCCGATCGTGCAACTGAGCGACGCCAATACGGCCGGTGGTTATCCCAAGGTGGCGGGGGTGATCGAGGCGGATCTGTGGCGCCTGGGCCAGGCGGCAATTGGCAGCCGTATTCGCTTTGTCGAAGTGACACCGCGAGAGGCGATTGCTGCTGAAGTGGCGGTCGAGGGGTATCTGGCCGGGGTTCGGCGCTTGGTGGAAAGGCGCTTGTAGAGTGCCTTCGCGGCTCTTGCTGTTCAGGTACGTGCACTGGAAATGAAAGGGGCCGCTTTGCGGCCCCTTTCATTTTTCGGCGATTCAGCGCAGTCCGGCACAGAACTCGGCGATCCGCGCGCAACCCTGTTCCAGCATTTCCACGCTGGTGGCATACGACAGGCGGAAGAACGGGCTCAGGCCATACGCCGCCCCCTGCACGGTGGCAACGTGGTGTTCTTCCATCAGCGCCATGCAGAAGTCGGTGTCGTTGCCGATCCTGCGGCCCTTGGCGCTGGTGCGGCCAATGAACTCGCCGATGTTCGGGAACAGGTAAAACGCTCCTTCCGGCTTGTGGCAGGTCAGGCCTGCGACACCGGCCAGCCGCTCGAGGACGAAGTCGCGGCGCTGCTGGTAGATCGCCGCGCGTTCTGCCAGTAGATCCTGCGGGCCGTTGAGCACCGCCGTGGCGGCGGCCTGGGTGAGGGTGCAAACGCCACCGCTGTTCTGCGTATTGACGTTGCTCACGGCCTTGATCAACGCCTTCGGACCGGCGCAGTAGCCCATGCGCCAGCCGGTCATGGCATAGGCCTTGGACACGCCGTTGACGGTCAGTACGCGGTCGTACAGGCGCGGCTCGACCTCGGCGATGGTGCAGAACTCGAAGCCGTCGTAGATCAGGTGCTCGTACATGTCGTCGGTCATGATCCACACGTCAGGGTGTTGCAGCATCACCTCGGCGATGGCTGCCATTTCCTGGCGCGAGCAGGCCGAACCGGTGGGGTTGCTCGGGTAGTTGAGCAGCAGCCATTTGGTCTTCGGGGTGATGGCGGCGTCCAGGTCCTCGGCCTTGAGCTTGAACTGGTTGTCCTGGCTGCAGGGCACGGCTACCGGCACGCCGCCGGCGAACTTGACGATATCGGCGTAGCTGATCCAGGCGGGCGTCGGGATCACCACTTCGTCACCGGGGTTCAGGGTGGCGAGCATGGCGTTGAAGATCACCTGCTTGCCGCCGCCAGCCACAAGGATCTGCGAAGGTTCGTAGTCGAGGTTGTTGTCGCGTTTGAACTTGCCCTGGATCGCCTGCTTCAGCGCCGGGGTACCTTCGATGGGCGGGTACTTGGTGTCGCCGGCCAGGGCCGCGGCGTGGGCCGCCTCGATGGCGTGGGGCGGGGTGGGGAAGTCCGGCTCGCCCGAGGACAGGCTGATCACCTGGATGCCCTGGGCAGTGAGTTCGCGGGCTTTCTGGGTCATCGCGACCGAGGCGGAGACGGAAACGTTGTTCAGGCGTTCGGCAATACTGGGCATGGCTGTGGCTTCGCGGTGGGGGAACACTGCGCCCAGCTTAAAAGTGCGTTGCGGGCCTGCCCAAATAGCCCTTTGCTGTGGAGTCATAAGGGAATCGGATGGATCGCCGGGCAGGCAAAAAAAAGCCCGACCGATGCGCGGCCGGGCAGTGGAGCAAGAAGGGGACGGGTTATTCCAGGGCTTCGAACTTCATCTCGGCAAGTTTCTGCACGCGCTCTTCGCGCACCAGGTTGTACTCGGTCTGCGGGCCAATCCATTTGTTCCAGATCTGATCGATCTCGCCGGCCGCGTCCATGGCGTAGAGGGCCTGGTTGACCTTGTCCAGCAGCACCGGCTGCTCAAGCTTCATGCCGACGCTGATGGGCTCCAGCGCCATCGGCTCGGCGGTGATGCCCAGCTCGACGCCACCGGCCTTGGCCTGGCTGACCAGCTTCTTCGCCGACATGGTGTTGGTGACCACGCCCAGGACCTTGTTCTGCTGCACGGCGAGGTAGGCCGAGCCCGTGTCCTGGAAGGTCACCGGCGTGGCTTTGGCCATGCGGATCGATTGCTCGGAAGTCGATCCTTTGGTGGCGCTGATGCGCTTGCCTTCGAAGTACGCCTTGGGCTTGTCGGCCAGCGGGGCCTTCACCACCAGCACTTCCTTGGCCACGTAGTAGGGATCGGAGAACTGGATCTGCTGGCCACGGCTCTTGGTGTAGGCGAGGTTGGCCACCACCACATCGACGCGGCCCATCTTCACCTCGGCGATACGCGCTTCGCCCGACAGCGGCTTGAGCTCCAGCTTCACGCCGAGGTGCTTGGCCAGGGCGGCGCAGAGGTCGACATCCATGCCTTCGAGCTGGCGGGTGGACGGGCTGGGTGAGGAGAACGGCGGTACGTCGGAGTAGACGCCACAGCCGAGGGTCTGCTTCGACTGGATATCGGCCCATTGGTCAGCGTGGGCGCTGGCGGCGATCAGGGGCAGCAGCATCAGGGCCAGGCGGGCGTGCTTTTTGTGCATTGCGGTGATCCTCGAAGAATGAGACGGAAGTGGGCAGTCATGCAAAAAAGAGAGAGGTTCAGTGGGCGCGCAGGTCGCTGATGAAGCGCTGCGCCCGCGGGTGTTCGGGGCGGCTGAAGAACTGCTCGGGCGTGGCCCGCTCGAGGATTTCCCCGGCATCCATGAACCAGATGGTGTCGGCGACTTCACGGGCGAAGTTCATCTCGTGGGTCACGCACATCATGGTCATGCCGTCGCGGGCCAGGCCGCGCATAACTTGCAGCACCTCGCCGACCATTTCCGGGTCGAGGGCGCTGGTGGGCTCGTCGAACAGCATCACCGGCGGCTCCATGGCCAGGGCCCGGGCGATCGCTACCCGCTGTTGCTGGCCGCCGGACAACTGGCCGGGGTAGGCCCCTGCCTTGTGCGCCATGCCGACCCGCTCCAGCAGTTCCATCGCCTGTTTCTTCGCCGCGCCCGGGCGCAGGCCGCGCAGCTTGGTCGGCGCGAGGACGATGTTGTCCAGTACCGACATGTGCGGGAACAGGTTGAAGCTCTGGAACACGAAGCCGATGCGCGAACGCAGGCGGTTGAGGTTGGCGTCGGTGCCGTGGATGTCGTGGCCCTCGAACAGGATCTGTCCGCCCTGGATGGCCTCCAGGCGGTTGACCGTGCGGATCAGGGTGGACTTGCCCGAGCCCGAAGGCCCACAGACCACCACCACTTCACCTTGGCGGATCTCGGCGTTGATGGTGGTCAGGGCGCGGTACTCGCCGTACCACTTGTCGACATTGGCAAACATGATCATCGGGTTCATGGCGGTCATCTCGAAGCTTCGGAAGTGGGAAGGGCAGCACCGCCGGTGGCCGCTTGCGGCTGGCCACGGTCACCCTGGCGCTTGCGCTCGATGCGCCGCTCCACGGCGGTGGCCAGACGGGTCAGGCCGTAGCACAGCAGGTAGTAGGTGACGGCGAGGATGGCGTAGACCTGGAATGGCTGGGTCAGCAATTGGTTGTTGACCTGGTTGGCGGCGAAGGTCATCTCCTGCACGTTGATCATGTAGCCCAGGGTGGTTTCCTTGATGATCGAGACGAACTGGCTGATCAGGCTCGGCAGGGCATTGAACAGCGCCTGCGGCAGGATCACCCAGCCGAACGCGCGGAAGTAGCCCAGGCCCAGGGCCCGCGCCGCTTCCAGCTGGCCGGGTGGCAGGCCCTGGATGCCGGCGCGGACGATCTCCGAGAGGTACGCGCTCTGGTAGATCACCAGGGTGCAGAGCATGGTGGTGAAGCCGCTGATATTGCGGCCGATCAGCAGCGGCACCAGGAAGTAGGTCCAGAAGATCACCATGATCAGCGGCACGCCGCGCAGCACGTAGACCCACACCGTGGCCGGCCAGCGCACCCAGGCGAACGGCGAGATGCGCGCCATCACCACCAGCAGCGACAGCGGGAAGGCAATCAGCAGCGCCAGCGCCGACAGCACCAGGGTGTTGACCAGGCCGCCCAGCGGTCCGTGCGGGTACTGACCGAGGAGGAACAGCTCCCAGTTGTCGCGGACAATCACGAATACGTCGAACATGGCCGCTTACCTCGCCCGGGCTTGATTGAAGTGACGGGCCAGCAGCGCGCCAGCCCCCATCAGCAGCAGCGAGACCGCCAGGTAGCCGAGGGTCGCCACCAGGTAGCATTCGAAGGTGCGGAAGGTGTAGTTCTCCAGCTCGCGGGTGACGTAGGTCAGCTCGACCACGCCAATGGCCATTGCCAGGCTGGTGTTCTTGAACAGCAGCACGGTGTGGTTGATCAGCGAGGGCAGGGCGTTGCGTACTCCCTGCGGCAGGATCACGTAGCGCATCGAGCGTATGTAGCCCAGGCCCAGGGCGCGGGACGCCTCGGTCTGCCCGGCGGGAATGGCGCGCAGGCCGGCGCGCAGGTCTTCGGAGAAGTACGCCGCCTGGCACAGGCCCAGGGCGATCACGGCGAAGATGAACTCGGTACTGAAGTTGGCCAGCCACAGTTGCAGGTTCTCCGGCAGCAGGGTCGGCACGCCGAAGTACCAGAGCATCAGTTGCACCAGGGTCGGCACGTTGCGGTGGTAGGACACGTAGCCGGCCACCAGGTGTTCGGCCAGCGGCTTGCTGGTCAGGCGGATCACCACCAGCAGCAGCGCCAGGACCATGGCCAGGCTCCAGGCGTAGAGCATCAACTGCGCGGTCAGGCCGGCGCCGCGCAGCAACAGATCGGCGTATTCGCCGGTCAGGATCGGCCCCAGATCGAAATCTTTGAACATGGGTATCACCCTGTCGGGTCAAGGGCAGCGGTCGTTCGCAACCGGGTGGGGGGGCGGCTGGGTCATGGCCCGCCGCTCTTGTCCGGCGATGGGGTCAGTCGGCTTGCGGGCGGGTGGTCTGCAAGCCGCCGGGGACCTGCAGGGTCGGGGTGATTTCCATATGCCCGACATTCATCGACACCGGCGCGGCGATGGCAAAGGCGATGGCCTCGGCGATATCCGCCGCTACCGGCAGCTCGAAGCCGTCGATGAACTTGGCGCGGATCTCGGCGCCGTTGCCGTGTACATGCTCGAAGATATCCGTAGCGACCCGCCCCGGGCAGATCTCGGTGACCCGCACGCGCTTGCCGAACACGTCGATGCGCAGGTTGCGCGAGAGCATGCTCACCGCCGCCTTGGTGGCGTGGTAGGTGCTGTTGCCGCCGAAGTTGTAGGCGCCGGCGATGGAACTGATGTTGATCACGTGGCCACGGTCGCGCTCGACCATCCCCGGCACCAGCAGGCGGGTCAGGTGCAGCACGGCGCGCAGGTTGACGTCGATCAGCGCATCGATGCCTTCGGCGGGGGCATTGAGGATCGAGCCCGGACGGTCGACGCCGGCGTTGTTGACCAGGATGTCGATGTCCAGGCCTTCGACGATGCGGGTGACTTCGGCGAGGTCGGCGACATCCACGGCGTGGACGATGCAGCCGGTACGTTGGGCCAGTTCAGCGAGCTTGTCGGCGCTGCGGGCCAGGGCATGGACGGTGATGCCTTCGCGGGTCAGGCGCTCGACGGTGGCGGCGCCGATGCCGGAGGAAGCGCCGGTGACCAGCGCGGTTTTGTAATCGGAAAATGGCATGTGTCCGTACCTCATCGTGTGACGCCCCCTTGTAGCAGGTGGGCGTTTTATTGACTCTAAGGCCCTGCTCAACGGTCGACAAAGACGGTTTGGCTGTCGGGCGATAAGCGTTTCTTATTGCTTGGTTTCAGCCGACCAGTTGCGACAGCGGCACGATCTGTCCGCCGCCGTTCTCGATTTCGCGGCGGATCGCCCGGGCCAGTTCCAGGGCGTTGGCGTTGTCGCCATGGAGCAGGATCGAGCAGGCCGGTACCTTGATGACTTCGCCGGTGTAGCAGGTCACGGTACCGCTATCGAGAAACTGCCGGACCCGCTCGCGAACCCGTGCCGGGTCCTTGATCACCGAGTCCGGCAGTGCCCGTGGCACCAGCAGCCCGTGCTGGTCATAGGCGCGGTCGGCGAGGAAGGTGGTGGCGATGCGCAAACCGTGCCGGTCTGCCGCGCGTTCCATGGCCTGGCTGGTGGAGGAACTGACGATCAGCGTCGGGTCGAAAGCCTTGACCGTCGCCAGCAGCGCGTCGGCCAGTTCGGCGTCCGCTGCCACCCGGTTGCCCAGGGCGCCGTGGAAGCTCATGTGGGTTAGCCGGTGGCCGTTGACCTGGGCCGTGGCGGCCAGGGCGCCGAGCTGGTAGACGACATAGGTTTGCAGCTCCCGTGTATCCACCTGCATGGGCCGCCGGCCGAAACCGAGCAGGTCGGGAAAGCCCACATGCCCGCCCAGATCGATGCCCCTGGCCAGGGCCAGGCGTGCGGTGGTGTCCATGATCAGCGGGTCGCCGGCATGGAAGCCGCAGGCGACGTTGGCCGAGGAAATGATCTCCATCAGGGCCTCGTCCTCGCCCATTTTCCAGGGACCGAAGCCTTCGCCCAGGTCCGCGTTCAGGTCGATGCGCATGGCGTCATGCTCCCGTTCCAGTCAATGCCAATAAAGGTTTTCCGTAATCCACCAATTGCCCGTCGGCTACCAGGTAGTCGCCGGCGATGCCGTCCTGTTGCGCGCTGACGGGCAGCAGCAGGTCGCCCACGGCCAGCACGCCGATCACATCGCCGCTACGGATCGCCTGTCCGGGGCTCGCCTGTGGCGTGTCGCGGGCCGGATGGCGGGAGTGAAAATGCCCGCAGCCCATGGAGGTGACGCTGGTACTGGCGACTACCACCGCGGCTTCGGCTGGCGCTACCGCCACCGGGGCAGGCGTGCCAGGGCTGCGTTGCAGGCGGACTTCGAAGTCCGTGGTCTTGAATTCGATCCGGGCCAGCCCGGCATCGGTCATCCAGCCGATCAACTGGCGGAGTTTTTCGATACGCATGTTCAGTTCCCTGACTGACGGTCGTTGAGCCAGTGCTCGAGGTGGTGGATGTCCACGGCGCCGGCGATGAAGGCCGGGTCCTGGAGAATTTCCCGGTGCAGCGGCAGGTTGCTGGCAATGCCCTCGACGCGAAACTGTGCAAGGGCCGTGCGCATTCTTGCCATCGCCTGTTCACGGGTGGCGCCATGGGTGATCAGCTTGGCGATCATCGAGTCGTAATAGGGCGGCACGCGGTAGCCCGTGGTGACGTGGGTGTCGACCCGCACGCCGATGCCGCCGGGCAGATCCCAGCGGGTCACGGTGCCGGGCGTGGGGATGAAGGTGCGCGGGTCTTCGGCGTTGATCCGGCATTCCAGCGAGTGGCCGCAGGTGACGATCTGCTCCTGGCGCAGGTCGAGGGGTTCGCCGCGGGCCACGCGCAATTGCTGTTCGACGATGTCGATGCCGGTGGTCATCTCGGTGACCGGATGTTCGACCTGCAACCGGGTGTTCATTTCGATGAAGTAGAACTCGCCGTCCTCGTAGAGGAACTCGAAGGTGCCCACGCCCTGGTAGCCGATATGGCGACAGGCTTCGACGCAGCGCTCGCCTACCGTCGTCAGCTCATCGGCATCGATGCCCGGCGCCGGTGCCTCTTCCAGAACCTTCTGGTGGCGGCGTTGCAGCGAGCAGTCGCGGCTGCCCAGCCAGACACCATTGCCGTGGCGGTCGCAGAGCACCTGGATTTCCACGTGGCGTGGGTGGCCAAGGAACTTCTCCATGTACAGCTCCGGGTTGCCGAAGGCGCGGCGGGCTTCCTCGCGGGTGACGCTGACGGCCTGGCCAAGCGCCTCCTCGTCGTGCACCACGCGCATGCCGCGACCACCGCCGCCGCCGGCGGCCTTGATGATCACCGGATAGCCGATTTCGGCGGCGATGCTGCGAATCTGCTCCGGGTCGGCCGGCAGCGCGCCGTCCGGGCCCGGCACACAGGGTACGCCGGCTTCGCGCATGGCGCGCTTGGCGGCGACCTTGTCGCCCATGCGGCGGATGCAGTCGCCGTCGGGGCCGATGAAGGTCAGGCCGGCGGCGCTCACCGCGTCGCTGAAGGCGGCGTTTTCCGACAGAAAGCCATAACCCGGATGCACCGCCCCGGCGCCCGAGGCGCGGGCGGCCTGGAGCAAGGCATCGGCATCGAGGTAGCTCTGGCCAGGTGCGGCCGGGCCGATGCACAGCGCCAAATCGGCGTGTTCGAGGTAGGCGGCGCCGGCGTCGCCCTGGGAATACACCATCACCGTCTCCAGCCCCAACTGGTGACAGGCGCGCTGGATGCGCAGGGCGATTTCGCCGCGGTTGGCGATCAGAACGCGATTGAACATGAACTCAGTCTCCGATGCGCACGAGAGGCTGGCCGGATTCGACCTCGCTGCCGGCTTCGGCCAACAGTGCCTCGACGACCCCGGCGCACGGCGCCTGGACCTGATGGAACATCTTCATCGCCTCGACGATGCACAGCACCGCACCGGCCTCGACCCGCTGGCCGACCGTGACGAAAGCCGGTTCGCCAGGGGAGGGGGTCAGGTGGAGGATGCCGTAGAGCGGCGAAGGAATATCGCGGCTGGCGGCAGCAGCCGGCGCGGGCGCCTCGGCTTCGACGATGGTTGCGGGCATCGGGACTGCTTGTGCAGCGGATGCAGTGACAGGTGCGGTCTGGGACGCCGTGGCCTGGCGCGACAGGGTCAGGGTGCTGCCCCCTTCGCTCAGGCTGAGCTCGCTCAGGTCGCTGGCCTGAATCAGGTCGATCAGGGATTTGATGCGGGTTTGTTCCATTCGCAGGGCCTCTCGCGGCAGGGCGTCGATTGCGTCTGGCCGAACTGTAAAGGCGCGCTGTCCGGCGGCGCCAAGAGGGTTTGCGCGTGGGGCGATAAGGGCGACTTATGACCCCCGACGGTCATAAGCGATCGTTATCCAGCCAGAACGAAGTTGTCTTGGTCGGGCCGTTCGCCACGGCCGTAGCGTGTAATGGCCGTCCGATAACGCAGCCCGGGCCTCAATCAGAACGGGGCGGCACCTTTTTATCTGTCTGCCGACTTCCGATCACTTTTTTTGGCTTGGGGAATTTGCTGATGATGAAGTACCCGTTGGGCGTACTCGGGCTGGTCTTGGCCCAAAGCGGCCACGCCGCCGGTTTTATCGACGACAGTCACGCCAGCCTGCTGATGCGTAACTTCTTCAGTCACGTGGACAATCGCGACGGCGCCGCCGACCCGAACTACACCCAGGAATGGGGCCAGGGCTTCGTGCTCAACTTCAACTCGGGCTTCACCGAGGGGCCGATAGGCTTCGGTGTGGATGCCGTGGGCATGCTCGGCATTCGCCTGGATTCCGGCAAGGGGCGTCACTACAACCCCACCAGTAGCGCCAGCAACGGCAACATCTTCCCCACCGACAGCGATGGCCGTGCGGTCAGCGATTTTTCCAGCCTGGGCCCGACCCTCAAGGCACGGGTGGGCAACACCGAATTCCGCTACGGCACCCTGCAGCCGCAACTGCCGGTGCTGTTCGCCAGCGACCGCCTGGTGTTCCAGACCTTCCGCGGCTTCCAGGTGGAGTCCAAGGACATCGACAACCTGACCCTGACCGCCGGACGCATCGACCGGGTCAAGGAGCGTGGGTCGACCGATTGGGAAGGCTTGTCCATCGCCGGCTCCAACGCCACGGTCGATCCGGTCAACCCGAGCGTGAACACAACCCGCAGCACCCACGTCAACGAGTTCTGGTACGCCGGTGGGCGCTACAAGGTGTCGCCGGACCTGATGCTGCAGTACTACTACGCTAACCTGACCAACTTCTATAAACAGAACTTCATCGGCGGCGTGTACGGTTTCAATCTCGGTCCCGGCCGCCTGACCACCGACGTGCGAGTCTGGGACAACCGCTCCGACGGGCGCAACGGCCACGACCCGGACTACTATAGCAGTGGCTACTACGGCAACGGCCGCACCCGTGGCGAAGTCGACAGCCGCCTGAGCAGCGTGCTGTTCACCTACGCGCTGGGCGCGCATTCGTTCTCCACCGGCTATCAGCAGGTGGATGGTGACAGCGACGCGGTGTGGGTCAACGAAGGGGCGGGGACGACCAGTTACTTCTTTACCGAAACCATGTCTGGCAAGTTCCAGCGGGCCGGGGAGCGGACCTGGCAACTGCGCTACCTGTACGACTTTGCCAGCGTCGGTGTGCCAGGCCTGACCTTCAAGACCAACTACTACAACGGCGACCATATCGAGACCGCCAGCGGCGACAAGAAGGAATGGGCCCGCGACATGACCCTCGGCTACGTGGTCCAGAGCGGCCCGGCCAAGGGCCTGAGCACCCAGGTGCGCTATGGCGCCTTCCGTACCGACATGCAACGTGACACCGATGAGTACCGGGTGATCATCGACTATCCGCTTAACCTGTTCTGATCAAGCTGGAGGGCGGCGGTTTTCAAGACCGCCGCCTTCTTGAGGCTCCTGAAGGTAGCCCTTGTGTTGCGTCGGACGCGGGTGGATCAAGATTTCAGCGTTATACAAAAAAGCCACCCAGGCCTTGATGGTGCGTGTGCTGGAGCAGGGTATCTACGCCAGCCTCACATACGCCGCTTACCGCGATGAGTCACTCGGGACCATGGGCGCGCGCTTAAGCCGGAGCCGTCGCCGGATCACCAGGCCGATGGTGACCGCTACGATCAGCAGCACGCTGAAGAAGATGGTGTTGAAAACCGGGAAAGGCTCCGAGCGGCTAGTGGTTGCCTTGAGGTCAGTGATGTTCGGGAACATTGAAAAGATCTGGAAGCGCCACCCGTAGTAGCGAATCACCGCTAGCTGGCTCTGATCACGGGAATAGTCCTGGGCTTTGGCCTGCAGATCAGCGCTGTCGAACTTGAAGTACCAAGGGAACCCCCAGCCAGTGTCTTCATTGCGGTAGACGACGACTTCACGATCAGCGTCCGACGATACCGTGTTGATGAAGTACACGTCCCGGGTAGGGCCATCTGCAGGATTTTCTGCATTGATGACACCATCTGCGTCCATCCTTTTCACTTCGACGCCGGTGATGTGCACCACCTTGTGGCGTGGGAGATAGTAGTGAAAGCACAGCGCAGCGACTGTTACCACTATCAGGCAGAGAACGGCAATGGAACGTTTGACCCAGGGCATTGAGTGATCACTCTCGAGAAACGGAGGAATATGAGGGTAACGCCATCTGTTTGCGCAGGATGGTTGTTACAGAATGCGTCAACGCCAGCCAGTTGAGAAGCAGGTGACCCTTTCAGGGCCGCGTTCGCGGGTACGCCTTGTACTTGTAGGAGCGAGCTTGCTCGCGAAGGCGCTGGTGATCTCACTAACGCCTTCGCGAGCAAGCTCGCTCCTACGGAGTCCAGCCAAATCAATTAGCCATGTTTGTTCTATGAGCGCGGGTTCACCGGGACGCCGGACCGCCGCGACGAGCCGCCGGTGCGGCAGGACAAGAATCAGAAACTTACGACCCTCTTTACCCACGCCTTCCAGGCCGACATCCCTTCGCGTGGCATCACCTGCGGCCCATCCACTACGACAGGCATATCCCGCAACCTCACCCAAGGCTCACTCTGCCAATACAGCAGGCTGACTACCTGCTTCCGACCCCAGCGCATCAGGCCCAGTCGCGGCCCATCCTCGCCCGCGTTGTCCTGCCCATCCCGCAACACCGCCACCACCTCATGGGTCAGCCAATGCCGCAGCGAGCGGTTCTCCGGCACATAGTGATGCGCCAACACGGTGTAGGCGCCGGACTCGCTGATCATCAGCGTCTCGGCATACCGGTCATAGCGGAACAACATCACACTGCGATGCTGATCCGGATCGAGCCGGCGCAGGGTGCGCTCATCGACATAACAGCCCATCAATCGCCCGAATTCGCGGGCGCAGAACCACGCTTGGGATTCGAGCCAGAGGGTGTGGAGAGGGCGGTTGTGGCGGGTGAAGAGGGTGGGGATATAGGAATGAGTCATGATCGGCCTGCCAAAAAGGAAGAGCCGTTGCTTTCGGGAACGGGATGCCGCTGCGTGAAGCGTTTCTTAGGCGCTATAGAGTAGTATTTAAGATGGAAATCAATAGTCGGTCAAATCTCTAAAAATGTTTTTAGGTAAGAGAATATCGTTGCCTGTAAGAATCGTGTGTTGTATTAATGATGTTTGGTCAATGGTGTTTCTTGACTTCTAGGGGCGTGAAGGTGGATTCTGAAGAGCCAAAGAGGTTGTATAGGATAATGGATTTTTCAAAGGTTGTTAAAATCTTTGAAAGTGAAACGCTATACTTTGCTAATCCAAGCGTTTGGGATGATCCGTATGAGAAA
Organism: Pseudomonas sp. Marseille-P9899; assembly: GCF_903166565.1. NCBI lineage: Bacteria > Pseudomonadati > Pseudomonadota > Gammaproteobacteria > Pseudomonadales > Pseudomonadaceae > Pseudomonas > Pseudomonas sp. Marseille-P9899. The sequence continues at coordinate 769,956 of NZ_CAESCG010000003.1, forward strand.
CGGCTTAAACACCCAAATGATCATGCAATATTTGCTCAGTGCTGGGGGCAAATGGGAATATCAGATGCTATGTGGAGAATATATTCGAGCAATGGTTTGGGTGTTCGTATATCAACTACGCCAAGAAAGTTGAGAGAAACTATAAGGGCTGCTATTAAAGAGTCTGAATTGAAGTATCGGTTGAGAGCAGTGGAATACAAGTCTAAGACGGACCTGGATCAAACAGCACTTCAAATAGAAAAGGACCTCAAAGAACACTATTCGGTTGGTCGAGCTGTTGACATGCTGTACATGAAGCGGGACGCTTTTAGCCACGAGACAGAGTGGCGTGCCACTTTATTTTCTCCAAAAGAAGATCGATCAGTAGTTAAGTCGGGGATTAGCATAAAAGTCGATCCTCATTATTTTGTAAACAATATACTTCTTGATCCTCGCGCTCCGGAGGAGCTAGTTGATGCTTTGAAGTTTTATTTTAAAAATAAGTTTGGCTTTAAAGGTCAGGTTACTCGTTCGGCCCTCTATCGTTCGCCTCGACTAATTAAGGTAGAAGACACCGAGATAACTGAAGATATGCTTTAGACTTTTAAGAATAGGAGGTTTTTGATGCTGGTTGCGAAAATAAATAAGCCACCGAGCATCTCGCGCGGTGGCTTCGGTGGCTAGGGGTCAGGAGGCGATAATCAATCCCAGCTCAACGCCCCACCCGTCTGATACTCGATAACCCGAGTCTCAAAGAAGTTCTTCTCCTTCTTCAAGTCCATGATCTCGCTCATCCATGGGAACGGGTTAGTGGTACCTGGGTACTCTTCCTTCAGACCGATCTGCGACAGGCGACGGTTGGCGATGAATTTGAGGTAGTCCTCCATCATCGCGGCGTTCATGCCCAGTACGCCGCGCGGCATGGTGTCGCGAGCGTATTCGATTTCGAGCTGGGTGCCCTGCAGGATCATCTGCGAGGCTTCTTCCTTCATTTCGGCATCCCACAGGTGCGGGTTTTCGATCTTGATCTGGTTGATCACGTCGATACCGAAGTTCAGGTGCATGGACTCGTCACGCAGGATGTACTGGAACTGCTCGGCCACGCCGGTCATCTTGTTGCGGCGACCCATGGAGAGGATCTGGGTGAAGCCGCAGTAGAAGAAGATGCCTTCCAGAACGCAGTAGTAGGCGATCAGGTTGCGCAGCAGTTCCTTGTCGGTCTCGACGGTGCCGGTATCGAATTCCGGGTCGGAGATCGCGCGGGTGTAACGCAGGCCCCAAGCGGCCTTTTTCGCGACCGACGGGATCTCGTGGTACATGTTGAAGATCTCGCCTTCATCCATGCCCAGCGATTCGATGCAGTACTGGTAGGCGTGGGTGTGGATCGCTTCCTCGAAGGCCTGGCGCAGGATGTACTGGCGGCACTCGGGGTTGGTGATCAGGCGGTACACGGCCAGCGCGAGGTTGTTGGCAACCAGGGAGTCGGCGGTGGAGAAGAAGCCGAGGTTGCGCATGACGATGCGGCGCTCGTCATCGGTCAGGCCTTCCGGGCTCTTCCACAGGGCGATGTCCGCGGTCATGTTGACCTCTTGCGGCATCCAGTGGTTGGCGCAGCCGTCCAGGTACTTCTGCCAGGCCCAGTCGTACTTGAACGGGACCAGTTGGTTGAGGTCGGCGCGGCAGTTGATCATGCGCTTTTCGTCAACGGCAACGCGGGCGGCGGAGCCTTCCAGCTCGGCCAGGCCTTCGGCGATGTCGAGGTCGTCCAGGGCGGCCTTGGCGCGGATCACCGCGTCAGAGTCGGTGCTGGTCACAGCGCGGGCTTCGAGGGCGGCGGCACCGCCGGCGCTGTCGAGTTTGTCGATACCGGTGGCAGCGGCTTGGGCATTACCGCTTTTGGCGGTGGCTTCGCCGTCTTCTTTGTCGAATTCGTCCCAGCTCAGCATGGTGGGTCTCCTGCTTGAGGGCCATGTTCAGTATGGCCAGTGGATCTTGGTTGCGGTGCTTGCGTTCGGGTACTGCAGTGCACGCAAAATCTGAGAGCCGGAGCCTTGGGGCTTCGGTCTTTTTGTTTCTGGCTCAGGGACGGCGTCGGCCTCGATCATGAGTACGCCGTTCATCCTGGCAGCAGTGAGGCTTCCCGAAGGAAGCCTCACGATCACCTTATTGGCAGGCTTCGCAGTCCGGCTCGTCGATCGCGCAGGCTTTAGGCACTGGCGCTGGAGCAGGGGCTGCGGCCGGAGCGGCCTGGGCCTGGACCGGAGCGCTGTTGTCGCCACCGCTGGAAACGGCGTTGAGCTTGCCGGTGGTGATGGTCGACTTCTCGGTGCTGGTCGCGGCCAGGGCACGGAGGTAGTAGGTGGTTTTCAGACCACGGAACCAGGCCATGCGGTAGGTCACGTCCAGCTTCTTGCCCGAGGCGCCGGCGATGTACAGGTTCAGCGACTGAGCCTGGTCGATCCACTTCTGGCGACGGCTGGCAGCATCGACGATCCACTTGGTTTCAACTTCGAACGCCGTGGCGTACAGGTCTTTCAGCTCTTGCGGGATACGCTCGATCTGCTGCACGGAACCGTCGTAGTACTTCAGGTCGTTGATCATGACCGAGTCCCACAGGCCGCGGGCCTTGAGGTCGCGAACCAGGTACGGGTTGATCACGGTGAATTCGCCCGACAGGTTCGATTTCACGTACAGGTTCTGGTAGGTCGGCTCGATGGACTGCGACACGCCGGTGATGTTGGCGATGGTCGCGGTCGGCGCGATGGCCATGATGTTCGAGTTACGAATACCTTTTTGTACACGCTCGCGAACCGGTGCCCAGTCCAGGTGCTCTTCGAGGTTGACGTCGATGTACTTGGCGCCACGGGCCTCGATCAGGATCTGTTGCGAGTCCAGCGGCAGCACGCCTTTGGACCACAGCGAACCCTGGAAGGTCTCGTAGGCACCGCGCTCGTCGGCCAGGTCACAGGAGGCCTGGATGGCGAAGTAGCTGACCGCTTCCATCGAACGGTCGGCGAACTCGACGGCAGCGTCGGAACCGTAGGCGATGTGCTGCAGGTACAGCGCGTCCTGGAAGCCCATGATGCCGAGGCCGACCGGACGGTGCTTGAGGTTCGAGTTGCGAGCCTGCGGCACGGAGTAGTAGTTGATGTCGATCACGTTATCCAGCATGCGCACGGCAGTGTTCACGGTGCGTTGCAGTTTGGTGTGGTCGAGTTTGCCGTCGACGATGTGGTTCGGCAGGTTGATCGAGCCCAGGTTGCAGACGGCGATCTCGTCCTTGTTGGTGTTCAGGGTGATCTCGGTGCACAGGTTCGAGCTGTGGACCACGCCCACGTGCTGCTGCGGGCTGCGCAGGTTGCACGGGTCCTTGAAGGTCAGCCATGGGTGGCCGGTCTCGAACAGCATCGAGAGCATCTTGCGCCACAGGTCTTTGGCCTGGATGGTCTTGAACACCTTGATCTTGTTGTACTCGGTCAGGGCTTCGTAGTACTCGTAGCGCTCTTCGAAGGCCTTGCCGGTCAGGTCGTGCAGGTCTGGCACTTCCGATGGCGAGAACAGGGTCCACTTGCCGTCATCGAAGACGCGCTTCATGAACAGGTCAGGGATCCAGTTGGCGGTGTTCATGTCGTGGGTACGACGACGGTCATCACCGGTGTTCTTGCGCAGCTCGATGAATTCTTCGATGTCCAGGTGCCAGGTTTCCAGGTAGGCACAGACAGCGCCTTTGCGCTTGCCGCCCTGGTTGACCGCGACGGCGGTGTCGTTGACCACTTTCAGGAATGGCACGACGCCCTGGGATTTGCCGTTGGTGCCCTTGATGTAGGAGCCCAGCGCACGCACCGGGGTCCAGTCGTTGCCCAGGCCTCCGGCGAATTTCGACAGCATGGCGTTGTCGTGGATCGCGTGGTAGATGCCCGACAGGTCGTCCGGCACGGTGGTCAGGTAGCAGCTCGACAGTTGCGGGCGCAGGGTACCGGCGTTGAACAGGGTCGGGGTCGACGCCATGTAGTCGAAGGACGACAGCAGGTTGTAGAACTCGATCGCGCGGGCTTCACGGTCTTTCTCGCCCAGGGCCAGGCCCATGGCGACGCGCATGAAGAACACCTGCGGCAGTTCGAAGCGCACGCCATCCTTGTGGATGAAGTAGCGGTCGTACAGGGTCTGCAGGCCGAGGTAGGTGAATTGCTGGTCACGCTCGTGATTGATCGCCTGACCCATGCGGTCGAGGTCGAAGGTCGCGAGGGCCGGGTCGAGCAGTTCGTACTCGACACCCTTCGCGATGTAGGCCGGCAGTGCCTTGGCGTACAGGTCGGCCATTTCGTGGTGGGTGGCGGCGTCGGCGACTTCGAGGAAGCCCAGGCCTTCGGCGCGCAGGGTGTCCATCAGCAGGCGGGCGGTGACGAAGGAGTAGTTCGGCTCACGCTCGACCAGGGTACGGGCGGTCATCACCAGGGCGGTGTTGACGTCCTTGATGGCCACGCCGTCGTACAGGTTCTTCAGGGTTTCGCGCTGGATCAGCTCGCCATCGACTTCGGCCAGGCCTTCGCAGGCCTCGGTGATGATGGTGTTCAGGCGGTTCATGTCCAGCGGCGACAGGCTGCCGTCGGTCAGGGTGATGCGGATGCTCGGGTGCGGCTGCACGACGGCGTCGGTGTTGCTGCGGGTGGCGCGCTCACGGGCACGCTGGTCGCGGTAGATCACGTAGTCGCGGGCGACTTTCTGTTCGCCGGCGCGCATCAAGGCCAGTTCGACCTGGTCCTGGATCTCTTCGATATGGATGGTGCCGCCGGAAGGCATGCGGCGCTTGAAGGTCGCGGTGACCTGCTCGGTCAGGCGCGCGACGGTGTCGTGGATACGCGACGACGCGGCGGCGGTGCCGCCTTCAACTGCAAGGAACGCTTTGGTGATGGCTACGGTGATCTTGTCGTCGGTGTAAGGAACGACAGTGCCGTTACGCTTGATCACGCGCAGTTGGCCGGGGGCGGTCGCTGCCAGATCCTGATTCGAATCTGCGGCCTGCGGCGCCTTGGCCTGCGGGTTCTCGCGAGTTGTGTCGGTTTGCATGGGTGTCTCCACGTTCTTTAAGTTTGTTTAGGCGCCGGGTGGGCGCCAACCGTTCCATCCAAAAGCCCGACAGGCACCTGGCACGCGCGTGGCTCAAAGGCTCTCGCGCGCCGCTCTGGGCACATACCCGACTTCGGGACGGATCAGGAAAAAGGGGCATTCGCATGCCGCTCCCTGGCCGAAGTCAAAAGTCTTGGGTCGACAACCCAAAATCTGTTGCTGTTGGGGGTGCGGCCCTGGCCTGCACTACCCATACCCGGAACAAGGCCCTCAAAGGGCTTGCAACGGTCGCCTCCGCAGGAGCGGTTTGGCTGCTGAAATCACTTTAAGTTCAAGCAAAAAAAACAGCCGCTGAAGGGCTTGAGTTCGATGCTTGTCTTGTGCTTGGGGATTTCGTGAAAACCCAAGATGTAGTGTTTTGCTGCGACTGAGATACAAGATAATGCGGTCTCGGGGGTATTGCAAGGCGACGGCCTGTGGATAACTTGTGGGTAGATTGTGAGTGAAACTGAACAAAACGCTGTAGGCCCCGTCCTGCCGCGATGAGACCGCCTGTCATCCTTTTTTAATGTAAGAAAAGGCGACGAAGGGATTTTTGGGGGCGCGAACCCTATCACAAAAAACAGCGCTGACCGAGGTCGTTGGCAGGCTATTTGCCTCGCCCGTGCGCGCGGTTGGCAGTGGCCGGTGCGCATCGTAGTATCCGGGGCCGATGTTGCCCTTTGGTGATGGCGGCGGCGTCGATCCCATAACAACAAGCAGAGGTGGCCCTTGGAGCAGCAGAGCAGTCAGGTGTTGATCGTCGAGGATGACCAGCGTCTCGCCGAACTGACCCGCGAATACCTCCAGGCCAATGGCTTCAGCGTCGAGGTCGAGGGCGACGGCGCCAAGGCCGCAGCGCGGATCATCAACGAGCAGCCGGACCTGGTGATCCTTGACCTGATGCTGCCCGGCGAAGACGGCCTGAGCATCTGCCGCAAGGTGCGCCAGCGCTATGCCGGGCCGATCCTGATGCTCACCGCGCGCAGCGACGACCTCGATCAGGTCCAGGGCCTGGACCTGGGCGCCGACGACTATGTGTGCAAGCCGGTGCGTCCGCGCCTGCTGCTGGCGCGGATCAACGCCCTGTTGCGGCGCAGCGAAAGCCCCGTCACCACCACCGAGCGGCGAGCGCTGCAATTCGGCCCGCTGCGGGTCGATAGCACCCTGCGCGAGGCCTGGCTTGGCGAGGCCGGCATCGAACTGACCAGCGCCGAATTTGACCTGCTCTGGCTGCTGGTGAGCAACGCCGGGCGGATTCTCTCGCGGGAAGAAATCTTCACCTCCCTGCGCGGCGTCGGTTACGACGGCCAGGACCGCTCCATCGATGTGCGCATTTCGCGCATCCGCCCGCGCATCGGCGACGACCCGATCCACCCGCGAATGATCAAGACCATCCGCGGCAAGGGCTACCTGTTCGTCCGCGAGGCCGCCGAGGCCATGGGCCTGTCCGAATGAACTCGATCTTCCTGCGAATCTACGGCGGCATGCTTGGCGTTCTGGTGCTGGTGGCGGTGCTCGGCGTCCTCAGCCTGCACCTGCTCAACGAAGTGCGCTCCGACCAGTACCGCGAGCGCCTGGCCCACGGCACCTTCACCCTGATGGCCGACAACCTGACACGCATGAACAGCGTCGAGCGCACGCGGGCCGTGGCCCTGTGGGAGCGCCTGTTGGGTATTCCCCTGGCGTTGCAGAGCAGCAACGAGGTCGGCATCGACGGCAGCCAGCGCACCCGCCTGCAACGCGGCCAGGTGCTGGTGGAACACACCGGTCCCCATGCGGCGCGGGTCATCAGCCAGCTCAAGGGGCAAGACCTGTTGCTGACCGGCGATGTGCAGCAGATCAGCGAGCAACTGGCCCGCGCCACCATCTACCTGCTGGTGGACGAGTTGATCCGCTATCCGGTGGCGGAACAGGCCCGGCGCCTGGCAGAACTCAAGCAGAGCAAGGGTTTCGGCTTCGACCTGCGCTTGCTGGCGCAGACCGATGCCGACATGGACGAAGACCAGCGTCGCCGGGTCGAAGAAGGCGACACGGTGATGGCCTTGGGCAAGGAGGGCAACTCGATCCGCGTGTTCGCCGGTATCTCCGGAACGCCCTGGGTGCTGGAAATTGGCCCCCTGTATCAGATGAATCCGTACCCGACGCAATTGCTGGTGCTCATCGCCGCCCTTGGCCTGAGCCTGATCGGGCTGGTGGTCTACTTGCTGGTGCGGCAACTGGAGCGGCGTCTGTCCAAGGTCGAAACGGCTGCGACGCAGATCACCCAGGGCAGCCTGGAAACCCGGGTGGTGGTGCAGGGCGCCGATTCGGTGGGGCGGCTGGCCGAGGCCTTCAATGGCATGGCCGAGCACTTGCAGCGTTCATTGACCATCCAGCGCGAGCTGGTGCGGGCGGTGTCCCATGAGTTGCGCACGCCTGTTGCGCGGTTGCGCTTCGGCCTCGAAATGATCGCCAGCGCCAGCAACGACCAGGCCCGCGAGAAGTACCTGGCGGGCATGGACAACGACATTCAGGACCTCGACAAGCTGGTCGACGAGATGCTGATGTATGCCCGCCTCGAACAGGGCGCGCCGGCCCTGCATTTCCAGCGGGTCGACCTGGATGCCTTGCTCGACCAGGTAATCGCCGAGCTGGCGCCGCTGCGCCGCGAGGTGCGGGTGGTGCGCGGGACGTGCCAGGGTGGTGAGGATGCCCAAGGTGCGTGGGTCGAGGCCGAGCCCCGCTACCTGCACCGCGCCCTGCAGAATCTGGTGAGCAATGCCATGCGCCATGCCGAATCCGAGGTCAGCCTCAGTTATCAGTTGGGGCTGCAACGGTGCCGTATCGATGTCGAGGACGACGGTCCCGGCGTCCCGGAAACCGCCTGGGACCGGATCTTCACGCCCTTTACCCGCCTCGATGACAGCCGCACCCGGTCTTCCGGTGGTCATGGGCTGGGGCTGTCCATCGTTCGGCGCATCATCCACTGGCATAACGGTCGCGCGCTGATCGGCAAGAGCGTGCACCTGGGCGGCGCCTGTTTCAGCCTGAGCTGGCCGCGCGAGCAGACGCCGGGTGCGCAATGAGTGAGGCGGTTGCACTGGATGAACTGCTGGAACCGCAGCGTTTTCATGCACTGCTGCTGGCGCTTTATGGCCCGGAGTTGATGCCGGCGCAGTTACCGGTGCTGGTGTCGCAGTGGTCCAAGTACTACTTCATGTTGCTCTGGCGCGAAGCGCTGGCCGGACGAGCGCCCCGGCTGTCTGGCGGGTTGCGGATAGCGCTGGACGAGCGCGGCTTGCCCGTCGGCTTTTATTCCGATGATGGGCTGAACGGACTGGCACAAGCGATCGAAAGCCATCTGCCGCCGCTTATCGAGCGTCTGGCGCGGCTTGGCGGCGTGGCGCGCGCGGTGCTTTGGGGCAATGCCGGGGACTGCCTGGAGCAGCAGGCCGGCGCGCAGGCGAAGGCGTGGCTGGAGGCACCGGACAGCCCGTTGTTCGCCGCAGTGTCCTACGACGAACAAGGCCGCCGCCGACGGCGTACCTGCTGCCTGAGCTACAAAGTTCAGTGGGTGGGGCACTGCGAACACTGCCCGCTGCTTTCCTGAATCAGACCGCGACCAGGCTCAGCAACTGGTCGCCCATCAGACAAAACTGTCCTTCCAGCTCGCGACCGTGGTGCCATTCCGGCGACAGGTCGGTGAGCAGGCGCAGGCGCGCGTGGCCGGCGTCGTTCCACTCCAGCACTTCGGCGTGTTCGAAATAGAAGCGCTTGAGCACCAGCGGATAGAGCGCCTTGAACAGGCTTTCCTTGAGCGAGAAGGTCAGGGTGACGGTAAGCCCGACCTGCGCCGGGTCCAGGCGGAGCAGCTCGGCCTCGGTGAGGATTTCCTTGGCCAGGCGCTCGGCGCGTTCGTCATCCAGCAGGCTTTCCTGATCCAGCCCCAGCCCCGCGCAATCACTGCTGCGTGCCACCACTGCGGCGGCCCAGCCCTTGCCATGGGTGATCGAGCCGCTAATGCCGGCTGGCCAGATCGGTGCGCGGTCATCGCCGGTGGCGGGCACGTAGTCGCGGCCATCGAGGCGTTGCAGCGCGGCGCGGGCGCAAACCCGGCCGGCGAGGTATTCGGCCTGGCGCTTGGCGACTGAACGTTGCAGGGCCGGCGTCTGCTCGATGGCGGCGCGCTGGAAATCGTCGCTGGCGAGGTGCGCCGGATCGAAGGCGCAACTGACCAACTGCACGCCGGGGACCGGGCGGGGCAAGGGCCAGTGCTGTTGGAGGGGGGAGCAGCAGGAAGGGGTCGGTTCATGGCGGGTATTGTGCCGTGGGCGGTCGGGGGGCCAGAGGGTAGGGCGGTGGGGCTGATCGCGACGGTTCGGGGCGCCGAACCGTCGCGAAGCGTTGACGCGTCAGAAGATCTTTTTGAAGAACGCCTGCAGGTCCGCCCAGGAGCTCTCATCCGCCGCCTTGTTGTAGCCGATGTCCGGCCCGCCATGTTCGCCATGGCTGAGGCGGTCGGCGTCTGGGTTGGTGAAACCGTGCTTGGCACCCTCGAGGGTGACGAATTCGAACGAGGCATTCGCCGCATTCATCTCGTCCTTGAACGCCTGCACCTGCTGCGGGGTGACCATGCTGTCAGCGCCGCCGTGTTCCACCAGGATCTTGGTCTTCACGCTGCCGGGCGTGGCCGGCGTGTCGGTCACCAGGGCGCCGTGGAAGCTGGCCACGCCAGCCAGCGACTCGCCGCGGCGGGCGGCGTCGAGCACCACCTTGCCGCCGAAGCAGTAGCCAATCGCGGCGATACGCTCCTTGTCGGTCTGCGGCTGGATTTTCAGCAGCTTGACCCCGGCATCGAAACGCTTGGCCGAGGTGGCCGGGTCTTTCAGGGCGGCCTGCATGAACGCCAGGGCGTCGGCCGGGTGCTCGGTGTTCTTGCCGTCGCCGTACATGTCGATGGCCAGGGCGCTGTAGCCCAGCGCCGCGAGGTCGCGGGCGCGGCGCTTGGCGTAGTCGTTCAGGCCCCACCATTCATGCACCACGACCACGCCCGGCACCGGGCCCTTCACGGCATCGTCGTAGGCGTAGTAGCCGACCAGGCGCTTGCCGTCGGCGTCCTGATAGGGAATCTCGCGGGTTTGCACGGCGGCCTGGGCCAGGCCGGCAGCGCCGACCAGCACGGCCGCAAACAGTAATCGCATGATCGGTACTCCTGGATTCAATGCATGGGTTTCAAAACATGGGTTCGAACATCAAAGACGTTCAGCCGGCGTTCAGGCCGGGTTCAGCGGCGGTTCAGGGCCAGGGCCTTACTCTAGACCTCAATTTCCAAAACCCGCAGCACTGTGGAGAACATCCCCATGAAAAACCTCAACACCCTGCTGGCCGCCCTGACTTTCCTTGGCACAAGCATGGCCGTCCAGGCCGCCGACGACACCTTCGCCAGCGTCACCTACGGTCAGACCAGCGACAAGGTCAAGAAATCCGGGCTGCTCACCGAGAACGTCGGCAACCTCAACAGCGACGGGATCATCGGCAAGGACGACACCTGGGGCATTCGCCTCGGCAAGATCAATGAGTAAGGCCGCTACTACGCCACCTACGACAATGTCTCGGGCACCCATAACGGCCTCAAACTGCGTCAGGAAAATCTGCTCGGCAGCTACGATCTGTTCTATCCGGTCGGCGGCAGCACCAAGCTGTTTGGCGGCGCAACTGCCGGCCTGACCAAGCTCACACAGGACTCTCCGGGTGCCAGCCGCGACAGCGACATCGGTTACGCGGTCGGTCTGCAAGCGGGCGTGTTGCAGCAAGTCAGCGACAACACCTCCGTAGAGCTGGGCTACCGTTACCTGCGCAGCAACGCGACCACCGAGCTGGCCGAAAGCGGCGGCAACAAACTGGGGGCGTTGCGCCTGGACAGCAGCGCGCAGACCTACCTGTCGGCCAACTACCGGTTCTGACTGCGTGCCCAGGCTTGATGAACCGGCCCCTGGACAGGGCCGGTTCGCTGTTATTCTGCGCGCCGCGCACTGCAAAGGGAGAAGGTGATGAAACTGTTGGTGGTCGAGGATGAAGCGCTGTTGCGCCACCACCTCTACAGCCGCTTGAGCGAAAGCGGGCACGTGGTCGAAGCGGTGGGCGACGGCGAGGAGGCGCTCTACCAGGCCGAGCAGTTCAACCACGACCTCGCGGTGATCGACCTCGGCCTGCCCGGCATGAGTGGGCTGGACCTGATCGGCCGCCTGCGGGCCCAGGGCAAGACCTTCCCGATCCTGATTCTCACCGCCCGCGGCAACTGGCAGGACAAGGTCGAGGGCCTGGCCGCCGGCGCCGACGATTATGTGGTCAAGCCGTTCCAGTTCGAGGAGCTGGAGGCGCGCCTGAACGCCTTGTTGCGCCGCTCCAGCGGTTTTACCCAGGCCACCATCACCGCCGGTCCGCTGCGCCTGGACCTGAACCGCAAACAGGCGCTGCTGGACGAGCAGCCGCTGGCGCTGACCGCCTACGAATACCGCATCCTCGAATACCTGATGCGCCATCACCAGCAGGTGGTCGCCAAGGAGCGCCTGATGGAACAACTCTATCCGGACGACGAGGAGCGTGACCCGAACGTCATCGAAGTGCTGGTCGGCCGCCTGCGCCGCAAGCTGGAAGGCAGCCAGGGCTTCAAACCGATCGACACCGTGCGTGGCCTCGGCTACCTGTTCACCGAGCGCTGCCGATGATCCGTTCGCTGCGCGTGCGCCTGATGCTGGCGGCCGCCGTGCTGGCGCTGCTGTTCATGCTGGCGCTGCTGCCGGCGTTGCAGAAGGCTTTCAGTCTGGCCCTGCAGGAGTCCATCGAGCAGCGCCTGGCGTCGGACGTGACCACGCTGATTTCCGCCGCGCGGATCGAAAACAACGAACTGATGATGCCGGTGCTGCTGCCGGACGAGCGCTTCAACCTGCCCGACAGCCGCCTGCTGGGCTACATCTATGACCGCCAGGGCAATCTGGTCTGGCGCTCGCGGGCCACCGCCAACGAAAACATCAACTATCAGCCGCGCTACGACGGTCGCGGCAACGAGTTCGCGCGGATCCGCCAGGACGACGGCGAGGAATTCTTCGTTTACGACGTCGAGGTCAAGCTGCTCGGCGGCAAGAACGCCGCCTTCAGCATCGTGGCCCTGCAACCGGTGCGCGAGTACCAGCAGACCATCAGCGGCCTGCGGGAAAAACTCTACCTGGGCTTCGGCGCCGCGCTGCTGGTGTTGTTGTTGCTGCTCTGGGCCGGACTGACCTGGGGCCTGCGCTCGTTGCGGCAGATGAGCGTGGAACTGGACCAGGTGGAGTCCGGCGCCCGTGAAGGCCTGAGTGGCGAGCACCCCCGCGAACTGCTGCGCCTGACCCGCTCGCTGAACCGCCTGCTACACAGCGAGCGCGAGCAGCGCGGGCGCTACCGGGATTCCCTTGGCGACCTGGCCCACAGCCTGAAAACACCACTGGCGGTGCTGCAGGGCGTCAGCGAAAGCATGGCCCAGCGCCCCGAAGAGCGCGAGCAGGCGCGGGGGCTGCAAAGTCAGATCGAACGCATGAGCCAGCAGATCGACTACCAGTTGCAGCGCGCCAGCCTGCGCAAGAGCGGTCTGGTACGCCATCAGGTGCAGTTGCGGCCCCTGGTGGAAAGCCTGTGCGGCACCTTGGCCAAGGTTTATCGCGACAAGACGGTGCAGGTCGATTTCGCCATGGCCGATGATGCGCGGGTGCCGATGGAGCAGGGCGCTTTGCTGGAGATGCTCGGCAACCTGCTGGAAAACGCCTGGCGCCTGTGCCTGGGGCAGGTGAGGGTGAGCCTGGTTCAGGACGGCGCCGAGCTTGAGCTGTGCGTCGAGGACGATGGCCCTGGCGTGCCGGCCGATCAGCGCGAGCGGATTCTGCAGCGCGGCGAGCGGCTGGACCGGCAGAACCCGGGGCAGGGCATCGGCCTTGCGGTGGTCAAGGACATCATCGACAGCTATGACGCCCATCTCACCCTCACCGACTCGCCTCTGGGCGGTGCCGCCTTCCGTATTCGTTTTCTGGTGGACTGACACGCCACGCCCGCGCTGGCGGATTTCCGCCCGCCAGCCATTTCCCCACGGGTTGTAGGCGGATTACCGCCAAGCCAAACCGGATAAATCCCGCCACGGGCGGAAATCCGCCAAGTGCACGCTGCATGAATGCCACTGGATTGTGCAGCGAAACCCCCGAAAACGCGGGGTTGCACCTCAACAGCGCAAATTGGCATTGCGCTTGCTATGAACCTCGCAGAGTTCTGCCACGCAGCTCGACACAACAAATCCCTCCAGTGCAGGAGGGTTCGCGAGTCAGGTGCCTCGCGTCCTGGGAAGGACGGGCCGGTACCCTTGAGGAAATAGCCATGACGACAACCCGTCAGCCACTTTACAAATCGCTGTATATCCAGGTGTTGGTAGCGATCACCATCGGTATCCTGCTGGGCCACTACTATCCCGAAACCGGTGTGGCCCTCAAGCCGCTGGGTGACGGCTTCGTCAAACTGATCAAGATGGTCATCGCCCCCATCATCTTCTGCACCGTGGTGAGCGGCATCGCCGGCATGCAGAGCATGAAATCGGTGGGCAAGACCGGCGGCTACGCGCTGCTGTACTTCGAAATCGTCTCCACCATCGCCCTGATCATCGGCCTGGTCGTGGTCAACGTGGTTCAGCCTGGCGCTGGCATGCACATCGACGTGTCGACTCTGAACGCCAGCAGCGTGGCAGCCTACGCCGCCGCAGGCGCGCAGCAGACCACCATCGGCTTCCTGCTCAACATCATTCCTAACACCGTGGTCGGCGCCTTCGCCAACGGCGACATCCTGCAAGTGCTGATGTTCTCGGTGATCTTCGGTTTCGCCCTGCATCGCCTGGGTGCCTACGGTCGTCCGCTGCTGGACATGATCGACCGCTTCGCCCATGTCATGTTCAACATCATCAACATGATCATGAAGCTGGCTCCGGTCGGTGCCTTCGGTGCCATGGCCTTCACCATTGGCCAGTACGGCGTGGGTTCCCTGGTGCAGTTGGGCTACCTGATGGCCTGCTTCTACATCACCTGCCTGCTGTTCATCCTGGTGATCCTCGGCGGTATCGCTCGCGCTCACGGTTTCAGCGTTCTGAAACTGATTCGCTACATCCGTGAAGAACTGATGATCGTGCTCGGCACTTCCTCCTCGGAATCCGCGCTGCCACGCATGCTGACCAAGATGGAGCGCCTGGGCGCGAAGAAATCCGTGGTTGGCCTGGTGATTCCGACCGGCTACTCGTTCAACCTCGACGGTACTTCGATCTACCTGACCATGGCCGCGGTGTTCATCGCCCAGGCCACCGACACCACCATGGACATCACCCACCAGATTACCCTGCTGCTGGTGCTGCTGGTTGCGTCCAAAGGTGCTGCTGGCGTCACCGGTAGCGGCTTCATCGTTCTGGCGGCAACCCTGTCCGCTGTCGGCCACCTGCCGGTTGCCGGCCTGGCGCTGATCCTCGGTATCGACCGCTTCATGTCCGAAGCCCGCGCCCTGACCAACCTGATCGGTAACGCTGTTGCCACCGTGGTTGTGGCCAAGTGGGTCAAGGAACTGGACGAAGACAAGCTGCACAAAGAGCTGGATTCCGGTGGCTCGCCGCTGACTGAAACCCGTCCGGTCGATGACCTGGGTGTGGCTGAAGGCCCGGCTGTTCGCTAAGCGAATCGCGCACTGCAAAAAGCCCATCTTCGGATGGGCTTTTTTGTGCCTGCCAATCAGTGGAACAGCCCCAGCAGCAAGGTCGCCAGAATCACCGTCGAGGCGCCGCCGATACGTGTGGAAATCTGCGCGAAGGGCATCAGTGACATGCGGCTGGACGCCGACAGGATCGCCACGTCGCCGGTGCCGCCCAGGCCACTGTGGCAGCAGGTGACGATGGCCGATTCGATGGGGAACATCTTCAGCAGGTTGCCGACCAGGAAGCCTGCCAGGGTCATGGCGATCACTACCGAGGTGCAGACCACCACGTAGCCCACCGAGAACACCTTGACCACGCTGTCCAGCGGAACGTAGAGCATGCCCAGGCCGATCATCACCGGCCAGATGAAGGCCGTGGACACCAGTTTGTAGAACGCCTTGCTGCCGTCTTCCAGGCGGGCCGGCAGCACTTGCAGGTATTTGAACAGCACCGCCACCAGAATCATCATCACCGGCCCGGGGATGTGCACCACCTTCTCCAGCAGGCCGCCAAGGATGAAGAAGGCGCAGATCACCAGCACACCGGCGCCCATGTAGCGGAAGTCGATGCCCGCACTCTTGTCTTCCTGTTCGCGGAACAGGTCGTTTTCCTCCTTGGCCCGGATCAGCATGCCGTCACCGTTCAGGTGCGGCTTGCGCAAGGCCAGGCGGGCCAGCACGCCGGCACAGATGATCGCGACGATATTGCCCACCACTGCCGCCGGTACCAGTTGCGCCACGTACTGGTCGGGGCTGCCGCCGAGGATCGCGGAGTAGGCCAGCGACAGCGGCAGGATGCCCTCGCCGATGCCGCCGCCGATGATCGGCACGATGATGAAGAAGAACGTGTGATAGACGCTGTAGCCGAATAGCGTGCCCACCAGCAGGCCGACGGCCACTGCGGCCAGGGTGCCCACCACCAGCGGCACGAACATGCGCACCATGCCCTGGACCAGGATGAAGCGGTTCATGCCGAGGATGCTGCCCACCACCAGGCTGGCGATGACGAAGTAGAGGAAGTTGGCGTCCTTCATCAGCATCTTGGTGGCGTCGATGGTGGTGCTGCCGAAGAAGCCGTAGAACACCAGCACCGACGGCAGCATCAGGCAAAGAATGGCACCGCCGCCGATTTCCTTGAGGATCGGCAGGCGCTGGCCGATCTGGCCGAAGAACACGCCCATGGTCATGATCACGGCGAGGCCACCGATCATGGTCTTGGGCAGCAGGCCGAAATGGGCGGAGAGAAACACGATGAGGGCGATGCCGATGAAATACGGCAGCGGAATCACGCCGATTTCGTAACGCAGCAGTCGGCGTAGCGGAGAGGTGGCAGTGTCGTCGTGCGCCACCGCGGAATCGGAAACCAGGCTCATGGTTTTTCCTCTGTTTGTTGTTGTAGGAGGACTAAGCGACGTCTCCCTATGCGCGTCTCGGAGCGTCGATGGAGGAATGCTATCCTTCGCGTTTGGTGGAATAAACGCGCGAACCATAAGACCTATGAACACACTTCGTATCGAATCCCCGCTGCCCGAAGACCTCCGTGTGTTCCTCACGGTCATCCGCAAGGCCAGTTTCGCCGGTGCCGCCGATGAGCTGGGACAGTCTCCGGCCTATGTCAGCAAGCGCATCCGCATTCTTGAAGAGACGCTGGGGACAAGGCTGCTGCATCGCACCACCCGACGTATCGCGCTGACCGAGGCGGGCGAGCGCACCCAGCGCTGGGCTATCCGCATCCTCGATGACCTGGACGATTTTGTCGGCGAGCTGACCGAAGCCCGCAAGGCGCCCCGGGGCATGCTGCACATCTGCAGCAGCTTCGGTTTTGGTCGCAACCACATCGCTCCGGCGATCGCCGAGCTGAGTTCGCTGTATCCCGACCTGGAAGTGCGCCTGGACGTGTTCGACCGGGTGGTAGACATCGTCGCCGAGGGCTTCGACCTGGAGATCCGCGTGGGCGACGACATCCCCGGCCAGCACATCAGCCGCAAGCTGGTGAGCAATCATCGGGTGCTCAGCGCCACCCCGGAATACCTGGCCGCCCGCGGTACGCCGAAGACCCTCAAAGACCTCGACGAACACGATTGCCTGGTCCTCAAGGAGCGCAACAACCCGTTCGGGGTGTGGCACCTGGAGAGTGACGGGCGACAGGAGTCGGTGCGGGTCAACGGGGCGCTGTCGTCGAACAATGGCGAGATCGTGCTGCAGTGGGCGCTGGGCGGGAAGGGCATCCTGCTGCGCTCGCAGTGGGATGTGCAGCCGCTGCTGGAGCAGGGGCGGCTGGTGCAGGTGCTGCATGAATACAGCCAGAGCGCGAACATCTGGGCGGTGTATCCGACGCGGCTGTCGGACTCGGCCAAGTTGCGGGTGTGTGTGGAGTTTCTGGAGCGGTATCTGCGGGATCGGTAGGGGGCTTTTGGCCTCATCGGCGGCGAACCGCAGCGATGAGGCCCAACGATCAGGCCAGCCAGGGATTGCGCTGTAAATGCCCCGCCTCGAACGCCCGAATCTGCGTGGTCCGCTGCAAGGTGCTGCCAATCGCATCCAGCCCCAGCACCAGCGCTTCCTTGCGTAGCGGATCAATCGCGAACGGGATGCTTTGCCCGTTCCACAGGCGGATCTCTTGCGCCGGCAAGTCAATGCAGATCTCGGAATTGTCCGCCATCCCCACCCGCCGCCCGATCTCTTGCACCTGCTCTTCCGGCAACTGGATCAGCAGCACACCGTTGCGCTGGCAGTTATCGAAGAATATCCCGGCAAAACTGCTGCCGATCAGCGCGCGAATCCCCAGTTGCTTGAGCCCCCACACCGCATGTTCGCGGCTGGAGCCGCAGCCGAAATTCGGCCCCACTACCAGGAAGCGCGACCACTGCCACGGCGCCTGATTCAGCACGAACTCTGGGTTCGGCTGGCCGTCGGCGAGAAAGCGCAGGTCGAAGAACACACCGCGGTCCAGGCCTGCGCGGTCGATTCCCTTGAGGAATTGCTTGGGCATGATCACGTCAGTGTCGACGTTGGCCGCCAGCAGGGGGGTGGCGGTGCCGCAAACGCTATCGAAAGGTTGCATGTCAGGCCTCCAGGGCGAAGTGGCGAACGTCAGTCAGGTAGCCGCTGACTGCGGCGGCGGCGACCATCGCCGGGCTCATCAGGTGGGTCCGCGCCCCGGCGCCCTGGCGGCCTTCGAAGTTGCGGTTGGTGCTGGAGGCGCAGCGGTCGCCGGCACCGAGCACGTCGTCGTTCATCGCCAGGCACATGGAGCAGCCGGACTGCCGCCACTCGAACCCTGCCTCACGAAACACATGGGCCAGGCCCTCGGCTTCCGCCTGATCGCGGACCAGGGTCGAGCCGGGGACGATCATCGCCCGCACGTGGGCCGCCACCTTGCGCCCGCGCACCACCCGGGCGGCGTCGCGCAGGTCTTCGATGCGGGCATTGGTGCAGGAGCCGATGAAGGCATGGCTGATGCTGATTTGATCCAGTCGCGCGCCGGGCTCAAGGCCCATGTAGCGCAGCGCTCGCTGCAAGTCCTGGCGGCGGATCAGGTCGCTTTCCAGGTTCGGGTCCGGCACTCGTTCACCAATCGGTGCGGCCTGATCCGGGCTGGTGCCCCAGGTGACCATCGGCTCCAGATCCGCGGCATCCAGTTCGACTTCTGCGTCGAACACCGCGCCAGGGTCGCTGTACAGTTCGCGCCAGCGCGCCACTGCCTGATCCCACAGCTCGCCGCGCGGGGCGCGGGGTTTGTCCTTGAGGTAGGCGAAGACCTTGTCGTCCGGGGCCATGAAGGCACCGCGGGCACCAGCTTCCACTGCCATGTTGCAGATGGTCATGCGCGCCTCGACGCTGAGGGCGTTGATGGTCGGGCCGCTGAATTCGATGGCGTAGCCGGTGGCGCCGGACGCGCTGATGCGGCGGATCAAGGCCATGATGATGTCCTTGGAGGTCACGCCCAGGCCCAGCTCGCCGGACACTGTGACCCGCAGGGTCTTCAGGCGCTTGTACACCAGGGTCTGAGTCGCCAGCAGGTGTTCGATCTCCGAGGTGCCGATGCCGAAGCCGAAGGCGCCCAGTGCGCCGTAGGTGGTGGTGTGGCTGTCACCGGCGGCGACCACCATGCCCGGCAGGATGAATCCCTGCTCGGGCGCGACCACGTGCTCGATGCCCTGGCGCTTGTCCAGCACGTCGAACAGCTCGATGCCGAAGTCCCGGCAGTTCTGTTCGAAGTACGACACCTGCAAGGCGCCCCCGGCGTCGGGCATAGCGGCGATGCGCCGTGGCGCCGTGGGGTTGACGTGATCCACCACGCACAAGGTCGCCGATGGCCGCCATACGCTGCGCCCGGCTTCGCGCAAGCCGCTGAAGGCTTGAGGACTGGTGTATTCGTTGGCGACCTGGCGGTCGATGTACAGCAACACATGGCCGTGGTCGTCCAGGGCGCAGACGGTGTGGGAGTCGATGTGCTTGTCGTAGAGGGTTCTCGGGCTATTCATGGCAGCTCTCGCGCGTGATTGTTATGCGAGTCCGAAGACATCAGTGCGCGGCCCCTGCGTGGAGGGCCGGCCTGCCATGAAGGATCATTCAATGCGTATGAGGCATCAATCCAGGTAATGGAATGTATTGCTTCACGAATCGTGATTAGTGGGGGCGTGCGCAAGGCAGGGAAGGGTGGCGTTATTCCCGGCGGATTTCGCCGCTGAACACCAACGTCTGCCGGCACTTGCGGCACAGGTAGCGCCGGCCTTTGTGCACCAGCCCGTGGCGCTGCGCCGAAAACGGGAAATCACTCCCGGCGCACGGGCAACGGTAGATATACCGGGTCACGGTGCGGCGCTTGACGTCGTAGTTGTGGCAGCGATTGGGCGGCAGTTCATAGACCCCGCGCATGATCAGTTGCCATTCCTCGCCATGCGGATGGATACGGTCGCCGAACAACTGGTGCGCCACCAGGTGGGCGACTTCGTGGGCGACGGTCTGGCGCAGGAAGTCCTCGCTGTTCTCCTTGTACAACTGGAGATTGAAGCGCAGCAGGTTCTCGTGCAGATGGGCGACACCGGCTTTCTGCCCGCGCAGCTTGAAGCTGACGTCGGGGCGGTGGAAGGGACGCTTGAAAAAGGCTTCGGCTTGCTTGTAGCAGTCTTCGACGCGGGTTTTGAGCAGCTCTGGCATGTGGTCGGGTACTCCTGAGCGGCCGATTATGCCGCAACCATGAGCGCGCTGCCGAGACCGCCGGTCCGCAGACGAAGTCAGGCCGCCTTGCGGCGGCCTGACGGTATTGCCCCTAAGTTACTGGCATTTTTGCTAATTGGTGTAGACGGGCCCCACGCCCAGTCCCCAGGTGATGACGGTGAACGCCATGATGGCAACCAGTACCACCAGCCCGACGGCCAGCACCGAACTCGAGAACAGGAACCCTTCGTCCGAAGGGATGTTCATGAAGGTCGGCAGCCCGACGTAGAGCAGATAGACCGTGTAGCAGATGGCCGCCGTGCCGACGATCATCCCCAGCCACAGGTGTGGGTAAAGCGCCGCCAGGCCGCCGATGAACAGCGGGGTGGCGGTGTAGGTGGCGAACGCGATGCATTGCGCCAGGCTCGGATTGGCGTCGTAGGTACGCGCCATCCAGTGGATGAAGGCGCCCATGACCGCAACGCCGGCGATCATGGCCAGGTAGGACATGACGGTCATCCATATTGCGCTTTCCATGGTCAGCATGACCGGGGCGCGCTCGCCGATGACCCAGCCGACCTGGGTGGTGCCGATAAACGCCGATACCGCGGGAATTGCCGCCAGTATCAGGGTGTGGGTGAGGTACATGTGGCTGATGGATTCTTCTTCGCCACGGATTTCCCGCCATTCCTGGTCGGGGTGTGTGAACAGCCCTACAACGTGATGGATCATGCCAATCACTCCTACGTCGTTTCCAGTCGCCCCCCAAGCGGAGCGCTTGCTAGCCCACAAGGCAGGGCCGGACAGGACAGACCGCTATTGGTGCGGTCTTATGTCGCAGTATAGAAAGGCGTTCGCCGCACAAACCCGCTTTTTTAGAGCAAATCGCGCTGTCAGGGTCGGGCTTGATTCCCTCGCAGTCTTTATCGGAGGGGTCTGTGTCCGGCAGCGGTTTATGCGTAAAATACGCGCCTTTTGTCACACCTCGCGGATTCAAGCGCTATGGGCACCCTTTCGGTCAACCAGAACAAACTGCAAAAACGCCTGCGGCGCCTCGCCGGCGAAGCCATCGCCGACTACAACATGATCGAAGATGGCGACAAGGTCATGGTCTGCCTGTCTGGCGGCAAGGACAGCTACACCATGCTCGACGTTCTGCTGCACCTGCAGAAAGTGGCGCCGATCAAGTTCGAGATCGTCGCGGTGAACATGGACCAGAAGCAGCCCGGCTTCCCCGAGGATGTACTGCCGGCTTACCTGGCGACCCTCGGCGTCGAGTACCACATCGTAGAGAAAGACACCTACTCGGTGGTCAAGGAACTGATCCCGGAAGGCAAGACCACCTGCTCGCTGTGCTCACGCCTGCGCCGCGGCACGCTGTACACCTTCGCCGACGAGATCGGCGCGACCAAGATGGCCCTCGGTCACCACCGCGACGACATCGTCGAGACCTTCTTCCTCAACATGTTCTTCAACGGCACCATGAAAGCCATGCCGCCGAAGCTGCGCGCCGACGATGGCCGCAACGTGGTGATCCGCCCGCTGGCCTACTGCTCCGAGAAGGACATCCAGGCCTACTCGGACATGAAGGAATTCCCGATCATCCCGTGCAACCTCTGCGGCTCCCAGGAAAACCTGCAGCGCCAGGTGGTCAAGGACATGCTGGTGGAGTGGGAACGCAAAACCCCGGGCCGTACCGACAGTATCTTCCGCAGCCTGCAGAACGTGGTGCCGTCGCAGCTCGCCGACCGCAACCTGTTCGACTTCACCAGCCTCTCCATCGATGAAACGGCCACCCCGCGTTTCCTCAATGTGCTGAACATCTGACCCATGCGCGACTACCAGTGGCTGTATGAGTACTGCCTGAACCGCTTCGGCTCCGCCGCGGCGCTGGAGGCGTACCTGCCCCAGCCGAAAACCCCGGCTCAGTTGCGCGCCATCGGTGATGACCGCTATCTCTCGACCCTGGCCCTGCGGGTCTTCCGCGCCGGGCTCAAGCACAGCCTGGTGGATGCCAAGTGGCCGGCGTTCGAAGAGGTGTTCTTCGGTTTTGATCCGGAGAAAGTCGTGCTGATGGGCGGCGAGCACCTGGAGCGGCTGATGCAGGACACCCGGGTGATCCGTCACCTGGGCAAGCTCAAGAGCGTGCCGCGCAATGCGCAGATGGTGCTCGACGTGCAGAAGGAAAAAGGCAGCTTCGGCGCGTTGATCGCCGACTGGCCGGTAACCGACATCACCGGGCTGTGGAAGTACCTGACCAAGCATGGCAACCAGTTGGGCGGGTTATCGGCGCCACGCTTTTTGCGCATGGTCGGCAAGGACACCTTCATCCCCACCGATGACATGGCCGCCGCGCTGATCGCTCAGGAAGTGATCGACAAAAAGCCCACCAGCCAGCGTGACCTGGCCCTGGTGCAGGCGGCGTTCAACCAGTGGCATGCCGAGAGCGGGCGACCGCTGTGCCAGTTGTCGGTGATGCTGGCGCATACGGTCAATCACTGATTTCCAGGCAACCACAGTGATTCGGCGCGGAACCTGTAGGAGCGGCCGTTAGCCGCGATGGACCGCTCCTACAGGTTCTGCGTCAACCCGCGAGCCTTTCAAATCAAACAGCGCCTTCCCCCGCCAACCGCCGGTCGTACTGAAACCGCCAGCGGATATACAGCAGCGCACAGACGAACAGCTTCAGGCTGATCACCACTTCCAGCCAGCCAAACAGCGCCCGCGACGGGTCGAATGCCGCTTCCACGCCGGTGATGAAATACAGGTTCAGCACGAAGCACATCCAGGCATGGGCCCGCGCGCTGCCGCCCAGCATGCCCGGCGCTACCAGCGCCAGCGGTAGCAACTGAATGCCGAGAACCACCCACGGCCGCGCACCGTGCAGGTCGGTGAAGAACAGGGTGTTGACGATCAGCAGGGCGATCAGCGCGAAGAATGCGGCCAGGCTCAGGGCCCGGGTCAGGCGTACGCGCGGTTCCAGCCATTCCAGCGCAGGAAGGATCTTCGGCTTCTTAGCCACGGCCGTTCTCCAGGTGCTTGGCGGTGTTCGCCAGGCGCTGGCCAAGGGCGCGGCACAGGGCGATTTCGTCGGCATCCAGGTCGCGCTTGCCATCGGCGCCGGCATGGTGGCTGGCGCCATACGGCGTGCCGCCGCCACGGGTTTCGACCAGCGCCGACTCGCTGTAAGGCAGGCCCATGATCAGCATGCCGTGGTGCATCAACGGCAGCAGCATCGACAGCAGGGTCGATTCCTGGCCGCCGTGCAGGCTGGCGGTGGAGGTGAACACCGCCGCTGGCTTGCCGACCAGGCCGCCACTCAGCCACAGGCTGCTGGTGCCATCGATGAAGTACTTGAGCGGCGCGGCCATGTTGCCGAAGCGGGTCGGGCTGCCCATGGCCAGGCCCGCGCAGTGGCGCAGGTCGTCGAGGGTGGCGTACAGGGCGCCGGTCTCGGGGATCGACGGCGACACCGCTTCACACTCGGTGGAAATCGCCGGCACGGTGCGCAGGCGTGCTTCCAGGCCGGCCAGTTCGACGCCGCGGGCGATCTGCCGGGCCATCTCGCTGGTGGAGCCATGGCGGCTGTAATACAGAACCAGGATGTAGGGCTGGCTCACGGCAGGATCTCCAGCACCTTCTCGGGCGGACGGCCGATCACGGCCTTGTCGCCGGCGACCAGGATCGGCCGCTCGATCAGTTTCGGATGCTCGGCCATGGCGGCGATCAGTTGCTCGTCGCTCAACGCGGGGTTGGCCAGGTCGAGGCTTTTGTATTCGTCTTCGCCAGTGCGCAGCAATTGCCGGGCGCCGATGCCCAGTTTGCCCAGCAGCGCCTTGAGGGTGGCGGCATTGGGCGGGGTTTCCAGGTAGCGCACCACGGTCGGGGCCAGCCCGCGCTCTTCGAGCAGTTCCAGCGCACCACGGGATTTGGAGCAGCGGGGGTTGTGGTAAAGCGTCAGGTCAGTCATGTCAGGGTCGCATCTGGCTGTGAGTGGCGGGTATTCTAACCGCAGCGTATTGGCATTTTGCTTGAATCTTGAAGAAGGATTGACCCATGACAAGGCGTTTGGCAGCAGCCCTGGCCATCACCGCGAGCCTGTTGCTCGGTGGCTGCGGTGCGGACTACGGCCTCGACCAGAACGGCAACACGGTGAAAGCCGAACAACTCGACGGCCGCTGGGTAGTGCTCAACTACTGGGCGGAATGGTGCAGCCCTTGCCGCGTCGAGATTCCCGAACTGAACCACTTCGCCAAAGAATGGCAGCCCCAGGGCGTGACGGTGGTTGGGGTGAATTTCGACGGTTTGCGGGGCGACGAACTGAAGAAGGCCAGTGAAGCCATGGGCATCGGTTTCACCGTGCTGGCCGACGATCCTGCCGAGCGCTATGACCTGCCACGCAGCGAAGCGCTGCCGGTGACCTACATCATCGACGACAAGGGCAAGGTGCGGGAGCAGTTGATGGGCGAGCAGACCGAGGCGGGGTTGGTGGAGAAGATCAAGGCGCTCAAGGGCGCTTGATAAGGCCATTCCTGTAGGAGCGAGCTTGCTCGCGATGGGCGGCAACTCAGTCCTTCGCGAGCAAGCTCGCTCCTACAAGGGCTTTGGGCGGGTCGGGCTTAGCCTTCTTCAGGCCAGAAGCGCAGCGGCTTGCCTTCGGCAGGCCAGAACCTGACCTGCTCGATCGGCGAGATGTCCCAGCGCTGGACCGTGGTCAGCGCCTGCAGGAAGCGTTTTTCCTGCTCCATCAATGCCGGGGCACACAGTTTGCGGGTGCTGCCCACGGCGCCGAAGCTCAGCGTGCTGCCTTGCAGGGTGTACGGCGCGAACCAGTGGTTGCAGCCGGCATTGCCGTAGGCCCGGCCATCGGCGGCGAGGGTCAGGGTCAGGTGGCTGTAGTCCATCAGCGGTCGTTCACCGATCCACTCCAGCACGTAGCTGCGTTCCTGCTCCAGTTTCATCGGCTCGGCCGCGCAACCCGCGAGGGCCGCGGCGACCAGTCCGCTCAACAGAATCCTGTTCATTACCGCGCCTGCTCCCGGCATTTCGGGCACTGGTGCTTGTCGCCCTTGGTGCTCCAGCCCAGCTCGGCAACGCGTGCCACGGCGGCCGGTTGCTGGGCTTTCTTGCCCAGTTTGGCGTCGACAGCGAACTCGAAGTCAAGGGTCGCTTCGCAGCTGTCGCAGTTGACCTGCCACTGATGAATCGCCAGTTCGCCGAACACCGGACCCGTGGCCACCGCGACCCACTGGCCGCTCGGGTTGATCAG
Organism: Pseudomonas sp. Marseille-P9899; assembly: GCF_903166565.1. Classification (NCBI taxonomy): domain Bacteria; kingdom Pseudomonadati; phylum Pseudomonadota; class Gammaproteobacteria; order Pseudomonadales; family Pseudomonadaceae; genus Pseudomonas; species Pseudomonas sp. Marseille-P9899. Next base: position 795,202 of record NZ_CAESCG010000003.1, read on the forward strand.
GTGGCGGACGCTGTCGACGGTCAGGCGCATCGACAGGGTCTTGCTGCCCTTGAGGGTGACCAGCAGGACGTCGCCTTTCTGGATCGAGCCGCCGTTGCCGGTGACCTGGTAACGGCCCGGCACCAGCGCGCGGCATTCGATCAGGGTGTGTTGCGGGTTGAAGAGGGTGTAGCGGAAATCGTGTTCGACCATGGGGCCTCCAAATTTGCCGCGTATCCTACCTCATCCCTCCACCAGATTCTGCGGCTGGCCGACCATCCACCGGGCAATGTTGTCCAGGGTGGTGCCGGCAATGGCGGCCAGCGCCTCGCGGGTGAGGAATGCCTGGTGCGCGGTGATGATCACGTTGGGGAAGGTCAGCAGCCGCGCCAGCACGTCATCCTGCAACGGCAGGTCGGAGCGGTCTTCGAAGAAAATCTGCGCCTCTTCTTCATACACATCCAGGCCCAGATAGCCGAGCTGGCCGCTTTTCAGCGCTTCGATCAGCGCCGGCGTGTCCACCAGCGCGCCGCGGCCGGTGTTGATCAGCATCGCGCCCGGCTGCAGGTCGGCCAGGCTGCGCGGGTTGATCAGGTGTTTGGTCTGCGGCGTCAGCGGGCAGTGCAGGCTGATGATGCGCGACTCGCGCAGCAGCTCGTCGAGCGGCAGGTAACGGGCGCCGAGGGCTTGCACCTCGGGGTTGGGATACGGGTCGTAGGCCAGCAACTGGCAGCCGAAGCCGGCCATGATGCGGGCGAAGGCCAGGCCGATCTGGCCGGTGCCGACCACGCCGACGGTCTTGCCGTGCAGGTCGAAGCCGGTCAGGCCGTGCAGGCTGAAATCGCCTTCGCGGGTGCGGTTGTAGGCGCGGTGCAGGCGCCGGTTCAGCGCCAGGATCAGGGCGACCGCATGTTCGGCCACGGCGTGGGGTGAATAGGCCGGCACCCGCACCACGGTCAGGCCCAGGCGGCGGGCGGCGGGCAGGTCGACATGGTTGTAGCCCGCCGAACGCAGTGCGATCAGTCGCGTGCCGCCTGCTGCCAGGCGCTCCAGCACCGGCGCGGACAGGTCGTCGTTGATGAAGGCGCAGACCACCTCATGGCCGGCGGCCAGGGCGGAAGTGTCCTCGGTCAGGCGGCCGGGCTGGAAGTGCAGCTCCAGGTCCGGCACCGCCGTGGCGGCGTTGAAACTGTCCTGGTCATAGGCCTGACTGCTGAAAAACAAGGCACGCATGGTCATGCTCCCGATCGATCGAATGGCGCCAGTGTAGCCACGCCGGCAAAAACCGCCTTGCCCCAGGTCAGGCGCTCTGGCGCGCGGCCCAGGTCAGGCGGTCGATGGCCCGTTCCAGTTCGTCCAGCGACTGCGGCGCCTCCGGATCGTCCTGTTTGAGCAGGGTTTCGCTGCGCTGGCAGGCGGCGCGCAATTGCGGCACGCCACAGTAGCGGGTCGCGCCATTGAGACGGTGGACCCGCTCGATAGTCGCGGCGCGGTCATCGGCATCGCGGGCGGCACGGATCGCCAGGCGATCGGACTCCAGCGACGCCAGCAACATCGCCAGCATGTCGGCGGCCAGGTCCGGTTTGCCGGCGGCCAGGCGCAAGCCTTCATCCGGGTCCAGCACCCTCAGTTCGCTGCCGCCGTGGTACGGCTCGGCCTGGCGTTCGGTGCGGTTGAGGCTGACCGGCAAACCGGTCCATTTCTGCACCACCTGGGCCAGTTGCCGGTCGCTGATCGGCTTGGTCAGGTAGTCGTCCATGCCGCTGTGCAGCAGGGCACGTTTTTCGTTGGCCATGGCGTGGGCGGTGAGCGCCACGATGGGCAGCGCCTGGCCGCCCTGGCCGGCTTCCCAGCGGCGGATCTGCTCGGTGCACTCGCGACCGTCCATGCCCGGCATCTGCACGTCCATCAGCACCAGGTCGAAGTTGTCCTGCTGCACCGCCTTGATCGCCGAGGCGCCGCAGTCCACGGCGAGCACTTCGGCGCCGAGGTCTTCCAGCAGGGTCTGCACCAGCAGCAGGTTGGCCGGGTTGTCATCGACGCACAGCACTTTGGGCAGACGCTGGCCCGGTGGGGGCTTTATCTCGCTGTTGCTGCGCCGTGGCTGGATGAGTTCCAGCAGCGCCCGGCGCAGTTTGCGCGTGCAGGCCGGCTTGGCGTAGAGCTGGCCGTGGGCGTTGGGCAGGAAGGGGTGATACAGCGCTTGTTCGGTGGTCGGGCACAGCACCAGGGCCTGGCAGGCGAAATGCTCAAGACGCTGGATCAACTGGCCCAGCCGCTCGGGCGGCAGGTCATGCAGGTTGACCCCGAGCACCGCCAACTCAAAGCGCTGGCCGGCTAGCCGCGCGGCCTCGACGCCGCTGAGCAGATGTTCTGGCGAACTGAAGGTGGTGACGTTCAGCCCGCAGTCTTCCAGTTGATGTTCAAGGGCCTGAAGGGCCAGTTCGTGGTTGTCGACGATGGCGGTGCGCCGACCTTGAAGAATCGGCAGCGGCTGGTCTTCGATCGTGTCGCGGGCCTTGGGCAGGTTCAGGCTGACCCAGAACTGCGAGCCTTCGCCCGGCGTGCTGTCGACGCCGATCTCGCCGCCCATCTGCTCGATCAGGCGCTTGGAAATCACCAGCCCAAGGCCAGTGCCGCCGGGTTGCCGCGACAGCGAGTTGTCGGCCTGGCTGAAGGCCTGGAACAGCGCCCGCACGTCTTGCGCGGACAAACCGATTCCGGTGTCCTGGATGCTGATGCGCAGTTGCACGCTGTCGTCGTTTTCGTCTTCGAGCATGGCGCGGGCGACGATGGTGCCCTCGCGGGTGAACTTGATGGCGTTGCTGACCAGGTTGGTGAGGATCTGCTTGAGCCGCAGCGGGTCACCCACCAGCGACAGCGGCGTGTCGCGGTAGACCAGGCTGACCAGTTCGAGCTGCTTGGCGTGGGCGGCCGGGGCGAGGATGGTCAGGGTGTCCTGGATCAGGTCGCGCAGGTTGAACGGAATGCTCTCCAACACCAGCTTGCCGGCCTCGATCTTCGAGAAGTCGAGAATCTCGTTGATGATGCCGAGCAGGCTGTCGGCGGATTTTTCGATGGTGCCCAGGTAATCGAGCTGGCGCGGGGTCAGCTCGCTTTTCTGCAACAGGTGGGTGAAACCGAGGATGCCGTTGAGCGGGGTACGGATTTCGTGGCTCATGTTGGCGAGGAATTCGGACTTGATCCGGCTGGCCTCCAGGGCCTCCTTGCGCGCCATGTCCAGTTCGATGTTCTGGATTTCGATGGTTTCCAGGTTCTGCCGGACGTCTTCGGTGGCCTGGTCGATACTGTGCTGCAGTTCTTCGTGGGCGTTGTGCAGGGTCTCGGCCATGCGGTTGATGCCGCCCGCCAGCTCGTCCAGCTCGTAGCTGCCCATGTTCGGCAGGCGCTCTTCCAGATTGCCGTCCTTGAGCTGGCTGACCGCGTGCTTGATCTGCCCGATCGGGCCATTGATCGCTCGGCTCATGCGCAGTGCCAGCAGGGTGGTGCCCATCAGGCCGATCAGGATCAGCAGCAGGCTGGCGAACAGGCTGCGGTAGCCGCGCAGCAGCGTGCCGCCGTGGGACACCTCGATCTCCACCCAGCCGAGCAGGCGGTCGACTTCCTGGGGTACCGGGTCGTCGGCAAGGTCGCGGTGACGACCGAACACCGGCAGCAGGTACCGGGTCGCATCGCTGCCGGAGCGTTGCAGCAGTTGGGTGCCGCCACCGGCGGGCGGCAGGTTGAGCATGCTCGGGCCGGCGTGGGCCAGGCTGCCGCGGTCGGGGGAGAGGAACGACACCGCACGCACGTCGGGCTGTTCCAGGGTCTGGGTGGCGATGCGCTCCAGTTGCGCTCGGTCCTTGCGCGCCAGGGCCGGCGCCACCAGCGGCGCCAGGCTCTCGGCGACCATCCGCCCGCGCTGGAGCAGTTGGGTCTGCAATTCGTTTTGTTGCACCCACGTGAAATAACCGCCCAGTACCAGCGCCATGGTCGCGGCGGGAACGACGGCGAGCAGCAGTACGCGAGTCCTGATTCCAAAACGATTCAGCACGCCCGATCTCCTGTGTCTGCGCTGCGCTGGAGGTTCGCTGTCGGGCTGTGCCGACAGGACCAGGGAAGAAAACTACCGCGACTGCCGGTGTATTGCACTTATTTGTCTCTGGTCGGGTGAGCCGGCCCTTCTACCCTGGTCTGGTTGCCTGGGGGAGAGCAATGCTCAATAATCCCGCGATTGAGAATTGCTAGCAGCCGCCAATGAATCCCGCCGTCATCCGCAATCCCAACATCCTCGCCATCGAAGACGACCCGGTGCTGGGTGCCTATCTGCACGAGCAACTGGAGCGTAGTGGCTTCCTCGTCACCTGGTGCCGCAATGGTCGCGACGGCCTGGAGCAGGCGCGCCAGCGGCATTTCGACGTGGTGTTGATGGACATTCTGCTGCCGGGCATGACCGGGCTCGATGCGCTGATGCAGTTGCGCGAACGCAGCAGCACCCCGGTGATCATGATGTCGGCGCTGGGCGCCGAGGCGGATCGCATCACCGGTTTCCAGCGCGGTGCCGACGATTACCTGCCCAAGCCGTTCAGCATGGCCGAGTTGCGCGTGCGGATCGAAGCCATCCTGCGCCGCGTGGCGCTGGAGCGGCGGCATCCGCCGGTGGTGCAGGCGGCCGCTGGCGAACTGGTGTTCGACGACGAGGCTTGCGATGTGCGCCACGGCGGTCAGGCGGCGGGCCTGACCCCCAGCGAATACCGCTTGCTCGACACCTTGCACCGCAGCCTCGATGAGGTGTTGAGCAAAGCCTTCCTTTATCAGCATGTTCTGCAGCGTGGCTACGCGCGCCACGACCGCAGCCTGGACATGCATGTCAGCCAGATTCGCCGCAAGCTCAAGGCCATCGGTTATCACGAGCGGCAGGTCCGCACCGTCTGGGGCCAGGGCTATGTCCTGAGCGCCGGCGAGGACCATTGAGTTGCCCAATCGACATTCACTGTTCTGGAAGCTGGCCATTCTCCTGGTGGGTTTCTGCCTGTTGCTGATCGGTTTGAGCCTGTCCTGGGGCCGGCACATGGAGGTGCGCAACGCGTATCTCGCGCCGCAAGCCCGGGCCCTGCTGGCAGCCTATGCCGCCGAAGCCGAGCAGGCCCTGACCCGCAATGGCACGGCCGGCATCGATGCCTGGCTGACCGGCATGCGCGAGCGTGAAAGCGGCTTTATCAGCGTGATTGGCCCCGACCTGCAATCGCTCGGCAGCCTGCCGCTGACCGACGCCGAAACCGAGCACCTGACCAACCTGCGTGGCGTGGAGCGGCCGGTCAGTCGTCACTCCACCACCTTGCCGTGGATGCGCGTGCCGTTCCCCGGCGACTCGGCCCTCGGCAGCCTGGTGATCGAGTTGCCCCAGCGACTGATCCCCGACCGCTGGAACCTGGTGTTCTGGCGCTTGGTCACCAGCGGCCTGATTCCAGGCGTGCTGACGTTTCTGTTCTGCGTCGGCCTGTACCGCATGTTGATTCGCCCGCTCCATCAGTTGCGCGACCAGGCCAATGCCTGGCGCTCAGAGCAGTTGACCGCCCGTGTGGCCAGCGCCACCACCAGCCGCCATGACGAGTTTGGCGAACTGGGGCGCGCCTTCGATGACATGGCCGAGCGCCTGCAAGGCACGGTGACGTTGCAGCAGCAGCTGCTGCGCGACCTGTCCCATGAGCTGCGCACGCCACTGAGCCGCCTGCAAGTCGCCAGCGACAGCGAGCAGGACCTGCCAGCCCTGCGCGAACGCCTGGGGCGGGAAGTGGAGTGCATGCAGCGGCTGGTGGAAGACGCCCTGCAATTGGCTTGGCTGGATGCCGAGCGGGCGCCGCTGCCGTGCGAGCCGATCGAAGTCCAGGCGCTGTGGGAGATGCTGGTGGAGGATGCCTGCTTCGAGAGCGGCTGGCCGCGTGAGCAACTGCACTGCAGCCTGGAGGGCGACTGCTGGGTGCTCGGCAACCTCAACAGCCTGGCGCAGGCGTTGGAGAACATCTTGCGCAATGCCATTCGTCATTCGCCTGCGTCTGGCCAGATTCGCCTCGGCGGCCAGCGCCAGGGCGAGCACTGGCTGCTCTGGCTGGAAGACGAAGGCGGCGGCGTGGATGAGGCGGAACTGGAACGAATCTTCGCCGCCTTCACCCGCCTCGATGGCTCGCGTCCCGGCGACGGTGGCTTCGGCCTGGGCCTGAGCATCGCGCGCAACGCCGTGCAGCGCCAGGGCGGGCGTTTGTGGGCGCAGAACAGCGGGCACGGGCTGCGTTTGAACATTCGCCTGCAGGCGGCAAAGCCCCCCGGTGCCGATCAGGAGTTATAGCTATCGGCTATAAGCTCCACACATTGCGTGATATGGAGCCGGGCGGATTGCCGGTATGATAGGCGACCCCGGCAGTCTGGATTGCGAAAACGCCATGACCTTGCAGTACCCCACCATCGCCGATTGCGTCGGCAACACCCCCCTGGTTCGCTTGCAACGCATGGCGGGCGACACCAGCAACACCCTCCTGTTGAAACTCGAAGGCAACAACCCGGCGGGTTCGGTCAAGGACCGTCCGGCGCTGTCGATGATCACCCGTGCCGAACTGCGCGGTCAGATCAAGCCGGGCGATACGCTGATCGAGGCCACTTCGGGCAACACTGGCATTGCGTTGGCGATGGCGGCGGCGATCAAGGGCTACAAGATGATCCTGATCATGCCCGACAACTCCAGTGCCGAACGCAAGGCTGCGATGACCGCCTACGGCGCCGAGCTGATCCTGGTCAGCAAGGAAGAGGGCATGGAGGGTGCTCGCGACCTGGCCGAGCGTCTGCGCGATGAAGGCCGCGGCCTGGTCCTGGACCAGTTCGGCAACGGCGACAATCCCGAGGCCCATTACGTCAGTACCGGCCCGGAGATCTGGCGCCAGACTGAAGGCGGCATCACCCATTTCATCAGTTCCATGGGCACCACCGGCACCATCATGGGTTGCTCGCGGTACCTCAAGGAGCAGAACCCCAACATCCAGATCGTCGGTCTGCAACCCATGGAAGGCTCGGCGATCCCGGGGATCCGTCGCTGGCCCCACGAATACTTGCCTTCGATCTTCCAGGCCGAGCGCGTTGACCGCGTGGTCGACATGGCCCAGAGCGAAGCCGAGGAAACCACCCGCCGCCTGGCCCGCGAAGAGGGCATTTTCTGTGGCGTGTCTTCCGGTGGTGCGGTGGCGGCGATGTTGCGCCTGTCCCGCGAAGTGGAAAACGCGGTGATGGTGGCGATCATCTGTGACCGTGGCGACCGCTATCTGTCGACCGGCATTTTCGACGCGGATCGCTGATGTCCAAAGCCAAACGTAACGGCGGCCTGCGCTTCCAGCCGGCCGGCGGCAGCCGCACGCCCCAGGTTCCTGCGGGCAAGAAACAACGCCTGACCATTGAGCGCCTGGCCGGGGATGGCCGCGGCATCGCCTTCTTCGAAGGACGCACCTGGTTCGTCAGTGGTGCGCTGGCCGGCGAAGAGGTCGAGGCGCGTGTGCTCAATGCCCACGGCAAGGTGGTCGAGGCGCGTCTGGAACGGGTCTTCAGCCCGAGCCCGCTGCGCCGCGAGGCGCCGTGCCGGCACTTCGCCCGTTGCGGCGGCTGCAACCTGCAACACCTGCCCCATGCCGACCAACTCGATCTCAAACAGCGCCTGCTCGCCGAACAGTTGCAGCGGGTCGCTGGCGTTGCGCCGGAGCAATGGGCTGCGCCGCTGAGCGGGCCGGAATTCGGCTACCGCCGTCGCGCTCGTGTAGCGGTGCGCTGGGATCAACGCGCGGCGAAGCTGGAAGTCGGTTTCCGCGCCGAAGCCAGTCAGGACATCGTTGCCATCGAAGACTGCCCGGTGCTGGTACAGCCCTTGCAGTCGGTGATGCGCCACCTGCCGATGCTGTTGCAGAGTCTGGACAAACCACGGGTAGTCGGACACGTCGAGTTGTTCGCCGGCACCGCGCTGGCCATGCTGGTACGCCACACCGCCGCGCTGGCCGAGACTGACCTGGCGCGTCTGCAGGCGTTCTGTAGCGAGGCGGGTGTACAACTCTGGCTGCAAGGCGAGGGCGAACCTGCTCCGGTAGAGTCGAATGCATCCCTGGGTTTTGCCCTGGAGCCGTGGAAGCTGGAACTGGCGTATCGGCCCGGCGACTTCGTTCAGGTCAATGCCGGGGTCAATACGGCGATGATCGAACAAGCCCTGGACTGGCTCGCGGTGCAACCTGACGAGCGGGTTCTGGACCTGTTCTGCGGCCTCGGCAATTTTGCCCTGCCGCTGGCGCAACAGGCCGCCGAAGTGGTGGCGGTGGAAGGTGTGCAGGTGATGGTCGACCGCGCCGCGGCCAACGCCCGTAGCAACAATTTGAATAATGTTCGCTTTTTTCAGGCGGATTTATCCCAACCCTTGAGTGCGTCTGGTTGGGCGGCCGAGGGGTTTTCTGCGGTACTCTTGGATCCACCTCGGGACGGTGCCTACGAAGTGGTGAGAAATATCGCCGCACTGGGTGCAAAAAGGCTGGTCTATGTGTCGTGCAATCCGGCGACCCTGGCCCGCGATACGCTCGAGTTGGTCAAGCAGGGTTACCGGTTAAAAAGGGCCGGGATCCTCGACATGTTTCCGCAGACCGCGCATGTCGAGGCCATGGCGTTGTTCGAGGTGGATCAGCGTCGCTGATCGCCCGGTGTGCGTTCTCTGATCTGGCGGAACGGCACCCGTGTTTTCAAGCGCATCACGGATGCGCTGTAGGGAAAGGTAAACAAAGATGGTACAGGTGAGAGTGCACCAGCCGGTCAACACCGACGGCAGTATCAATCTCGATGCATGGCTGGATCATGTGGTCAGCGTCGACGCGGCGCTGGACCGGCAAGCCCTCAAGGTTGCCTGCGAGTTCGCGCTGGACGTCGAGAAGAAGGGCAACCAGGCGAAGCATTCCTGGGCCGACGGCACCTCGAGCTTCCAGGCTGGCCTGGAGATCGCCGAGATCCTCGCCGACCTCAAGCTCGACCAGGACTCGCTGGTAGCCGCAGTGATCTATCGCGCGGTGCGCGAAGGCCGGACCACCCTGGCCGAAGTCGGCCAGCGTTTCGGCGCGGTGGTGGCCAAGCTGGTCGATGGCGTGCTGCGCATGGCGGCCATCACCGACAGTCTCAACCCGCGCCATTCGCTGGTGCTGGGCTCCCAGGCGCAGGTGGAAAACCTGCGCAAGATGCTTGTGGCCATGGTCGACGACGTTCGCGTCGCGCTGATCAAGCTGGCCGAGCGGACCTGCGCGATCCGTGCGGTGAAAGGCGCCGATGACGAGAAGCGCAACCGGGTCGCCCGCGAAGTCTTCGACATCTACGCGCCGCTGGCCCACCGCCTGGGCATCGGCCATATCAAGTGGGAGCTGGAAGACCTGTCTTTCCGCTACCTCGAGCCGGAGCAATACAAACAGATTGCCAAGCTGCTGCACGAGCGGCGGCTGGATCGCGAGCGCTTCATCAGTGACGTGATGAGCCAGTTGCAGAACGAGCTGCTGGCCACCGGCGTCAAGGCCGACATCAGCGGCCGGGCCAAGCACATCTACTCGATCTGGCGCAAAATGCAGCGCAAGGGCCTGGAGTTCAGCCAGATCTACGACGTGCGTGCGGTGCGCGTGCTGGTCCCGGAAATGCGCGACTGCTACACCGCGCTCGGCATCGTCCACACCCTCTGGCGGCACATTCCCAAGGAATTCGACGACTACATCGCCAACCCCAAGGAGAACGGCTACCGCTCGCTGCACACGGCGGTGATCGGCCCCGAGGGCAAGGTGCTGGAAGTGCAGATCCGCACCCATTCCATGCACGAGGAAGCCGAACTCGGCGTCTGCGCGCACTGGCGCTACAAGGGCACCGACGTCAAATCCGGCTCCAACCATTACGAAGAGAAAATCTCCTGGCTGCGTCAGGTGCTGGAGTGGCACGAGGAACTGGGCGACATCGGCGGCCTCGCCGAGCAGTTGCGGGTCGATATCGAGCCTGACCGGGTCTACGTGTTCACCCCCGATGGCCACGCCATCGACCTGCCCAAGGGCGCCACGCCGCTGGACTTCGCCTACCGCGTGCACACCGAGATCGGCCACAACTGCCGTGGCGCCAAGATCAACGGGCGCATCGTGCCGCTCAACTACAGCCTGCAGACCGGCGAGCAGGTCGAGATCATCACCAGCAAGCACGGTAACCCGAGCCGCGACTGGCTGAACTCGAACCTCGGTTATGTCACCACCTCGCGGGCGCGGGCGAAGATCGTCCATTGGTTCAAGCTGCAGGCCCGCGACCAGAACGTCGCTGCCGGCAAGACCCTGCTCGAACGCGAACTGAGCCGCCTCGGCTTGCCGCAGGTGGACTTCGAACGGCTGGCCGAGAAGGCCAACCTCAAGGCCGCCGAAGACATGTTCGCGTCCCTCGGTGCCGGTGACCTGCGTCTGGCCCATCTGGTCAACGCGGCGCAGCAACTGGTCGAGCCGGAGCGCATCGAAGAAGTCGAGCTGATTACCCGCAAGGCCACCGGCTACAAGCCAGGCAAGCGTGGTGACATCCAGATCCAGGGCGTCGGCAACCTGCTGACGCAGATGGCCGGTTGCTGCCAGCCGCTGCCCGGCGACGCAATCGTTGGCTACATCACCCAGGGCCGCGGCGTGACCATCCACCGTCAGGACTGCGCCTCGGTGCTGCAACTGTCCGGGCGCGAGCCGGAGCGGATCATCCAGGTCAGCTGGGGGCCGGTGCCGGTGCAAACCTACCCGGTGGATATCGTCATTCGTGCCTACGACCGTCCGGGCTTGCTGCGTGACGTCTCCCAGGTCCTGCTCAACGAGCGGATCAACGTACTGGCGGTGAACACCCGCTCGAACAAGGAAGACAACACCGCGCTGATGTCGCTGACCATCGAGATCCCCGGCCTGGACGCTCTCGGGCGCCTGCTCGGGCGCATCTCGCAGTTGCCGAACATCATCGAGACCCGCCGCAACCGCACGCCTTGATACCCGCCGCCCGCTCCGGAAACCGGGGCGGGCGGTGAGGTTTTATCTGCCAGACGAGAGCCGACGATGTACACCCTGGACGATCTGCTGCACCTCATGGCCCGCCTGCGTGACCCACAATACGGCTGCCCGTGGGACCTCAAACAGAATTACGCGAGCATCGTTCCGCACACCCTCGAGGAAGCCTATGAAGTGGCCGATGCCATCGAGCGCGGTGACTTCGAGCACCTGCAGGGCGAACTCGGCGACCTGCTGTTCCAGGTGGTCTATTACAGCCAGCTGGCGCGGGAGGAAGGGCGTTTCGAATTTGCCGGGGTGATCGACAGCATCACCCGCAAGCTGATCCGCCGTCACCCTCATGTCTTCCCCACCGGCGAGCTGTATGCGCCGCTGGACACCCCGTTGCTGGATGAAGAACAGGTCAAGCAGCGCTGGGAAGAAATCAAGGCCGAGGAGCGCGCAGAGAAAAGCGTGCCCGAGCAGCTTTCCCTGCTCGACGATGTACCAGCGGCGCTGCCGGCCTTGTCCCGCGCGGCCAAGTTGCAGAAGCGCGCGGCCCAGGTCGGTTTCGACTGGCCGGGACCGCTGCCGGTGCTGGACAAGGTCCGCGAAGAACTGGACGAAGTGCTCGAAGCCATGGCGGACGGAGACGCGGCGGCGATGGCCGACGAGGTCGGCGACCTGCTGTTCGCCACCGTCAACCTGGCCCGGCACCTGAAGCTCGATCCGGAAAACGCCCTGCGTGGCGCCAATGCCAAGTTCGAACGACGCTTCCGTTTTATCGAGCAGGCATTGCGCGACATAGGTCGTCCGATTGAAGATTGCACCCTCGAAGACTTGGACGCGCTCTGGGGCGAAGCCAAGCGTCAGGAAAAGAACCTGCCCAGCTGCGGCTGAGCTGTTTGCATTAAGTGAGTGAACATCAATGAGCCTTTCCCTTCGCGACCAATTGCTCAAAGCCGGTCTGGTCAACCAGAAGCAGGTCAAGCAGGTCAATAAAGACCAGAAGAAACAGAAACGCCTGGAGCAAAAAGGCCAGGTCGAGGTCGACGACAGCCAGCAGCGCCTGGCCAAGGATGCGATGGCCGAGAAAGCCGCGCGTGACCAGGAACTCAACCGCCAGCAGCAGGAGAAGGCCGAACAGAAGGCCCGTGCCGCGCAGGTCAAGCAATTGATCGACGTGTCCCGCCTGCCGAAGTTGAACACCGAGGACTACTACAACTTCGTCGACGACAAGAAGGTCAAGCGCATCGCGGTCAATGCCCTGGTGCGCAGCAAGCTGAGCAGCGGCTCGCTGGCCATCGTCGCCCATGGCGGGGGTTACGAGATCATCCCGCGGGAAGCGGCGGTGAAGATCCAGGAGCGCGATCCCCAGCGCATCCTGTTGCTCAACACCCAGGTGGAAGAACCGGATGCCGACGATCCGTACGCCGCCTACGTCATCCCCGACGACCTGATGTGGTAACAACGACAAACCCCGCCTCGGCGGGGTTTGTACTTTCTGGGAGAGCGGGTCAGGACTTCGTCTGCCGGGTTTCCCAGATTTCCAGTTCCATGCGGTAGTGGTGGGCATCGCTTTCGTTGTGGAACATGCCGACCAGTTGGTCCTGCTGGTGCACATCCCAGATGCGCACGCCTGCGGCCACGCCTTCATGGGACAGTTTCGATTCGTCGCGCTCAGTTACTTTGACAGTCATGTGCAAACTCCAAATCCGGTTAACTGCGGCACTCTGTCGCAGGACTCTTTTATAGGGTTTGTTAGCTGGCTGAGTAAATTAAAAGGGCCATGAAAGATGTTTCATGGTTGGCTGGGGAACCGCACCGCAGGCAAAAGAAAACCCCGCACAAGGCGGGGTTTCGGGTGTTGCCGGCAAGCAGGTCGGTCAGTTGCCCTCGACCGCCTTGCCATTCACCGTACCGTCCTGCAGCACGATCACGTATTCCTTGCCGTCGGTCTCGACCTGGCGCAGTTGCACCAGCAGGTAGTCCCAGTCCTTGGCAAACCACAGCTCGGTGATGCGCTTGCTCTGGCTCGGGTCGCGCACGCGCTCGACCTTCACCGCATCGACCAGGCCGGTGCGGGTGGTGACTTTCTCGGTGCCGAGCACGCGGAAGTCGTAGGTGTCGATCTCGTCGCCATCCACAACCTGGTAGCTCACGCTCTTCTTGCCGGCGGCCACGTCATGCTGCAGGGCCAACTGGTAGGAAGACTTGTCCAGCACGCCGCGGTTGAGCGGCAGCTTGACGGCGTCACCACGGTCGCTGCCGGTGATCATCTTGGTCGACCAGTCGAAGTCCAGGTCGACTTTCTTCGCCTTGCCCAGGCCGCCACGTTCGAAGTGGTAGCTCTGCGGCAGCAGGGTGTCCTTGTCCAGAGTCAGGGTGCTTTGCTCGGTCAGGCTGGCGATCATCATCGAAGCCTTGAAGTTCAGGCTCCAGGTGCCGTTGGCATTCTTTTCCAGGCTGCGTTCAGCGGTGCCGCTCATGGGCAGTTGCTTCCAGTCGGCGGTGTAGCTGGCCGAGAACGGTTTCAGGTCGGCTGCCTGAAGCGGCAGCGCGAGCACGGCGAGGGCGAAGAGCAGGGCGCGACGCATAAAATCTCCTAGGGTCGTATCAAGTGGCCGCTGGCCGCCAGGGGCTGGCCGTCCAGTAGAGCACCGTGTTCGCCCAGGCGCAAACGGCCTTCGGCGAACCAGCGCACCGCCAGCGGGTAAATCTGATGTTCCTGGCTGTGAACCCTGTGCGCCAGTGTCTCTGGCGTGTCATCCGGCGCCACCGGAATGACTGCCTGTACGACCAGCGGCCCGCCATCGAGTTCCTCGGTGACGAAGTGCACGCTGCAGCCATGCTCGCGGTCACCGGCTTCCAGCGCCCGCTGATGGGTGTGCAGGCCCTTGTACTTGGGCAGCAGGGACGGATGGATGTTGAGCAGGCGCCCCTCGTAGTGGCGGACGAAACCGCCGCTGAGGATGCGCATGAACCCGGCCAGCACCACCAGTTGCGGCGAGAAGGCGTCGATGCATTCGATCAGGGCCTGGTCGAAGGCTTCGCGGCCGTCGTAGCCCTTGTGGTCGAGCACGGTGGTGTCGATACCGGCATCGCGGGCGCGCTGCAGGCCGTAGGCATCGGCGCGGTTGGAAATCACGGCGCGGATCCGTACCGGGGAATCCCCGGCACGGGCGCTGTCGATCAGGGCTTGCAGGTTGCTGCCGGAACCCGACAGCAACACCACGACATCGCAGGTCTTGCTTGGCATCAGTGCGCCTTGAGGTTCTTCAGCTCGACCTGGGCAGCGCCTTCGGCGGCGACGCCGATCTGGCCGATCACCCATGGCTGCTCACCGGCTTCGCGCAGGACGTTCAGGGCGGTTTCGACCTTGTCCTGGGCAACGCAGATGACCATGCCGACGCCGCAGTTCAGAACGCGGTGCATTTCGTGCTCGTCGACGTTGCCTTGCGCTTGCAGCCAGTCGAAGACCGCCGGGCGTTCCCAGCTCGCGACATCAACCACGGCCTGTGCGCCTTTTGGCAGTACGCGCGGGATGTTGTCCAGCAGACCGCCGCCGGTGATGTGGGCCATGGCCTTCACCGCGCCGGTGTCTTTGATCAGCTTCAGCAGCGGCTTGACGTAGATGCGGGTCGGGGCCATCAGCAGTTCGGTCAGCGGGGTGCCGTCGAGCTGGACTTGCTCGATGTCGGCGCCGGAGACTTCGATGATCTTGCGGATCAGCGAGTAGCCGTTGGAGTGCGGGCCGGAAGACGGCAGGGCGATCAGTGCGTCGCCAGTGGCGACCTTGGAGCCGTCGATGATCTCGGCTTTCTCGACCACACCGACGCAGAAGCCGGCCAGGTCGTAGTCTTCGCCTTCGTACATGCCAGGCATTTCAGCGGTTTCACCGCCGACCAGCGAGCAGCCAGCCAGCTCGCAGCCGGCGCCGATGCCGGTGACCACGGTGGCGGCAACGTCGACGTTCAGCTTGCCGGTGGCGTAGTAGTCGAGGAAGAACAGCGGCTCGGCGCCGCAGACCACCAGGTCGTTGACGCACATGGCGACCAGGTCCTGGCCGATGCTGTCGTGCTTGTTCAGGTTCAGTGCCAGGCGCAGCTTGGTGCCGACACCGTCGGTGCCCGAGACCAGAACCGGCTGTTTGTAGCCTGCCGGGATTTCACAGAGGGCGCCAAAACCGCCCAGGCCGCCCATGACTTCGGGGCGCGCGGTGCGCTTGGCGACGCCTTTGATGCGTTCGACCAATGCTTCACCGGCGTCGATGTCTACACCGGCGTCCTTGTAGCTCAGGGAGGGTTGCTTGCTCATGATCCAGGCCTTTAGGGGGGAGGGATTCGGGGGAATCGACCGTGACCTGCCAGGGAGCGGGGAAAAAGATCCGCCTGCCTGACCGTCGGCGGTCTGCGAAGGCGCGCGATTTTATCAGGGTTGCCCGGCAGCGGCCATCCTCAGGCCGACGGGCTGGACCTGAATCCGGTGAAAAACATCGATTCTCTGCGCGCGGGTGGTTGCCTTGTCACGGCCTGTATAAGGTATAGGAAGGGAAACACCGACCCATGAATGAATTTTGCGCTGCGGCGCGGGTCTTGGCTTCACGCGTCACCTTTCACTTCTTCCTTTATCTGGACAGGAATCCTTCATGCGTTTGCGTTCTTATCTGTTCGGTTGCTGTGTTGCGCTATTCGGCCTCGCTGCTCAGGCCGAGACCGTCAGTGGGCTGTATCAGGTTCGTGAGCCAGTCAGCGGGCAGGGCGCCGAAGCACGTGCCCAGGCGACCCAGGCCGCGCTGGATACCCTGGTGCTGCGCCTGACCGGCGATCCGAAGGCGCCGCAGAACCCGGGCCTTGCGGAGCTTCGCAAGGACCCGCAACAGATCATCAGCCAGTTCGGCACCGAGGCCGGGCCGCCGGAGACGCTGCTGGTGGAATTCGATCCGGGCAGCACCGAGCGCGCGCTGCGCAAGGCGGGTCTGGCGCTGTGGGGCAACAATCGCCCGGCGATCCTCGGCTGGTGGCTGAATGACGGTACCGACGGTTCGAACCTGGTCGGTGACGGCCAGAGCGCTGCCGAGCCGCTGCGCCGCGCCGCGCAACACCGCGGTTTGCCACTGCGCCTGCCACTGGGTGACCTCGACGAACAGCTTGTGGCCACCGCGAAGAATCTCGAAGGCACCGACCCCGCGCCGCTCAAGGCGGCATCCTCGCGTTACGGGGCCGATGCGCTGCTGGCGGTGCATGCCACCGAGGCCGAGGGTAAATGGAGCGGCACATGGCGCCTGTGGCTGGGTGACCAGCGCGAGCAGGGCAAGGTCGAGGGCGCCGACCAGGCCGCCGTGGCCGATGCCGTGATGTTGGCGGTGAGTCAGCGTCTGGCGCCGCGTTTCGTCGTCCGTCCGGGCGCCAGCAGCGAGCAGGCGATCCAGGTGCAGGGCGTCAATCTGGAGCGTTACGCGGAACTTGGCCGAGTGCTGGAGCCGTTCGGCGGCCGCATCATTGAAGTGCAGGGCGATGTCATGACCTGGGAGGCCACCGCCACCGCCGATCAGTTGCGCGCGCAACTGGGGCTGGCGCGCTTGCAGGAGATCCCTGCCGAAGCCGCGCCGGTCGCACCGGTCACCAACCCGGCGGCGCCCGCGGACGCCTCTGGCGCCGCGCCTGCTCCGGCCCCCGCACCGTTCAACGGTCTGCGTTTTCGCTGGTAAGGAGTTGTGGTGATGATAGATGTACGCCGCTGGATGTGGCTTGGCGCGGTGTTTCTCCTGGTCGTGCTGCTGTATTTGCTGCACGGAATCCTCTCGCCGTTTCTTGTCGGGATTCTCCTGGCTTATCTGGCCGACCCGCTGGTGGATCGCCTGGAACGCGCGGGACTCTCGCGCACGGCGGGCGTGGTGGTGGTCTTCACCCTGTTCAGCTTGATCATGCTGACGATGCTGCTGGTGCTGATCCCGATGCTGGCCAAGCAGCTAGTGCGCCTCTATGAATTGACGCCGCAGATGCTCGACTGGTTGGAACACGCGGCGCTGCCGTGGGTACAGGCCAAGCTGGGGCTGGCCGATGGCTTCTGGAAGTTCGACAAGGTCAAGGCGGCGATCGGCGCGCACATGGGCCAGACCACCGATATCGTCGGCGCGGTGCTGGCTCAGGCGACCGCATCGGGCCTGGCGCTGCTCGGATGGCTGGCCAACCTGGTGCTGATCCCGGTGGTGGGCTTCTACCTGCTGCGTGACTGGGACCTGATGATGGCCAAGCTGCGCAGCCTGCTGCCGCGTCAACGTGAAGAGCAGGTGGTGGAGCTGGCGGGGGAGTGCCATGAAGTCCTTGGCGCCTTCGTCCGCGGCCAGTTGCTGGTGATGCTGGCGCTGGGCGTGATCTATGCCTCGGGCCTGATGCTGGTGGGGCTCGAACTGGGCTTGCTGATCGGCCTGTTGGCGGGGCTGGCGGCCATCGTGCCGTACATGGGCTTCATCATTGGCATTGGCGCGGCGATGATTGCCGGGCTGTTCCAGTTCGGCGGCGACATCTATCCGCTGCTGGGGATCGCTGCGGTGTTCATGATCGGCCAGATGCTCGAAGGCATGGTGCTCACGCCGCTGCTGGTGGGCGACCGCATCGGCCTGCACCCGGTGGCGGTGATCTTCGCGATCCTCGCCGGCGGCGAGTTGTTCGGATTCACCGGTGTGTTACTGGCGTTGCCGGCGGCGGCGGTGATCATGGTGCTGCTGCGTCATGCGCACGACTTCTATAAAAGGTCGGACATGTATGGCGAGAAAATAGACCCCGACCTTTAAGTAATGGCTAAAGGCTTGCACCGTGCCTGAGTGTCCGGCGCAAGCCTTTGATTTTCCTTGTGGTCTTCGCTCATTGTGCGACTGACGTCACGGGTATAGACTTTGCAGACTTTTACCAAGGGCCCTTTGCGGTTCCTCGCAACCGCCCAGCCAGCATGAAACCGATCCAGTTGCCCCTGGGTGTGCGTCTGCGCGATGACGCCACCTTCATCAACTACTATCCGGGTGCCAACGCCGCCGCACTGGGCTACGTCGAGCGACTCTGCGAAGCCGACGCCGGCTGGACCGAGAGCCTGATCTACCTGTGGGGCAAGCAGGGCGTCGGACGTACCCACCTGTTGCAGGCGGCCTGTTTGCGTTTCGAGCAGATGGGCGAGCCGGCGGTCTACTTGCCTCTGGCGCAATTGCTCGACCGTGGCGTCGAACTCCTGGATCACCTCGAACAGTACGAACTGGTCTGCATCGACGACCTGCAGACCATCGCCGGCAAGCCGGAGTGGGAAGAGGCGATGTTCCACCTGTTCAACCGCCTGCGTGACAGCGGCCGGCGCCTGTTGATCGCGGCCTCCAGCTCGCCGCGCGAACTGCCGATCAAACTCGCCGACCTCAAGTCGCGCCTGACCATGGCGCTGATTTTCCAGATGCGTGCGCTGTCCGACGAAGACAAGCTGCGCGCCCTGCAATTGCGGGCTTCGCGTCGCGGCCTGCACATGACCGACGAGGTCGGGCACTTCATTCTCACCCGCGGAACTCGCAGCATGAGTGCACTGTTCGACCTGCTGGAACGCCTCGATCAGGCGTCGCTGCAGGCGCAACGCAAGCTGACCATCCCGTTTTTGAAAGAGACGTTGGGCTGGTAAACAGCGTCCCAGAGCCTCGGCACATAAAAGTCACATTTTTTTCGATTGAATTTGCAAATCAAATCGATAGAAGGCATAGTCTCGGCTCCTTTGAATTCCAGACACGGTCGTGCCCATGCTAAATCGCTTCGCACCCCTCGTGCCCCTCGCACTCGTGACACTGCTTTTCGGCTGCGCTGCCCACAGCCCGGTTTCGCAACAGCAAGATCACAGTTCCATCGCTGCCAAGGTCGCCACCCAGCCTTCCGCCGACGTTTCGGTGTTCGAAGAAGAGCTGGCCACCGAGGAAGAACTGGAACAATTCTCCTCTTCCAAGCCTTATCAACTGCCGGTGCTGGCTGACAGCATCCTCGAGCGTGGCATGTCTCTGATCGGTACCCGCTACCGCTTCGGTGGCACCTCCGAGCAGTCGGGCTTCGATTGCAGTGGTTTCATCGGTTATCTGTTCCGCGAAGAAGCTGGCATGAACCTGCCGCGCTCCACCCGCGAAATGATCAACGTCGATGCCCCGCTGGTCTCGCGCAACAACCTCAAGCCGGGTGATCTGCTGTTCTTCAGCACCAACGGCCGCGGTCGCGTCAGCCACGCCGGTATCTACCTCGGCGACAACCAGTTCATCCACTCCAGCAGCCGTCGCAGCGGTGGCGTGCGTATCGATAGCCTCGGCGATCGCTACTGGAGCAAGACGTTCATCGAAGCCAAGCGCGCGCTGGCAATGGCACCGACCACGCTCTCGCGCAACTGATTCCTTCGTAGCGTCATGTACACGGCGACGATGCTGAAAAGCTCGTCGCCGTGCGTGTTTACAGAAAGCGTCTAATCTTGATTCTCACCACTTTGCCGGCATCCAGCCGGGCAGCTTCAGACAGGATGTTCTGACGATGTCGATAATGGCGCGCTTAGCGGTATTGTCCCTGGCGGCACTGATCAGTGCCTGTTCCAGCCACGCCCCGACCCCGCCCCAGGTGGTCCAGCCGGCGTTCACTTCTCCTCAGGTGTATTTCTCCCCGGTTGCCGAAGATGTGCTGTTCCGCGCGCTTGGCCTGGTGGGCACACCCTATCGCTGGGGTGGCAACACGCCGGATGCCGGTTTCGATTGCAGTGGCCTGATTGGCTACGTCTACCGTGACGCCGCGGGCATCGCCTTGCCGCGCTCGACCCGCGAGATGATCGTCATGGGCGCCCCGAACGTGTCCCGCGACGCCTTGCAGTCCGGTGACCTGGTGTTCTTCGCCACCAACGGTGGCAGTCAGGTCAACCATGCGGGCATCTATGTCGGCGAGGGGCGCTTCGTCCATGCGCCGTCCACGGGCGGGACGGTGCGGCTGGACTATCTGTCGAACAACTACTGGCAAAAGTCCTACCTCAACGCCAAGCGCGTGTTGCAAGGCAACCATCTGGCGCACAACCCCTGATTCCGCCGAGGTAAGCGATGACCGGTCAGACGCTTTACCTCGACGACGCCCTCTACGATTACCTCCGGCGCGTTTCCCTGCGCGAGACGCCGTTGCTCACGCGCCTTCGTGCTGAAACCGCCGCGCGGCCGAACTCCAATTGGCAGGTAGCCCCCGAACAGGGTCAGTTGCTGGCGCTGCTGGTGCGATTGAGCGGTGCGCGCAAATTGATCGAGGTGGGCACCTTCACCGGTTACAGCGCGTTGTGCATGGCCGAAGCCCTGCCAGCGGAGGGCGAATTGCTGTGCTGCGACCTGCCGGGCGACTACCACGACATCGCTCGCCGCTACTGGCGGGAGGCGGGCGTGGAAAGCCGTATCGAGCTGCGCCCTGGTCCGGCGTTGGACACCCTGGCGACGCTGGCGGACGGCGCGTTCGACTTGATCTTCATCGATGCCGACAAGGCCAACTATCCACGCTACCTCGAAGAAGCCCTGCGCCTGCTGCGCCAGGGCGGCGTCGTGCTGTTCGACAACACCTTGTGGAGCGGCCGGGTGCTGCAGGCGCAGCCCGACAGCGACGACACCCGTGCCATCCAGGCCTTGAACCTGGCGCTGCGTGACGATGTGCGGGTGGATTTGTCGCTGCTGCCGCTGGGTGACGGCCTGACGCTGTGTCGCAAGCGCTGAACGTCCTCAAGGCGCCTTGCTGACCCGCCAGATCACATTGCCCACGTCGTCGGCCACCAGCAGCCCGCCGCGCTGATCGTTGATCACCCCCACCGGCCGGCCCATGGCCTTGCCGTCGTCATTGAGGAAGCCGGTGAGCAGATCGATCGGTTTGCCCGCTGGTTTGCCCGTGGTACTGAACGGCACGAACAGCACTTTGTAGCCACTGTGCGGCTTGCGGTTCCAGGAGCCGTGCTGGCCGATGAACGCGCCCTGGTCGAACGGCGGCGGCAGGACGCCGGGCTCAGCGAAGGTCAGGCCCAGAGACGCGGTATGTGGGCCGACCGCGTAGTCCGGGGCGATGGCCTTGGCCACCAGGCTCGGGTCCTGCGGTTGCACGCGCACATCCACATGTTGCCCGTAATAGCTGAACGGCCAGCCATAGAAACCGCCGTCGCGCACCGAGGTGATGTAGTCCGGCACCAGATCGCTGCCGATTTCGTCACGCTCGTTCACCGCCGTCCACAGTTGCCCGCTGCGCGGTTCCCAGGCCAGGCCGTTGGGGTTGCGCAGGCCTGAGGCGAAGATTCGGTGGCTGCCGGTGGCCGGGTCGATTTCCCAGATCGCCGCGCGGCCTTCTTCCTTGTCCAGGCCGTTCTCGGCGACGTTGCTGTTGGAGCCGACGGTGACGTAGAGCTTCTTGCCGTCGCGGCTGGCAATCACGTTCTTGGTCCAGTGGTGGTTCAGCGGGCCGCCGGGCAGCTCGGCGACGACTTCGCCGGGCGTGTTGATCACGGTGGCGCCGGTTTCGTATTTGAAGCGCAGCAGGCGATCGGTGTCGGCCACATAGAGGTCGTTGCCCACGAGGGTCATGCCGAACGGGGAGTTGAGGTTTATCAGGAAGAGCGTGCGGGTTTCGGCGATGCCGTCGCCGTCGGTATCGCGCAGCAGGCTGATGCGATTGGCGCTGGGGACGGCAGCACCCGCGCGGGCCATGACCTTGTTCATCACCCAGCCCTTGATGCCCTTGCCGTCCTCGGGTTTTGGCGGGGCGTTGGTTTCCGCCACCAGCACGTCGCCGTTGGGCAACACGTACAGCCAGCGCGGATGGTCCAGGCCGCTGGCGAAAGCCGCCACCTGGGTGCCGGGCGCCGCGACGGGCTTGGCGCCTTTCGGCCAGCCGACCGCAGGGGCGATGTTGACGGTGGGGATCAGCGTCTTGTTCGGTTCCGGCAATTGCGGGGTCGGGCCGCTGCCGTCGGTGACCTGGAGCCGGGCGGTTTCACCGCAGGCGCTCAGTCCGGTGGTGATGGCCAGTAGCAGGGCGATGCGTAGTGAAGACATGAGCGACTCCTCGGGGAACGGGTCCTTACAAGGAGTCAGAGGCGGATCGGAGGAGGGAGGTTCAATCGCCGGGGCCGCAAGGCGACCCCGGCAATCCTCAGGCCTGCTTCAACAGCAGGGCAACCCCGGGATAGTACTGGCCGAACTCGTCGTGCAGCTTTCGATAGCCATACGGGAAACACCAGGCAATAACGCAGGCGTTGTGTTTTTGCAGGTCGTCGACCAGGTCCTGCAATTCTTCGGGGCTGGCATGCTGGCCCAGTTTGCACGGGCTGGCGAACAGCGCGGCGATCTTCAACTGGCTCGGGTAGGCGACATTGCGCGCGCTGGCGCTGACTTCCTGCAAGGCCGGGCTCAGGTCCAGCCGGCCGACCTTCGGCCAGCGCTGGCTGGCATGCAGGTACGCCGATTCATCGCGGCTGGCGATCAGCAAGTCGCAGCGGGCACCGCGTTCGCCTTCGTCGCGCTGTTTCTTGCTCTGGAAATCCTGAAGGGTGACCAGCTCGGCTTGCCAGATGGCTGCCGAGAGGATCCCGAGGTTGCCCTGGAGCCCTTGCCAGTAAGGTCCTTCGTTGTCGCCGAGGGTCTGGTTGAAGCGTTCGATGCATTCGCCCCAACGCTCCAGCGCCGGGCGCAGGAATTCCAGGCGAGGATTGTTGATGATCAGGCCTTGCATGCTGCTCTCCTTTCGTAATTGTTGTACGAGTACAGCGGAAAACCGTGGCACTTTGATATCACTCGACTGAGTGTTGCACAAGACGACAGAAACGCCATCGGTCGCCTCGTACCGGGCGCCTTTCATTGACGCTCCGGGTCCAACCCTCTAACCTTTGCGGCTTGTTTCAGGTGCTCTGTGGCCCGCCGGCCGACAGGGTGAAACAGGGAAGCCGGTGAGCACGCCAGACGTGCGATTCCGGCGCTGCCCCCGCAACGGTAAATGAGTCAAGGCTGCGCATGGCCACTGGGTGTCGTCACCCGGGAAGGCGCCCGGCCAGGATCTGAAATCCGCTCATGAGCCCGGAGACCGGCCTGCAAACAGTCAACGGCATCACGGAGGGTGATGCGCGGTTTTTCGGGTCTTGCCGCCCGACTCCTGCGCGTTCCGTGTGCCACCACCCCTTCATCTGTCGTTGCCCCCAGCCTTGTCGCTCCAGCGGACAAGCCGCGCCGACAGTGGCCCGCGGAGATCCCGATGACCGAATCCACCGAACGTGACGAACGCCACCTGGCGCGCATGCTGCGCAAAAAGGCGGTGATCGACGAGCGCATCGCCAACTCCCCAAATGAATGCGGCCTGTTGCTGGTACTCAGCGGCAATGGCAAGGGCAAAAGCAGCTCGGCCTTCGGCATGCTCGCCCGGGCTCTCGGCCACGGCATGCAGTGCGGCGTGGTGCAGTTCATCAAGGGGCGCAACGCCACGGGCGAAGAGCTGTTCTTCCGCCGCTTCCCTGAAGAAGTGCGCTATCACGTGATGGGCGAGGGCTTCACCTGGGAAACCCAGGACCGCCAGCGCGACATCGCCGCCGCCGAAGCCGCCTGGGCGGTGTCCCGGCAACTGCTGCAAGACCCGAGCATCGGCTTCGTGGTGCTCGATGAGCTGAACATCGCCCTCAAGCACGGTTACCTCGACCTCGAACAGGTGCTGTCCGACCTGCAGGCCCGCCCGCCGATGCAGCACGTGATCGTGACCGGCCGCGGCGCCAAGGACGAGATGATCGAACTGGCCGACACCGTCACCGAAATGGGCATGATCAAACACGCCTTCCAGGCCGGCATCCGTGCCCAGAAGGGCGTCGAACTATGAGCGACACCCGGCATTGCCCGGCGGTACTGATCGCCGCGCCGGCTTCCGGTCAGGGCAAGACCACCGTCACCGCGGCCCTGGCCCGTCTGCACCGTAACCAGGGGCGCAAGGTCCGGGTCTTCAAGTGCGGCCCGGATTTCCTCGACCCGATGATTCTCGAACGTGCCAGCGGCGCGCCGGTGTACCAGCTCGACCTGTGGATGGTCGGCGCCGAGGAAAGCCGGCGCCTGCTCTGGGAAGCGGCGGCCGAGGCCGACCTGATCCTGATCGAAGGCGTCATGGGGCTGTTCGACGGCACGCCGTCCAGCGCCGACCTGGCGCGGCATTTCGGCGTGCCGGTGCTGGCGGTGATCGACGGCACGGCCATGGCCCAGACTTTCGGCGCTCTGGCCCTCGGCCTGGCGCGTTACCAGCCCGACCTGCCGTTCGCCGGGGTGCTGGCCAACCGGGTCGGCTCGCTGCGCCACGCGCAGCTGCTTGAAGGCAGCCTGACCGAAGGGCTGCGCTGGTACGGCGGGCTGTCGCGGGAGACCGGCATCGAACTGCCGAGTCGCCACCTCGGGCTGGTCCAGGCCAGCGAACTGACCGACCTCGACCACCGCCTCGATGCCGCCGCCAAGGCGCTGGGCGACAGTTGCCAGTCGGCCTTACCGCCGCCGGTGGCGTTCAGCGGGCCGGCGCCGCGCAGCATCGAGCGTCGTCTTGAGGGCGTGCGCATTGCCGTGGCCCGCGACGAAGCGTTCGCCTTCACCTACGGCGCCAACCTTGAGCTGCTGCGGGCGATGGGTGCTGAGCTGAGTTTCTTCTCGCCGGTCCACGACCGCGAAATCCCGCCGGCCGACAGCCTGTACCTGCCCGGCGGCTACCCGGAACTGCACCACCACACCCTCGCCGCGAACGCGCCGATGCTGGCGGCCATCCGCGCCCACCATCAGGCGGGCAAGCCGTTGCTGGCCGAGTGCGGGGGCATGCTCTTCCTGCTCGATGCGCTGACCGATGTCGTCGGCGAGCGTGCCGAGCTGGCCGGGCTGCTGTCCGGCGAAGCGGTGATGCAGAAGCGCCTTGCCGCGCTGGCCCTGCAAGCGGTGGAACTGCCGGAAGGCACCCTGCGCGGGCACACCTACCACCATTCGCTGACCAGCACCGAACTGGAACCCATCGCCCGCGGCCAGAGCCCCAACGGCGGACGTGGCGCCGAAGCGGTGTACCGCCTTGGCCGGTTGACCGCGTCGTACGTGCATTTCTACTTCCCGTCCAACCCTGATGCGACGGCGGCGCTGCTGGCACCATGAGCGAACACGCCTACAGCGAGGCCGAGCGCGCGGCGATCTACCGCGCCATCGGCGAGCGCCGCGACATGCGTCATTTCAGCGGCGGCGAGGTAGCGCCCGAGTTGCTCGCCCGTTTGCTGGAGGCGGCGCACCAGGCGCCCAGCGTCGGCTTGATGCAGCCCTGGCGCTTCATCCGCATTACCCGCCGCGACCTGCGCCAGCGCATTCAGGCGCTGGTGGAGGACGAGCGCATACGCACCGCCGAAGCGCTGGGGCAGCGCTCCGATGAGTTCATGAAACTCAAGGTCGAAGGCATCAACGACTGCGCCGAAGTGCTGGTCGCCGCGCTGATGGACAAGCGCGAGGCGCATATCTTCGGCCGTCGCACCTTGCCGGAAATGGACCTCGCCTCGCTGTCCTGCGCCATCCAGAACCTGTGGCTGGCGGCCCGCGCCGAAGGCCTGGGGATGGGCTGGGTGTCGCTGTTCGATCCGCAGGCACTGGCCGATCTGCTGGGCATGCCGGTGGGCGCCAAGCCGCTGGCGATTCTCTGCCTGGGCCCGGTGCACGAATTTTACCCGGCGCCGATGCTGGCGCTGGAAGGCTGGACCACGCCGCGACCGCTGGCGGACATGCTGTTTGAAAACCAATGGGGAGAAGCCGAATGAGTGTGGCCTTGCTGACCGTGGCCGGGGTGGCGCTGGACGCTCTGCTGGGCGAACCGCGGCGCTGGCATCCGCTGGTGGCGTTCGGCAACATGGCCGGGCGCCTGGAACAGCGTTTCAACGCGGGCGGGCGCGGCTGGCGCAGCCATGGCGTCACCGCCTGGGTTCTCGCGGTGGTGCCATTGACGCTGCTGGCCACGGCCTTGTCCTGGCTGCCGTACATCGGCTGGCTGGTGGAGATCCTCGCGTTGTACTGCGCCCTCGGTCTGCGCAGCCTCGGTGAGCATGTGCAGCCGGTGGCCGATGCCCTGCGCGCTGGCAACCTGGACGAAGCGCGTCAGCGCGTGGGTTATCTGGTCAGCCGGCAGACTTCCGAGCTGGACGAAACCGCCGTGGCCCGCGCCGCGACCGAGTCGGTGCTGGAAAACGGCAGCGACGCGGTGTTCGCCGCGTTGTTCTGGTTTGTCGTTGCTGGCGCGCCGGGGGTGGTGCTCTATCGTCTGAGCAATACGCTGGATGCCATGTGGGGTTACCGCAACGAACGCTTCGAGCGCTTCGGCTGGGCCGCGGCGCGTATCGACGACGTGCTCAATTACCTGCCGGCGCGGCTGGTGGCGCTAACCTACGCGCTGCTCGGCAAGACCCGCCTGGCGCTGAAGTGCTGGCGCCAGCAGGCGCCGCAATGGGACAGCCCCAACGCCGGCCCGGTGATGGCGGCTGGGGCCGGTGCCCTTGGCGTCGAGCTGGGTGGGCCGGCGGTCTACCACGGTGAGTTGCACGAGCGCGCCCGCCTGGGCGAAGGCCCGGCGGCCGACGCCGGCTCCATCGAGCGCGGCTGGCGGCTGGTGTGTCAGGGCGTCTGGTTGTGGCTGTTGCTGCTGTGCCTGGGAGCCGAATTCTATGCTTGAACACGGTGGCCGCCTGCTGCGGGCGATCGAGCACTACGGCATCGCCCGCGAGGACTGGCTGGACCTGTCCAGCGGCATAGCGCCCTGGTCTTTCCCCATCCCCGAGATTCCATTGCGCGCCTGGGCGCGACTGCCTGAAACCGATGATGGCCTGGAGCAGGCCGCAGCCGGGTATTACGGCGTCTCGCACCTGCTGCCGGTAGCCGGCTCGCAGGCGGCGATCCAGGCGCTGCCGCGCTTGCGCCCGCGCGGCACCGTCGGCGTGCTCTCGCCGTGCTATGCCGAGCATGCCGAAGGCTGGCGCCGTGCCGGGCATCACGTGCTGGAATTGAGCGAGGAGCAACTCGCCGGGCAACTCGACCACCTCGACGTGCTGGTGGTGGTCAACCCCAACAATCCTACGGGCCGCCTGCTGCCGGCGGACACCTTGCTCGACTGGCATCAGCGCCTGTCGCGCCACGGCGGCTGGCTGCTGGTGGACGAAGCCTTCATGGACAACACGCCGGCGCACAGCATCGCCGCCCACAGCGCGCGCGAGGGCCTGATCGTTCTGCGTTCGTTCGGCAAGTTCTTCGGCCTGGCCGGGGTCCGCCTTGGCTGTGTGCTGGCCGAGCCGTTGCTGCTGCGTGCGCTGGCCGAAGAGCTGGGGCCGTGGTCTGTCAGCGGCCCGACCCGGGTGCTGGCCCAGGCCTGTTTCACTGATCTGGCCAGCCAGCGCCAGCAGACCGAACGCTGCGCCGCCGCCAGCACCCGTCTCGCCGCGCTGCTGGACAGCGCCGGGCTCACGCCCGCCGGCGGCTGCGACCTGTTCCAGTACCTGCGCCATGACCAGGCCGCCGCGATTCACGACTTCATGGCCCGGCGCGGCATTCTCCTGCGCCTGTTCGATCATCCGCCGAGCCTGCGCTTCGGCCTGCCCGCCGAGGACGCCGACTGGCAGCGGCTGGCCGTGGCGCTGGACGACTACCGCAAGGAAACGCCATGACCACCCTGATGGTGCAAGGCACCACCTCCGATGCCGGCAAAAGCACGCTGGTGACCGCGCTGTGCCGCTGGCTGAAACGCCAGGGCGTCGGCGTGGTGCCGTTCAAGCCGCAGAACATGGCGCTGAACAGTGCGGTGACCGCCGACGGTGGCGAGATCGGTCGCGCCCAGGCCGTCCAGGCCCAGGCCGCGGGTCTGGAACCGCACACCGACATGAACCCGGTGCTGCTCAAGCCCAACAGCGACACCGGTGCCCAGGTCATCATCCATGGCCGTGCGGTCACCAGCATGAACGCGGTGGCCTATCACGACTACAAAGCCATCGCCATGCAGGCGGTACTGGCTTCGCACCAACGCCTCAGCGCCGCCTGGCCGGTGGTGATGGTGGAAGGCGCCGGCTCGCCGGCCGAGATCAACCTGCGTGCGGGGGATATCGCCAACATGGGCTTCGCCGAGGCGGTGGACTGCCCGGTGATCCTGATCGCCGATATCAACCGCGGCGGCGTGTTCGCCCATCTGGTCGGCACGCTGGAGTTGCTGTCGCCGAGCGAGCAGGCGCGGGTCAAGGGTTTCGTCATCAACCGTTTCCGTGGCGACATCGCCCTGTTGCAGCCGGGCCTGGACTGGCTCGAAGCGCGCACCGGCAAACCGGTGCTCGGCGTGCTGCCCTACGTCACCGACCTGCACCTGGAAGCCGAGGACGGCCTCGATCGGCGCCAGGGCGACAAGGTCGCGCAGGTGCTCAAGGTGATCGTGCCGGTGCTGCCGCGCATCAGTAACCACACCGATTTCGATCCGCTGCGCCTGCACCCGCAAGTGGACCTGCAATTCATCGGCCCGGGCCAGCCGATTCCGCCCGCCGACCTGATCATCCTGCCCGGCTCCAAAAGCGTGCGCGGCGACCTCGCGCAACTTCGCGAGCGCGGCTGGGAACAGGCCATCGCCCGCCATCTGCGCTATGGCGGCAAGGTTCTGGGGATTTGCGGCGGCCTGCAGATGCTCGGGCGCGAGGTACATGATCCGCTGGGTCTGGAAGGCGCCGCAGGCAGCAGTCCGGGCCTGGGCCTGCTGGACTACGCCACGGTGCTGGAAACCCACAAGCAACTGCGCAATGTCAGCGGCGTCCTTGAGCTGGAGCAGGCGGCGATCAGCGGTTACGAGATTCATGCTGGCGTGACCAGCGGCGCGGCCCTGGGCCGTCCGGCGGTGCACCTGGCCGATGGCCGTCGCGACGGTGCCATCAGCGCCGACGGGCAGATCCTCGCCACTTACTTGCACGGCCTGTTCGAAGCGCCGGACTCTTGCGCCGCGTTGCTGCGCTGGGCCGGGCTGAGCGAGGTCCAGCGGGTCGACTATCACGCCCTGCGCGAACGCGATATCGAACGCCTGGCCGATCTGGTGGATACGCACCTGGATTGCGTCCGGCTCCGTCAACTCTGTGGGCTCGACTGACATGCTCAACCTGATTCTCGGTGGCGCCCGCTCGGGCAAGAGCCGCCTCGCCGAACAGCGCGCCGTGGACAGCGGCCTGGCGGTGACCTACATCGCCACCAGCGAACCGCTCGACGGCGAAATGAACGCCCGGGTGCAACTGCACCGCGAGCGCCGCCCCGCCGAATGGGCCCTGATCGAAGAACCCGTGGCCCTGGCCCGGGTCCTCCAGGCCGAAGCCGCCAGCGACCGTTGCCTGCTGGTGGACTGCCTGACCCTGTGGCTGACCAACCTGCTGATGCTCGAAAACCCGCAGCGCCTGGCCGCCGAGCGCGACGCGCTGTTGGCCTGCCTGCCGACGCTGCCGGGCGAGATCATCCTGGTCAGCAACGAAACCGGCCTCGGCGTGGTGCCCATGGGCGAGCTGACCCGGCGTTACGTCGATGAAGCCGGCTGGTTGCATCAAGCCATCGCCGAACGTTGCCAGCGCGTGGTGCTGACTGTCGCGGGCCTGCCGCTTTTCCTCAAAGGAGCCGAATCATGAGTCAAACCTGGTGGCTGAACCCTTGTCGCGCCGCTGACGAATCGGTGCGCGCTGCCGCGCTGGCGCGTCAGCAACAACTGACCAAGCCGGCCGGTTCCCTTGGCCGGCTGGAGCAGGTGGCGGTAACCCTGGCCGCGTTGCAGGGCCGGGTGAAGCCGGCCCTGGAGCAGGTCTGGATCAGCATTTTCGCCGGTGATCACGGCGTGGTTGCCGAAGGCATTTCCGCTTATCCGCAAGAAGTGACCGGGCAGATGCTGCTGAATTTCGTCAGCGGCGGCGCGGCCATCAGCGTGCTTGCCCGGCAACTGGACGCGCGGCTGGAGGTGGTCGACCTCGGCACGGTGAACCTGGCGCTGGATCTGCCCGGCGTGCGCCATCTGCGCATCGCCCCCGGCACTGCCAACTTCGCCCGCGAGCCGGCGATGACCGACGAGCAGGGCCGGCAGGCGTTGCAAGCGGGTCGCGACAGCGCGTTGCATGCAGTCGAGGCGGGTGCGCGGCTGTTTATCGGCGGTGAAATGGGCATTGGCAACACCACCGCCGCCAGCGCCCTGGCCTGCGCTTTGCTCGGCTGCCCGGCGACTGAACTGAGCGGGCCAGGCACTGGCCTGGACGCGGCGGGCGTGCGGCACAAGGCGGCAGTGATCGAGGCGGCGCTGAAGCGTCATGCCGAGGTCAACGGCGATCCGTTGCAGGCGCTGTTCCATGTCGGCGGCCTGGAAATCGCGGCGCTGGTCGGCGCTTATCTGGCCTGTGCTCAGGAAGGCGTGGCGGTGCTGGTGGACGGGTTTATCTGCACCGTGGCGGCGCTGGTGGCGGTGCGGATCAATCCGTCTTGCCGCGAGTGGCTGTTCTTCGGTCATCGCGGCGCCGAGCCAGGGCATCGCCGCGTGCTGGCGGAACTGGACGGCGAGCCGCTGCTGGAACTGGGCCTGCGCCTGGGCGAGGGCAGCGGTGCGGCGCTGGCGGTGCCGCTGTTGCGTCTGGCTTGCGACCTGCACGGGCAGATGGCGACTTTCGCCGAAGCCGCAGTGGCGGACCGTCCGGCATGATCCTCGACCTGCTGCGGCACGGTGAAACCGAACTGGGCGGCGGCTTTCGCGGCAGCCTTGATGACGCCTTGACCGAGCAGGGTTGGGCGCAGATGCACGCTGCGGTGTCCGAGGCCGGGCCTTGGGATCAACTGGTGAGTTCACCGTTGCAGCGCTGCGCGCGGTTTGCCGAGGTGCTGGCCACGCGTCTGGAGCTGCCGCTGGCGCTGGAGCCAGGGCTTCAGGAACTGCATTTCGGTGAGTGGGAAGGGCGCAGCGCCCTCGATCTGATGCAAGACCACGAACAAGCGCTGGGCGAATTCTGGGCTGATCCCTATGGTTTCACGCCGCCGGGGGGCGAGCCGGTGGAGGCGTTCTCCGCACGGGTGCTGGCCGCGTTGCAGCGGTTGCAATTGGCTTATGCCGATCAGCGGGTGTTGCTGGTGACGCACGGCGGGGTCATGCGCCTGTTGCTGGCGCGCGCCCGTGGTTTGCCCCGTGAGCAGTTGTTGCAGGTGCAGGTTGGCCATGGTGCGCTGCATCGGCTGCATGTCGAGGCGGATGGCCGGTTGCGGGAGATCTGCTGATGTTGCCGTTCTGGATCGCCTTGCAGTTCCTCAGCAGCCTGCCGGTGACCTTGCCGGGCATGCCATCGCCCCAGCAGAACGGGCGGTCGCTGCTGTTCTATCCGTTGGTGGGGCTGTTGTTCGGTGTGCTGCTCTGGGGCTTGAACACATTGTTGGCCGGCAGCCCGCCGCTGTTGCATGCGGCGCTGCTGCTGAGTGCATGGGTTGCCCTCAGCGGTGGCTTGCACCTCGACGGTCTGGCCGATAGCGCCGATGCGTGGCTGGGCGGTTTCGGCGATCGCGAGCGCACGTTGACCATCATGAAGGATCCGCGCAGCGGACCGATTGCGGTGGTTACGCTGGTGTTGGTGCTGCTGCTCAAATTCTGCGCGTTGCTGGCCCTGATCGAGGCGGGACAGGGCGCTCTGCTGTTGCTCGCGCCGGTGACAGGTCGGGCGGCGATGCTGGCGCTGTTTCTCTCTACGCCCTATGTGCGCCCCGGCGGCCTCGGCCAGGCGCTGGCCGAACACCTGCCGCGGCGCGGCGCGACCGGGGTGCTGTTGCTGAGTGGCGCAGGCTGTTTGCTTCTGGGCGGAGGCGCGGCAGCGGTGGCATTGCTGGCGGCGGCGCTGGCCTTTTTCGCCTTGCGCCGTTCGATGATGCGACGACTGGGCGGCACCACCGGCGACACCGCTGGCGCCGTGCTGGAGCTGCTGGAAATGGTGGTTTTGCTGACCCTGGCCCTGAAGCTCGGCTGAAATATTCTGTTGCGTTCATCGAAGTGCGGGTATATACACGCATCTATGTTGACCAGTATCTGCATCTGCACCCATCTGCGTCGCGCTGCCCGTGGGGTGAGCCGGCATTACGACGAAGCCCTCGAAGGCTTCGGCATCAATGTTGCCCAGTTTTCCCTGTTGCGGAACCTGCAACGCCTCGACAAGCCCAGCATTTCGTCCTTGGCCGAGGCCATGGGCCTGGACCGCAGCACTCTGGGGCGCAACCTCAAGGTGCTGGAGGCTGATGGCCTGGTGGCCCTGGCCGAGGGCGATGACTTGCGCAATCGCCTGGTGCTCCTCACCGAGCAGGGCAAAGCCCGCGTGCAGGCTGCCGAACCTGCTTGGGAGCAGGCCCAGGAACGGCTGGTGGACAACCTCGGTGAAACCCAGCGTGATGAGCTGGTTCGCTTGCTGAAACAGTTGGCCTGAGTTTTTAACGACCTTAAGCGGGTATATACCCGCAAATAGCTGCCGGCACAGGAGAGAAGAATAATGACATCCGTATGGCGAACCAGTGGTTGGCTGTTGCTGGGCGCGGCCCTGATCCTGGCGTTGTCGCTGGGCGTGCGACACGGCTTTGGCCTGTTCCTGGCGCCGATGAGCGCGGAATTCGGCTGGGGGCGCGGTGTATTCGCCTTCGCCATTGCCTTGCAGAACCTGGTCTGGGGCCTGGCCCAGCCTTTTGCCGGCGCACTGGCTGACCGCCTGGGCGCTGCGAAAGTGGTGGTCATCGGCGGCATCCTCTATGCCTGTGGCCTGGTGCTGATGGGCATGTCGGATTCGCCTGTCACGCTGTCCCTCAGCGCTGGTCTGCTGATCGGTATCGGCCTGTCCGGCACGTCGTTCTCGGTGATCCTCGGTGTGGTCGGTCGCGCCGTCCCGCCGGAAAAACGCAGCATGGCCATGGGTATCGCCAGCGCTGCCGGCTCGTTCGGCCAGTTCGCCATGCTTCCCGGCACCCTCGGCCTGATCAACTGGTTGGGTTGGTCGCTGGCGTTGCTGGCGCTGGGCCTGATGGTGGCATTCATCGTGCCGTTGGTGAGCATGCTCAAGGACCGTCCGTTGCCAGTCCAAGGACATGAACAAACTCTCGGCGAGGCGCTGCGTGAAGCCTGTTCGCACCCGGGTTTCTGGCTGCTGGCGCTGGGCTTCTTCGTCTGTGGCTTCCAGGTGGTGTTCATCGGGGTGCACCTGCCGGCCTACCTGGTGGATCAGCACCTGCCGGCGACTACCGGCACCACGGTGCTGGCGCTGGTCGGCCTGTTCAATATCGTCGGCACCTACACCGCCGGTTGGCTTGGCGGGCGGATGTCCAAGCCGCGCCTGCTGGCCGCGTTGTACCTGCTGCGCAGCGTGGTTATCGTGCTGTTCCTGTGGGCGCCGATCACCACGTTCAGCGCCTACCTGTTCGGCATCGCCATGGGCCTGTTGTGGCTGTCCACCGTGCCACTGACCAACGGCACCGTGGCGACCCTGTTCGGCGTGCGCAACCTGTCGATGCTGGGCGGGATCGTCTTCCTCTTCCATCAACTCGGTGCCTTCCTGGGTGGCTGGCTGGGCGGGGTGGTCTATGACCAGACCGGTCACTACGATCTGGTCTGGCAGATTTCCATCGTCCTCAGCTTGCTGGCGGCGGCGTTGAACTGGCCGGTGCGCGAGCGTCCCGTGGCGCGTCTGCAAGCCACGGCGGGGGCGGCGTGAGTCGCTACGGCCTGTGGTTGTTCGGGCTGTCGCTGGCAACCCTGTTGCTGGCGCTGGCCTGGTGGGGCTGGCAGCGCGGCGGCCTGGCGTTGATGCAGTTGGGCATGGGCGTCTGTTAGGCGTAGGCTGAAGGTTCGCACCCTAAAAGGAGAACCTTCATGCACGTCCGCCGCCTGTTGATTGCCTCACTCCTGCTCGGCTTCAGTGGTTTTGCCCTGGCCGACGGCTGCCCGGCCTTGCTCCAGGGCGATCTGCAGAAACTGCGCGCCAAAGAGCGGATCGATCTGTGCGAACAGTTCGCCGGCAAGCCGCTGGTGGTGGTCAATACCGCCAGCTACTGCGGTTTCGCTCCGCAGTTCGAAGGGCTCGAAGCGGTTTATAAGGAGCACCACGGGCAGGGGCTGGAAATGCTCGGGGTGCCGTCCAACGACTTCAAGCAGGAAGACGCCGACAGCGAGAAGACCGCCAAGGTCTGCTACGCCAACTACGGCGTGACCTTCACCATGACCGAGCCGCAGCGGGTGCGCGGCGATGACGCCACGCCGCTGTTCCGCGAGCTGGCGCAGCAGAGCAGTGCGCCGAAGTGGAACTTCTACAAGTACGTGGTCGACCGCCAGGGCAAGGTGGTGGCCAATTTCTCCAGCCTGACCAAGCCGGATGATCCGGAGTTCAAGGCCGCCATCGAAAAAGCCATCGCCTCCCGGCCCTGATGCGGCGCGGGGTTATTTCGGCGGGTGGACGGTCCACGACACCAGTTTGATCACGATCGGCCGGACCACCAGCACGCAGGCAAACGCGACCGGCATGGCCAGTTGATAGGCGCGCAGCACGTTGCCCAGGTAATGCTCGTTGACACCGCTGTTGGCGGCTGTGATCACGAAGCACATCAGCATGGCCATGATGGACGACATGTAAAACGCGAAGACGTAGGGCGTGGCGCGGACGCCGAGTTTCGGGCGACGGGTGACGGCGGATGAAGTCATGAATGCTCCTCGAAGGATCCAGTTGAGTGGCCGCAGGTTAACAAGGCCTCCGCGAGGCAAGTAGACGGGCAGATCTTAGGTCTTTATAAAGGGAAACTTACGAATCCCGGAGATTGACCGTGAACCTGCTGGGCCTGATCAAGAGTTTCATCAAGGTGGTCGAGGCCGGCAGCATCGCCGGTGGCGCCCGCACGCTCGGCCTGAGTGCTGCTGCGGTCAGTCAGAATATCGCCCGTCTTGAAGCGCACCTGCAGGTCCGCCTGCTGGCTCGCACCACCCGCAGCATGGTGTTGACCTCCAGCGGTTCGCTCTATTACGAAAAAGTCCGCTATATCGAGCGCGACCTGGAAGAGGCCCAGCAGGCGGTGACCACGGTGGACAGCGAGCCCCAGGGCCGCTTGTGCATTTCCACCTCGTCGGCGTTCGGTCGGCATGTGCTGGGGCGGTTGATTCCGGAATTCAGCGCGCTGTATCCCCGGCTTTCGATTGAATTGCTTACGAGTGACAACAAGGTCGATCACGCCCGTCAAGGTGTCGACGTGAGTATCCGCATCACCCCACAGCTTGAAGACGGCCTGCTGGCGCGGCACATCGCCCAAGTGCCGTTTGTCTGCTGCGCGTCCCCTGGCTACCTGGCCCGCGAAGGCTGGCCGCAAAGCCCGGAAGCGCTCAAGCAGCGCCGCTGCCTGGTATTCCGCTACCCGGTGGATGGGCGCTTTCTGCGCTGGGGCTTCGTGCGCGATGGCCTGCGCTTCGACGCCGAGTTCGGCGATGTGCTGATCAGCGACGATATCGACGTCCTGGCGCAAATGGCCGCCCGCGATGGCGGTATCACGCGGCTTGCCGAATTCGTCGCCCGGCCGTATGTGGAGCGCGGCGAGTTGGTGCCGCTGTTCGAGGGCCGGGGCGGGGAGCAGGCTTACGCCCAGACCGAGCCGATGGATATCTACCTGTGCGTCACCGACCGCTTGGCGATGACGCCGAAGGTGCGCGCGTTCCAGGCGTTTCTCCAGGCGAACCTGGGCGATGAGTGGAAGGTGAAATCGCAGCCATGAAAAAACCGCCACCAGGGCGGTTTTTTCATGCAGCCAGACGCGAAATCAGAAGCGGTAGGTCAGGGACGCGCCCACACCGTGTGCACTGTTTTCGTAGGTGGCGCGGTACGAGCCCTTGAAGTGCGCAGGGTCGGTCGGCGACGTGGTCTGGTTGATCTTCGCGTCTTCTTCCCACAGGTAGGAGTAGGCGACGTCGATGGTCATGTCGTCATTCGGGCTCCAGCCGGCACCAAGGCTGAAGATCTTGCGATCGCCAGTCGGGATGCGTGGCGAGCGGTTGACGTTGTTGGTCGGCGACTGGTCGACGGTGAAGCCGGTACGCAGTACCCATTCCTTGTTCAGCTTGTAGGAAGCACCGATGGCGTGTGCCCAGGTGTCATGCCAGTTCTGCTCTTCGCTGATCTGGCCGAGGGTTGGCGCCAGGGCAGCCGGTACGCCGTCGTTGTTGACGGTGATGGCTTCCAGGCGGCTCCAGCGGGTCCAGGTGCTGCCCGCGTAGATAGTCCACTGGTCGTCCAGCTCGTGGGTAACCGAGAAGTCTACCGACTCAGGGGTCTTGATCTTCAGCGAGGCGTCGTACTTGGAGCCGCTCAGCGGGCCAAAGCCGGAACCCTGGATCTTGGTGTCGCCTTCGAGCTTGTAGTCGACCATCGAGTGGTAGGTCAGGCCGACGCGGGTGCTGTCGGTGGCCTGCACCAGGATGCCGATGTTGTAGCCGATAGCGGTGTCGTCACCGGAAATCTTCACCTTGCCGTCGTTGCGGCCCAAGGTTGCGCGGTTCAGCGCAGCGGATTCCAGGGCGCCTTCGATACGGTTGATGGTCGGGCCGAAACCGATCGAGACCTTGTCGTTGAAGGCGTAGCTGATGGTTGGCTGCAGGGTGACGACTTGTACTTCGGATTTGCTCCCGAAGTAACGGCCAGCAAAGCCGTTTTCATAGTCGGTCAGCAGGCCGAACGGTACGTACATACCGAAGCCGAAGGCCCAGTGGTCATCGATCGGCTTGACGTAGTAGCCCATCGGGACGCCAACCACGGGGACCATGTCGCCGTCGTTGCTGCCGCCGAAAGTGCCGCTCGCGTGCTTGATGTCGGTCTTGGCAATGACGGCAGCGCCGCCAACAGTGACTTGTTCACGCTTCAGGCGCGACATGCCGGCAGGGTTGCCAAATACGGTGCTGGCGTCATCGGCAGTAGAAGAACGACCTGCGAAACCGGTACCCATGCCGCTGATGCTCTGTTCGTTGAGCGCGAAACCGCTGGCGAACAGGTTGGAAGAGGCGAGGGTAACGGCAAGACTGAGGGTGGTTTTGATGAGTGTGACTTTTTTCATTATTAGAACTCCAGGGGATCACCGGGGCGCAAATTACCAACATTTTCCTACATGCGCTATAGGCTGTATCGCCGGAGATAGAGCGGTTTTGTAGGACAATCAGACCATTGTTGGCAATTTTTTCCGTTTGCTGATGTAGTTATTTTCCTAACATGCCTGGCGTTCCAACGGCGTGACGCACGCCTGCCAGGCCCGGGTGAAGTCGCGCAGCCGGCCCTGGGGCTGAAATATCTGGCGCCATATTTTCGCCATGCCGAGCAGGTCATCGGCATCGGGCAATCGTGGCGCCTGTTCTTCGATCAGCATCCAGGCAATGGCGGTCGCGTAACGAAGATTGACCGTCAGTTCCAGGTGCGGGCCGTTGAGAAAGGCATGTTGACTAGCCAGACCACGCACCAGGCTGGCCAGTTCCGGATCGCGGGCGAGAAAGTGATCCCAGACGGATTGGTGACGCAGCTCGGCGATGCGGTAGAGGCCATGGCCGCGGCGGTCGTGGAGGGCGGCGCCGAGGGCTGACTGGCTGGCCGCTACGCCCAGTAGAAGGGCTTCGGCGCTGGGGCAGTGACGGTCCAGGTAGATCAAGGTCGGACGGATCACGTATTGGCTCAACTCGCTCGCGGCGATACCCATAATGCCCTCGAACTGAAAGTGGCCGGCGGGACGCTGGTGCTTGGCAGCAGGTGGACGGGGGGCAGGCCCGCCGGAAGCGGACACGGCCGCTTGAGTTGAAGTGTAGTGTCATATTTGCGCTGTAAAGGGCTGTTTTTAAATCATTTCCGGCTTTTCGTTATAGGTCATATGCCGTTAGGTGCTTAAAAAACAGGGGTGTTTCAGGCGTGCCGGAACGGCCATGCGGATAGCAAAAGCCCCTCGAATGAGGGGCTTGGGCGTGTGTCCATCAGGCGACGAGCGCCTGACGGGTCCGGTCGATGACCGCTTGCAGCGGCTCGGCACCGGTGTATTGGTCGGGGTACAGACGCTCGCTGTGTTGAGCGATGCCGTTTTCGTCGACCAGAGTGAAGCTGAAGCTGTTCTTGCGCGAGGCGAGAATGATGCAGTTCAGTGGCGCAAAAGCCTGGGAGAGGGTGCGAATGGCAGCCTGAGTACGGGTGTTTTGATTCATCATTATTGGAAGTTCCTGCATGAGATACGGCAAGTTTGAGCCGTATATATTTCAAACGTTCCAGTAACGCTGGCCTTTAATGAGGCGATGCGCAGAACCTGACTGGAACAGGGCAGCCAGTGAAGAGCGCAATAAAAAGTGGGCGCCTGGGCTGACTGGTAGGTACTTCAGAAGACGGGCAACACGCCAGGGCAGGGTTCTGCGCCTCTGGGTGAGGATCCTGTTCAGTCTGCTTTTTGGCTCTGCAGGGCGGGTATGGATTTGCCTGGGGAGCTTTCGAGTGGCGGGTCCTGTTTCAGCAGGATGGCCCAAAAGAGTGGGCGATGCTGCAAGGACCGCTTTTGCCAGAATGAGTTTCAGCTTGGTACTAACGGCGGCAAGAGTATAGGGCTCGTCCGCTATTGGCAAGCTTTTTATCTTTCGTCCGGCGAGCCGAGCATTATGTCCACTTTGCGGGTCGCTGTGAAGCCCCGCATCTTGCTGCGAATGGCAGTGATGGTGCAGTGCGCCGCCTCGCTTTGGGGCGCTTGTGCACACTTGGCGCGACCTGTGTCACAGCGCTGTAACAGCCCGAGATACGCCAGCCATTGACTTGCTCGAACGGACAAGTCAATGAAAAAAAACACTTTTTTGAGCTGGTGAAAAAATCGTCAGTTTGACTGGGAGCCCCATTCCACCGGGGTTTGCGGGGTGTCAGGGGCGGTTGTCCACCGAGTTATCCACAGCTTCTGTGGATTGTCCCGAGCGGTTGCTCTAGGACGGGCGTGCTAGCGGGGCGAAGGCTGTCGGACAATTTGCCTTGGGCGTAGTACTGGCTAAAAAATCACCTAAGAAAGGTCAAGAAAAAACTTCAGCCGAATCGAAAAAAACTTCAGAAATGAGCCAGGCGATCGTCGGAAAAATCGGGTAGAGTGCGCGCCCCAAGAAATTCCTTCCCTGTTTTTATGAAGTTTCGCGGTAAATCCTCAGACTCCAATCCCTCGTCATCGTCCGCACCCGAGCCTCGGCGCTTTTCGCTGAAGGTAGCCTTGTGGCTGCTCGACAGCCCGCGGCTGGGTGACAAACCCCAGGTCAAGCATTTTGCCGGTCGCCTGCTCAAGCAGCCGGCCCGCGAAGGCGTGGTGGTGGCGCAAAGCCGTTTGGGCCAGATGCTCTGCCGCGATTGCGGCAATGCCCGCGACCGGCGTATCGGCCATGAACTGCTGCGCCAGGCGGCCCGGGCCGGTGATCGGCGGGCGCAGCTGGAATACGGCCGGCTCTGCAGCCAGCCCGAGGTCAACGAGCCGGAGCAGGCCCGTCACTGGCTTGAACAGGCCGCGGCCAAGGGCTCGGCCGAGGCCAGCCGCCTGCTCGGGCAACTGCCACGCGGCTGAGTGCTGCAGCGTGCTCGGGTGCTGTTAAGCTCTGCGGGACTTTTTTCCGGGGGTGAGCATGTTGTCGATGGCTGCAATCGATCTGGCCAGTGTGATGCTGGGTGTGGTGCTGGCCCTGGTGCCGTCGGGCCTGCTCCTGTTGCGTTGGCAGCGCCAGCAGACGGAGCGCCAGGCCCTGGCGATTCTGCACGAGGAGCGCCTGAGCAGCGCGCTGCTGGCTCAGGAAGGCCTGCAGGCGCAATTGGACGCCAGCCGTGACGAGATCAGCGATCTCAGCCAGGCCAACGCCGTCAAACAGGCCAATCTCGCCGCCCAGGCCCGCGAACTGGACCTGCTGCAGATCGATCGTGATAACGCGCGCGATGCCGCCCACGCCTGGAATCTTGAACGCACTTCCCGCGAAGCCGAACTGCGCCGCCTCGATGCCCGCTGCGCCGCCCTGGATGCCGAGCTGCGCGAGCAGCAGGACAGCCATCAGCAACGCCTGAACGACCTGCAAGGCTCGCGGGATGAATTGCGTGCACAGTTCGCGGAAATGGCCACGCGCATCTTCGACGAGCGCGAACAGCGTTTCGCCCAGACCAGCCAGCAGCACCTCGGGCAGTTGCTCGATCCACTCAAGGAGCGCATCCAGGCCTTCGAAAAACGGGTGGAAGAAAGCTACCAGCAGGAAGCGCGCGAGCGTTTCTCGCTGGGCAAGGAGCTTGAGCGCCTGCAACAACTCAACCTGCGCCTGAGCGACGAGGCAACCAACCTGACCCAGGCCCTCAAGGGGCAGAAAACCCAAGGCAACTGGGGCGAACTGATTCTGGAGCGGGTGCTGGAACATGCCGGCCTGGAGAAGGGCCGCGAGTACCAGACCCAGGTCAGCCTGAAGAGCGCCGATGGCGAGCGCTTCCAGCCGGACGTGCTGATTTTCCTGCCGGACGACAAGCAGGTCGTGGTGGACTCCAAGGTCAGCCTGACCGCCTACCAGCAGTACGTCGCCGCCACCGAGGACGATGTCGCCCAAGCCGCATTGAAGCAGCACGTGCACTCGTTGCGCAGCCACATCAAAGGCTTGTCCAGCAAGGACTACAGCCGCCTTGAAGGTTTGCGCAGCCTGGATTTCGTTCTGCTGTTCGTGCCGATCGAAGCGGCATTTTCGGCGGCGTTGCAGGCCGAGCCGACGCTGTTTCAGGAAGCCTTCGACCGGCAGATTGTGGTCGTCAGCCCGACCACGCTGCTGGCCACTTTGCGGGTTATCGACAGCCTGTGGAAACAGGAGCGGCAGAGCCAGAACGCCAAGGAAATCGCCGAGCGCGCCGGCTGGCTGTACGACAAGTTCGTGCTGTTTATCCAGGACCTGGACGAGCTTGGCAATCGCCTGCAACAGGTGGACAAGGCTTACGCGGCGGCGCGCAACAAGCTCTGCGAGGGGCGCGGCAACCTGATCAGCCGCAGCGAGCAGCTCAAGCTGCTCGGCGCCCGGGCCAGCAAGAGCTTGCCGACCGATTTGCTGGAGCGAGCCATGCAGGCCGGCGACAACCCGGCCAACGACCTGCTTACTGCACCAGGCTCAGATGGCGATTGAGCAGGGCGCGCAAGGCTGCCGGCTTGACCGGCTTGCTCAGGTAGTCGAGGCCCGCGGCATGCACTTTGGCCACGGTCTCGCCATGGCCGTCGGCGCTGATCACCACGCCCGGCACCGGCTCGCCCAGGCGGGTGCGTAGCCAGGCCATCAGTTCCGTTCCCACCTCGCCGTCGTCCAGGTGATAGTCCACCAGCGCCAAGTGCGGGCGCAGGCCCTTGTCCAGCAAAGCGGCGCATTCCTCGCGGTTGCGCGCGGTGGAGACCTGGCAGCCCCAGCGACTGAGCAGGCTGTTCATGCCGATCAGGATGCTGTCTTCGTTATCCACGCACAGCACTTGCAGGCCCGCCAGCGGCTGGCCGGCCTGTTCCGGCGTCTTCACTGGTTCGATAGCCCGCTCACTGGCCAGCGGCACCTTGACCCGGAACACGCTGCCCTTGCC
Organism: Pseudomonas sp. Marseille-P9899; assembly: GCF_903166565.1. Taxonomy (NCBI): domain Bacteria; kingdom Pseudomonadati; phylum Pseudomonadota; class Gammaproteobacteria; order Pseudomonadales; family Pseudomonadaceae; genus Pseudomonas; species Pseudomonas sp. Marseille-P9899. The sequence continues at coordinate 836,841 of NZ_CAESCG010000003.1, forward strand.
GGTCCATGACTGCACTTCCAGCGGATGGCCGAGCACCTTGCACAGGCCGTCGGCGATCGCCAGGCCCAGGCCGAGGCCTTTTTCGGCGCGGGTCTGGTGGCTGTCCAGGCGTTTGAATTCTTCGAAGATCACTTGCAGCTTGTCGTCGGCGATGCCCGGGCCACGGTCCCAGACTTCCAGCCACAGGTGGTCCTTGTGGCGACGCACGCCCAGCAGGATCGGGCTCTTGCCGTAGCGGAAGGCGTTGGTCAGGAAGTTCTGCAGGATGCGCCGCAGCAGCTTCATGTCGCTGTTGACCCGCAGGCGGCTGCCGCGCAGGCGGAAGTCCAGGCCCTGTTCGCGGGCCAGCACCTTGAACTCGGCACCGAGGGTGTCGAACAGCTCGCTGAGGGCGAAGGGCTTGGCGTCCGGGGTGATCTTGCCGTTTTCCAGGCGTGAAATATCCAGCAGGTCGCTGATCAGTTCTTCCGCTGAGCGCAGCGAGCTGTCCATGTGCTGGACCAGTTGCTGGGCTTCGCCGGACAGGCCCTCGGCCTGGTGCGACAGCGCCGCCGAGAACAGTCGCGCGGCGTTCAGTGGCTGCATCAGGTCGTGGCTGACCGCCGCGAGGAAGCGGGTCTTGGACTTGTTCGCCGCCTCGGCATGGCTCTTGGCTTCGGTCAGCGCCAGGTTCAGTTGCGACAGCTCGCGGGTACGCTCGGCGACCCGTTGTTCGAGGCTTTCGTTGGAGTCCTTGAGCGCTTGTTCGGCTTCGCGGAACGGGGTGATGTCGGTGAAGCTCATGACGAAACCGCCGCCCGGCATCGGGTTGCCGATCAGCTCGATGACCCGGCCGTTGGGGAACAGTCGCTCGGAGGTATGCGCGCGGCCCTGGCGCATCCAGTGCAGGCGCCGGGCGACGTGGACCTGCGCCTCGCCGGGGCCGCACAGGCCGCGTTCGGCGTTGTAGCGAATGATGTCGGCGATCGGCCGGCCAACGCTGATCAGCCCGTCCGGGTAGTTGAACAGCTCAAGATAGCGGCGGTTCCAGGCCACCAGGCGCAGCGACTGGTCGACCACGCTGATGCCCTGGCTGATGTTCTCGATGGCGCCTTGCAACAGGGCGCGGTTGAACTGCAGCACTTCCGAAGCTTCGTCGGCGATGCGCACTACGTCTTCGAGCTGCATGTCGCGGCCTTCGATGGCCGCCTTGACCACCGCGCGGGTCGAGGAGGTGCCCAGCACGCCGGCGAGCAGGCGCTCGGTGTGTTCGATCCACTCACCGTCGGCATTCTGGTTGGGGTTGAAGCCCTTGCCCTGGCGGTAGGCGAAGCGGATGAAGCTCTGCCGTGCACGCTCTTCGCCGACAAAACGTGCGGCGAGGTGCAGCAGGTCATCGATCTGCACCGCCAACAGCGAGCGGTTGCTCGGCCGCGCGCTGCTTTGCTGGCCGATGAAACGCCCGGCCTGCCAGTGCTCGGTGACCCGGGTCCGCGACAGCACCGAAACCCAGGCGAACACGGTGAAGTTACCGGCCAGCGACAGCACCACGCCTTGGGTCAGCGGGGTGATCGGCAGGTCCAGCGGGTTGCCGTGCAGCCACGCCAGGCCGGGGAACAGCTCCAGCGACCAGCCGAGGCTATGGGCGGCGATCGGCAGCACCAGGGTGTAGAACCAGAGGAAGGTGCCGGTGGCAAGACCGGCGAATACGCCGCGGCGGTTGGCCTGTTTCCAGTACAGCGCGCCGAGCATGGCCGGGGTCAGTTGGGTGACCGCAGCGAAGGCGATCTGGCCGATGGTCGCCAGGCTTGCCGTCGAACCGAGCAAGCGGTAGCTGACATAGGCCAGCAGCAGGATGACCACGATGGTCACCCGGCGCACTGTGAGCATCCAGTGGCGGAACGCTTCGAACGGGCGCTCGGCGTTGTTGCGGCGCAGCAGCCAGGGCAGCAGCATGTCGTTGGACACCATGGTCGACAGCGCCACGGCCTCGACGATCACCATGCCGGTAGCGGCCGAAGCACCGCCGATAAACGCCAGCAGGGCCAGGCTCGGATGGGCCTCGGCCAATGGCAGGCTGATGACGAAGGAGTCGGAAATTACCGTGCCCGGCAGCAGCATCTGTCCGGCCAGGGCGATCGGCACCACGAACAGTGCGGCCAGCACCAGGTACATCGGAAACACCCAGCGCGCCATGCGCATGTCCTGCGGCTCGATGTTCTCCACCACGGTGACCTGGAACTGCCTCGGCAGGCAGATGATCGCCATCATCGCCACCCCGGTCTGCACCACCATCGACGGCCAGTTGATGGTCTCTTGCCAGTAGGCGTCCAGCGCTGGCGAGGCCTTGGCCTGGCTGAACAGGTCGTCGAAACCGTCATACAGGTTGAACACCACGAAGGCGCCGACGGCGAGGAAGGCCAGCAGCTTGACGATGGCTTCGAAGGCGATGGCCAGGACCATGCCGCGGTGGTGCTCGGTAACGTCGAGGCTGCGGGTGCCGAACACGATGGAGAACAGCGCCAGCACCAGCGATACCACCAGCGCGGTGTCTTGCACCCGGCTGCCGGTGGCGTCGGCATTGGCGCCGATCAGCAGGTTGACGCCGAGGACGATGCCTTTCAGTTGCAGGGCAATGTAGGGCAGCACGCCGACCAGGCAGATCAGCGCGACCACCACCGCGAGCGCCTGCGACTTGCCGTAGCGGGCTGCGATGAAGTCGGCGATGGAGGTGATGTTTTCCTGTTTGCTGATCGCCACCATCTTCTGCAGCACCCAGGGCGCGAAGATCATCAGCAGCACCGGGCCGAGGTAGATCGGCAGGAACGCCCAGAGTTGTTCGGCGGCCTGGCCGACCGCGCCGAAGAACGTCCAACTGGTGCAGTACACCGCCAGCGACAAGCTGTAGACCCAAGCGCGCAGGCGCGGCGGCAGCGGGGTGCTGCGACGGTCACCGTAGAAGGCGATAGCGAACATGATGGCCATATAGGCCAGGGCGACCACCGCGATCAGCCCGCTGGACAACGACATGACAACTCCGAACAAAAAATGAGCTGGCCGGCATGGCAGACGGCGAGCCTCGATCAATCAGTCTGGCACGCCGCCAACGCTTCGTCAGCGCCGACCAAGGTCGCAGTGGCGGGGTGTCGCAGGGAAGCGGCGATCCAGACGGGTTGTGGCGCAATTGCAGGGTTCTGTTATCGGTAAAATCGATAATAAATAGAGAAAATACCCGTTATATGGATATTCCTGTCAGTTGTAAGCTCATTCCTACCTCATCAGAGGACAGGAGATAACCGCCATGACTTGCCAGACCACTGCCCATCCCTTACGCCCCTTCAACCAGTTGGCCCATCCCCGCGAGGTGATTCGCCAGTTCACGCCGAACTGGTTTGCCGTGGTCATGGGCACCGGTGTGCTGGCGCTGGCCTTGCCGCAGGCGATGCCGGCACTGGCGGGGGTAGGCGAAGCGCTGTGGTGGCTGGCCATCGGTTTGTTCGTGTTGTTCTGTGTTCTTTATGGTGCGCGCTGGGTGCTGTTCTTCGATGAAGCGCGGCGCATCTTCGCCCACTCCACCGTGTCGATGTTTTTCGGCACCATTCCCATGGCGCTGGCGACCTTGCTCAACGGCGCCCTGGCGTTTGGCCTCGCGCGTTTTGGCGACGGCCTCCTGCCGTGGGTCGAAGCGCTGTGGTGGCTGGATGTAGCGCTGGCGCTGCTGTGTGGCGTGGCGATTCCGTTTCTGATGTTCACCCGCCAGGAACACAGCATCGACCAGATGACGGCGGTCTGGCTGCTGCCGGTGGTGGCGGCGGAAGTGGCGGCGGCCAGTGGCGGCTTGCTGGCGGTTCATCTGGACGACGCCGCGCGGCAGTTCCAGGTGCTGATCACCAGCTATGTGCTGTGGGCGGTGTCGTTGCCGGTGGCGTTCAGCATCCTGACCATCCTTATCCTGCGCATGGCCCTGCACAAACTGCCGCCGGCGCACATGGCCGCCTCGAGCTGGCTGGCGCTCGGCCCTATTGGCACCGGCGCGCTGGGCATGCTGCTGCTCGGCGGTGATGCCCCGGCGATCTTCGCCGCCAACGGCCTGGCCGGTTTCGGCGAAATCGCCCGCGGCCTGGGCCTGATCGCCGGGATCGTGCTCTGGGGCTGTGGATTCTGGTGGTTACTGACCGCAGTGCTGATCACCCTGCGTCATCTGCATCAGGGCATGCCGTTCAACCTGGGCTGGTGGGGCTTTACCTTTCCGCTGGGGGTGTACGCCCTGGCGACGCTGAAACTGGCGGTGTGGCTCAAGCTCGGATTCTTCCAGACCCTCGGCGGCGTGCTGGTGCTGGCGTTGATCGGGATGTGGTCGGTGGTGGCCTGGCGCACCGTGTGTGGAGCGTGGCGGGGAGAGTTGTTTGTTTCGCCGTGCATTGCCGATTGTGGTCGCAAGAAGGGCTGACTGATCGGGGCAAGCGGCACTGGATTGAAAGACGGCCAATCCGGCAAAGTGTGGCTTTTCTCGCGCTCGACGCCTCAAATCACAAAGCCCACTCAGGTACATGGACGATGAGCCACACCTCGCAGTTCGCCTTGCTCAAGAAACGCCGCTTCTTGCCCTTCTTCATCACCCAGTCGCTGGGGGCATTCAACGACAACCTGTACAAGCAGTCGTTGATCCTGGCGATCCTCTACAAGCTCAGCATCGGCGGCGATGGCTCGATGCTGGTCAACCTCTGTGCACTGCTGTTCATCCTGCCGTTCTTCCTGTTCTCGGCGCTGGCCGGGCAATTCGGCGAGAAGTACACCAAGGACGCCCTGATCCGCGCGATCAAGCTGGCCGAGGTGGTGATCATGAGCATCGGCGCGGTTGGCTTCCTTTATAACCAGTTGTGGCTGATGCTCCTGGCGCTGTTCGCCATGGGCACGCACTCGGCGCTGTTCGGTCCGGTGAAGTACTCGATCCTGCCCCAGGCCCTGCGCGAAGAAGAGCTGGTAGGCGGCAACGGCCTGGTGGAGATGGGCACGTTCCTGGCGATCCTCGCCGGCACCATTGCCGCCGGGGTGATGATGTCCAGCAGCACCTATGCTCCCGTGGTGGCCACTGGCATCGTCGGCACCGCGGTCCTGGGTTATCTCGCCAGCCGCTCTATTCCAAGGTCTGCCGCAGCGTCGCCGGAACTCAAGCTGCAATGGAACATCATCGCCCAGACCGGCGCGACCCTGCGCATGGGCTTGCGCCAGACCCCGGCAGTGTCGCGCTCGATCGTCGGCAACTCGTGGTTCTGGTTTGTCGGGGCGATTTACCTGACGCAGATTCCAGCGTATGCCCAGGTGTGGATGCACGGTGATGAAACCGTGGTCACGCTGATCCTGACCCTGTTCTCGGTGGGCATCGCCCTCGGCTCGCTGCTCTGCGAGCGCTTGAGCGGACGCAAGGTGGAAATCGGCCTGGTGCCGTTCGGCTCGTTCGGCCTGACCTTGTTTGGCCTGCTCTGGTGGTGGCATTCCGGCGATATCCCGGCCGGCGTCGCGCCGTATGACTGGCTGGCGCTGCTGGGCATGGCCAAGGCCTGGTGGATTCTGCTGTCAATCGTCGGCCTCGGCGTATTCGGCGGCTTCTATATCGTGCCGCTGTACGCGCTGATCCAGGCGCGCACCCCGGAAGACCAACGGGCCCGGGTCATCGCCGCGAACAACATCCTCAATGCGCTGTTCATGGTGGTCTCGGCCATTGTCACCATGGTTCTGCTGGGCGTGGCCGGGCTGGAGATTCCCGAGCTGTTCCTGGTGGTGTCCCTGCTCAATATTGCGGTGAACGCCTACATCTTCAGCATCGTTCCCGAATTCAGCATGCGCTTCATGATCTGGCTGCTGAGCCATTCCATGTACCGGGTCAAGCACCGCGACCTGGAGCAGATCCCGGACGAAGGCGCGGCGCTGCTGGTGTGTAACCACGTGTCGTTCGTCGATGCGCTGCTGATCGCCGGTGCGGTACGTAGGCCGATGCGCTTTGTCATGTACTACAAGATCTACAACCTGCCGGTGCTGAACTTCATCTTCCGCACCGCCGGCGCCATCCCGATCGCCGGGCGCAGCGAAGACCTCGCCACCTACGAGCGGGCTTTCGAGCGGATCGCCGCGTACCTGGAGGACGGTGAGCTGGTGTGCATCTTCCCGGAAGGCAAGCTGACCAGCGACGGCGAGATCGATGAGTTCAAGGGCGGGATGAAGCTGATTCTGCAGCGCACGCCGGTACCGGTGATTCCGTTGGCGTTGCAGGGGTTGTGGGGGAGTTTCTTCAGCCGCGATCCGGGCAAGGGCTTCTTCCGGCGGTTCTGGTCGCGGGTGACCCTGGTGGCCGGCTCCGCTGTTGTGGGTGAGCAGGCGGAGCCGGCGCTGTTGCGCGAACGGGTAGGGGCGTTGCGCGGCGAGATTCGCTAAGTGACGTGAGCGACGAAGGTCAGCTTGCGCTGACCTTCAATCCAATCAGGCCGGCGACGATCAGCGCAACGCTGAGCAACCGCACCAGTGCCATGGATTCACCGAACAGGATGATTCCGGCGATCACCGTGCCCACGGCGCCGACACCGGTCCAGATTGCATAGGCAGTGCCCAGCGGCAATTCCTTCATGGCAAGGCCGAGCAAACCAAGGCTGACAGCCATGGCGGCGACGGTGAGAGCGGTGGGCAGGGGGCGGGTGAAGCCGTCGGTGTACTTCAGGCCGACAGCCCAGCCGACTTCGAAAAGGCCGGCGAAAAACAGAATGATCCAGGACATGCTTGTTACTCCATCAGGTGATGGGGCCGTCCCCGGATGGTCACGCGGTGCGTCGCGAGGCCGTCCTCGCAGTGCGCAATATAGTGCACAGTCTTGGTGCGAAGGGCAAACAGGATGTAGGCGGGGCCGCAACTGCGGCCCCGCGCTTCATCAGATGCCTTGCGGAATATCTTCACCGCCCAGCGCTTCGAACAGCGCCGGCAGGAACTCGGTGAAGGTCAGCATCATCAGGGTGAAGCTGGCATCGAGCTGGCCCAGGGCCTCCTCGCCGCCGTCTTCCTCGGCCTGATCCTGCAGCAGTTCTTCGAACTTCAGGCGCTTGATGACCATCTTGTCGTCGAGGACGAACGACAGTTTGTCTTGCCAGGCCAGGGACAGTTGGGTGACTTGCTTGCCGGTGCCCAGGTGCAACTGGATCTCGTCGCTGGTCAGGTCCTGGCGCTTGCAGCGGACGATGCCGCCGTCTTCGTGGGTGTCGCGCAGTTCGCATTCGTCCAGGACATAGAAGTCCGGGGCGGCTTTCTGGCTTTTCACCCAGTCGGTCATGGTGGCGGTTGGGGCGATCTTCACGGTCACCGGACGCACCGGCAGCGAGCCCATCACTTCACGCAGGGTCGACAGCAGGTCTTCGGCACGCTTGGCGCTGGCCGAGTTGACCAGCACCAGGCCCAGCTTCGGTGCGATGGCGGCGAAGACCATGGCGCGACGGATAAAGGCACGCGGCAGGAAGGCCTGGATGATCTCGTCCTTGATCTGGTCGCGTTCCTTCTTGTAGACCTTGCGCATCTGCTCGGCCTCGATCTCTTCGATCTTCTCCTTGACCGCATCGCGCACGACGCTGCCCGGCAGGATGCGCTCTTCCTTGCGCGCGGCGATCAGCAGGAAGTCACCACTGACATGCACCAGTGGCGCGTCTTCGCCTTTGCCGAAGGGGGCGACAAAACCGTAGGTGGTCAACTCCTGGCTGGCGCATGGGCGAGCGGGCTTGGTGGCCAGTGCAGTTTCCAGTGCTTCGGCATCGAACGGGATGTCCTGGGTCAGGCGGTAGCTCAGCAGGTTTTTGAACCACATGGGGCGGATCACTCCTCTCTATATAAGGGGGGCATTATTCTCCGAGGGAGCCGCTGAGGCCAACCCCGCTAAGTCGTTGGAACGCCTGAAAAATTTTTTTCAAAAAGTGCTTTACAGACCCTTGGGTGCTCCGTAGAATGCGCGCCACACCGAGACGAAGGGTGATTAGCTCAGCCGGGAGAGCATCTGCCTTACAAGCAGAGGGTCGGCGGTTCGATCCCGTCATCACCCACCACTCAGTGTTAAGCGCAGCGGTAGTTCAGTCGGTTAGAATACCGGCCTGTCACGCCGGGGGTCGCGGGTTCGAGTCCCGTCCGCTGCGCCATATTCAACTTCCAGGGCCCACTGAACACCCGGAAGTTACAAAGGAAGCGACCTTAGGGTCGCTTTTTTTGTGCCTGCGATTTCTTCGGCATCCCATGCCGCGCCTTGGTGCACAGCTCACCATCACGGTGCAGCCATTTCCTTACGCCAGACCGCCACGCCCAATGAATCAGGGCTTCGAGCACTCTGGCGCGCCCCTTGCTTTCACCTGCCCATCAGGCAATCAACGTCGATTGCCCCGTTTACGACAAAGGCGCCGTGCTGCTTCCCCTGTTTTCAGGGCGGAGCGGCAGGGCGCCTTTTTGTTTTTGTGCAAAAGGCAGGGGAGTCAGGGTCATGACCAGCACGACGGTGCGCAGTGTCTGTCCGTATTGCGGTGTCGGTTGCGGCATCGTCATGAGCGTGACCGACAACCGGGTGACCAAGGTCAGCGGTGACAAGCAGCACCCGAGCAATTTCGGCCGGCTCTGCACCAAAGGGCTGAGCTGCCATCAGCCGCTGCGCGAGTCCGGGCGCATGGAGTGGGCGTTTCTGCGCGATCAACGCCAGCGCGACCCGGTGCGTCTGGGGATCGATCAGGCCATCGAGCAGACCGCCCGCCGCCTGCGCGCAATCATCGACCGTGACGGGCCGGACGCCGTGGCGTTGTATGTGTCCGGGCAGATGTCGCTGGAAGCCCAGTACCTGGCGAACAAGCTGGTGAAGGGTTTTATCCGCAGCCGCCATATCGAATCCAACTCGCGCCTGTGCATGGCCAGCGCTGGCAGCGGCTACAAGTTGTCGCTGGGCGCGGACGGCCCGCCCGGCAGCTATCAGGATTTCGAGCACGCCGAGGTGTTCTTCGTCATCGGCGCCAATATGGCCGACTGTCATCCGATTCTCTTTTTACGCCTGCTCGATCGGCTCAAGGCCGGTGCGCGGCTGATCGTCGTTGATCCGCGGCGCAGCGCCACTGCCGACAAGGCCAACCTGTTTCTGCAGATCCGTCCCGGTACCGACCTCGCCCTGATCAACGGCCTGCTGCACCTGCTGCACGAAAACGGTCATACCGATAACGAGTTCATCGCCCGCTACACCGAGGGCTGGGACGAGATACCGGCCTTCCTCGCCGATTACCCGCCGGCGCGGGTGGCTGAAATCACCGGTTTGGCCGAAGCCGATATCCGCCAGGCCGCCGCCTGGATTGGTGCGGCGAAGGACTGGATGAGCTGCTGGACCATGGGCCTCAACCAGAGCATCCATGGCACCTGGCACACCAATGCACTGTGCAATCTGCACCTGGCAACCGGAACGATTTGCCGTCCCGGTAGCGGACCTTTCTCGCTGACCGGCCAGCCCAATGCCATGGGCGGACGGGAAATGGGCTACATGGGCCCCGGCCTTCCCGGGCAGCGTTCGGCGCTGGTCGAGGCCGATCGCCAGTTTGTCGAAGGCCTCTGGAACATTGCGCCGGGCAGCCTGCGCGCCGAAGGCGGCGAGGGCACCATCGGCCTGTTCGAGCAGATGGCGGGGGGCGAGGTGAAAGCCTGCTGGATCATCTGCAGCAACCCGGTGGCCAGTGTCGCCAATCGTCAGCGGGTGATCGACGGCCTGCGCGCTGCGGAACTGGTGATCAGCCAGGACGCTTTTCTCGACACCGAAACCAATCGCTACGCCGACATCCTTCTTCCCGCCGCGCTGTGGGCCGAATCCGAAGGCGTGATGATCAATTCCGAACGCAACCTGACCCTCACCACCAAGGCGGTGGATGCTCCCGGCGATAGCCTGCCGGACTGGCAGATCATCGCCCGGGTGGCCTGTGCCATGGGCTACGCCGAGGGTTTCAGCTATGCCAACGCCGAAGCGGTATTCGAGGAAATTCGTCAGGCCTGGAACCCGGCGACCGGCTACGACCTGCGCGGTCTCGATTATCAGCAACTGCGAGAAGGTCCACGGCAATGGCCGTGCGAGCCGGGGCGGGCCGACAGCCGCAGTCCGCTGCGCTACCTCAATGACGGCCTGAGCCAGACGCCACGCGACGGCGTCGAGGGTCAACGCCCGGCCATCGTTTTTGCTACCGCCAGCGGCAAGGCCCGTTTCTTCGCCCGTCCCTGGCTGCCGCCTTCCGAGTTACCGGACGAGTCCTACCCGCTGGTGCTCAATACCGGCCGCGTCCAGCACCAGTGGCACACCCTGACCAAGACCGGCAAGGTCGCCAGCCTGAACAAGCTCGAGCCTGGGCCGTTCCTCGAAATCAACCCCGAAGACGCCGCCGCGCTGGGCATTGCCGACAAGGACCAGGTGCAGGTCAGTTCCCGCCGCGGCCAGGCCGTGCTGCCGGCGCGAATCAGCGCGCGGGTCCTGGCGGGCAACTGCTTTGCGCCGTTTCACTGGAACGACTTGTATGGCGAGCAACTCGCGATCAACGCCGTGACCTGCGATGCCGTGGACCCGATTTCCCTGCAGCCGGCGTTCAAGCACTGCGCTGTGGCCCTGACCCGGGTCAGCGGCGAGCGCATCGATGCACTTCAACTGAATCCCGTCATTACCAAGGAGGCCGGGCTGATGCCGACCGACACCTTGCGCCAGGTCTTGGGCCTGGGTGCGCCCCCCGCGTTGGCCCTGGCCGAAAGCGAACAACAGTATTTGCATGGCTTCCTGCTCGGACTCGGCGCAGCGACGCCCGGTGGTGTGCCGGTACTGCCCGCCAATGCGCCCCTCGCCCCGGCGCGGCGCCTGTTTGTCGATGGGCTGCTGGCTGGGATGTATTCCCGCAGCGAGGCGTCGACCACCAGCGCGCTAGCGACGATCGAGCAAAAGCCCTCGCACTTGGTGCTCTGGGCCTCCCAGACCGGCAACAGCCAGACCCTCGCCGAGCGTTGCGCCAGCCACCTGCGGCAGGCGGGGCTGAGCGTGCACCTGGACTGCATGGAAGCGGCGAAGCCGGCGCAAGTCGGCGAAGCGGCCAGCCTGTTGTTGATCACCAGCACCTTCGGCGATGGCGAAGCGCCCGACAGCGCCACCACCTTCTGGCAGGCGTTGCAGGATGACGCCGCCTGGGCGAAGCGGCCTTATGCGGTGCTGGCCCTGGGCGATTCCAGCTACGACCAGTTCTGCGGTTTCGGGCGAAAACTGGATCAGCGTCTGACTGAACTGGGTGGCGAGCGCCTACTGGAACGGGTCGATTGCGAGCCGGATTTCGATGAGCCCTTCGCCAGTTGGCTGCAGGCGCTGACGGCCAAGCTCGCCGAAGCGCCGGTACCGGTCGCCGAGGTGGCAAAGCCTGCGTTCGGCAAAAGCCATCCGCTGCCCGCGCAACTGCTGGAAAACCGCGTGCTCAATGGGCCGGGGGCGAGCAAGGAAACCCGGCAGATCGTCTTCGACCTTGGCGACAGCGGGTTGAGTTACCAGGCGGGCGATGCGCTGGGCATCTGGCCGCGCAACTGTCCGCAACTGGTGGAGGAGTTCCTGCGTTGCAGCGGGCTGGACGGCGATGCGGTGGTCAATCTCAAGGAACCGATGCCGCTGGCTGTTGCGTTGGGCGAGCACCTGGATATCAGCCGCATCACACCGCAGGTATTGGCCAAAGTGTCCGGGCTGCCCGGCGACAAGGCCGCTTTGAATGACTGGCTCTGGGGACGGCAGTTGGTCGATCTGCTCGCCGAGTTTCCCTTGAGCCTTTCCCAGGCAGAGTGGCTGGCGCTGCTCAAACCGTTGCAGCCGCGGCTGTACTCCATCAGTTCCAGTCCGAAACTGCATCCGACGCAGGTACACCTGACCATGTCCACCGTGCGCTTCGGCCAGCGCAAAGGCGTTTGCTCCAGCTACCTCGCGGATCGCGCCGAGAACCTGAAGGTGCAAATTTTCCCGCAGCCATCGGCGAGTTTTCGGTTGCCGGCGGATGATGGCGTGCCGGTGATCATGATCGGCCCCGGCACCGGAATTGCGCCGTTTCGCGCGTTTCTGCAGGAGCGGGAGGCGCGGCAGGCCAAGGGGCGTAACTGGCTGTTCTTCGGTGAGCAGCGGGAGGCCTGTGATTTCTACTACCGCGATGAGCTGATGGCGTGGTGTGACAGGGGTGTTCTGACCCGACTGGATACGGCTTTTTCGCGGGATCAAGAGGAAAAGATCTACGTGCAACAGCGCATGCGTGAACAGGGCGCGCTGTTGTGGCAATGGCTGGAGGAGGGCGCCTGCTTCTATGTGTGTGGCGATGGGGCGCGGATGGCCAAGGATGTGGATGCCGCGCTGAAAGAGGTGATTGCCGTGCAGGGTGGGATTAGTGCCGAGGATGCTGCGCTCTATGTTGCGCAGATGGGGCGGGACAAGCGTTATCTGCGGGATGTGTATTGAAGCCTCGCGGCAGCTCAACCGGGCCGACTCGGTAGGCGCGAGCTTGCTCGCGAAGCAGCCCCATTAGGGTTCACCTCCGGAATGAATTGCACCAGCGTGGTTCGATTTCCCCACGGTTTCGCTGCAATTTCCCTGATTTCCCTACTTGGCACACTCCCTGCTTTTACAACTCCACAACGTCCCAGGTGGTCAACGTCGATCACCGCTACGGACTACATAACGATTCAAGACCAGGCAAAGGCGCCTGGAGCTTCGGCTCCAGGCGCCTTTTTTTGTGTTTTTTTCGGGGCACGCCCCGCACCGTGAGGATCCGGACATGAACGCCATCGCGTCCATCGAACAACGAGAAAAGCTGGTCATCGTCGGCAACGGCATGGTGGGCCACCATTGCGTCGAGCAACTGATCGAGCGCGGCGCCCTGGCCCGTTTCGAGGTGCGGGTGTTTGGCGAAGAGCGCCAACGCGCCTACGACCGTGTGCACCTGTCGGAGTATTTCAGCGGCAGCGACGCCGAGGCGCTGGCGCTGGGCGAGGCGGGGTTGTACGCCGAACATGGCATTGCCCTGCACCTGGGTGAGACGGTACTGGAGCTGGACCGCGACCGTCGCGAAGTGGTGACCTCCGAAGGCCGTTACCCTTACGACCGGCTGATCCTGGCCACCGGTTCCTATCCCTTCGTGCCGCCGATTCAGGGCTCCGAAGGCGCGGCGCGGCTGGTCTACCGGACCCTCGATGACCTCGACGCCATCCGCATCGCCGCCACCAACGCCCGGCGCGGTGTGGTGGTGGGCGGGGGCCTGCTCGGGCTGGAGGCGGCCAACGCGCTCAAGTCCCTCGGCCTGGAAGCCCATGTGGTGGAGTTCGCGCCGCGGCTGATGCCGGTGCAATTGGACAGCGAAGGCGGCGCGGCCCTGCGTGCGCAGATCGAGGCGCTGGGTGTCGGCGTGCATACCTCGCGGGCGACCCAGGCCATTGTCGACGGCCAGGACTACCGCTACCGCATGAACTTCGACGGCGGCGAGAGCCTGGAGACCGACCTGATCGTGTTCTCCGCCGGCATCCGGCCGCAGGACGCGCTGGCCCGTGGCTGCGGCCTGGAGATTGCCCCGCGCGGTGGTGTGGTAATCGACGGCGAATGCCGCTCCAGCGACCCGCGCATCTACGCCATTGGCGAATGCGCGTCCTGGAACGGCAGCGTCTTCGGTCTGGTGGCGCCCGGCTACAACATGGCCCGCAACCTCGCAGCGGCACTGGCGGGGCAGTCGTTCAGCGCCTTCGAAGGCGCCGACATGTCCACTAAGCTCAAGCTCCTCGGCGTGGACGTCGGTTCCATCGGCGACGCCCACGGCGCCACGCCTGGTGCGCGCAGCTACCGCTTTATCGACGAGGCCGGCAGCGCCTACCGCCGGCTGGTGCTGGACCCCAGCGGCAAGCGGGTAATCGGCGCGGTGCTGGTGGGCGACAACAGCTATTACGACACCCTGCTGCAATACGTGCAGAACGGCATCGCGGTGCCGGCCGATCCGTCTTCGCTGATCCTGCCGCAATCCTCCGGCGCTCCGGCCCTTGGCGCCGACGCACTGCCGGACACCGCGACCATCTGCTCCTGCCACAACGTCAGCAAAGGCGCGATCTGCGCGGCCATCGACAGCGGTTGCGGCGACCTCGCCGCGGTCAAGGGCTGCACCAAGGCTGCCACCGGGTGTGGCGGCTGCGCGGCGCTGCTCAAGCAGGTGTTCGAGCATGAGCTGACCGCCCGCGGCGTGACCGTGGACAAGAGCCTCTGCGAACACTTTTCCTACACCCGCCAGGAGCTGTACGGCATGGTGCGGGTCGAGGGGATTCGCACCTTCGCCGAACTGCTGGAACGTCACGGCAAGGGTCATATCGGCTGTGATATCTGCAAGCCCACCGTAGGCTCGATCCTCGCCTCGTGCTGGAATCAGCCGATCATGGACCCGGCGCTGGTGCCGCTGCAGGACACCAACGACACCTTCATGGCCAACATGCAGAAGAACGGCACCTACTCGGTGGTGCCGCGGATTCCTGGCGGTGAAATCACCCCGGAAAAGCTGATCGTGATCGGTGAAGTAGCGAAGAAATACGACCTCTACACCAAGATCACCGGCGGCCAGCGCATCGACCTGTTCGGCGCCCAGTTGCACGAGTTGCCGCTGATCTGGGAAGAGCTGATCGCCGCCGGTTTCGAGACCGGCCACGCCTACGGCAAATCGACCCGCACGGTGAAGTCCTGCGTCGGCAGCACCTGGTGCCGCTACGGCGTGCAGGACAGCGTGAAAATGGCCTTGCTGCTGGAGGACCGCTACAAGGGCCTGCGCTCGCCGCACAAGCTCAAGTTCGCGGTGTCCGGCTGCACCCGCGAGTGCGCCGAGGCGCAGAGCAAGGACATCGGTGTGATCGCCACCGAGAAGGGCTGGAACCTCTACGTCTGCGGCAACGGCGGCATGCGCCCGCGGCATGCCGAGCTGTTCGCCACCGACCTCGATGACGATAGCCTGATGCGCATCATCGACCGCGTGCTGATGTTCTACATCCGCACCGCCGACAAGCTGCAGCGCACCTCGGTCTGGCGCGAAAGCCTGGAGGGCGGGCTGGACTACCTCAAGCAAGTGGTCCTCGACGACAGCCTGGGCCTCGCCGCCGAGCTGGAAGCGCAGATGCAGCATGTGGTCGACCGCTACGAATGCGAGTGGGCCAACGCCCTGAAAGACCCGGAAAAGCTCAAGCGCTTCCGCACCTTCGTCAACGACCACCGCGCCGATCCGGGCGTGCATTTCGTCCGTGAGCGCGGCCAGCGCCGGCCGATTGCTGCGGCTGAACTCCATTTGATCCCGACCACCGAGGAGGTGCTCTGATGAGCCTGTCGAACGTTGCAGCGAAATCGCCAACCCAATGGATCCCGGTGTGCGCCGAAACCGACCTGGTAGCCCAGTCGGGCGTGGTGGTGTGGCACGAGGGCGCGCAGGTGGCGTTGTTCTATGTGCCGGGTGCCGAGACCGAAGTGCATGCGCTGGACAACCATGACCCGCGCTCTGGTGCCAATGTGATCGGGCGTGGCCTGATCGGCAGCTTGAAAGGCGAACTGGTGGTGGCGTCGCCGTTGTACAAGCAGCATTTCTCGCTGCGAGACGGGCGCTGCCTGGAGGATGAGGGGCACGCGTTGCGGGTCTGGGCGGTGCGGGTGAATGAGGGGCGGGTCGAGATCGGCGGGGAACGCAGTTACGAGCTGTAAGCTACAAGCTACAAGCTGCAAGCTGCAAGAGGAAAGCAGCGGCGACGCCGGCCGCTGTTTCTTGCCGCTTGAAGCTTGCAACTTGAAGCTTGAGAGCTTGGAAGCCGATAAACTCCGACCATGAACCTCGACTCCCGCATCAAATTTCGCCACCTCCTGTGCTTTCTCGAAATTGCCCGCCAGGGCAGTTTCGCCAAGGCCGCCGACGCCATGGCCATCACCCAGCCGGCGATTTCTAAGACCCTCAAGGAACTGGAAGATCTGCTCCAGACCCGCCTGTTCGAGCGCGGTCGCCAGGGCGTTGAACTGACCCCGGCCGGGGTGCGTTTCATGCGCTACGCCGGTCCTTGCGTGCAGGCGCTGCGGGAAGGGGTCAGCACTCTGCGCGGCGAAGAGCATGCGCCGCCGCAGGTGAAGGTGGGCGTGCTGTCGACGGTGGAAAGCCTGCTGATGCCGGAAGTCCTCTGCCGTCTGCACCAGCGCCATGCGGCGCTGGTGGTCAGTGTCGCCACGGGGCCGAGCGCGCACTTGCTGGCGCAATTGCATGTCGGTGAACTGGATCTGGTGATCGGGCGCATGACCGACAGCCCGCAAATCCAGGGCCTGTTGTTCGAGCACCTGTACAGCGAATCGATGTCGCTGGTGGTGCGTCCCGGTCATCCATTGCTGGCGCGCCTGCCGATCGAGCGCAGCCAGCTCGGCGCCTATCCGCTGGTGTTGCCGCTGGCCGGCACGACCATTCGCAAGCATGCCGACAGCCTGTTCGTGCAATGCGCCATCGAACAGCCGCGCCAGCGCCTGGAAACCCTTTCTCCCGCCCTGAGCCGGCGTTATGTGCAGGGCAGCGATGCGATCTGGGTCGCGCCGCGCGACGCGGTACGGGTCGACCTGGATCGGGGCGAGCTGGCCGAACTGGACCTGGGCGTCAGCGAGCCGGGCGGTTCGGTGGGGATCTGCAGCAATGCCGCCTTGCCACTGCCGTTGCCGGCGCAATGGCTGTGTGAAGTGTTGCGTGAAGTTGCAGCGCAGTACCGCGATGGCGACTATCCGTAAGCCGCGCAATGGCACTTTTGCCCTGGTCGAACCTTCCATACTGGCCCTGTGCCGGATGCTTGTATGAAGACCTGTTCATCTTGCTGAACTTCTAGGACTTTTCTCGTTCCTATTGCCGGTAGCCATTGGTCGTGGCCGCCTGATATTCTCGCGGCTTTACCCGATTGCCCCTTTGGCGCATGAACAAGGAAATAGCATGAAACAGCATCGGTTGGCGGCTGCGGTTGCCCTGGTTAGCCTGGTCCTGGCGGGTTGCGATTCGCAGACCAGCGTCGAGCTGAAAACCCCGGCACAGAAAGCCTCCTACGGTATCGGCCTGAACATGGGCAAGAGTCTGGCTCAGGAAGGCATGGACGACCTCGATTCCAAGGCTGTTGCCCAGGGCATCGAAGACGCCGTAGGCAAGAAAGAGCAGCGTCTCAAGGACGAAGAGCTGATCGAAGCCTTCGCCGCCTTGCAGAAGCGTGCTGAAGAGCGCCTGACCAAGATGAGCGAAGAGTCCGCCGCGGCTGGCAAGAAATTCCTCGAAGAAAACGGCAAGAAGACCGGTGTCGTTACCACCGCTTCGGGCCTGCAGTACGAAATCGTCAAGAAGGCCGACGGCGTTCAGCCCAAGCCGACCGACGTGGTGACTGTTCACTACGAAGGCAAACTGATCGATGGCAAGGTGTTCGACAGCTCCGTCGAGCGCGGCAGCCCGATCGATCTGCCGGTCAGCGGCGTGATCCCGGGTTGGGTCGAAGGCCTGCAACTGATGCACGTCGGCGAGAAGGTCAAGCTGTTCATTCCGGCTGACCTGGCCTACGGCGCACAGAGCCCGAGCCCTATGATCCCGGCCAACTCGGTTCTGGTCTTCGACCTGGAACTGCTGGGCATCAAGGACCAGGCCAAGCTGGATGCTCCTGAAGCACCGGAAGCTCCTGCGGAAGCACCTGCCAAGTAATTCGGCCGATGCTGTTGTCCAACGCCCCGTCATGACGGGGCGTTGTCGTTTGTGCGGGACGGGAAGGGCGGTTGCGGCCGGACTGTGAAGCCCTTCGCGAAACGATTGCGGATTGAAACAAGTGTGTAAAAAACGCCCGATTTAACCCCGGGCCTTGCCCACCGGGATTCGCGGGCCTAAAAAGAGGCTCTGTTCACAAGGTTATCCACAATTAATGTGGATAACCTTCCGGCATTGCCGTTGGAGGTCACATGAAAGCACCGTGGAATTTCGCTCGCTTCCTGCCCCTGGCCGAACGCCTGCTCAGTCGTGGCCGCTTGCCGGCGCTGCTGTTCGCCGTCGCCCGCAAAGGCCCGCGGCTGGGCCAGCTCAAGGACGATGTGCGGCTGCTGCAGGCGCTCTGCGTCGCCTGGTGGCGCGGCGAGTACCGGGCCATCAGTCCAAAGGCGCTGGTGACCATCGTGGCGGGCCTGCTGTATTTCGTCAGCCCGCTGGACGCCATTCCTGACTGGCTGCTCGGCGTCGGCCTGCTCGACGACATTGCCGTGCTGGGCTGGGTGCTCAAGACCGTGAGTGATGAACTGGACGCTTTCCGTGCCTGGCGCGAGCGCCAATCTCCGGAAAAACTGCGGGTGGTCGAACGCCTGCCAGACACCCCGGAAGCCCTGCGCCTGGAGCAGAACCGGCACTGAGTAAAACCGGGCTGCTGCAATTCCCCCGTTGGCTGGTAATATTATTGGCATAACGATTATGCCTACAGATTACATGCGAGAAGTCCGACAAGGGGGTTGTGATGGCTATTCAGGTTATTAGCCGAGACGGTCAACCCGAGTACGCGGTTGTTCCCTGGGACCACTATCAGGCGTTACTCAAGGCGGCGGGTCAGCCGGAGGCCGTATCTCCGGCCGCGCAGACCGCCATTGAAGCACCCTCCGAACCGACCAGCCTGCCTTTGTTGAGCGAGCTGGCCGTATTGCGTCAGGCCAAGGGCCTGGCGGCGGAGCAACTGGCCCGGAGCGTTGGCATCAGCCCGCACTACCTGGCCATGATCGAAAGCGGTGAGCGCCTGCCCGACTCGGCGATTCGCCGTAGCCTGGCCTGGGAGCTGGGGTTGCCGGGCTGGAGCGATCCGTCATGAGCGCCGTGCGGATCAGCCGGCAGCACTGGGACGGGCTGCTCGGCGAGCTGGATGTCGCGCGCCGCCAGCGCCATCTGCTGACCTACCGCGCCTTGCTCGAACGTCTGCAATTGCCCAGCCCGGCGATGCAGACGCTGACCGCCGCCCTGGAACACCTGGCGCTTCTGGATGCCCGTGCCGAGCAGCCGCTGCGCAGCTCGCTGGTGATCAGCCAGGGCGCCAGCCGGTTGCCGCGAACCGGCTTCTTCGAGTGCGTGGAGCGTCTGGGGCGTTTTTCCGGGCCCTCGGACGGCATGGCCGCCGCGTCATGGCATGCCTCTGAGGTGGTGCGGGTCTTCGAGTTCAGTTACCCCGAAGAAGCCTGACGGTTTTTTCGCGCGTCTTCGGGGCTGCCCCTCGCCCTGACGTGGTGACGTGCGGGCCGGATTTTCCCGCCAGAATGAAAACTTTTTCATCTTTCCTGACCGCTTATCGGAACTTTCCCGATAGTGGCAAGTCAATGGCGTCAAGATATTGAGTAGCCATCACTTTGGATGGTGCGTTCGATCTCTCCATCGCCAGGTTCAGGGACGAACGTCAGCCATTCATGGATGGCACGCTGCCTTGAGTCGGGCCCATACCCTGCGACAAGGAAGCTTCCTCGTGAAACTCAAATTTCTCTCCCTGCTGTGCGCCGCCACGCTTTTGACTGGCTGCGGCAATGACGCGATCGAAGGCACCTTCCAGGTCCAGAGCAGTGTCATGGGTATGCAGATCAACGGCGGCCAGGCCGTACTCAAGTCCGACAGCATCGTCATCGAAGGTGACAAGTACGTGGTCGACGAGTGGGAACAGGCCGACGGCATGGTCACCGCCCGCGACAAAGACGGCCAGGCCATCATCCATGCCCGCGTGCTCGACGGCGGCAACCGCCTGCAAGTGGTCGGCGAGGGCAACCTGCTCAACGTCACCCTCGTTCGCGTCAAGTGATTGTGTTCATCCACGGAGAGAAACGCATGCGCAAACTTCTGTTGCCCGCCGCCATCGGCCTGATCCTCACCGGTTGTGGTGG
This sequence comes from Pseudomonas sp. Marseille-P9899, assembly GCF_903166565.1. Classification (NCBI taxonomy): domain Bacteria; kingdom Pseudomonadati; phylum Pseudomonadota; class Gammaproteobacteria; order Pseudomonadales; family Pseudomonadaceae; genus Pseudomonas; species Pseudomonas sp. Marseille-P9899. The sequence goes on from NZ_CAESCG010000003.1 coordinate 856,753, forward strand.
CTATGACGCCAAGGACCTCAAGTCGTCCGACGGCGACCAGTTCCGGCCAGGCTCCCGCTACGCCGAGCGTGATGGCGGCAAGCCGGCCAACGGTTCGGTGACCCGTACCGAAAACGGCGTGAAGACCCTGGAATTCAGCGTCAAGGACGGTCGCGCCGATGGCAAGTGGGTGGCTCACGACGAGCAGGGCAACCTGACCCAGGACCTGGAACTGCGCGCTGGCGAATTCACCGGTTCGTCCACTGTGTACTGCACCAGCAAGGGCGACGAGAAGAAGCAGTCCATGACCATCGTGGTGAAAAGCGGTGTGCGCACCGACACCACGTTCGACTGCGCCACCGGCTTCAGTCTGCGCCAGACCGCCAATGTCGACGAGCCAGGCACGCCCAACCACCGCAAGAGCGTTGGCGAGCAGAAGGCCTGGCAGATCGTCGAGGGCAAGCAGGTGCTGCGCGGCGTCGAGCGTTACGCCACTGACGGCAGCGGCAAGCTCGAGGGCATCAGCGAGGTGTATTTCCCGACGGGCGTCATCGGCGTGCGCAAGGCGTACAAGAACGGTGAGCTCAGCGGTCGCAGCGAGGAGTATTACCAGCTCGAAGACGGCACTTCGCGTCTTGCCGAGGTGAACAACTACGTTGCTGGCAAACGTGAGGGCGAGCAGCTTCGCTACTTCCGCGCGCCGTGGCCGGAAGGCACGGTCAAGGAACGTCAGGACATCGTCAACGACAGCGAAAAGACCCTGACCACCTTCACCTACGGCAAGGCCAACGTATACGAGCGCAGCTTGAACGAGGGCGAGAACTACCAACTGGCCAAGATGCTCGAAGGCCGGCAACAGGGTTACGCCAACGAGGTGGCGGATCTGCAGGGCCTGGAATACCTGCTGACCAACAGCAAGGTCGATATCAACGCGCCACTTGATCAGTACGGCAACCGGCCGATTCACCGTGTTGCGGAAAACGCCTACGAGCTGATGATCAAGCTGGGTGCTGATGCTTCCAAGCAAGCGTTCAACGGCCAGAACCGCCTGATGCGCTGCATGACCAACGAACTCAACTGCTCCGCCGACCACGTGCTGCGTCTGGCCGCTGAACCGGCGGGCAAGCAGGTCGATCTGTACGGCAACACCCCGCTGCACCTGCTGTGCCGTTCGGCCAAGTTCATGGGCTTCCGCGAGGACACCCGTGCCGATGAGCGCCTGCAGAGCCTGATCGCCAACCAGGACGTCAACGCCAAGGACTACCAGGGCAAGACCGCGCTGCACTACTGCATGAAGAAGAACCCGCAGTTCATCGACGGTCTGGTTGCTGCGGGCGCAGATCTCGATGCAGCCGATTACGCCGGCATCACCCCGATGCATGCGCTGTTCCTGGTCAACATTGACCTGGAGTCGATCGCAGGTAGTGCTTATCAGGTGAGCTGGAGCCAGGCGGCGGTAGAGAAGGCGGGTGGCTTGATGAGCCATTCCAAATTCCGCTTCGACGCGCCATTCCCTGGTTTCCCGCAGGGTCTGAAGCAACTGATGATCGAAAACGGTGACGCGCAAGCCGCGATGACCGCCGATCGGGTCACGCCGAAGGCCTGAGCCGAACGCTGACAGAAAACCGGGGCCTGGCCCTAATGCCAGTCAGTTAGCGTTTCAGCGCTTGTATTTGGGGCTGCTCTGCAGCCCTTCGCGAGCAAGCTCGCTCCCACAGTACTTTGCAAAGATCCTGTGGGAGCGAGCTTGCTCGCGAAGGGCCGCAAAGCGGCCCCAATTGGTTTAACTGACTGGTCTGGCCCCGATTTTTTCGTTTAGGCAACAGCGGTATCGATCAGATACAGGCTGTGGCCGGCGACATCCTTGGCATGGTGTTTGGCCTGCGAGGCGAGGTCGGCCAACTGGTCGGCATCGAGCTGCGCGCAGGCTTCCGGGCGCAACTGCACGACACCGATGGACAGCGACAGCAGGGGAAATTCCTGACGCTGGCCGAGGCGGTTGTGCGCAATGAAACAGCCGGCTTCCACATGCTCGGCGCGATAGAAACGCCGGCATTGCTTTTGAAAGTCCTCCAGCAGCACATTCAGGCGCTGCTCCCAATCCAGTGAGCCGAGCACCAGCATGAAATCGTCGCCACCGATGTGTCCGACGAAATCCCGGGCCGGATCCACCCGGTCATTCAGGCACTGGGCCAGGCACAACAAGACCTCGTCGCCACGGGCGTAGCCGTAGATATCGTTGAAGGGCTTGAAGCTGTCGATATCGACGTAGCAGATCGCCGCCTTGCGCTGCTGTTGCAGCAAGCGGGTCAGGCACTGCTTGATCGGCACGTTGCCCGGCAGCAGGGTCAGCGGGTTGGCATAGCGCGCCTGCTGAATCTTCTGCTCGGTGATCAGCTTGAGCACGTCGATGACCCGGCCCAGGCCAACGTAGCGGCCGAGGTGGGTGATGATGAAATCTTCCTCGATGCGCTGACGGGCGCGGCTGGTGAGCAGGCGGCTGACGGTCTGCAACGATTGGGTCAGTTCCACGGCGAGGAAGTCCTCGCTCATCAGCCGGCTGATCGGCTTGCGTGCAAACAGGTCGGTGGCGAAGGGCTTGAGCAGCGCATCGGAGAGCGAGTGGCGGTGGACGATGCCACAAGGCCGCTGCTGCTCATCGAGCACCGCTAGCGAGTTGAGGTTGGCCTGGCGGCGGAAGGCTTCCAGCACCTTCGGCGTGGCGGTGCTGCCGGTCCCCGCCGGTTGCTCGATCAGCAGGGCGCCGAGGTCCGAGGGCTCGTCCACCAGCGCCGGTACGCTGCTTGTCACCGGGCCGGGCAGCAATTGCGCGGCATCCCGTGGCGGCTGCTCCTGCGGGCGGCTGATGAAATAGCCCTGGACCAGATCGACGCCCATCTCGGTCAGCACCGCCAGTTCCTCGGCCAGCTCGATGCCTTCGGCGATCACCTTGGCCCGCGAAGCCTTGGCGATCTGCAGGATGGAGCCAACGAACTCGCGCTTGACCGCGTCCAGGTGGATGCCGTCGATGAAATGACGGTCGATCTTCACGTAGTCCGGACGCAGCTCGGACCACAGGCGCAGGCTCGAATAGCCGGCACCGAGGTCGTCCAGGGCAATGGAAAAGCCCATGTCGCGGTAGTGGTGCAGGGCGTTGAACAACAGTTGGAAGTCGTCGGTGGGGGTTTGCTCGGTCAGTTCGATGACTACCTGGCTGGCGGGGATGCCGAGGTTCTGCAGCAGCTTGAGGGTCAGTCCGGACTGGTATTGCGGTTCGAGCAGCGATTCTGGCGAGACATTGAGGAACAGCTTGCCGTCCAGTTTCTGCTGGCTGAAGCGGCGGCAGGCGCTTTCCCGGCAGGCGATTTCCAGCTCGGTCAGACGACCGGCGTGACGCGCCACGGCGAACAGGTTGATCGGCGAATGCAGCGGGCTGTTGGACGGTCCGCGGCTCAAGGCTTCGTAGCCGAGAATGCGCCGTTCGGAGAGGCAGACAATGGGCTGGAACAGGCTGTGCAAGCCGCTTTGAGTCAGGATGGAACTCAACGCGCTGAGCTGTTCGGTCATGGTCATGTCGGGGACTACCTTGAAAAAAAGGGACTGAGCGCCAGTGGTGCTCAGTCCCTTATTTCACGACAGTTTGATGACTGTTTAATGACGTAACGCTATGCGCTCATACTATTTTGCCATTATCGATTCAGCCGCTTTTCAGTGCTTGGCGACCGCCGAATTCAGGCTCAGGTAGTCCAGTAGGATGCGCCCGGTTTCGCTCAGGTAGGCATCGTCTTCCGGCTTGGTATCGTCCGGCTCTGCTGGAATGGCGTCTTCGTCTTCCTTCTTCAGTTCTTTCAGGGGTTCCTCGCCCTTGGCCTTGCGACGAGCGTTTTCCAGGACCAGTTGCTTGTTTTCGATATCGGCGTGCTGCGCACGGCGCTCGACCTCGTTGAGGCTGACGGTCTTCTCGCTCATCAGCTTCTGGGTCAGGGCCAGGCGATCGCGAATGTAGACGAACTCCGGGTCCTTGGCGCTGCGGTCGTCGTGGCGGTTCTTGAGTTGCGCAAGGAACGGCTTGAACGGATCGCTGGCCGGTTTGATCGCCGGACGGATGGTGTCCCACGGCATCGCTTCGGGCAGGGCGCTTTCGCCGATTTCCTTGGTGTCGATGATCGACGGGTAATCGATGTCAGGCAGTACGCCCTGGTGCTGGGTGCTCTGGCCGGACACGCGGTAGAACTTGGCCAGGGTCAGCTTCAGCTCACCATGGTTGAGCGGCTGGATGGTCTGCACGGTGCCTTTGCCGAAGGTCTGGCCGCCGATGATCAGCGCGCGGTGGTAGTCCTGCATGGCGCCGGCGAAAATCTCCGATGCCGAAGCCGAGAGGCGGTTGACCAGCAGTGCCAGCGGGCCTTTGTAGAAGGCGCCGCTGTTCTCGTCTTCGAGCACGTCCACGCGGCCATCGCTGTTGCGCACCAGCACGGTCGGGCCCTTGGCGATGAACAGGCTGGTCAGCTCGGTAGCTTCCTGCAGGGAACCGCCGCCGTTGTTGCGCAGGTCGATGACCACGCCGTCGACTTTTTCCTTCTGCAGCTCGGTGAGCAGTTTCTTCACGTCGCGGGTGGTGCTCTTGTACTCCGGATCGCCGGCACGGAAGGCCTTGAAGTCGAGGTAGAAGGCCGGGATCTCGATGATGCCGAGCTTGTAGTCGCGGCCATCCTGCTTGAGGTTGAGCACGGATTTTTTCGCCGCCTGCTCTTCCAGCTTCACCGCTTCGCGGGTGATCGAGACGATCTTGCTGGTCTGGTCGTTCGGCGCGTTGTTCGCCGGAATCACTTCCAGGCGCACCACCGAGCCTTTCGGACCGCGGATCAGCTTGACCACTTCGTCCAGGCGCCAGCCGATCACGTCGACCATTTCCTTGTCGCCCTGGGCGACACCGATGATCTTGTCGGCGGGGGCGACCTGTTTGGTCTTGGCGGCAGGGCCGGCCGGTACCAGACGCACGATCTTGACCTGGTCGTTGTCGCTCTGCAGCACCGCGCCGATACCTTCCAGCGACAGGCTCATGTTGATGTCGAAGTTTTCCGCGTTGTCCGGCGACAGGTAGTTGGTGTGCGGGTCGTAGGACTGGGCGAAGGTGTTGATGTAGGCCTGGAAGATGTCTTCCGAACGGGTCTGGTCAAGGCGCGACAGTTGGTTCTTGTAGCGCTTGGTCAGCAGTTCCTGGATGGCCTTGGGCTCTTTGCCGGCGATCTTCAGGCGCAGCACTTCGTCTTTCAGACGTTTGCGCCACAGGTCATCCAGCTCGGCGTCGGTCTTCATCCACGGGGCGTCCTTGCGGTCCACCAGCAGGGTTTCGCTGACCGTGAAGTCGATCTTGTCGATGCCTTTGTTCAGCTCGGCCAGGGTGAAGTCGAGACGCGACTTCACGCGGTCCAGGTAACGCTTGTAGATATCGAAGCCGGGTTCCAGGTTGCCGCTCTTGAGGAAGTCGTCGAACTGCGCCTTCCACTTGTCGAACTCGGCGATATCACCCGCGGTGAAGTAGATACGCGCCGGGTCCAGCAGCTTGATGTAGCTGTCGTAGATGATCACCGAGCGGGCGTCATTGAGGGGCGGCTTGCTGTAGTGGTGGCGCTTGAGCAACTCGACCACGTTCAGGCTGGCGACCACCTGGTCGCGGTCCGGGTGCAGCGATTCCCAACTGTTGGCGGCCAGCGCATTGCCCGCGAGGGGCAGACTGCCAAGGCCGATCAGCAGGGCGAGGGCGGTGCTGGGAAGAAAGTGCTTCATGCTGATTCGACGCAGGGGCAATTGATAACGCATAGTGGGCCGTCTTTGAATTCGCCGGCTCCATGGAGCCGGTCGCATAATGCAAAAAGCCCGGGGCCACAGCACCCAGGCTCAGTCTTGACTCAACTATGGAGGCACTGTGAAGGCATTGCAAGGCGTTGAAGGACATGTGGAGTGGGTTGATACGACAAGTCCAACCTGCGATGTAGGTCAAGTACGAATTCGTGTTGCCGCTGCTGGTCTGAATCGCGCCGACCTGCTACAGCGTGCCGGTCTCTACCCGCCGCCGCCTGGCGCCAGTGAATACCTTGGCCTGGAATGCTCGGGGGTGATTACCGAGGTGGGTGCCGGTTCGTCGTGGCAGGTCGGTGACCGGGTCTGCGCGTTGCTGGCGGGCGGTGGCATGGCTGAGGAAGTGGTGGCTGATGCCCGTCACGTGATGGCCGTGCCAGACAGTCTGAGCCTGCACGAAGCGGCCGCTGTGCCTGAGGTGTACGCCACCGCCTGGCTCAATCTGTTCCAGCTTGGTGGCCTGAGGCCCGGTGAGAAGGTGTTGCTCCACGCTGGCGCCAGTGGCGTGGGCTCGGCAGCGATCCAGTTGTGCAAGGCCTTTGGCAGCCCGTGCTGGGTCAGTGTCGGTTCCGCCGAGCGTCTGGCGTATTGCGAAAGCCTGGGCGCCAGCGGTGGCGTGGTGCGCGGCGATGATCTGGAGGCGCTGAATGATTTCGCGCCGTTCGACGTGGTCCTCGATCCGGTGGGCGCCAGCTATGCGGCGCTGAACCTGAAGTTGCTGGGCCGCGACGGACGCTGGGTCATCATCGGCCTGATGGGCGGGCGCAAGGCCGATCTGGACCTCGCCCTGCTGCTGGGCAAGCGCATCCAGGTGACTGGCTCGACGCTGCGTAACCGCGATGATCAGTTCAAGGCAGACCTGCTCAGCGACCTGCAGCAGCAGGTCTGGCCATTGTTCGCCGAAGGCCGGCTGAAGCCGCAACTGGTGCGTAGCTATCCGGTGAAGGATGCCGAAGCAGCCTTCGCGGAACTGGAAGGGAACCAGGTCTCCGGAAAGCTGGTGTTGGTGATCGATCCAGAACTGGTGTGATGGTCAGGGCCTCATCGCCGGGATGAGGCCCTCATTGGCTGCGAATCAGCTCCAGGCCAGCACCGGCCAGCCATTCTTCTCTGCATGCTCGCGCAACACCGGGTCCGGGTTGACCACATGCGGATGATCCACCTTCAGTAACAACGGCAGGTCATTGCGCGAATCCGAGTAGAAACTCGCCCCTTCCAGGTTCTCTTCTTCCTGATCCAGCCATTCCAGCAGCCGAGTGATCTTGCCTTCGCGGTAGGTGAGCACGCCGCTGGTCTTGCCGCTGTACACGCCGTTGACCACTTCCAGCTCGATCGCGAGAAACTCGTCGATGCCCAGCCGCGCCGCGATCGGCCCGACCAGATGCGTGCCCGAGGCGGAGATCACCAGGATCCGGTCGCCCTTGCGTCGGTGCTCGGCGATGCAGCGGCAGGCATCGCTGAAGATGATCGGTTCGATGAAGTCCTCGACCCAGGGTTCCACCAGGTGCTCGACTTCCTCGGGCGTGCGGCCGGCCACGGGCTCCAGGCTGAACGCCATGTAGTCTTCCATGGCCAGGTGGCCCTTGCCGTAGGCTTCCATCAACTCATGGTCGCGGCGCAGGAAAGACGGGCCGTCGACCCAGCCCAGACGGACCATCTGCTCGCTCCACAGCGAGGCGCAGTCGCCGTGGATCAGGGTTTCGTCGAGATCGAAGATCGCTAAAGCCATTCAAGAAAACTCCCGTGCATCCCCTACGCGACTTCGCGCAGGGCAGTTGGATCGATCGACAAGGATACCCGTTGTCCGTCCGGATAGAGATCCGCGGATGAGCGGTTCAGCACGTCCACCAGCAACTCGACGCCGCGGGCTTCGACCCGGTAGCGGATGATGTTGCCCAGCAGGCTGTGGCTGCGGACCTGGCCGTCCAGTTCGCCGTCGAGGCTGATCGCGATGGCTTCCGGGCGGATCGCCAGGCGGGCAGTCACCGGGCGTTGCAGCAGGCGGCTGGCGCTGTCGGCGTCGAGCAGGTTGTAGTTGCCGATGAAGCCGGCGGCAAAGGCGTCCACCGGCGCGGTGTAGAGGGTTTCGGCGTCGCCGCTCTGGACGATCTTGCCCTGGTTCATCAGGAAGATGCGGTCGGAGAGGGTCAGCGCTTCTTCCTGGTCGTGGGTGACGAACACCGTGGTCAGCCCCAGCTCGCGCTGGATCTGACGGATCTGTTCGCGCAAGTGTTTGCGGATGCGCGCGTCGAGGGCCGACAGTGGCTCGTCAAGCAGCAGCAGGCGTGGCCGGGTCACCAGCGAGCGGGCCAGGGCCACACGCTGGCATTGGCCGCCGGAAAGCTGGTGCGGGTAGCGCCCGGCGAAGTCCTGCAACTCCACCATGCGCAGCGCTTCGTTGACCCGGGTCTGGCTGTCCTCGCCCTTGACCTTCTGCATGCGCAGGCCGAAGGCGACGTTCTGCGCCACGGTCATGTTGGGGAACAGCGCGTAGCTCTGGAACACCATGCCGATCCCGCGTTTCTGCGGGCTCTGCGGCACCAGGTCGTGGCCGTCGAGGAGGATCTTGCCGCTGTCCACCGGGGTCAGCCCGGCGATGCAGCGCAGCAGGGTGGATTTGCCACAGCCGGACGGGCCGAGCAGGGTGATGAACTCGCCGCGCTGGATCTCGAAGTTGATCTCCTTGAACACCGGGCTGCCGGCGTAGGTCTTTTCCAGGTTCTGGATGCTGACGAAGCTCATATCAGGTCTTGTCCTTGTTCAGGCGGTTGGCTGCCCAGGTCAGCACCAGTACGAAGAGGAAGTAGGAAATCACCAGGGCACTGTTGAAGTGGCCACTGCTGTTGCGCATGTTGTTGAGGTAGACCTGCAGGGTCTCGTAGCGAGTGCCGACCAGCAGGTTGGCGAAGACGAACTCGCCGAACAGGAACGAGAACGACAGCAGCAGCGCCACCATCAGGCCCTTGCGCAGGTTCGGCAGCACCACCAGGAACGCCGCCTGCCAGGTGCTGGCACCGAGCAGTTGGGCGGCGTCCATCAGGTCGCGCAGGTTGATCGCCTGGAGGTTGTTGGTGATCGCCCGGTACATGAACGGCAGGGCCACGGTGAAGTAGCAGCCGATCAGAATCCACGGCGTACCGACCATGGCCATCGGCCCCGAGCCGTAGAGTTGCAGCAGCCCCACCGAGGACACCACCGGCGGCACGGCGAAGGGCAGCAGGATGAGGATGTTCATCAGCGCGTCGAGCCGCGGGAAGTGGTAGTGCACCACGAACAGCAGCGGCAGGATCAGCAGCACCGACAGCAGCAGCGCGCCGACGCAGACCAGCAACGACTGGGCGAAGGCGGTGAGGAAGCGCGGGTCGCTCCACAGCGCCACATACCATTTGAAGGTCAGGCCGCTGGGCAGCAGGCTCGCCGACCAACTGGTGGACAGCGAATACAGCAGGGTCCCGGCCAGCGGCAACAGCAGGATCAGGAACAGCACCCAGACCACCAGCCGGTGGTAGAGGCGGCTGGCCCCCGGTTCAGCGCGCAACATGGTAGCTCCTCTTCAGCAGCCATTGATGGACCAGAGTCACCAGGCTCATCAGCCCGACGAGGATGATCGCCAGGGCACTGGCCAGGTTCGGGTCGAGGGAAATATCACCGGCCACCAGCGCGGCGATGCGGATCGGCAGCACGTTGAAGTTGCCGGTGGTCAGCGCGTACACCGTGGCGTAGGCGCCGAGGGCGTTGGCCAGGAGGATGACGAAGGTGCCCAGCAGCGCCGGGGTCAGCACTGGCAGGCCGATATGCCGCCAATACTGCCAGGCGTTGGCGCCGAGCAGCGCGGCGGACTCGCGCCAGTCTTCGCGCAGGGCATCGAAGGCCGGGTAGAGCAGCAGCACGCCGAGCGGAATCTGGAAGTAGGTATAGAGGATGATCAGCCCGGTCTTGGAATAGAGGTTGAAGTCCTCGATCAGCCCGGCCTGCTTGAGCGCCAGGGTCAGGGCGCCGTTGAAGCCGAGCAGGATGATGAAGGCGAAGGCCAGCGGTACCCCGGAGAAGTTGCTGGTCATGTTGGCGAAGGCGTTGACGAAATCGCGCAGGCGCGAGTCCACCCGCTGCAGCGAATAGGCGCCGAGCACCGCGATGACGATCCCGAACAGGCTCGACCAGAAGCTGATTTCCAGGCTGTGCTGGATCGCCTGGCGGTAGAACTTCGAGGCGAAGATCTTGCTGAAGTTGTCCAGGCCCCAGCCGCTTTCGGCTTGCAGGCTGTGGATCGCCACCCAGGCCAGCGGGGCGATCTGGAAAATGATGAAGAACACTGCGAAGGGCAGCAGGCACAGCAGCGCCAGCCACTTGCCGCGGGTCAGCGGATTCACGAAAGTAACTCCCGGCAGAACGGTTTGTCGTGGACTACACCGAGCAGCTCGCAGATGGTTCCGCACAGCTCGGTTTGCAGGGGCTTGGCGTTGGGGTCGAGGCTGAAGCCGTCTCCGAACACGAACAGCGGCACGTCACGTTCTTCCGGCAGCAGGCCGTTGTGCGAGCGGTCGTTGTTCATGCCGTGGTCGGCGGTCACCAGTACCTGATAGCCCTCGGCGAGCCAGGTGCCGAGGTAATCGGCCAGGAGAATATCGGCGCTGCGTGCGCTGTTGCGGTACTGGCTGCTGTCGAGGCCATGGCGGTGGCCGGCGTCGTCGATGTTCATCGGGTGCACCAGGAGAAAGCCGGGTTGATGCTTGCGCCGCAGGTATTCGGCGTCGGCGAACAGGTGCGAGTCCGGGTAGTGGTCGGCGTAATAGAACAGGCCGTGCTGGATCGGCAGCTTGGGTGCGTTCGTGTGGCGATCGCGCACCGGGTCGAATGGCGTGCGGTTGTACAGCTCGCTGACCCAGTGATAGGCCGCCGCAGCGGTCCCCACGCCGGCATCGCGGGCGTAGTGGAAGATGCTGCGTTCGCGGGACAGGCGGGACACCTGGTTGTGCACGATGCCGCTGTCGATCGGTGGCACGCCGGTGAGGATGCATTCGTAGAGCGGGCGGGACAGCGCCGGAAGCTCGCATTCGAGGCGGTACAGCGCGGCGCGGTCTGCTTCGACGTAGGCGTGCAGGTGGCCCATGGCGTGGTGCGCGACCTGGTGATTGAGACCGTCGAGCAGGACCAGTATGACGTTGTGGTTCATTGGGAAGCTGACTCCGGGGCCGAGGTGGAATGGGGACCGCTTTGCGGTCCTTCGCGAGCAAGCTCGCTCCCACAAGAGCAGAGCCTGCGCTGTTTCCTGTGGGAGCGAGCTTGCTCGCGAAGGGCCGCAAAGCGGCCCCTAAAGCCTTATTCCATCTCGATGATGACCTGCTCCTGCCACTTCTGCGGCAGGGCCTTCGAGGTGGCTTCCCACGCGGCGGCATCCTTGATCGGCTGCGCGGCCTGGTATTGCTCGTTCGGCAGCAGCTTGGCCTGAACCTCAGCCGGCAGCTTCAGGTGGTCGGCGCGGATCGGCCGGGCGTGACCGATGGCCAGGTTGGTCTGGCCGGCATCGCTGAAGATGTATTCGCGGGTCAGCTTGGCGGCGTTCGGGTGCTTGGCGTATTTGTTGATGATGGTGGTGTAGCCGGAAATCACCGAGCCGTCGGACGGAATCAGCACTTCGAAGCGCTTCGGATCGATCTGCTCGCGGTAGCTCAGGCCGTTGAAGTCCCAGACCACGCCCACTTCGATCTCACCCTTCTCCAGCGTCTGGATGGTCGGGTTGGCCAGCGACAGGCGCTTCTGCTGGGCCAGCTTGGTGAACAGTTGCAGGCCCGGCTCGATGTTCTTCTCGTCGCCCTTGTAGGCGATGGCTGCGGCCAGCACGCCGTTGGCGGCCTGGGCGGCGGTGCCGACGTCACCAATGGCGACCTTGTACTTGCCCTTTTCCAGGTCATGCCAGGTTTTCGGGATGTCGGCTTCCTTCACCAGTTGCTTGTTGACGATGAAGGCGATGGTGCCGGTATAGGCCAGCGCCCAATGGCCGTCCTTATCCTTGGCCCAGTCAGGCACCTGGTCCCAGGTGCTCGGCTTGTAGGGCTGGGTTACGCCCTTGCTCACGGCAATCGGGCCGAAGGCGGCGCCGACGTCACCGATATCGGCGCTGGCGTTGTCTTTCTCGGCATCGAACTTGGCCACTTCCTGGGCCGAGCTCATGTCGGTGTCCATGTGCTTGAGACCGTACTTGCTGGCCAGATCGGCCCAGGTCCCTTTCCAGTTGGCCCAGGCGTCGGGCATGCCGACGCTGTTCACGGTGCCTTCCTTGCGGGCAGCATCTTCGAGGGCTTTGAGATCAGTGTCGGCGGCGACGGCCGAGTGGGACAGGGCAATGCTCGCGCCTAACAGAGAGGCCAGGAAAAGCTGTTTCATCCGAAGCTCCTTAATGGGGTGCCTTGCAAAACGTGTAAGGGGTAAGACGTCGTTGCGGTTCGGTTGGTCTAGGTCAGCAATACCTGAGCCAAGGTAGGGAGTTCGCATGACAGTTTGATGTCGAGGCGCTAGCCCGAGGCCCGCCAACTGACCTTGGGGTTACAGCGTAGACCAGATGAAAAACCCCGCCCGACAAGGCTTTCTGCGGGGTTCGCAAGCCAGCATCAGGCGGCCTTGTCATCTACTGTTCATTTGTTTTGCCTAGGCTTGAGAGGTTGTCCGGCATTGCGTCGCTGCTCCGTCATGGGGCTGTGCGCAGGCTGGACTAGTCCAGAAAGGAACCCGTTGATGCACGCACTGCCGCCACGCGCAGTAACAGCGATCTGTCATGCCCTGCAGGAGCAGATCGAACACGGCTTGCTCGCCTCGGGCTGCAAGCTGCCGGCCGAACGCAAGCTCAGTGAAGTGTTCGACACCACCCGCATCACCCTGCGCGAGGCACTGGTGCAATTGGAGGCGCAAGGCCTGATTTACCGCGAAGAGCGGCGTGGCTGGTTTGTCGCGCCGCAGCGGCTGACCTACGACTTGATCGAGCGTAGCCACTTCCACGCCATGGTCCGCGACCAGGGTCGCACCCCGGCGACCGAGCTGCTGTCGGCCCGCTTGCTGCCGGCCGCGGCGGCAATCTGCGCGCGACTACAGCGTCCGCCGTTGTCGAGCGTTATCCAGATCTGCCGTTTGCGGCGCATCGATGGGCGGGCAGTGCTGTATGCCGAGCATTACCTGAACCCGGATTACTTTCCGGGCATCCTTGAGCACGACCTTGGTCAGTCACTGACCGAAATCTACGCCCAGCACTACGACATCCATTACGGGCGGGTGCGTTTCGAAATATTGCCGACAGCCTTGCCAGCGGCGGCGGCTTCGGCGCTGAAGGTGACGCCGGGCAGCGCTGGCTTGCACATCACCCGGGTCAACAGCGACCAGGCGGGGCGCTTGATCGACTGCGATTTGGAGTACTGGCGGCACGACGCGATCCGCATTCGTGCCGACGCCGGCTAAGCGTTTTCAGTGCCGGTGGCCGGCGTGTTGCCCGGTGTGGTGAGTACCTGCACCGACAGGCGCGGGGTCGCGAGGTCCAGCCCGGCTTCGTCGAGGCGGCGTTTGAGCGCCAGGTTGAAGGCCCGCGAGACTTCCCACTGCTTGATCGGCGCGGTCTTGAACCGCGCCCGCAGGATCGCCGATCCGGATTCGAAACTTTCCACGCCCTGCAATTCCAGCGGCGACCAGATGTTGCGGCGTTGCAGCGGGTCGTTGCGCATCTTCTGCCCGACATCGCGGATCAGGGTAATGGCCTGGTCGATATTCATGCTGTGGGGAATGGCGATGCGGAAGATCGCGTAGCCGAACTCACGCGAGTAGTTCTTGATGCTCTTGATCTCGCTGAACGGGATGGTGTGGACGATGCCGTCGATGTCGCGCAGGCGCACGGTGCGGATGGTCAGGCCTTCGACGGTGCCGAGGTGGCCGCCGACATCGACGTAGTCGTCGATGGCCAGGGAGTCTTCGATGATGATGAACAGCCCGGTGATCAGGTCGGCTACCAGCGATTGTGCGCCGAAGCCGATCGCCAGGCCGATGACACCGGCACCGGCGAGCAGCGGGGTGACGTTCATGCCCATGTTCGCCAGGGCGACGATCAGCGCAATGATGAAGATCGCCACGAACAGCACGTTGCGGATCAGCGGCATCATGGTCTGCGCGCGGGCATTGGCCAGGCCCTTGCGCGAGCGGGTGAGGGCGTGGTGCACGGCGGTGTCGGCGAGGATCCACACCAGCCACGCGGCAATCAGGGTGCCGGCGAGCCCGACCAGGCGCATCGCAACTTCATGGCCGTCGCCCTCGGCGAAGGCGATCAGCGAAAAGCCCCAGACCCGCAGGCCGAGTTCGATGAACAGCAGCCAGATAATCATGTGTGCCAGGGTGTAGCCGAAGCTGCGCAGGCGCTCGGTGTACACCGCCTGGCGGCGGTTGGCGCGACGCGGCTTGAGCGCGTGGCGGCGAACCAGGCCGTTGATCACCATGCACAGGATGACCAGCACGGTGCACATCAGCGACTGGCGCAACGCCGTGCTGGTATCGCCGGCGGAAACGAAGGTGGCAAACAGGGAAATCCCCACCAGCACCAGCGCCGGCAGGAACCAGAAGCTGCCGAGGATTTCGATGGTGTCACTCAGCGCCTTGCGCTTGAGGCGCTGGGCCAGTGGCTGGTTGCGGATCAGGTGGGCGATGGGGCGGCGGAAGCGCAGGATGAACAGCGCCGTCGACAAGGCCGCCAGCACATTGGCCAGGGTCGCCAGCGCGTGAGCCAGGTGACCGCCGAGGGCGAGCGAAAGACGTGGGTCGTTCATCGCCTCGCCAAAGGCGGCGAAGCTGCCGATCAGCCACAACGGGCGGAATGCCTGGTGCCGCAGGATGTGCAGGGCGCGGTGGCGATGAGGGCCGTCCAGCAGAGAGAAAGCGATCACGCAGGTGGCCGAGAAACAGGTGCCCACCACCAGCGCATAGGCCAGCACCATGGCCAGGGATTTGCCCAGCGATGAAGGCAGGGCGAAGCTCAGGTAGACCGTGATCACCAGCGCGACCAGCCACGGGCCGAGCTTGCGCAGGGCGAAGCGCACCAGGTCCCAGGTGCGCGGGTGCTGTGGCAGTTCCTCGGTCAGGCCGAAGCGCAGGCGCACCTGGTGACCGACCCAGTTCAGCGCGTAGGCCAGCAGGCTCCACAAGGCGATGATGGCGATGAAACCGAAGAACATCGCCGGCCATTGCTGCACCGGAACTTGCAGCG
The DNA here is from genome assembly GCF_903166565.1 of Pseudomonas sp. Marseille-P9899. Taxonomy (NCBI): domain Bacteria; kingdom Pseudomonadati; phylum Pseudomonadota; class Gammaproteobacteria; order Pseudomonadales; family Pseudomonadaceae; genus Pseudomonas; species Pseudomonas sp. Marseille-P9899. The sequence continues at coordinate 871,826 of NZ_CAESCG010000003.1, forward strand.
CGACCAGTTCGATCTGCGCCAGCTCCATTTCCGCGGCCCAACGCTTGAACGGGCTGGCCTCGCCGCTGAACTGCTTTTCCAGCTCGGCGAAGGTGCTGCCGATCAGTCCCAGCACGCCCTGTTCCGGCTCGGGCTGGGCTTTGCGGGTGCTGTCGCGAAGCTTCTTCAGGTCGTTGAGCAGGCGAGTGCGTTGCTGGTCGTTTTCCAGGGTGGTGATGATTTCATCGAGGGACTTGCCCAGCGGTTCGCTGGCTTGCGGCTGCGCTGTGCTGCCACCGCCGAGCAGGCTGGGCAGGCCGGCGGCATGCACCGGGCCGAGGGCGCCGAACAACAACAGGAAAAGGGCGAGACAACGCAGGAAGGCAGGCACCGTACGATCAACCTCAAACACGTGATCGGCGCAGTGTAGAGCATTTGTCAGGCGAGTTTCTCGAGGATCTTCCAGACCATGATGCCGAGTATCGAAAGCATGCCCAGCCACATCATCAGCACCCCGGAATTGCTTTCACGCTTGCTGAAGCCGATGGTCAGCAGGATCAGGCCTGCGAGCACCGGGAGGAACATCGATTGAAACGCGGACATGCGCAAGATCCTTCTTTTTCCTGGGAAATGTCAGGCATCAGCATAGGCGCAAAGCGGCGGGAGCGGTTTGACCGGTGTCACAGTCCGCGCAAACGGGCCGTCCGCGCGGTTTGGAAAACGGCGGGGCAGAGCGCCCCGCGTCGATTTCAGGGCAGCTCGCGGCTGCGGTAGAAGGCGGTCAGTACCTTGACCAAATGCGCCAGGTCCTGGCTGCCGCACAGCTCGCGGATCGAGTGCATGGCGAAGGTCGGCAGGCCGATATCGACGGTGCGCACGCCCAGGTTGCTGGCGATGATCGGACCGATGGTCGAGCCGCAGCCCATGTCGCTACGGACCACGAAGCTCTGCACCGGGACTTCCTCGGCCATGCACAGGTGGCGGAAGAAACCGGCGGTTTCGCTGTTGGTGGCGTAGCGCTGGTTGTTGTTGACCTTGATCACCGGGCCGGCGTTGAGTTTCGGGCCGTGGTTGCCGTCGTGCTTGTCGGCGTAGTTGGGGTGCACGCCGTGGGCGTTGTCGGCCGAGACCAGCAGCGAGCGCTGGATGCTGCGCACGAACTCGTCGCCATCCGGCAACAGGCGGCGCAGGGTCTGCTCCAGCATCGGGCCGTCGGCACCGCAGGCCGAGCACGAACCGACTTCTTCGTGGTCGGTGCAGACCAGCACGCAGGTTTCGTCGCTGTCGGCATTAAGCAGCGCCTGCAGGCCGGCGTAGCAGGAGAGCAGGTTGTCCAGCCGCGCGCCGGCGATGAACTCGCCGTGCAGGCCGATCAATGCGGCGTCCTGGGTGTCGTAGAAGCTCAGTTCGTAATCCAGCACCACGTCGGCGTTGAGGCCGTGTTCGCGGGCCAGTTGCTCGGTGAGCAGGGCGCGGAAGTCGACGCGTTCGTCACCGGCGACCTGGGCCAGGATCGGCGGCAGTTCCAGTTGCGGATTGATCGCCCAGCCTTCGTTGGCGGTGCGATTGAGGTGGATCGCCAGGTTGGGGATCACGGCGATCGGCAGCTTGAAGTCCACCAGTTGGCTTTCCACCTTGCCGTCGCGGCGGAAGGTGACGCGGCCGGCCAGCGACAGGTCGCGGTCAAACCAGGGCGCGAGCAGGGCGCCGCCGTAGACTTCCACGCCCAGTTGCCAGAAGCCGTGGCGTTGCAGCTCCGGCTGTGGCTTGACCCGCAGGCACGGGCTGTCGGTGTGGGCGCCGACCAGGCGGATGCCGTCGAGCAGCGGCGAATGGCGGCCGAGCTTGAAGGCGATGATCGAAGAGTCGTTGCGGGTCAGGTAGTAGCGACCGCCGGGCACCGTGGCCCAACTGTCGCGCTCGTCCAGGCGCTGGTAGCCGGCGGCGTCGAGGCGCTGGGCCAGGCTGGCGGTGGCATGGAAGGGCGTGGGGGAGGCTTTGAGGAAATCAATCAGGCCTTGGTTCAGGGCGTCGCGCATAAGTCACTCCAGACAGCAGTGGGCGCGAGTTTAACGCAGATGGTCGAGGGCTGACGCGGGTTTTTGTGGGGGCGAGCCAGCGTGCGAAGGGCCGCATTGCGGCCCTGGGGGACTGCTGCGCAGTCCTTCGCGAGCAAGCTCGCTCCTACAGGGGGCGTGAGCGGCTTAAAACGGCGCCGGGCACTCGAACTTCAGGCGCTCACCCGTCACCGGGTGGGTGAAGCTCAGCATGCTGGCGTGCAGGCACAGCCGTTCATGGGCGGCCAGGGCTTCGGGGTTGGCGTACAGGCGGTCACCCAGCAGCGGATGCCCGATCGACAGCATGTGCACGCGCAGTTGGTGCGAGCGGCCGGTGATCGGCGTCAGCTCGACCCGGCAGTGATCGCCGCAGCGCTCGACGATACGCCAGAAGGTCAGGGCATGCTTGCCTTGCTCGTGGTCGACCACGTGGCGCGGCTTGGTCGGCGGGTCGTAGCGCAGCGGCAGGTCGATGCTGCCGCTGTCACGCTCCGGCTGGCCCCAGCACAGTGCGGTGTAGGCCTTCTCGGTTTCGCGGTCGTGGAACTGCCGCGACAGCTCGCGGTGGCTGTCGGCGTCGCGGGCGAGGAGGATGATCCCCGAGGTTTCCCAGTCCAGGCGGTGGACGATCAGGGCGTCGGGATAGCCGTTTTCCTGCAGGCGGGTGATCAGGCAGTCCTTGTTGTCGTCGGCCCGGCCGGGCACCGAGAGCAACAGGGTCGGTTTGTTGATCACCAGGATGGCGTCATCCTCGTGCAGGATGTGAACGTTGGACAGCGGCATTGCGTGTTCTCTGCAAACGCCAACGGCGACGGTCGAACCCGGGCTTGCGCAGCCCGGGCCCGGCCGTCGCCGTGGCAGGTTACCCGCAGACGCTATCAGCGCTCGGGCAGGGTGATGTTCAGTTCCAGGATCGAGCAGCTGCCCTGGTTCTCCAGAGCGACCTGCACATCATCGTTGCCGATGTTGACGTACTTGCGGATCACTTCGACCAGTTCCTTTTGCAGGGCTGGCAGGTAGTCCGGGGTACTGCGCTGACCGCGCTCGTGCGCCACGATGATCTGTAGACGCTCTTTCGCAACCGACGCGGAGCTCTGCTTTTTGTTGGCACGAAAGAAGTCAAAAAGGTTCATGGTTCAGTTGCCTCCAAACAGGCGCTCGAAGAATCCCTTCTTCTGTACATCGAGGAACCGGTGTTCCACGGTTTTGCCCAACAGGCGGTCGACAGTGTCGCTGTACGCCTGGCCGGCATCGCTCTGGTCGTCGAGGATGACCGGGACGCCTTGGTTGGAGGCCTTGAGCACGGCCTGGGATTCGGGAATGACACCGAGCAGGGCGACCGAGAGGATCTCCTTGACGTCTTCGACGCCAAGCATCTCGCCCTTGCTGACGCGCTCGGGGTGGTAACGGGTGATCAGCAGGTGTTCCTTGATCGGGTCTTCGTTGCGCTCGGCGCGGCGCGATTTGCTGGCCAGGAGGCCCAGCATGCGGTCCGAGTCACGTACCGAGGACACTTCAGGGTTGGTCACGACGATGGCTTCGTCGGCGAAGTACATTGCCAGGTGCGCGCCCTTCTCGATACCGGCCGGGGAGTCGCAGACCACGTATTCGAAGTTTTCCTTCAGTTCCATCAGGACCTTTTCGACGCCTTCGACGGTCAGCGCGTCCTTGTCACGGGTCTGGCTGGCGGCCAGCACGTACAGGTTTTCCAGGCGCTTGTCCTTGATCAGGGCTTGCTGCAGGTTGGCTTCGCCGTTGACCACGTTGACGAAGTCGTACACCACGCGGCGTTCGCAGCCCATGATCAGGTCGAGGTTACGCAGGCCGACGTCGAAGTCGACGATCACTGTCTTGTGGCCGCGCAGCGCGAGACCGGTACCGATGGCGGCACTGGTGGTGGTTTTGCCCACACCACCCTTGCCGGAAGTAACCACGAGAATCTTGGCCAAGGTGTATCACCCCTAAAAATGATGAAAAAGGACGATCGGTCCCAAAATACAAAAAACGGCAACATCTGACTAAGTTGCGCGGAAAATGGCGGCAGTATCCGTTAAAGGCGGGTGATGTTCAACACGTCACCGGACAGGCTGACCTGCACGCCGGCACCCCACAGAGGGTCACGGCGCAGGTCTTCGGAGACCTTGTATTGCCCGGCGATGGAGACCAGTTCGGCGGTCATCTGCTGGCAGAAAATCCGCGCCTTGGTATTGCCCTTGATACCTGCCAGTGCACGCCCCCGCATTGGCCCGTACACATGGATGTTGCCATCGGCGAGAAGTTCCGCGCCGGGGCTGACCGCCGATATCACTACCAGATCGCCACCTTGAGCATAGATCTGTTGGCCGCCGCGTACAGGCGAGGTGATGATCTTGGTCGGGCGGACGGTCGGTTCGGGCGGTGGAGGCGGTGCCGGGGCCGGTTCGGGCTTCTTCACCACCTCGACTTCCGGCTCCACCGGCCGCTCGCGGGCGCCGGACGGTGGCAGCACCGGCAGGTCGATGGCGATGGCGGCGGCGATGTCCTCGATGCGACTGGCGCGGATCGCCAGCGTGCGCAGCCCGTGCTGGCGGCAGACCCGCATCAGCCCCGGCAGGTCCACCGCGCCTTCGCCGGGCGGCAGCTTGTCCAGCGCCAGCACCAGCGGGGTGTTGCTGAAGAAATTCGGCGCCTGGGCCACCTTGGCCGCCAGTTGCCGGTCGAGTCCTTCGAGGTTGTTCCGGGCAAGCTCCAGCACCGTGATGGCGAGCATGCTGCCCTTGAGCTGGAACACGGGGGCTTGGTCGGGCGTCGGGGTCTGGCTCATGTCTGCGTCGAGGCGCCTTGTTGCGAAAAAAGTGCCCAGACTTATAACGAGAACGCCGGTTAGCCGCAACCCGCGCCGAACCGTTGTAGAATGCCCGGCCTTTTTCTTTCCGGAATCTTGAATGGATCGCCCGCGTTTTCGTCCTTATTTCCTGCACCCGCGTTTCTGGCCGCTGTGGCTGGGGCTCGGGCTGCTCTGGCTGATCGTCCAGCTTCCGTACCCGGTTTTGCTGGGCATCGGTCGTGTCCTCGGGGCTTTGATGTACCGCGTGGCCGGTGCCCGTCGGGCGATTGCGGCGCGCAACCTGGAACTGTGCTTCCCGGAACTGCCGTCCGTCGAACGCAAGCGCCTGTTAAAGGAAAACTTCGCGTCCACCGGCATCGCCTTCTTCGAAATGGCCATGAGCTGGTGGTGGCCAAAGGCCCGGCTGGCGCGCCTGGCGCATATCGAGGGGCTGGAACATTTGCAGGCCGCGCAGCGTGATGGCCAGGGCGCCATCCTCATGGCCCTGCATTTCACCACCCTGGAGATTGGCGCGGCGCTGCTGGGCCAGGTCCACACCATCGACGGCATGTACCGCGAGCACAAGAACCCGCTGTTCGACCTGATCCAGCGCCGCGGCCGCGAGCGTCATAACCTCGATTCGCTGGCGGTGGAGCGTGAGGATGTGCGCGGCATGCTCAAGCTGCTGCGCGCCGGCCGGGCGATCTGGTACGCGCCGGACCAGGATTACGGTGCCAAGCAAAGCCTGTTCGTGCCGCTGTTCGGCATTCAGGCGGCGACCGTGACCGCCACCACCAAATTCGCCCGTCTGGGCCGGGCCCGGGTGATTCCGTTCACCCAGGAGCGCCTGGCCGACGGCAGTGGTTACCGGCTGGTGATTCACCCGCCGCTTGCAGACTTCCCCGGAGAAACCGAAGAGGCCGACTGCCTGCGCATCAACCAGTGGATCGAGCAGGCGCTGCGGGCCTGCCCGGAGCAGTACCTGTGGGCGCATCGGCGCTTCAAGTCGCGCCCGCCAGGAGAGCCGAAGCTGTATCGGCGTTAAGCGCGGCGCACATTTATCTCAGGGAGCATGAGCATGGCAGCAGCAGAACCGGTCACCGGCCTGATCCTTTCCGGTGGTGGCGCCCGCGCCGCCTATCAGGTCGGGGTGCTGGCGGGGATCGCCGATCTGCTGCCGCAAGGGGCATCCAACCCGTTCCCGGTCATCGTCGGCACTTCCGCCGGTGCCATCAATGCGGTGACCCTGGCCAGTGGCGCCCTGCATTTCGCCGAAGCGATCCGGCGTCTGACCAGCTTCTGGCAAGGTTTTCGCAGCCATCAGGTGCTGCGCAGCGATTGGCCCGGCGTGATGCGCCAGGCCAGCCGTTTCGTCGGCCACAGCCTGCTCGGACTTGGCCGGCAGGTTCCGGTGGCGCTGCTCGACAGTTCGCCCTTGCGCGGGCTGCTCAACGAACATCTCGACTTGAGGGGCATCGGTCACGCCATCGAGCAGCAGTGTCTGCGCGCGGTTGCGGTGACCGCGTTCGGTTATGAGTCGGGGCAGGCCGTGACTTTCTATCAGGGCCGTGGCGCGATCGATCCCTGGTTGCGTCACCGGCGTATCGGCGTGCCGACCCGCTTGAGCGTCGAGCACCTGCTGGCCAGCTCGGCGATCCCGCTGCTGTTCGCGCCGGTCAAGCTGGGCCATGAGTATTACGGCGATGGCGCGGTGCGTCAGTCAGCGCCGATCAGTCCGGCGTTGCACCTGGGCGCGAGCCGCATCCTGGTGGTCGGGGTCAGCGGCAACCCGCGCGGCCCTTCGGCGAGCGAGCCGGTGCAGCGCATCTACAGCGGCCAGCCGCCGAGCCTGGCGCAGATCGGGGGGCACCTGCTCAACAGCACGTTCATCGATAGCCTGGAAGACGACCTGGAATTGTTGCAGCGGCTCAATCATCTGAGTCACCTGGTGCCGGAGCAGGCGCATCCGCGCCGGCTCGGACTGGAGCCGGTGGAAGTGCTGGTGGTAGCGCCCAGCCAGCCGCTGGACGAGATTGCCGCGCGTCACCGCCGCGAATTGCCGGCGGCGCTGCGTCTGTTCTTGCGCGGGCCGGGTGCGACCAAGACCAGCGGGGCGGGGGTGCTCAGTTACCTGCTGTTCGAAGCTGGTTATTGCAGCGAGCTGATCGAACTCGGACGGCGCGATGCGCTAGCCAAGCGCGATCAGCTATGCGCCTTCCTCGGCTTGCCGCCCGTTCACGCCTGAACCCTCACTCCGCGATTTGCAGGTGCCGCGCCTCGGTGTAGACGTAGCGCACCTTCTCGTACTCGAACGGCGAATTCATCTGGCCATAGCGGAACGCGGTGGTGTAGCGCCGGTCGATGGCGCGCAGCACCCACAGTTCGGGGTGGTCGCTGCTGACTTCGGCAACGTTGAGGAAGTTGATCTGGTTCTCGGCGCTGTAGTCCACCACCAGCCCGCCGGTGTCGCGCAGGTTGGACGGGCCAAGGATCGGCAGCATCAGGTACGGGCCGTCCGGCACGCCATAAAAACCCAGGGTCTGGCCGAAGTCTTCGTTCTGTTTCGGTACGCCCATCATGGTTGCAGGGTCCCACAGGCCGAAAACACCGATGGTGGTGTTGACCAGCAGCCGTGCGGTGATGTCCAGCGAGCGCTTGCCCTTGAACTGCAACAGGCTGTTGAGCAGGTTCGGCACGTCGCCGATGTTGCTGAAGAAGTTGCTCACGCCGCTGCGCACGAACTGCGGGGTGACGTAGCGGTAGCCATTGACCACCGGCAGGAACACCCACTCGTCGAAGCGGTAGTTGAAGTGATAGACCCGGCGGTTCCAGGACTCCAGCGGGTCGTAGACGGCCAACGCGTTGAGCGTCGAGCGTTCGAATTCGCGCTGGTCCAGGCCTGGGTTGAATTTCAGTTCCTTGAGCGGCTCGGTGAAGCCGTCGGCGTCGACGACGCTGGCTGCGGGCGCAGGTTCGTCGGCGAACGCCGTGCCGGCGGATAGCAGCAGGGCGGTGATCAGCAGGCGTTTAACCACGGAAGAACTCCAGCATGTCGTCGCTGTTGACGCGGTAGTTGAGGTTGCCGCAATGGCCGCCATGGGGGTACAGGGTGAGTCGGTCGCCGAAGGTCTTGCGCAGGAAACCGATGTCGCCTGGCCCGAGGATCAGGTCATCGGCGTTGTGCATCACGGCGATCTTCGGCGTTTTGCTCAGGTAGTCCTGCAGGGCGTAGAGGCTCACCTGGTCGATCAGTTGCAGCAGGCTGCCGCCGTCGGTGCGGGCGCGCCACATCGGGATCACTTGCTCGGTCAGGTAGCAGTCGAAATCGCATTGCAGCGCACGCTTGAAGAACGGCGTGAGGCTGCTGCCTTCGGTGATCGGGAATTTCGGCGGGATGATCAGGCCGCGGCGGTTGATCAGGTCCGAGGTAAAGGCGATATCGGCCGCGGAGAAGCGGAACGAGGTGCCGATCAGCATGGCCATCTGTTCATTGGAGAGGTGCTGGCGCGACTGCTGGAAGTCGTAGAGCAGGGCGTCGTTGAGGTCGATGTAGCCCTTCTGCTGGAAGTAGCGGGTCAGCTTGTTGAGCACCAGTTCATAGAAGGTGGTGTGGCTGGTGACGCCCTTGACCTCGGTCTGCACCAGGCGGTCGAGGTTGCTGATGGAGGTGTAGAGGTTCACCGGCGGGTTGAGCAGCAGCACGCGCTTGAAGTTGAAGCTGCGCCGGGGTTCGTCCAGGGGGCTGACGAATGCGGCGTCCAGCGCGCCGAGACTGTAGCCGCTGAGGTAGAACTCCTTGATCGGCAGCCGCGGGTGCTGGGCGCGCACGGCTTGCATCACCCGGTACAGGTCTTCGGCGTCCTCGGTGCTCACCCCCGGGGTGGCGAAGCGCGACGCGGCGCTGATGAAGTCGAAGCTGGTCGGCGAGGACAACTGCACCACGTGGTAGCCGGCCTTGTAATAAAGGCGCTTGAGGTATTCGTTGATGCTGGCGTTGTAGCGTGCGCCGGTGCCGGCAATCAGGAAAATCAGCGGCGCTTCGTGGTCCTGGCGGGCCAGGCGATAGCGCAGCTTCTTCACCGGCCAGAAATTGTCCGGCAGGGTGAAGGCGCGTTCCGGGCGCAGGTTGAGGTCGTAGTCGGACTGGGTGATGTCATCGTCGGTGGGCAGTTCCGGGCGCAGGTCCGGCGGCGTGGTGGCGATGGTCGCCTCGAAGGGGTTGGTCAGCGGATAGCCGTAGGTGGCGGCATCAATGTCCGCTGCCGACGCGGCCGCACTCAACAGTAGGCCGCCCAGCAGGGCAGCGAGGCGCAGTGGTCGAAACATGACGGATCCCCAGAAAAGGCACGAAAGCGTGGTGCGTAGTCCAGCCTAGGACATCCGTGTTACCGGCAAAGTTGCCTGGTGCCACGGTATTTGTCGTCCCGGATGTTGCCGTGATGGCCTTGGACTCTGCAACAATTGGTTCCATTTATCCTGGCGTTAAAAGTAGTCGAGGCTGGCGCTTTCGCCTTGCGCAGACCGCCTGGAGGATTATGCTGGGCGCCGATTTTTCTGATTTTGGAGTCACCATGTCTCAGCGTTTGCCACTTATCGCCTTGTTGCTGTTCGTGCCGTTGTGGCTGGCCGCCAGTTATGGGGTTCGCTACGGGTTCATGGAGGATCCGCAGTGGGTGGGGATCTGCTCGGCGCAGGTGCAGGTGTGGGAGTGCCAGGTTCGCTCGACGCTGGGCCTGACCATTCACTTCCGGATTCTGGCGTGGCTGGCGTTGGGGCTGGCGCTGGTGGGGACGGTCGTGGCGCACCGGGCCGGGCGCTGGCTGGCGGTGCTGGCACTGGTGGCGGGGATTCCGGCGCTGGTGTTGTACACCGCGAGTATCGCGGTGTTTGCGGTGGTGCTGGCGGGGTTGAGGTTGGTTCGTCGGGCCAGATGAGCCGCGCCCTTTGACAGGGCATTTGAGGGCCTCATCGCTGCCGAACCGCAGCGATGAGGCCCCTGAGAGCTATCGAGTTTTCAGACAGCGCCACAACGCAGCGACCATCAACACACTGACCACCGCCCAGCCCCAGGCCTGCAGGCTTGCCAATCCTTCGCGATACAACTGCGGTCCGATCCCGGCACCGACGATCAAGGTCAACAGCGCTACTTCAGCCCGCGCCACCTTCACCGGACGCAGCAGATAAACCAGTGCCGGCAACACGAACGCCGCACTCGGGAAGCTGCGATAGCGCGGATCGAACACCAGCGCCAGCATGCTCACCGCCGCGGCAAAGCCCGCCGCCAGTACCCACCAGCCCGCACGGGCTTCCAGCCAGGCGAAGGTTCGCTCGCGCCAGCCACTGCGCGATGCCAGGGCGAGCGCGCCATGGGCCAGTACGATCAGGTTGAGCCCCACCAGCAGCACCACCCACAACCATTCGCCGAAGAAGCGGCTGTTGGTCCGCGCCAGTTCGCCCCACAGGCCGATGCTGGCGGCACCGATCGCTGCCAGCAGCGGCAGGGCCAGGGCGTTGCGGGTGCTGCGGACCGGGCCGGCCAGCACCAGGGTGGCGAGAAACAGCGCGACGCTGGCGGCCAGCCACTGCGGCCAGAACGCCAGGTTGCTCACCGGGCCTTCGAGTACGCCCTTGTCGTGGCGATCGGCGTCGTACAAGCCCCAGTAACCGCCCACCGCGCCTTCGCTGGCGCGCTTCCACGGTTGGTCGAAGGCTTCGATCAGGTTGTAGTGCCAGCCATTCTTTTCCGCCATGGCGACGAAACCACGAATGAAGCGTGCTTCGTTGACCCGGCTCGGCACCGCGGTTTCGCGCTGGCGGCCTTCGCTGGGCCAGCCGGTTTCACCGATCAGGATGTCCTTGGGCGCGAAGCGGTTGCCGAACACCTGGCGGATCTCGCCGACATGCGCCAGGGCGTCGTCGATCCCGCGTGGATCATCTTCCCAGTAGGGCAGCAGGTGGATGGTGAGGAAGTCCACCGCCGGGGCGATCTGCGGGTGCTGCAGCCAGAACTCCCAGACATCGGCGTAGGTCACCGGCACCTGGACCTGGCTTTTCACCCGGCCGATCAATTCGGCAAGGCGGTCGCCAGTGATCTCTTTGCGCAGCAGCGTTTCGTTGCCGACGATCACCGCGCGGACCACGTCCTGGTTGGCGTTGGCCGAGGCGATCAGCGACTTGATCTCCTTTTCGGTATCCACCGGATTGCCGTTGACCCAGGCCCCGAGCATCACCTTCAGCCCGTACTTGCGGGCGATATCGGGGATGCCTTCGAGGCCGGTCATGGAATAGGTGCGGATGCATTCGAAGCGTTTCGACAGCAGCGCGAGGTCGGCGTCGATGCGTTCCGGGCGCAGGGTGAAGGGCTGGTCGAAGGGCGACTGGTCCTTGTCGAACGGGGTGTAGGAGGCGCACTGCAATTTGTGCGTGGCGCTGGCGGCATCCGGCAGCACCACCGGCTTGCCGAGCCCGTACCAGAGGCCGGCGAGGGCGAACAGGCCGAGCAGGCAGGCGAAGAGATAAGGTGGCAGCGCAAAGCGGGCAGTCGAGGACATGGAGCGATCCGGTGAGGCAACAAAGCCGCCAATACTACCCGTAAACACCGGAGGTTTTGCCTTTGGCATGCAAAGTTCGGGCGGGCTTTAGCGAGGGCCCCGGGATTGCTGGCGGTGCTGGCAAACTGGTGTCGTTTCTCGATGTTTCGAGGTCGCTGACAGAGCAGGTCCGCCACGAGCCGGGGTTGATGATGGGCGCATCAGTACTCCGCTGATGCTCTCTCGGTCCAGGCAGTGAGGCGTGATGGGGGCGCCGTGCACCAGAACAAGACGTGCTCCGACCGGCGTCGGACGCATGACATCCGTGACGTGACAAGGGGAAGCTTTGATGAAAATGCGACGACTCCTGGGGGCGGGCACCGCCCTGGTATTGGCAATGAGCGCCGTGACGGCGATGGCCAAGGAAGTGAGCATCGGCTACGTCGATGGCTGGTCCGACAGTGTGGCAACCACCCATGTGGCCGCAGAGGTCATCAAACAGAAACTGGGCTATGACGTGAAGCTCATGCCCGTGGCAACCGGGATCATGTGGCAGGGCGTCGCCACCGGCAAACTCGACGCCATGCTCTCGGCCTGGCTGCCCGTCACCCACGGCGAATACTGGACGAAGAACAAGGACAACGTCGTCGACTACGGTCCCAACTTCAAGGACGCCAAGATCGGCTTGATCGTGCCGGAATACGTCAAGGCGCAGTCGGTCGCCGACCTCAAGACCGATGACAGCTTCAAGAAGAAAATCGTCGGCATCGACGCCGGTTCCGGCGTGATGCTCAAGACCGATCAGGCGATCAAGGACTACGACCTCACCGGCTACAAACTGCAGGCCAGCTCCGGCGCAGCGATGACCGCGGAACTGGGCCGCGCCTATGCCAAGCAGCAGTCCATCGCGGTCACCGGCTGGGTGCCGCACTGGATGTTCGCCAAGTGGAAACTGCGCTTCCTCGAAGACCCCAAGGGCGTTTATGGCGCCGCCGAAACCGTCAACAGCATCGGCAGCAAGGAACTGGCGACCAAGGCGCCGGAAGTTGCGGAGTTCCTGAAGAGGTTCTCCTGGCAGTCGAAAGACGAAATTGGCGAGGTCATGTTGGCCATTCAAGAAGGCGCCAAGGCCGATGCCGCCGCCAAGGACTGGGTAGCCAAGCACCCGGAACGCGTTGCCGAGTGGGTCGGCAAATAATGGCTTGATGCCTCTATCCTGAGCCTTCCAGGGCCGCCCCCGGTTTATCCGGTGGGCGGCCCTTTTGTTTGTGGACCTTTACCGTCTTTGCAAAAGACTTTTACATCTAAGACTAAGGTCGTCTGGAGTGCGTTCATAGGCAGCATAAAGTGGAGTCGTTCTATCTAATCTGTGCTGCGAGGACAAAAACAATGAACGACAGCATTTACCTATCGATACAAAACAGCCCGCGGTTCAAGGAGCTGGTTTCAAAACGTGAACGATTCGCCTGGATTCTCTCGGCAATCATGCTCGGCCTTTATTCTGCTTTCATCCTTCTGATTGCCTATGGTCCCCAACTGCTGGGCACCAAGATCAGCCCTGACTCTTCGATTACCTGGGGCATTCCCCTGGGCGTGGGACTGATCCTTTCGGCCTTCATCCTCACCGGTATCTATGTGCGTCGCGCCAACGGTGAATTCGATGAGCTGAACAACGCAATCCTCAAGGAGGCTCAGCAATGATCCGGCGTCTACTGGCAACCCTGGCCATCGGCGCGTTCGCACCCGCCGTCTGGGCCGCCGACGCCCTGACCGGCGCGGTACAGAAACAACCGCTGAACGTTGCGGCGATCCTCATGTTCGTCGCCTTCGTTGGCGCCACCCTGTGCATCACCTACTGGGCTTCGAAAAAGAACAACTCGGCGTCCGACTACTACGCTGCCGGCGGCAAGATCACTGGTTTCCAGAACGGTCTGGCCATTGCCGGTGACTACATGTCCGCGGCGTCCTTCCTGGGTATTTCCGCCCTGGTATTCACCTCCGGCTACGACGGCCTGATCTACTCGATCGGCTTCCTCGTCGGCTGGCCGATCATCCTCTTCCTGATCGCCGAACGCCTGCGCAACCTGGGTAAATACACCTTTGCTGACGTGGCGTCCTATCGCCTCGGCCAGAAAGAAATCCGCACCCTGTCGGCCTCCGGCTCGCTGGTGGTGGTGGCGTTCTACCTGATCGCGCAGATGGTTGGTGCCGGCAAGCTGATCCAGCTGCTGTTCGGTCTGGACTACCACGTTGCGGTCATCCTGGTCGGTATCCTGATGTGCCTGTACGTGTTGTTCGGCGGCATGCTGGCGACCACCTGGGTACAGATCATCAAGGCAGTGCTGCTGCTCTCCGGTGCCAGCTTCATGGCGCTGATGGTGATGAAGCACGTCAACTTCAACTTCAGCGAGCTGTTCTCCCAGGCCATCGCCGTTCACCCTAAAGGTGAAGCGATCATGAGCCCTGGCGGTCTGGTGAAAGATCCGATCTCCGCGTTCTCGCTGGGTCTGGCGCTGATGTTCGGTACTGCTGGCCTGCCACACATCCTGATGCGCTTCTTCACCGTGAGCGACGCTAAAGAAGCTCGCAAATCGGTGTTCTACGCTACTGGCTTCATCGGCTACTTCTACATCCTGACCTTCATCATCGGCTTCGGCGCGATCCTGCTGGTCAGCACCAACCCGGCCTTCAAGGACGCTGCTGGTGCTTTGCTGGGCGGTAACAACATGGCGGCGGTGCACCTGGCCAACGCCGTTGGCGGCAGCATCTTCCTCGGCTTCATCTCGGCAGTGGCCTTCGCCACCATCCTGGCGGTGGTTGCCGGTCTGACCCTGGCAGGCGCTTCGGCGGTGTCCCACGACCTGTACGCCAGCGTATGGCGCAAAGGCAAAGTCAACGATAAAGACGAAATCCGTGTGTCGAAGATCACCACCATTGCCCTGGCAGTGCTGGCCATCGGCCTGGGTATCCTCTTCGAAAGCCAGAACATCGCCTTCATGGTGGGCCTGGCGTTCTCCATCGCTGCCAGCTGCAACTTCCCGGTACTGCTGCTCTCGATGTACTGGAAGAAACTGACCACCCGTGGCGCCATGATCGGCGGCTGGATGGGGCTGATCAGCGCTGTGGCCCTGATGGTGCTTGGCCCGACCATCTGGGTGCAGATCCTGCACCACGAGAAACCGATCTACCCGTACGAGTACCCGGCGCTGTTCTCCATGCTGATTGCGTTCGTGGGTATCTGGTTCTTCTCGATCACCGACAAGTCCAAGGCGGCTGACGAAGAACGCGCACTGTTCTTCCCGCAGTTCGTCCGTTCGCAGACCGGCCTGGGCGCCAGCGGTGCGGTTTCGCACTGATCGACCCGGCAATGAAAAAGACAGCCCTCGGGCTGTCTTTTTTTTGCCTGCAGGAGGCGGGTCAGGCGCGGGTCATATGTAGCCGAGCAAGAGCAGTATCAACAGGACGATCAGCACGGTACCGATGATGCCCGATGGTCCGTAGCCCCAGCTTCTGGAGTGCGGGAATACCGGCAGGCCACCGATCAGCAGCAGGATCAGGATGATGATTAGAATTGTGCCCATGACGATTCCTCTGGTTTCGGTCGGATGGGCAGACCTGTCTTTCAGGCCCGCTTGTAATTGCGACTCCTGCCGTGAGGGAAAAGTTTAATCAACCTCACTTTCTTCCTCTTGTAGAGCCCCGCAATCCACGCCTTTTTTTGCCCGTGCCATTCAGCAACCTGATACCGCGTGGGCCGGCGCAGGGCCTTCGCTACACTGGCCTTCACCGTCAAGCACACAAGGCAGCTGGCTATGCAGAACCGCATGATGATCACTGGCGCGGGATCCGGACTGGGTCGTGAAATTGCCCTGCGCTGGGCCCGCGAGGGCTGGCGACTGGCATTGAGCGATGTCAGCGAGGAAGGCCTCAAACAGACCCTGGCCCTGGTCCGCGAGGCCGGCGGCAGCGGCTTCATCCAGCGTTGCGATGTCCGTGACTACAGCCAGTTGATCGCCCTGGCCCAGGCCTGCGAAGAGCACTTCGACGGCATTGATGTGATCGTCAACAACGCCGGCGTGGCCTCGGGCGGTTTCTTCGCCGAACTGTCGCTGGAGGACTGGGATTGGCAGATCGCAATCAACCTCATGGGCGTGGTCAAGGGCTGCAAGGCGTTCTTGCCGCTGCTGGAGCGCAGCAAGGGGCGGATCATCAATATCGCTTCCATGGCCGCGCTGATGCAGGGCCCGGCGATGAGCAACTACAACGTCGCCAAGGCCGGCGTGGTGGCGCTGTCCGAGAGTCTGCTGGTGGAACTGCGGCAACTCGACGTGGCGGTGCATGTGGTCTGCCCGTCGTTCTTCCAGACCAACCTGCTGGACTCCTTCCGTGGCCCGACGCCGGCGATGAAGGCCCAGGTCGGCAAGCTGCTGGAAAGCTCGCCGATCAGCGCCACCGATATCGCCGAGTACATCTACCAGCAGGTCGCCCGCGGCCAGTTCATGATCCTGCCGCACGAGCAGGGCCGGATGGCCTGGCAGCTCAAGCAGCACAACCCGCAGGCGCTCTACGACGAAATGGCGAGCATGGCGGAAAAAATGCGCGCCAAAGGCCGCCAGCCGCAATCCTGAGCGGCGGCATCGGGTATCCTCGGCGCTTTGCCAGCATTGGGGATACCTGTGGTCAATTACCTGTTGTTCTTCCTCGCGGCGGTGTTCGAGATCGCCGGTTGCTACGCCTTCTACATGTGGTTGCGCCTGGGCAAGAGCGCCTGGTGGATCGCCCCGGCGCTGCTCAGCCTGACCCTCTTCGCCCTGCTGCTGACCCGTGTCGAGTCGGCTTACGCCGGGCGTGCCTATGCCGCCTATGGCGGAATCTACATCGTCACTTCATTGCTCTGGCTGGCGCTGGTGGAGCGCGGCCGGCCGCTGGGCAGCGACTGGATCGGCGGATTGCTCTGCGTGGCGGGTGCGACGGTGATCCTGCTGGGACCGAGGTTCCACAGTGCGGGCTGATCTTGTGGGAAGAATGTGTAGGGCATTTCCGTTAGTCGCGTAGGCCATCTCTCTTTCAAGATCAGACCATTGAAGCGGACTACCCCGACAGCCAGTCTCCGAATTCACCTTGAAATGGAGGATTCGGGAATGTTGGTTATAGGACGTGAAATAGGCGAGGTCATCAACATCGGCGACGACATCAAGCTCAAGGTACTGGCCGTGGACGGCGGGACCGTGCGTTTCGGTATCAGCGCGCCGCGTGATGTCGAGATTCATCGCGCGGAGATCTACAAGCGCCTGGCCGAGCGACTGGAAAAGGAGGCGGCCAGTTGAGCCGTCGGCTCAGTCGAGCAGTTCCTTGGGCACATCGTGCTTGGCCAGCAACTGGCACTGCTGGCTTTCGAGGTCGAAGAGGATGAATGCCTGACCCTTGGCCAGCGCCTGGCGAACCCGCAGTACGCGGGTTTCCAGCGGGGTGTCGTCGCCGTTGTCGGTGCCTTCGCGGGTGACGAAATCCTCGATCAGGCGGGTCAGGGTCTCGGCTTCGAGTTGGTCGTAGGGGATCAGCATCTGGAGCGGGCCTTGGGGGAGGGGGATGGCACATGCTACCCGTGTTTGATCTTTCGGGCCTCATCGCTGCATGGGTATCTACATATCTCGCAGGGCAGCTCAAAGCGTCGGTCACCTGCAATCCCGTGGGAGCGGATTCATCCGCGAAGGGCCGCAAAGCGGCCCTAAATCCATCCAGCACCTTGTTTCTGGCTGGCCTGGATCTCGCATTCAGGCGTCCTGAGGTCGAAAGAAACACCGAACATAGAAAGCCACCTCGTGCAGG